>NZ_BAAABU010000021.1:0-144343 GCF_039521145.1 Saccharothrix mutabilis subsp. mutabilis
CCCACCGGCGGCGCAATGCTCGCCGTACAAGCCACCGAAGACCAGATCACCGACCTGCTGTCCGACCAGGTCGCCATCGGCGCGATCAACGGCCCCACCTCCCTGGTCCTGTCCGGAGCAGAACAAGCGGTTCTCGCAGCCGCCGACAAGCTCTCGGCAGAGGGCGTCAAAACCAAGCGGCTCACCGTCTCGCACGCCTTCCACTCCCCACTCATGCAACCCATGCTCGACGAACTGCGAAAGGTCGCCGAGAGCATCACCCACCACTCCCCGAACATCCCCCTCATCTCGACCGTCACCGGCCAGGCCTTCACACCCACGCCCGACTACTGGGTCCGGCAGGCACGCGAAGCGGTCCGGTTCGCCCAAGCCGTGGAAACACTGCGGGACAACGGCGTGCGCACATTCCTGGAGGTCGGTCCTGATGCGGCACTGTCGGCGATGGTGGACTCCGACGAAGTCGTGGCGGCCACGCGGCGGGACCGGGACGACGTCGCCGCGGTCGTCGGCGCGCTGGGCCGGCTGCACGCGCGGGGCGTGCCGGTAGCCTGGCCGGACTTCTTCGCCGGCGCGGGCCGCGTGGAGCTGCCCACCTACGCCTTCCAGCACCAGCGGTACTGGCTGGTCACCGAGGAGGCGACGGGCAGCCCGAGCGGGCTGGGCCTGGGCGCGGCGGACCACCCGCTGCTCGGCGCGGTCCTCGGGCTGGCCGACTCGGAGCGCGTGGTGCTCACCGGGCGGATCTCGGCGCGCGACCAGTCCTGGCTGGGTGACCACGCCGTGCTCGGCTCGGTCCTGCTGCCCGGGGCCGCGCTGGTGGAGCTGGCGCGGCACGCGGCGGAGCACGTGGACCTCGACGTCGTGGCGGAGCTGACCCTGCACGCCCCGCTCGTGCTGCCCGCCGACGGCGCCGTGCAGGTGCAGGTGGAGGTGGGCGACCGCGACGAGGCGGGCGCCCGGCCGGTGCGCGTGCACTCCCGTCGCGAGGGCGACGACGAGTGGACCCACCACGCGAGCGGTCTGCTCGACGCGGGTGGCGCGGCGGTGGACACGGCGTGGGCCGCCCAGTGGCCGCCCGCCGGCGCCGCGGTCGCCGTGGACGAGCTGTACGAGCGGATCGCCGACCTCGGGGTCGACTACGGGCCGGCGTTCCGCGGCCTGACGGCGGTGTGGCGCGTCGGCGGGGAGCTGTTCGCCGAGGTCGAGCTGCCGGAGGGGGTGCCGACCGGGTTCGGCCTGCACCCCGTGCTGCTGGACTCCGCCCTGCACGCGCTGTTCCTCGACGCCGAGGGCGTGCGGCTGCCGTTCAGCTGGCACGGTGTGCGGGTGGTCGGCGGGGACGCGTCCGCGCTGCGGGTGCGGATCACGCCCGGCCCGTCCGACACCTGCGCGCTGTCGTTCGCCGACGGGTCCGGCGCGCCGGTGGCGGTGGTCGAGTCGCTGGTGGCCCGCCCGGTCGACCGGATGTCCACCGTGGACTCGCTGTACCGGGTCGACTGGGTTCCCGTCGCGACGCCGGTGGGTCCCGTGGACACGCCGGAGGTGGTCGAGGTCGGCAGCGGCGTGGACGCCGGGGCCGTGCGGTCGGCCGTGCACGACGCCCTGGCGGCGGTGCGGGAGTCGCTGGCCGCGGACCGCTCGCCGTTGGTGTTCGTCACCCGCGGGGCGACCGACGGGAGCAACCCGGCCGGGGCGGCGGTGTGGGGGTTGGTGCGGTCCGCGCAGACCGAGCACCCCGACCGGTTCGTGCTGGTGGACACCGAGGACGAGGCCCACGTCGGCGCGGCGGTGGCGACCGGTGAGCCGCAGGTGGCGGTGCGCGGCGGCGCGTTGTTCGTGCCGCGGCTGAGCAAGGTCCGGACGGCTTCGGCCGAGCGCCTGTTCGACCCGGAAGGCGCCGTGCTGATCACCGGCGGCACGGGTGCGCTGGCCGCCGACCTGGCCCGCCACCTGGTCGCCGAGCACGGTGCCCGGCACCTGGTGCTGACCTCCCGCC
Organism: Saccharothrix mutabilis subsp. mutabilis; assembly: GCF_039521145.1. Classification (NCBI taxonomy): domain Bacteria; kingdom Bacillati; phylum Actinomycetota; class Actinomycetes; order Pseudonocardiales; family Pseudonocardiaceae; genus Saccharothrix; species Saccharothrix mutabilis. The sequence continues at coordinate 1,997 of NZ_BAAABU010000021.1, forward strand.
GAGGGCCGGACGCGCCCGGTGCGGTGGAGTTGGCCGACGAGCTGCGTGCTTCCGGGGCCGTGGTGGAGGTCGTGGCGTGCGACGCCGCCGACCGGGCCGCGCTGGCGGCGTTGCTGGACACCCTGCCGGACCTGGCGGGCGTGGTCCACGCGGCCGGCGTCCTGGACGACGGCACGATCGAGTCGCTGACCCCCGAGCGGGTGGACGCGGTGCTGCGGGCCAAGGTGGACGCGGCGCTGCACCTGGACGAGCTGGTCGGGGACGTGGACCTGTTCGCGCTGTTCTCCTCCGCCACGGGCGTGCTCGGCACGGCCGGTCAGGCGAACTACGCGGCGGCCAACGCGTTCCTGGACGCCCTGGCCGCGCGGCGGCGGGCGTCCGGCCGGCGGGCGGTGTCGCTGGCCTGGGGCCTGTGGCGGCAGGACGGCGCGATGGCCGGGCACCTGACCGAGGCGGACCTGGCCCGCATCGGCCGGGGCGGCGTGCTGGCCCACTCGGTGGCGGAGGGGTTGGCGCTGTTCGACGCGGCCGTGCGGGCGGACGAGGCGTGCCTGGTGCCGATCAAGCTGGACCCGGCGGCCCTGCGCGGCGCCGCCGTCGTCGCGCCGCCGCTGCGCGGGTTCACCCGGACCCGGAAGACCGGCGCCGCGCCGACCGTCGCCCTGCGCGACCGCCTGGCCGGCCTGGCCGAGCCCGAGCAGCGCGAGGTGCTGCTGGACGTCGTGCGCGCCAACGTCGCGACGGTGCTGGCCCACGCCTCGGTGGACACCATCCCACCGGACACGGCGTTCAAGCAGCTGGGCTTCGACTCGCTGACCGCGGTCGAGCTGCGCAACCGGCTGAACACCGTGACCGGCCTGCGCCTGCCCGCGACCCTGACCTTCGACCACCCGTCGCCGGTGGCGCTGGTCGAGCACCTGCTCCAGGAGCTGGGCGGCAGCCGGGCGGCCCTGCGGATGCGCGCCCTGGTCGACGGCATCGCCAAGCTGGAGGCGACGCTGGAACTGGTCGAGGCGGAGAACGCGGACACCGACATCACCGCCGCGCTGCAACGGCTGGTGACGAAGTGGCGGGACAAGTCCGCCGCCCAGCCGGAGGAAGCCGACCTCGACGCGGCGACGGCCGACGACATCTTCGACATCCTCGACAACGAACTCGACATCGCCTGAGACCGCACGACGACGAGAGGCCCGACCGGACGATCCGGTCGGGCCTCTCGTCCGTGCGGGGGCTCAGCGGTGGTTGAGCAGGACCGGCAGGGCGGCCACGTCGTTGGCGATGAAGGAGTGCAGCGGGGCGATGTCCTCCGGGGCCACCGCCAGCGCCAGGTCCGGGAAGCGCGCGAACAGGGCGGGCACGGCCACGTTCGCCTCCAGGCGGGCCAGCCGCGCGCCGGGGCAGAAGTGCGGGCCCAGGCCGAAGGCCAGGTGGTCCTTGTCGGCGCGGTCCACGTCGAAGGTCTGCGGGTCCGCGTGCACGTCCGGGTCGCGGCCGTGGGCCAGGTAGTTGATCAGGATCGCGTCGCCAGCCCGGATCACCACGCCCTCGCCCAGGTCGATGTCCTCCTTGGCCCAGCGCATCGGCAGGGAGCCGACCGGGCAGTGCACCCGCAGCGACTCCTCGACGGCGTCCGGCCACCGGCTCGGGTCGGCCAGGACGATCCGGAGCTGCGCGGGGTTGGCCAGCAGCTCCCGGACGGTGTGGTCGATGAGGGAGACCGTGGTCTGGCTGCCGCCGCCGATCAGCAGCAGGAGCATGTCCACCAGCTCCTGCTCGGCCAGCGGTTCCTCGCCCACGACCCGGGCGGCGAGCAGGAAGCTGGTCAGGTCGTCGGCCGGTTCGCGGCGCTTGAGGTCGATGAGCTGCCGCATGGCCACGTTCATGTCGGTGAAGACCGCGGCCGACTCCTCCTCCGGCACGTCGTCGGTGTTGAGGACCACGCGGAGGATGCGCAGGACCTCGGGCCGCAGGTCGTCGGGCACGCCGAACAGGTCGCAGATCATGCGGGTGGGCAGTTGCTGCGAGTACGCGGTGTGCAGGTCCACCGGCTGGTCGGCCGGGTGCTCGGCCAGCTCGTCCAGCAGCCGCTTGGCGATGGCCTCCAGGTGGGGGCGCATGGCGTCGATGCGCTTGGGGGTCAGGGCCGGGGCGACGAGCTGGCGCAGGCGCTGGTGCTCGCGGCCCTCGGCGGTGGACATGCTCTCCACGTCCACCCACGGCGACAGCCACTGGACCACGCCCGGCGAGTAGCTCGGCACGTTCTTCTTGACGTTCCGGGAGACACCGGGGTGCGTCAACAGCGTGCGGACCACGTCGCCGCGGGAGACCGACCAGGCCGACATGCCTTCCGGCAGCTCGACGGCCACGGCCGGTCCGGCCGCCCGGAACTCGTCCATCTGGGCGTACAGGCACTTGCCACCCCGGCTGTCGATCTTCGCGGTGGTGGCAGCGCTGAAGTCGATCATCGTGCGCCTCCCGAAATGATTACTGGATGTCCACGAAGTTACCGCTGGACAGAAATCGCGAGGTAATTGCGCGCTTGAGCCTCGATTGGGCGAACGTGCAGGTCATTGCCGTGCGCGAAGGCCGTGTCCTAGGGTTTTCAGTACAGGTTGGCAGTGTTTTCGTGGCGGTGATCCCGTCCTGCTCGTCGTATTCCACGCATTCACGTGAGGAAGCTGGGAACAATGGAGAGCATCAGCCGGGTCGGCGTGGTCGGGTGCGGGGTCATGGGCGCCGGGGTCGCCGAGCTGTGCGCCCGCGCCGGGCTGGACGTGGTGGTCGCGGTGTCGCGGCCGGCCTCGGTGGACAAGGGCCGGGCGCGGCTGGCCGGGTCGCTGGACCGCCTGGTGGGCAAGGGGAAGCTCAGCGGGCCGGAGCGGGACGCGGCGCTGGCGCGGATCTCGTTCACCGCGGACCTGGGCGACCTCGCCGACCGCCAACTGGTCGTCGAGGCGGTGTCGGAGCAGGAGTCGGTGAAGCTGGACGTCTTCGCCACCCTGGACAAGGTGGTCGAGGACGAGCACGCCATCCTCGGGTCCAACACGTCGTCGTTCCCGATCGTGCAGCTGGGCGGGGTGACGAGCCGGCCGGAGAGCGTGGTCGGCATCCACTTCTTCAACCCCGCCACGGTGCTGCCGCTGGTCGAGGTCGTCGGGTCGGTGCTGACCGACGCGTCCACCGTGGACCGCGCCGAGGCGTTCGTGGTGGACGTGCTGGGCAAGCAGGTCGTGCGCACCAAGGACCGCGCGGGGTTCGTGGTCAACGCCCTGCTGATCCCCTACCTGCTGTCCGCGGTGCGGATGCTGGAGTCCGGGATGGCGCCGATCGCCGACATCGACAAGGCGATGACGCTGGGCTGCGCGCACCCGATGGGTCCGCTGAGCCTGATCGACCTGATCGGCCTGGACATCGTGGCGGCGATCAGCGAGTCGCTCTACCGGGAGTACCGCGAGCCGCACTACTCGCCGCCGCCGCTGCTGGCGCGCATGGTGTCGGGCGGCCTGCTCGGCAAGAAGACCGGTCGAGGGTTCTACGAGTACCCGCGATGACGTCGTACGAGAAGCTGCTGGCGCGGTTGTCGGCCGGGGGCGCGCGGTACCGCCTGATCCACCACGCCCCGGAGGGCGTGACGTCGCCGGCGAGCCGGCTGCGCGGGCACCCGTTGTCCCAGGCGGCGAAGTGCATCGTGGCGCGGGTCAAGCACGGCAAGAAGGTGAACCGGTTCGTGCTGGCCGTGGTGCCCGGCGACCGCCTGGTGTCGCTGGAGGCGCTGCGCGAGCTGTGGGGCGGCACCTACGCGTCGTTCGCGACGCGGGAGACGGCGGAGGAGCTGTCCGGGTGCGTCAGCGGCACCATCATCCCGTTCACGTTCCGGGACGACCTGGAGCTGGTGGTCGACCGGACCCTGTTGGAGGAGCCGGAGATGTTCTTCAACGCGGCGCGGCTGGACGTGTCGGTCGCCCTGGACACCGCGGACTACGCCCGCCTGGCCCGTCCCCGGGTCGAGGACATCGCGGGCGCGCCGTTGGCGGAGGCAGGCTGATGCTCGCCTCCCGGTTGGCCCGCGTGCTCGACGAGGCCAAGTACCTGTCGCTGGCCACGGTGTCCGCGACGGGCGAGCCCTGGTCGGCGGTGCTGCAGTACGCCGTTCTGCGCGACCCGCTGCGGTTGCTGTTCGGGTCGGCGGTCGGGTCGCGGCACAGCCGGCACGTCGCGGCGCGGCCGGGGGTGAGCGGTTCCCTGTTCGTCACGGGGAGCGCGTTGACCGAGGTGGACGGGGCGCAGTTCAGCGGCACGTGCCGCGAGCTGACCGAGGACGAGGTGCGCGAACACCACGCCGCGTTCTACGACGCCCTGCTGCCGGACGAGGCGTCCAGGCGGGAGTACACCCTGCCGGTCGACGCCCTGCTGGCCCCCGCCGAGCACCGGATCTACCAGGTGGCGGTCGAGCGGATCTGGCTCATCGACACGACGACGTGGATCGAGGACCGCATCGACCGCCGCGTGGAAGTGCCGCTGCCCTAGCCGTCACGGGCCTCGCGCCGCTGCCCTAGCTCTCGCAGGCCTCGCGCCGCCGCGCTACCCCTCGCCGCGGGCCTTGCGCCGCTGCTCCTCGGCCCGCTCCCGGCAGCGGCGCAGGAACTCCGCGTCCGAGGCGGGGTCGGCGGCGGCGAAGCGCCCGGGCCGGTCGTACTCGGGATACGCGGGCGTGTTCCGCTCGAACGCGCGCGGCCGGGTGTGCGCCCTCGCCGGCCGGCCCGCGACCAGCCACGCGATCGACCCGACCAGCGGGAAGAACAGGACGACCAACAGCCACGTCACCTTGGGCAGGTGCCGGATGTCGCCCTCGTCCGAGGTGATCACGTCGACCAGGCAGAACAGCCACAGGCCGAACGTGAGCAGTCCGAAGAAACCACCGAAGTACAGCACTTCCCGCCAACCCCCCAAGGTCTTCAAGCGCCAAGGAGGGTAGCGCACCCCGACCCGGGCATAAGCTCCGAGCCGTGCCGTCGGACGAGCAGCCGCCGCAGTCCTTCCCCAACCGGTTCGCCACCGCGACCGGCCCCACCTCCCGCGAGCCCGACCGCGACCGGTGCCAGTGCCTGCGCCCGGCGACCCGGAAGGTCTCCTTCCACCGCGACCGGCAGGACACCACGGCGCCCGGCTGGCTCCGCCTGCTGGAACTCGTGGACGAGGCGGCGGCCGACGGCCGGGCGGTGTTCCAGCCGTTCGCCGAGCTGAGCGGCCCGGAACGGCGGCAGGTCGTCACGCTGCCGCCGACGATCGCGAAGTTGACCGCGGTGGAGAAGCTGGTGCTCTACGGGACCAACCTGGTGCGCATCCCGCCGGAGATCGGGGCCATGAGCGGCCTGCGGGTGTTCGAGCCCTACACCTCGCACCGGCTGCACTGGTACCCGTACGAGCTGACCCGGTGCGCCCTGCTGACCCGCAGCACGGTCAGCACCCGCGCCCTCTACGGCAACTTCAAGCACCGGCCGCCATTCCCGGCGCTGCGCCCGGCGGAAGCGGGTCTCGACCTGACCGACCTCGACCCCGGGGCGCGGGGCGCCACGGCGGTGCGCACGTGCGGCGTGTGCGACGGCCCGGTCGGCGAACTCCACCAGGTGTGGATCTCCCGGTGGGTCGGCACGGACGTGTTGCCGCTGCTGGTGAACGCGTGCTCGGCCGAGTGCGTCGCGGCGCTGCCGGAACCCGCGCCCGACCACGTGCCGACCCCGCACACCGGCGGGCCGGACGTCGTCCAGCCCGCCGGGCGGTGGTGAGCTACAGGTCGGTGAGGCGTGGCACGAGCGGCGTGGCGACTTCTTCGATCCAGGCCGCCGGCGCGTCGCCCGGCGGGACCAGGATGACCGTGTCGATGCCCAGTTCGGCGTAGTCGGCGATGTCCCGCAGGAACTCGTCGATCGTGTCCACCGCGGGCGCGACGCGGTAGGTCAGGGTCTTGTCGATGGACGACAGGTCGCGGCCGAACTTGTCGCAGTGGCCGCGCAGCACGTCCAGCTTGTGCCGGACCTGGTCCTTGTCGCCGGCGAACAGGTTGCAGGCGTCGGCGTACTGGGCGACCATCCGCAGCGTCTTCTTCTCGCCACCGCCGCCGATCATGATCGGGGGACGGCGGATCGGCTGCGGCGAGCACAGGGTCTCGGCCAACTGGTAGTGCTTGCCCTCGAACGCGCCGTTGTTGTCCGGGTCCCACATCTGCAGGCAGATCCGGATCGCCTCCTCCAGCCGCTCGAACCGCTCCGACAGCGGCGGGAACGGCACGCCCAGGCCGAGGTGCTCGCGCTCGTACCAGGCCGCGCCGATGCCCAGCTCGACCCGGCCGCCGGACAGCACGTCCACAGTGGACACGGTCTTGGCCAGCAGCCCCGGGTGGCGGTAGGTGACACCGGTGACCAGCAGGCCGAGCTGCACGGCGGAGGTGTGGGCGGCGAGGAAGCCGAGGGTCGAGTAGCCCTCCAGCATCGGGTCCGTGGCGGGCTTGAACCCGTCCATCTGGAAGAAGTGGTCCATCACGGAGAGGCGGGCGACACCCGCGGCCTCGACCGCTCGGCCGACCTTCGCCAACTCGGGCGCGATGCCGGCCGCGCCGTCGGGGACGGTGAATTCGATGACGTGGATTCCCAAGCGCACCCCGCCAGCCTAGGAACTGGAGTGCACTCCAGCACAAGGGCCAATCCGAAGTTCACACGGCCGATGACCCGCGGCGGGGCTCTCACCAGGCGTCGGAGAGGAAAGTGCGGCCTTCGTCCGGATCGGTGTCGTCCGGTCGCCGCGCCGCCCGGGGCCACGAAGACCGACCGGCTGCGGGCGGCTGCTCGGCTGCGTGGGGCTGCGCGGCGGGCGGTGGTTCGAGCGCGTCGGTGGACCGGGCGTCGGCGGGCAGGGCGTCGGCGGGCGGTGGTTCGAGCGCGTCGGCGGGCAGGGCGTTCAGGGCGGCGATGCGGGCCGCCGTGTCGTTGGCCGCCTCCGCCTCCAGTCGGGCCCGGTCGGCGGGCGGCAGCCGGTGCCACCGCTCGACCAGGTCGCGCACCGGCTGCAACGCCCGGTCGCTCAACGCCGACGTGAACAGCAGGTCACGGCTCGACGCCCGACCCGCCACCACCTCGCGCGCGAACTCCGCCACCTCCCCCGACCCGGCGGCGAGGGCCGTCGTCCGCAGCTCCTGCGCCCGCCGACCGGCCGGCGTGCTCCACGGGTTCTCCACGGCTAGGCCTCCTTGCGGTCGTACGGCGTGCACGGCCACTGCTTGGCCACCACCTCGCCGTTGGCGACGAGCACCTGCAACCCCGACACCGCGACGTGCGCCGCCGCCCGGACCGCGTCGATGGCGCTGGAGATCTTCGACACCGCGAACAGCACCGACACGACGCCGTGCAGCGGGTTCTGCCCGCGCAGGACGCTGATCGCCCCGCCGATGAACGCCCCGGCGTTGCGGGTGAGCAGGTCGACCAGGGCGTCGAGCAGGGTGTCGACCAGGATGGTCAGGGCCGCGACGGCGTGGTAGGCCGCGCTCGCGAACTTCCTGATCCGGCCGCTGACCCCGGTCATGAACTCGACGTGCCCGCGGCAGGCGGCGGCGTACTCGGCGAGCCAGCTCTCGGCCGCGTTCGCGGCGTTGCCGTCCCACTTGTCCTGCACCAGGTAGCGCCCGCGGTCGACGTTCTCCGCCACGATCGCGCACGCGTACGCGGTGTCCTCGAACGCCTGTCCCTGCCGGTAGAGGTTGCTCCAGTCGCCGCCGACCAGCCGGGTCAGCTCCTCGAAGACGTCCCGGCCGGTCAGGGCGCGCATGAGGTCGCGGACGTGCTGCGCGACCGAGCACCGGGCCAGCAGTTCGTCCACGCCCTGCTCGAAGTCGACGTTCCAGCCCTCGGCGACGGCCTTCTCGTCGGGGTGCGGCGGCACGCCCGGGTAGGGCCGGGCGGGGTTCGCCGGGTCGGCGGCCGGGTCGCGACCGCCGTCGAAGCCCGCGTCCGGGGTGACGACGTCGGCGGCGGCGAGGCGGGTGGGCGTCGGGCCGGGGTGGACGGCGTCCAGGCGACGCGCCCCGGCCAGGTCGGTCCGGACGTAGTGGGCGGCGAGCGCGGTGATCTCCGCGCCGGACGTCCGGGCCAGGTGGGCGGCGTGCCGGGTGTTGGCCTCGCCGACCCGCTGGACCTCGTTCAACGGCTCGTTGAGCAGGCCCAGCAGCCCTTCCTGGTAGCCGTCGGGCCGCCGGTGCTCCAGTTCCTGGACGAACCGCCCGACCGCCTCGCCGTTGCGCGTGACGAGCCGGCCCAGACCCGCCACCGACGGCGGGTCCACGAAGAATCCGGCCATGTCCGCGCTCCCCTCCCCGCCCCGCGCCGGGCGGCGTGGGGTCTCACTCGGCTATGACGGACCAGAACGCCGCTTCGTAGGCGTCGACCATGCGAGCCGCCCGCAGCAGCTCCACCGGGTCGTCGCCGGCCGCCAGCCCCCGGGCCACCACCTCCGCGGCCTGGTCCAGCACCTCCCGCGGGGTCTCGGCGAAGAACCGGAAGTGCGCCACCGCCTCGTCGGAGAAGCCCTGGGCCTGCAACGCGTCCGCGAGCCGCGCGTAGGTGCCGCCGGACGCCTCGACGTTGACCAGCAGCGCCAACGGCACCGCCCCGCGCGGCCCGAACACCGCCGTCCGCGCGAGGAACGCCGGGTAGGCCTGGGCGAGCGGCTGGGGCTCGTGCGCCCGCAGGTCCTCCTCGCCCGCGCCGACCGCCGCGCCGAAGTCGAGCAGCAGCGCCAACGCCTCGTCCTCCGCGCCGGCCATGGCCAGGAACAGCGGTTCCGGGAACCGCGCCGCCAGCAGGGCGAAGCTCTGCCGGTCGCTTGCCACCAGGTGGTACAGCTCCCCGGCCAGCCCGCGCAGCCGCGCGGTCTCCACCGGGCCGCCCTCGACCAGTTCCAGGAACCGGTTCGGCGCCTTGACCAGCGACTGCCGGCCCCGCGCCACCAAGTCCGCGACGTCCACCCTCATCCCCTCTCGCGCCGCACGGACGCCCGGACCGACGGCCCCGGCACCACCTCGGCGATCCACGGTCCTTCGATCGACGGGTCGAGGACGCCGTCCTCCAGCCACGTGTAGGCGTCGTCCAGCACGCGCGCGGCGAGGGCCGCGTCCCGCTCGTCGGTGTTGACCCACAGCCGGTCCCACAGCCGCGCGACGCGCCGCCGCGACTGGCCGCAGAACGCGTCGGCCAGCTCGACCGCCGACCCGCCCAGCGACCGGGCGTGCACGCAGCTCACGGTCATCGCGTACAGCTCGGCGGCGATGTCCACGACCCGCCCCACGAACAGCTGCCGCTCCAACACCCGGTCACCCCACCGCTTGCGCCCGCGGTCGAGGTGCCGGGCCAGTTCGCGGGCGGTGTTCGCGGCGAACACCACGTGCCCGGTCAGGTCGCCGAAGTCCGGCTCGGCGTCCGGTGTCCAGTCGGGCGCTTCGTCGTCGGCCAGGGCGTCGGAGGCGATGAACACGCGCAACGCCTCGGTGGACCCGTCGAAGATCCGCCCGATCCGGACGTCGCGGAGCAGTTGCTCGACCGGCACACCGCGTTCGCCGCGCGCGGCGGCGGACTCGGCGGTCTCGTACCCGCGCCCGCCACGCACCTGCAACAGCTCGTCCGCGACCCGCCAGACCTGCTCGGACGCGAACAACTTCGCCAACTCCGCCTCGGCCCGCGTGTCCACCCCCGCGTCCGACCGCCGCCCGGACACCTCCACGACGGCTTCCAACGCGAACGCGGTGGCGGCGATGAACGCGACCTTGGCGGCGACGGCTTCGTGCGCCCCGATCGGCTTGTCCCACTGCACCCGCGCCCGCGACCACTCGCGGGCGATCTTCAAGCTCCACTTCGCCGACGCCGCGCACACGGACGGCAGCGAGAGGCGGCCGGTGTCCTGCGCGGCCAGCGCGACTTCCAGCCCTTGCCCTTCGGGCCCGATCCGCCGGTTCTCGGGGACGAGGACGTCGTGCAGCCGCACGACGCCGTTTTCGAGCCCTTTGAGCCCGAGGAACGCACTGCGGTGCTCGACGGTGACCCCCGGCGCGTCCGCTTCGACCACGAACGCCGACATGCCGCCGGGCCGGCCGGGGCGGGGCGGGACCATCGCCATGACCACCAGCAGGTCGGCGATGGTCCCGTTGGTGACCCAGAGCTTGAGGCCGTCGAGGAGGTAGCCGTCGGCGGTGGGGGTGGCGGTGGTGCGCATGCGGAACGGGTCGTTGCCGATGTCCGGCTCGGTGAGCGTGAACGCGGAGATCTCGCGGGCGCAGCGCGGCAGCAGTTCGCGTTTCTGCTCGTCGGTGCCGAACAGGAGGAGGGGTTGGGTGAGCCCGATGGCCTGGTGCGCGGCGAGCAGCTCGGCCAACGAGGAGTGCGCGGAGCCGACGAGCATGAGCGTGCGGAGGTAGCAGAGGTTCGACAGCCCGAGCCCGCCGTACTCACGCGGCAACTTGACGGCGAACGCCCCGAGGTCGCGAAGCCCGTCCACCACGTCGTCCGGGATCCGATCCTCCCGCTCGATCGCGGCCCCAGACACCTTCAGCCGACAGAAATTTTCAATTGACTGAAGGAAAATTTTCTCCTCGGTGGTGAGGCCGCTGTCGGGCGGGGGCTCGACCAGGTCGAGCCGCAGCCGGCCGCGGAAGAGCTCCCTACCGAAACTCGGACTGGACACCGTCGCCTCCCCCAACGTTCGCCTACTTCGAACCACTCAAGCCGACTGGGGCACCGCCGCGCCGCCAACGCGCAGCCAGCGCCAACGCACCGCCGGCGCCGCACCGCCAGCCCACTGCCAACGCACCGCGCTCGCCGCCGCTCCGCCAACGCCAACGCGCTGCGCTCGCCGCCGCCGCGCCAGCCCACCGGCCTCCCGCGCCGGCACAGCCGCCCGGCACCCGCGCAGCCGCTGTGGCACCCGCACAGCCGCTCTGCGCCGGCACAGCCGCCCCGCACCCGCACAGCCACCCGGCACCCGCACAGCCGCCCGCACCCGCGCACCCGCTATCGCACCGGTGTGGCCATTCCGTGCCAGGGGAGCGTCCTCGCCGGCCACTCGAACCGGCGAGGACACCCGCCCCACATCCGTCTACTTCGGACCCGCCACCTCAGCCGCCTTGGTGTCGCCCGCAGCACCGGTCCCGTCCGCAGACACAGCCGCATCAGCCGTCTCATCCGCGCCGCCGCCCCAGTCGTTGCCGCTGGTCGGAGGCACGTGGCGGAGCAGGGTCGCCGCCAGCACCGCACCCACCGCCGCGATCACGGCCGCGATCAGGGCACCGGTGTTCAGCCCGCTGGTGAACGCGGCCCGCGCGGTCTCCAGCACCTGTCCACCCAGGTCGCCGGACACCCGCCCGGCCACCGCCACCGCGCCGTCGAGGCTGTCGCGCGCCGCCGAAGCGTCCTCGTCGGTCAGGCCGCCGGGCAGGGCGACCCCGTCCCGGTAGACCGCGACGCCGATGCTGCCGATCAGCGCCACCCCCAGCGACAGGCCGAGGTCGTTCGCCGTGGTGCTCAGGCCGGACGCCGCGCCCGCCTTCTCCGGCGGCACCGAGCCGACGACGAGGCCGGTGGTCAGCGCCATCGCCGGGTTGACCGCCGGGTACAGCACGATGAAGCCGGCGATCAGCAGCGGCAGGCCGGCGGTGCTCTCGACCCGCGTCAGCATCAGGTAGCCGACGACCTGGATCGCCAAGCCGCCCGCGATGATGAAGCCGGGCCGGACGCGTCGCGCCAGGATCGGCGTGGACATCGAGACGCCCACCAGGACGAGCGCGGCAGGCAGGATCGCGAGGCCGGTCTGCAACGGCGACAGCTCCGCCACCAGTTGCAGGTACTGCGTGAACATCAGGTACATGCCACCCATGGCGAGCGCCGCCAGGATGTAGACGGACAGCGCTCCCGACACCGTGCGGTTGGCGAACAACCGGATGTCGAGCAGGGGCGCGTCGATCCGCAACTGCCGCACCACGAACCACACGCCGAACGCGACACCGATCACGATCGCGCCCAACGCCTCGACCAGCGAGTCGTCCTTCGCCAACGCCTTGACGCCGTAGATCAGCGGCAGCAGGGTCACCAGCAGGAGTCCCACGCTGAGCACGTCGAGCTTGCCCGCGTTCGCGTCCTTGTGCTCGGGCAGGACGAACGGAGCGGCGATCGCCACCAACGCCATGACCGGCACGGCCACCAGGAACGTCGCCCGCCAGGTGAAGACCTCCAGCAGCAACCCGGACAGCAGCGGTCCGAGCGCGACACCGACCGAGATGCCGGCCGCCCACGCGCCGATCGCCACGCCGCGCTGCTTGGGGTCGAGGAACATCGAGAAGATCAGCCCGAGCGTGGCCGGCATGACCGCCGCGGCGGCGACGCCGAGCACGGCCCGCCAGAAGATCATCATCGACGGGTCGCTGGTGTAGGCGGCGACGACCGAGACGATCGCGAACACCGCCGACCCGAGCGCCAGCAGCTTGCGGCGGCCGACCCGGTCGCCGAGCGTGCCCATGGCGACGAGGAAGCCCGCCATCAGGAAGCCGTAGATGTCGACGATCCACAGCATCTGCGTGCCGTCGGGGCGCAGGCTCGCGGAGATGTGCGGGATCGCGAGGAACAGGATCGTCAGCATCATGAAGAGCAGGAGGGACGGGAGCACCAGCAGGCCCAGTCCCAGCCACTCCCGTCGTCCGGCTCGTGGTGGTGCTTGGTTCGCGGTGGACATGACCCATCCCTTCCGTCGGCGGTGATACCGGGTGGGGGTATCGGTGAGCGTCCCTGACCATACAGGGAGGGGGTATGCCGTCGCACCCGGTGACCACCATTCGGCGGCAACCCGGCGGTAACTGCACGCTGGAGCCCCAGCGCACCGGGGGCCGGCGGCTCATGAACCCGAGAGCGGGGCGGCGGCGCGGGCGGGGGACGCGGCGGCGCGGGCGGGGAACGCGGCGGCGGGGAAGCGGCGGCGGGGAAGCGGCGGCGGGGAAGCGGCGGCGGGGAAGCGGCGGCGGGGAAGCGGCGGCGGGAAGACGGGCGGACGCTTCGAGACTTGCCGCCCGCGAGCCGCCCGCAAGCCGCCCGCGAGCCGCCGCCCCGACCGGTCACCTCAGCCGGTCAGCCCGGAACTGTCGTACCCCCGTGAGACACTCGAAACCGGGGGCCGGAGGCCGCCACCCACGCCCCACCTCACACCGCCGGACGCGCCGTGATCAGCGACAACGGCCCAGCCGCGCCGTGCCCCACCGACTCCACGATGAACCCGGCATCCGCGAGCAACGCCCGGAACTGCCCCTCGGTCCGCTCCCGCCCACCAGCGGTCACCAGCATGTTGATGTCGGTGTAGAACATCACCGGGTTGTCGGTGTTCGCCCGGTCGGGCAGCACGGACCCCACGATCAGCAGCGTCGCGTCCGCCGGCATCGACGCGCGCACCGTGCGCAGCAGCTTGCGCGCGTTCTCGTCGTCCCAATCCTGGAAGACGCTCTTGATGATGTAGAGGTCACCGCCGCCGGGCACGGACTCGAAGAAGTCGCCGGCCACGACCTCGCAGCGCTCCGACACGCCGGCCGCCGCGAGCACGCCCGCCGCCTCCGCCACGCCCGCCGCGCTGTCGAAGCACACGCCCGTCAGGTGCGGGTGGGCGCCGAGGATCGCGGACAGCAGGGTGCCGTCGCCGCCGCCGACGTCGACGATCCGCCGGACGTCCGCGTAGTCGTACCCGTCGGCCACCAGCTCCGCCGAGACCCGCGACTCCTGGCCCATCGCCACGTTGAACAACGCCGACAGCTCGGGGTTCTCCGCCAGGTGCACGTAGATGTTCTTGCCGTGGACGTGGTCGAACGCGCACTCGCCCGTGGTGATCGTGTGCTTCACCTGCTGCCACGACGAGAACAGCGTCGGGTTGGTGAAGAACCGCGTGAACGCCCACAACGAGTTCGGCGAGTCCGTGCGCAGCTGCTCGCCCACCTCGGTCAGCGCGAACCGGTCCGGCTCGGGCTCGGCGAGCAGGCCGATGGCCACCAGGGTGCGCAGCAGGCGGTGCAGCGACGGGGCGTGGGTGGCGGTGGCCGACGCCAGGTCCGCGCTCGCGGTCACGCCCGCGTGGACGTGGTCGGCGATCTTCAGCTCGGCGGCCAGGGCCAGGGCCTGCGAGGCCATGTAACCGCCGATGACCTCGATCAGCGCGGCGCGGTTGGCGATGCGGGTCTGGTCGATGCGGGCGGGCAGGGTGCTGGTCATCGGGCATGCCTTTCGGTGAGGGGGTGTCGGACCCACACGTTGGGTTCCAGGTAGACGGCGTGGTCGTGGACGACGTCCGCCCGGACCGGGGTCAGCGCGCCCGGCACGACGACCGGTCCGCTGGTGTCGAAGGGGAGTCCGGTCCACGCGCGCCACTGCGCGAGGCTGCCGGAGATGGTCATGGACACGGGGCACACCTTGAGGACCTGCGCGCCCGCCCGGACGTGGACGCGCAGCCACGGGTCGGTCGGCAGGCCGTCGTCCCGGGTGCGGGCCGCGTACTCGGTCATCGGCACGTGCGGCTCGTGGTGCTTGGCGCTGGGCCGGACCGGCACGACGACGTCCCGGTAGCCGTGGTCGCGGGCGTTGTCGGCGACCGCGGCCAGGGTGAACGCGGACAGGTTCCGCGCGCGCTTGCCCGGGACCACGGCGACTTCCAACGCGCACAGCGTCGTGAGAGGACGGCCGTCGTAGGTGTCCATCATGCTGAGCTTGAGCGCGGCGTCCCACCCGTTGTCCGGCAACGAGTCCACCGAGCCGTCCCACGAGAACGGCACGCTCGCCGCCCGTGCGACCACGGTGTCGTCGTCGTCCACCACGACGATCTGGTGCTGCGAGTACCGGTCGAACGCCCACCCGATCAGCATCGGCTCGGGCGCGATGTAAGGGGGCCACTCGGCTTCCATGTGCAGCATGGCGTCCGTGAGGTCCGGGCGTTCTTTGAGCGTCACGACACGCATGTCCACCCCCTCACGCGGCCAGGCTGCGCGCGGGCAGCGGTTTGGTGGGCATGTCGCCGTTGTGGGCGGCGTGCGAGCGCAACAGCGCCAGGTACTCCGCGCGCGGCACGGGGACCGCGCCGATGAGCTTCGCGTGGTCGCCGTCGTGCTGGACGTCCACCGCCACGCCGCCGCTCTCCGCGACCCGGCGCACGAGGCACGCCACGGCGACCTTCGCCGCGCCGCTGCGCTTGGTGAACTGGGAGTCCGCGCTGAACACGCCGCCGATGCGCACGCCGAACGTGCCGCCGACCAGCTCGCCGCCCTCCCACACCTCGACGCTGTGCGCGTGCCCGGCCTCGTGCAGCGCGACCAGGCCGCGCACCAGCCGGTCGGTGAGCCACCTCGGCTCGCGGCCGGCCCGGCAGTGCTGGACGACCTGCTCGAAGCACGCGTTGACCGTGGTCGTCCACTCGACCTTGTTGCGCAGTTGCTGGCGCAGGCTGCGTTGCACGCGCAGCCGGTCGACGAAGATCACCGGGCGCGG
This sequence comes from Saccharothrix mutabilis subsp. mutabilis, assembly GCF_039521145.1. Lineage (NCBI taxonomy): Bacteria > Bacillati > Actinomycetota > Actinomycetes > Pseudonocardiales > Pseudonocardiaceae > Saccharothrix > Saccharothrix mutabilis. Next base: position 17,539 of record NZ_BAAABU010000021.1, read on the forward strand.
GTCGGGCGAGCACCAGGCGACCGCGTACGGGTCCTCGCCCAGCGCGGGCACCTCGCCGTGGGCGAACTCGTTGACGATCTTCTGCTCCTCGGTGTCCGCCGGGAACGGGTAGAGCCCGTGCCGGTAGGCGCCCAGGAGGGTCGGCGGCGACAGGTCGTCGCGGAAGGCCACCGGCCCGTCCGCGGGCGCGTCCGCGAGGTCCAGGAAGTCCCAGGACATCACGCCGCCCCGAGGAACTCGATGGCGGTCAGGTAGCCGATGTAGCGGTCGAGCATGGCCTCGTCCACCGGCGGGATCTCGATGCCGCTGCCGCGCAGCGCCTCGGTCACGTTGGTCTGGGTGAACACCGGGAACGTCGTCTCCAGGTACATCTCCGCCACGCTCATCGACCCGGCCGCGCACCGGTCGATGAACAGCGGCGCGAACGGGGTCATCGGGTGGTCGGGCTGCTCGACGGCGACGCGCACCATCTCGTCCAGCCACTCGCTCCACGACACCTCGCGCACGTCGTGCCCGTGCGCCCGCAGCCGGTCCACCAGCACGGAGATGTTGACCTTGCCCGCGTTGGTGAGGTGGTAGACCTCGCCGGAGGGCCGCCGCGTGGCGGCGATGTGCGCGACGGCGGCGGCGAACACGTCGACCGGGGTGTAGTCCAGCGGCAGTTCGGCGATGGGCGCGGTTCCGGTGTCCACCACGAACTTCTTCATCGCGCACATCTCGGTGGCGATGTTCCACGCGCCGTTGACGCGGTCGCCGGAGATGTCCGCCGCCCGGTACACCGCGACCGGCAGGCCGCGTTCGGCGGCTTGGAACAGCAACGCCTCCGCCACCCACTTGCTCTCCACGTACCCCACGGACAGGTGGTCGGCGTAACCCAACGGGGTGGTCTCGGTGACGTGCCGGACTCCGGCGGTGCCGAAGCCCGCGATGACCGCCATGGTGGACGTGTAGTGCACCGGGATGTTGCGGTGCCGCGCGGCCATCCGGATGATCTCGCGGGTGCCGTCGACGTTGGCGGGCTTCATGTGCGAGTACGGGTAGATGAAGTTGACCCGGCCGCCGGGGTGGTGGATGACGTCCACCGTGCGGGCCAGCCGGTCGAAGTCCTCTTCGGACAGTCCGAGGCCGGGGTCGCCGAGGTCGCCGGGGACGGCCACGATCCGGGACCGGAACCGGCCGAGGTCGTCGCCGAAGTAGTGCGCGGCGTTGGCCTGCAACCGGGACAGCCCGTGCCCGGGGTCGTCGGCGCGGACCAGGCAGTGCACGGTCGCGCCGGTCTTCTCCAGCAGCTCCCGCAGCAGGTAGACGCCGAGGAACCCGGTCGCTCCGGTGAGGAACACGTGCCGGGGGTCCTGCCAGTTCGCGGGGTCCTCGACCTCGCGGCGGACCTCGACGTCCAGCTCCGACTCGGCCGCGAAGTCGACCTTGCGGCGGGTGTCGTCGCCGGCCAGGGTGCCCTCGCGGGCGGCCCGCACGGCGCGGGCGAAGCTGCGCAGGGTGGCGTCCTCCAGCAGCAGCCGGATCAACGGCCGGACCTGCGTGATCAGCACGCCCAGCGAGCCGCGCACCTTCGCCATCAGCTCGGCGGCGAGGATCGAGTTGCCGCCCAGCTCGAAGAAGTTGTCGTCGGCGGCGACCCGGTCCACCTTGAGCACCTGCCGCCACAGGCGGGCGACGCCGCGCTCCACCAGGTCCACCGGGCCCTCGTCCGAGGTCGCCCGGGTCGTCTCGGGGGCGGGCAGGGCGGCGAGGTCCACCTTGCCGTTGGTCTTCAGCGGCAGCTCCGGCAGCGCCACGAACGCCGTGGGCACCATGTAGTCGGGCAGGTGGCGGCCGGTGAACTCGCGCAGCTCCTTGGCGTCCACCGGCCGGGAGGAGGTGAAGTAGGCGGCGAGGCGCTTGTGGCCGTTGCTCTCGTAGGCGGTGACGGCGACGGTGTCCACGGCGTCGTGCGCGGCCAGCGTCGTCTCGACCTCGCCCGGCTCCACCCGGAAGCCCCGGATCTTGAGCTGCCGGTCGATGCGGCCCAGCACCTCGACCTGGCCGTCCGCGGTCCACGCGCCCAGGTCGCCGGTGCGGAACACCCGCCCGTGCGGGGTGGACCGGAACCGGTGGTCGGCGTCCTCGGTGAGGTAGCCGCGCGCCACGCCGCGCCCGCCGATGTGGATCTCGCCGCGCCGCGCGGGGTTGCCGTGCTCGTCGAGGATCTGCACGACGGTGCCGGGCAGCGGCGCGCCGACCGGGGCCGCGCCGCGCTCGGGCAGCACGTCGGCGGTCAGGTCCGCGACGCACGAGGTGATCGTGGTCTCGGTGAGGCCGTAGGCGTTGACCAGCCGCACGCCCGGCATGAGCTCCAGCGCCAGGCGGCAGTCCTCGGCGTTGACCGCCTCGCCGCCCACGATGACCAGCCGGACCGGCAGGTCGCCCGCGCCGCGCTCGACCTCGGACAGGAACCGCCGCCAGTACGCCGGGGTCAGGTCCATGACGGTGATCCCGTGGTGGCGCAGGCGCTCGGGCAGCTCGCTCGGCGCCCACACGGTCTCGGGCAGCACCAGCGTCGCGCCGGCCAGCAGCGCGGTCGTGATCTGCTCGATGGAGGTGTCGAAGGACAGCGCGCCGAACTGGAGGACGTGGTCGTCGGGCGTGATGCCGTAGCGGCCCTCCAGTTCCGCGCACAGGTAGCTCAACGACTCGTGCTCGACCACGACGCCCTTGGGCGTGCCGGTCGAGCCGGAGGTGTAGATGATGTACGCGGCGTCGGCGCCGTGCACCGCGACCGGCAGCGCGCCCGCCGTCGGCGCGGAGTCCGGGGTGACCGCGGTGACGGGCAGGTCGGTGAAGCGGGCGACGTCGTGGGTCAGCACGACGCCGCAGCCGGTTTCCTTCACGAACGCCTCGACGCGGCCGTCCGGCGCGCTGGGCTCGACCGGCAGGTACGCCGCGCCGGCCTTCCAGATGGCCAGCAGGCTCACGATGGCGTCGACCGAGCGCTCCAGGTGGACCATGACCACGGAGTCGGGGCCCGTGCCCTGGCCGACGAGGAAGCGGGCGAGGCCGTTCGCACGGCGCTCCAGTTCCGCGTAGGTGATCGTCGCGTCGCCGTGGACGACCGCGGTCCGGTCGGGCTGGGACGCGGCACGGGTGGCGAACAGTTCGTGGACACGCGGTTGCCTACGGATGTTCATGGGTTCCCTCGGGGTGCCGCCGAATTCTCGATGACCTCGACATTAGCGACGACTTCCGGTTCCCCCGACTACCAGAACGAGCCATGCCCGGGTCCGGTTCCCGGGTCGGCCACTACTCATGAAGGTAGTCGGCGGGGCGTTGTCGAATTCCGCTGGAATCGCCCTTGAGCGCGGCCGGCGCGGCGATTTCCCCCGGAACTCTCAGGCCATCGCGGGGACGTGCCGGACGAGTTCGGCGCGCGAGGAGATGCCCAGCCGCCGGAACAGGCCGCGCAGGTGGTAGTTCACCGTGTGCGGGGACAGCCGGACGCGGGTCGCGATCTGCCGGTTGGTCATGCCCTCGGCGACCAGCCGCGCGATGGCCCGCTCGACGCCGCTGAACGAGTCCCACGCCTGGTGCGACTCGGCTGGTTCGCCCAGGTCGGCGAGGTCCCGGCGGGCCAGGGCCGCCGCCCACGGGTCGGTGTGCGCGACCGCCGCCAGGCCGGCGGCGTCCCGGTCCAGCAGCGCCCGCGCGTGCGCGGCGGCGGCGGCGACCGTGGGAACGGCGGGGTTCGCGGCGGCCAGCCGTTCGGTCGCGGTCACCACGCGGCGGGCCAGGTCCGGGTCGTCGGCGGCGGTGGCGGTGCGGACCAGCCACGCGGCGGCGGCCGGTTCGGCGAGCAGCAGGACCGACCCGGTGGACGCCGCCGCGGCGGCCGTGCGCTCCGGCCCGTACCGGCGGGCGGTGACCAGCAGGGACACCCAGTCGTGCAAGGTCGAGCGGAGCGCGTGGCCGGGGACGGTCTCGGCGAGCAGGGTGGCGGCGCGGTCGACGTCCCCGGTCCGCAACGCCACCGCCGCCAGCACCGCCAGGGCGTGCGGGACGAGCAGCAGGACGCCGGCGTCGCGGGTGGCGGCGAGCCCGCGTTCGGCGAGGGCGGCGGCGTCGTCCAGGCGGCCCGCGACGAGCAGGACGGCGGCCTCCACGATGTCGACGCAGCCCTCGTAGCAGTCGCGTTGCCGGGGGCCGAGGTCGTCGCGGGTGGCGCGGAGCAGGGCGTGGGCCTCGTCCAGGCGGCGCAGGCTGCCCAGCTTGTCGGCGAGCGCGAGCCGCTGCCACAACCGCCAGTGCGGCGCCGGGCTCTCGTGGCGGCGCAACAGCCGCAACGCCTCCGCCACCGCCCCGCGCCGCCACCGCAGGTCGGCCAACACCAACGCCGCCACACCGGCCGACACCCCGGCACCCCCGTCGGTGGTCAGCAGCGCCTCGGCCAGCGCCTCCGCGCGGCGGTCGCCGGCCAGGGCCAGGGCGGCGAGCCGGGTGCCGGCCGCCTCGTCGGCCGGCCGGCCCGACGCGGCCAGGACCCGCTCGGCGGCGGCTCGCGCGGCGGTCGCGTCACCCTGGAGCAGGAGCAGGTTCGCGAGCAGCCCGTGCAGGTCGTCGGCGTGCCGGGCGGCGCCGGGCCGGGCCAGCGCGCCGCGCACCAGGGCCAGCGACCGGGTCAGCTCGTCGGCCGAGCGGTCCGCCGCGACCCGCCCCGCCGGCAGCCGGGCGCAGTCGGCGGTCAGCGCGTCCCGCAGCGCTCGGGGCATGGCGTCCAGCACCGCGGTCCACACCCGCTCGTGCCGGAACCGCAGGTCGTCACCGGCCCATTCGAGGACGTCCGCGGCGAGCAGCGCGTCCACCGCGCCCAGGAGCTGGGCGACCCGCTGCCCGGTCAGCTCGGCGAGGTCCGCGATCCGGCACGTCCGCCCCACCACCGCCGCGACCTGCGCCAACGGCCACGCGCCCGGGGTGGCGCGCACCGCGTCGCGCACGCGCTCGGGATCGCCGACGGCCCCCGCCGCCCACCCGGAGTCGCTTTCCCCATGCCCCACACCGCCATCGTGCATTCGCCCGGCCCGGCCGCTCAACACCCCCCGCCCCGCATTGTGCCGCCCGATTACCGGAAAGTGGGCGCATCCGGTCGCGATCGACTTCCTCCGCGATTACCCGGGTTTGTTTGGATCGCCGCGACGGCACAGCGGTAAATCAGGCGTGAATGGAGTCCACATGATCGAGGGGCGCGTCCGCGACGTGATCGCATCGGTGTTCTCGGTCCACCCGGACGAGCTGCCCGCGCGGCTCGACCCGGACACCCTGCCGGGGTGGACCTCCCTGCGCCAGGTCCAGCTCGTGCTGGCGCTGGAGCGGGAGTTCGGCGTCGAGGTGGACCCGACGCTCGTCCCGGACCTGGTGTCCGAGCGGGCGATAGTCGAGATGTTGGCGGAGGCGGCGGCATGAACGGGACGTTCTACGCGAACCTGCGCACCGTCTACGACGTCATCGGGTTCCACGGGTGGCAGCGGCCCGACCACGTGGCCGTGGTCTGCGAGGACCGCCGCGTCACCTACGGCGAGCTGGCGACGTGGAGCAACCGCCTCGCCAACGCCCTGGTCGCGCACGGCGTCCGGCCCGGCGACCGGGTCGCCTACCTGGGCAAGGAGTCCGAGCGGTACTACGAGGTGCTGTTCGCGTGCGCCATCGCCGGCGCGGTCGTGGTGCCGATCAACTGGCGGCTGACGCCCGCCGAGATCCACCACGTCCTGGCGGACTCCGGGTCGGTGGTCCTGTTCGCCGACGACGTCGCGGTGGCCGACGGCCTGCCCGGGTTGCCGCGGCTGCGGCACGTCGTGCCGATCGCGTCGGTGCCGCAGTGGCGCGGCGCGGACGACACCGACAGCGACCCCGCGTGGAGCGGGGACCACCCCGTCGCGCAGGTCTACACGAGCGGCACCACCGGCAACCCCAAGGGTGTCGTGCTGGCGCACCGCAGCTTCTTCGCCGTGAAGGCCGCGCTGGCGTCGGCCGGGCTGGACTGGATCGACTGGCGCGCCGACGACATCAGCCTCATCGGCATCCCCGGCTTCCACATCGGCGGGCTGTGGTGGGCGATCCAGGGGTTCGGCGCGGGCATCACGATGGTGTCGGTGCCGGTGTTCGCCGGCAACCGAGCCGTGCGGCAGGTGCGGGAGCTGGGGATCACCACGGCGTGCGTGGTGCCGGCGCAGATGCAGATGATGCTCGCCCCGCCGCGCCCCCGGCGCGAGGACTTCGCCACCCTGCGCAAGGTCGTCTACGGCGGGTCGCCGATCTCCGAGGCGCTGCTGGCGCGGTGCCTGGACACGTTCGACTGCGAGCTGGCCCAGATCTACGGGCTGTCCGAGAGCGGCAACACCGCGGTGTGCCTGCCGCCGTCCGAGCACGTCGTGGGCAGCCCCCGGATGCGCGCCGCCGGCCGCCCGTACCCCGGGGTGGACATCAAGGTCGTGGACGAGGACGGGGACGTCCTGCCGCCCGGCGCCGTCGGCGAGGTGTGCCTGCGGTCGCCGGCCGCGATGCTGGAGTACTGGGGCCTGCCCGACGCGACCGCCGAGACGCTCGTGGACGGCTGGCTGCACACCGGAGACGCGGGTTTCCTGGACGACGGCTACCTGTTCATCCAGGACCGGATCAAGGACACGATCATCGTGGCCGGGGAGAACGTCTACCCGGCCGAGATCGAGAACGCGCTGGCCGCGCACCCGGACGTGCTGGAGGTCGCGGCGGTCGGCGTGCCCAGCGCGCACTGGGGCGAGGTCGTGCACTGCTTCGTGGTGCCGCGCGCCGGCGCGTCCCTGGAAACCCGCGCCCTGACGGCGTTCCTGCGCGGCCGGATCGCCGATTTCAAGCTCCCGTCGAGCTACGAGCTGCTCGACGCGCTGCCCCGCAACCCCAGCGGCAAGGTCCTGCGCCGCGACCTGAGGGAGCGGTTCTGGCAGCACCTCGACCGCCGCGTGGCCTAGCCGCCTGCGGAAAGCCCTTACCGACACTTCCCACGACAGGCGGAGCCCATGCGCATCTCCCTGCGACACAACAGCGACTACCACGCCCTGCGGACCGGCGACCCGACGAAGATCGCCCTCGACTACTCGGAGGACCCGGCGGTCGTCGCCCGGTCCCTGCCGCGCCGCCCGGCCGGTGAGCGCAAGACCGTGCTCCTGCTGGGCGCCAACGGTTTCATCGGCATGCACCTGCTGCGCGAGCTGCTGCTGGACACGCGCGTCGGCAAGGTGTACGCGCTGGTGCGCCCGAAGGGCGACCAGACCGGGGAGGCCCGCATAGCCCGCACGGCCCGCAAGTACAAGATGGCGCTGCCCGCGATGGACAAGCTGGTCGTCTTCGAGGCCGGCTACGTCGAGCCGCGGCTGGGCCTGGACGACGCGCGGTACGAGGAGCTGCTGACGTCGGTGGACGTGGTGGTCGACGGCGCCGGTGCGACGACGCACGAGTACCCGTACTCCCGGTACCGGGCGGAGAAGGTGGTGCCGACGGTCGCGTTGGCCGAGTTCTGCCTGACCAAGCGGTTCAAGACGCTGCACGTGATCGGCTCGGTGGGCAGCGAGGTGTACCGGCAGCGGCGCGACTTCCTGCGCCGCAGCTTCTTCTTCCAGGGGTACAGCCGGATGAAGTACGTGGTGAAGCACCTGGCGCTGCGCGCGAACCGCGACGGCGTGCCGATCCACCTGTACCAGGCGCCGTTCGCGCTGGGCGGCCCGCTGACGTCGTTCAAGGACCCCGGCATGGAGTACTCGTTCTGGAACATGATCGGCCACATGGTGCAGCAGGGCCGGACGTGGGAGTCCGACGCGAGGATCCCGATGGTCGCCGGCGACGTCCTGGCCCGCACGGTCCTCGACAACGCCCTCTCCGAGGCGCCGCGCGCCATCACCTACCCGGTGACCCCGGTGACGAACGCGGAGCTGGCGACGAGGTTCGACCTGGAAACGGTGCCGTGGCGCACGTTCCGCCGAGACCTGATCCGCGCGAACCGCGTGCGGCCCGCCGAGGTCGACTGGAAGCACCCGCTGTCGAGCACCCGCCGAGCCCGCCAGCGCGCCGCCTTCATCCGCTCCCTGTTCCCGCGCTGCCTGCCGACGGCGCTGGCCAACATCGACGCGGCAGCCCACACGAGCCCGGTAGTGCTGGGGTCGACCCTGGAGCCGATCGACGTCCTGGAAGCCAACGCCCGCAACATCCGCAAACTGGCGAAGGACCTGCCCCCGGAACCCACGAGGGAATCCCTGGCCCCGGCCCACGCCACCGAGCCCCTGCCGACAGCAGCCTGACCACCACCCCACGCTGAGCGGGGTCACCCCCTGACCCCGCTCAGCCCCGCCCCACACCCACACGACCACCGCAACACCGCCATTCCCCCCGCCCCCGCCCGACCCGCACCCGCCGAGCACCACCCACTCCGCTACACCCGCCACTCCCACCGCGCCGCCCACTCCTGCACACGCCGCTCACGCGCCGGCACCGCCACACCGCCGCACTGCCCGCCGCACTGCCCGCCGCACCGCCCGCCGCACCGCCCGCCGCACCGCCCGCCGCACCGCCCGCCGCACCGCCCGCCGCCCGCCGCCCGCCGCCCGCCGCCCGCCGCCCGCCGCCCGGAATTGTCGTACCGCCGTGGGACAATGGAAGCGGGGGCCGGAGGCCGCACATCGCCACGCACGACAGGCCTCTCGCGGCAAGCGCGGCCAACAGCAGCAACCGCTCAGGCTGTGGCAGGACGCGCCTTGAGGCAGGTAGCGGTGGGCTCAACTTGGGCCGCACATCGACCGACGTAGTCGCTGGCGGCGAGATCGCCGGGCGGCCACAAGGGCGGCAGCGGCCAAGGGCGGGCAGCGGACGCAGGGCGGCTAGGCGGCGGGGCGGGGCTGGGCACACGGCGGGATGTCAGAGCCGGCTGGTCGAAGGTGCGGACAGCAGCGAGTCGCGCCGGTCGTTGGCAGATCGTGTTGCGCCCCGGCCCCGGTTGCGCGGGCGCGGGGCCCCAGCCCGCGGTTTGCGCGGGCGCGGCCTCCGGCCCCCGCTTCCATTGTCCCACGCGAGTACGACAATCCGGCGACCCCCAGAGCGACGAGGGAGGTGGCGGGCCGTGCCACCTCCCCGCAACCCTCAAGCCACCGGCCGCAGCCCCACCCGCTCACCCAGCAAGTCCAAACGCTCCAACACAGCCGCCGCAATGCCGTCCGCATCCAACCCGTACCCGCTCAACAACTGCTCCCGACCACCATGCGGCACGAACGCCGTCGGCAAAGCGCACGTCCCCGCGCAAGTGTCGCTCCCCGCAGCCGCAAGCGCCTGCGCCAACCGGCCACCCAGGGACCCCGCCGAAGCGGTGTCCTCGACCGCCAGCACCAACCGGTACTCGGCGGCCATCTCAACCAGGGTCGGGTTCAGCGGCGCGACCCACCTCGGGTCCACCACCGTCACCGGCACGCCACGGGCCGCCAACGCATCGGCCGCCGACAAGCACTCGCCGGCCAAAGCGCCGACCCCCACCAGCAGGACTCGGGCATCAGGCGCGCAACGCAGCACGTCCACCCCACCCACCTGCCGCACCGCCGGGATCGCCGGACCGACCGCCGCCTTCGGGTACCGCACCGCGGACGGCCCGGCGAAGTCGACCGCCTCGCGCAACAGCGCACGCAGCACCTCCGCATCGCGCGGCGCGCCGACGCGGATCCCGGGCACGACCGGCAGCAAGGACGCGTCCCACATGCCGTGGTGGCTCGCGCCGTCCGGTCCGGTGATTCCCGCCCGGTCCAGCACGAACGTCACCGGCAACCCGTGCAGCGCCACGTCCATCAGCAACTGGTCGAACGCCCGCGTCAAGAACGTCGAGTACACGGCCACGACCGGGTGCAGCCCGGTCATCGCCATCCCCGCCGCCGCGGTCACCGCGTGCTGCTCCGCGATCCCCACGTCGAAGAACCGGTCCGGGAAGCGGGACGCGAACCGCCCCAACCCCGTGGGACCGGGCATGGCCGCGGTCAGGCACACCACGTCCGGGCGTTCCGCGCCGATCGCCGCGATCTCCGCCCCGAACACCGACGTCCAACTCTGCGCCCCGCGCCCCACCGGACGGCCGGTCGCCGGGTCCAGCGCCCCGACCGCGTGCATGCACTCGTCGTCCAGCTCGGCCGGCAGGTAGCCCTTCCCCTTGCGCGTCACGCAATGCACAACCGTGGGACGTCCGAGGGCCGACGCCATCTGGAAAGCGCTCTCCAACGCCGAGACGTCATGGCCGTCCACCGGACCGATGTAAGCCAAGCCCATGTTCCGGAAAACCGACGAGTCCACAGTGGACTCCCGCAGGCCCTCCAGGTGCGCCGCCAGGCCACCGACCGTCGGCGCGTAGGAGCGTCCGTTGTCGTTGAGCACCACCACGACCGGCAACTCCGGCGACGCGCCTAGGTTGTTCATGGCCTCCCAGCACATGCCGCCGGTCAGGGCGCCATCGCCGACCACCGCGACAACCCGCCGCGCCCCCTCCCCCCGCACGCGGGACGCACGCGCCACGCCATCCGCGTAGGACAACGCCGTCGACGCGTGCGAGTTCTCGACCACGTCGTGCACGGACTCCGCCCGCGCCGGGTACCCGGACATCCCCCCGGCCCGCCGCAACCCGTCGAACCCGGCCTCGCGCCCGGTCAGCAGCTTGTGCACGTAACTCTGGTGCCCGGTGTCGAACAGCAGCACGTCGCGCGGCGACCGGAACACCCGGTGCAGCGCGATCGTCAGCTCGACCACGCCCAGGTTGGACCCCAGGTGCCCACCCGCCGACGACACCTTGTCCACCAGGAACGCCCGGATGTCGGCGGCCAGCCCGGCCAGCTCCGCCGCGTCCAGCCGCGCCAGGTCCACCGCGAAGCGGTTCACAGCGACCTCACCGCGCCCGGCACGGTGAACTGGATGGTCTCGCGGGTCGCCTCACGCTCGACCACCGTCACCGGACCCCGCGCGCGCAACGCGTCCACGACCTCCGACACCAGGTGCGGCGGCGCGGACGCACCGGCCGTGACACCGACGCGCGAAGCGCCGTCCAACCACTCCGGCCGGATCGCTGCGGCGTCCTCGATCAGGTGGGCCGGCCGGCCCTCGCGGCGCGCGATCTCGACCAGGCGCTGCGTGTTGGCGGAGTTCGCCGACCCGACGACCAGCACCACGTCCGACTCGGCGGTGATCATCCGCAGCGCGGCCTGGCGGTTGGTGGAGGCGTAGCAGATGTCCGCCGAGCCGGGGCCGCGCAGCGCGGGGAAGCGCTTGCGCAGCACCTCCAGCACGTCGGCGGTCTCGTCCACGGCGAGCGTGGTCTGGGTCAGGTAGGACACCTTCCCGGGGTCGGCCACCGCCACCGCGAGCGCGTCCTCCACCGACTGCACCAGGACCATCGACCCGGGCGCCTCGCCCAGCGTGCCCTCGGTCTCCTCGTGGTTGTCGTGGCCGATCAGCAGCACGGTGTCCCCGCGCTCGGCGAACCGGCGCGCCTCGGAGTGCACCTTGGCCACCAGCGGGCACGTCGCGTCGAACACCTCCAGGCCCATCCGCTCCGCCTCGGCGCGCACCGCCGGCGACACCCCGTGCGCGGAGAAGACGACGGTCGCCCCGACCGGCACCTCGGCCAACTCCTCCACGAACACCGCCCCGCGCGCCTCCAGGTCGGCGACGACGTGTGCGTTGTGGACGATCTGCTTGCGGACGTACACCGGGTGCTCGCGACTGGCGAGCGCCCGCTCGACGATCTCGATGGCACGCTCCACACCGGCGCAGAACGCGCGCGGCGCCGCGAGCAGTACCGTGCGTGACTCGACTACGGACATCGTGCGCTCCTTTCCACGCTTTGCCGCGAGTATCGGCCGCGCGTCTCGCGCCCCGGTCGCGCCGGGGTGGAACGTCCGGCGAAAGCGCGCACTTACCCCCGGGTTACCCGCGCTTGCTTCACTTCTCCTTGGCAGCGCAGGAGATTGGGGTGACCATGACGACCCGGCTCGACGTTCGTGACCTGCCGTGGCGCGACACCTGGCGGGCGGCACGGCTGTTGGCGCAGGCGTACCGCGAAGGCGTGATCTGGGATTCGATCGCGCGCATCCCGCCGTGGCGCAAGCAGGTCGCCCTGACCCTGCTGTACCTGGCGGAGCTGGTGATCTGCCGCTGGGACAACGGTTTCGTGCTCGCGGCGGTGCGCGGGCGGCGGCTGGACGGCGTCCTGGTCTGCTACCGGCACGGCGAGCGGCCCACCCCGTGGTGGGGTTGGGCGCTGCGCTCGATCGCGTGCGTGGTGGCCGGGCCGCGGGCGGTCGTGCGGGGCGTGCGGCTGTCCAACGACCTCGACCGCCTCAAGCCGCGCGAACCGCACGTCTGGTACGCCGTGCTCGGCCGCCGCGACGACTCCCCCGGCGTCGGCTACGTGCTGCTGCGCGCCGGCCAGAAGCGGGCCGATTCCCTCGGCCTGCCCGGATACCTGGAAACGTCGGCGGGCGACGAGCAGGTGCGCATCAACGAGATGCTCGGCTGGACCTCGCGCGACCACTACGTGCTGCGCAACGGCAAGGTCGTGCGGACCATGTGGCGCGACTGCCCGGTGGCGTCATGACGGCCTTCACCATCCCCTGGGCGCACCGCTCGGACGACACGTCCCGCGCCGCCGCGATCGAGATGCTCGGCGGCGAGGACGCGCTGGACGCGTTGGTGCGCCACGGGCTCCCGGTCGGCCCGGGCGACCGCTTCGACTCCCGCGACCTGTTCAACTTCGCGTTGCGCGCGGGCGGCGGCCGGACGGTGCCGGAGCAGGCGTTCGCGTTCACCCTGCGGTGGATGCGCTCGCCGGCGGAGGCCCTGCTGGAGCCCCGCACGTCCCGCTTCTCGTTGACGCTGGACTGCTCCTGCACGGCCGTCGCCCTCGCCCGCCCGCGCACGGAAGCCCACGGCGGCGCAGTGACCGGCCTGGCCTCCGACGACGACAACGACCTCGTCCTCACCCGCGACCTCACCGCCACCGTCCGCACGGTCGGGGCCCTGCTGCCGCTGCGGTCACCGGTCCTGCGCGACGAGGTGCAGGCCTTCGCCGACCTCGGCGTCCGGTGGGTCAAGCTGCCCGACGCGCTGCGCGAGGACGTCGGCCTGGTGACCGGGCACCGCGTGGCGACCTGCGAGTCCGCGAGCCTGCACCTGGCCCGGCGGTTCCGCGACGCGGGCTACCTCGCCGAGACCCGCATCGGCTGGGTGCTCGGCATGCTCGACCTGGTCCACGCGTGGGTCGAGGTGGTGGACGACGACGGCGTCACCAAGGTCGTCGACCCGGTCTTCGCGCTGCTGGCCGACCTGGTCCCGGGCGCGAACCCGCTGCTCACCGACCCGGCCGTGGCGCTGCGCACGAACCGGCTCGTGCCCACCGGCCTCGCCGTCGGCGGCCGGGTGGCCGTCCACGCCTGCGCCACCGCGCCGCGCACCAAGATCACGCCAGTCAAGGAGACGCCATGACCGTGCCCGCGTTCATCACCACGTTCCTGAGCGCGAAGTGCCCGGACAGCGGGCCCATCGGCGAGCACGAGGACCTGGTCGACAAGGGCGTGCTGAACTCCATGCACTTCGTGGAGCTGCTCTACCTGATCGAGGCGGAGCTGGAGACCGAGCTGTCCCTGGACGACGTGACCGCCGACGACCTGCGCACCATCGCCGCCATCCGCGACCGCTTCTTCCCCGAGCCCGCCTGACCCGTCCGGTTGAAATCCGGGCGCCCGGACAGCCATCATTCGCTCGCCTTGCGAGGGGGGAGTCCGGGTGACGGTGCTGGGTGAACGGCTGCACGGGCTGGTGCCCGACCACCGGCCCGCGCGCCGGCCGTGGACGTTCCACCTGGCCGGGTTCGTCGCGGCCGTGGCGTTCCAACTGCTCACGCCGGCCGGCCGGTCGCACCTGACGCACGTGTGGGCGGAGGACGGCGCGCGGTTCCTGCTGGACGGCGTCAAGGAGTCGTTCTTCGCGAACCTGGTCGCCCCGTACGGCGGGTACCTGCACGTCATCCCCCGGATGAGCGCCGAACTGGTGTCGCTGCTGCCGCTTGGGTGGGCGGCCGTCGGGTTCGCGCTGTCGGCCGCCGTCCCGCGTGCTCTGGTAGCCCTCATCACGTTCGCGGCGTCGGGCGGTTACGTGCGCTCCACGGCGCTGCGCGTCGGCTTGGCGGCCCTGGTCGTCGTCCTGCCGGTGGGCAATTCGGAGCCGTTGGGCAACGTCAGCAACCTGCACTGGTTCCTGCTGTACGGCCTGTTCTGGGTGCTGCTGTGGCGCGACGCGCCGCGCGTGCCCGCGTTGCTGTTCGTGGTCCTGGCCACCCTGTCCAGCCCGATCGCGTTCGTCCTGGCGCCGCTGGCGGTACTGGCGCTGTTCCGCGACCGGGTGCTGGCGACCGCCTTCCTGGTGGCCGCGGCGGTGCAGGGTGGCGTGATGGTGTTCGCCGAGCGGACGCCGTACTCGCACGACGCCGTGGACCCCGTGCAGGTGGTGCTGGCGGCCCTGCTGCGGGTGCCGCTGGCCGGTTTCACCGGGTCCGAGCAGGTGCCGGACCTCTACCCGCGGTTCGGCAACGTCCCGGCGCTGCTGGCGGTCCTGCTGGTCGCCGTGCCGGTCGTGGCGGGCCTGGTGTGGCGGGACCGGCCGGCGCGGTTCCTGGCAGTGCTCGGCGTCGGGTACGGCGTGGCGATCATCGTGGTGTCGCTGGTGGCCAACTGGACCGTGGCGCTCCAGGTGCAACAGCCGGGTGTGGTGATGGCGTCCCAGCGCTACAGCGTCCTGCCGTGCCTGCTGCTGTTCACCGCCGTGGCCGTGGGCCTGGACGCCACGCCGGCGCGCGGCCGGTGGCTGGTGATCACGGCGAGGACGGTCGTCGCCTGCGTCCTGCTGGCCGCTGTGGTCCAGCACGTCCGGGACCGGGCGGGCGTCCTGACCGGTCCCGAGTGGACCGACAGCGTGGCTTCGGCCCGCGCGCAGTGCTCGGCCGGCGCCCGCCCGGTGGGCCGGTTCGCGCACGAGCCGTCGGGCTGGTTCTTCGAGCTCCCGTGCGACCTGGTCGAGCGGTCATAGGGCCCGCTCGCGCGACCGGCCGGAGGTGGAGCCGGGGAATACCCGGCTCCACCTTTCAACCGCGGTCGGGAATCAGGTGTTCTGCGGGATGTAGAGGTACCACTGCTGGTTGGCCTGCCAGTTGCACGGCCAGCTCAACGCGCGGCTGTCCGTGCCCGAAGCGTCGAGGCACTTCCCGAAATCCGCGTAGGACTGGAAGAAAGCGGTCCGGTTACCGGTGTCCGCGGCGTACCAGAGCTGGTTCGAGTTCAGCGTGCACGGGAACTTGATGACATTCGGCCCGACGACGCCCTCGACGTCGGCGCATTCCGTGACCCACTGCCAGGGCTTGATCTCCCACTGGTTGTAGTTCGGGTCCTTGGTCAGCCGCCAGTACTGGTTGCCACCCCAGTGGCAGGCCCAGTGGATCAACTGCGGCCCGGTGTTGTTGTAGACGTCAAGACAGTTGCCGTTGCCGTTGATGAAATAGCCCTCGTAGTCGATGCCCGAGGCGCTGACCTCGCCCTTCTGCCAGCCGGCGGGCTTCCCGGCCCTGATCCGCTCGCGCGCCTGGTCCACCGCGGGCGGAACCGCGGTCGCGTCGTCGATCACGAACGCCGGAACGTCCCGCGCGGGTGCGGCGACGCCGCTTTCCTGCGCGGCGGACGCCGCACCGGCGAATTGAGTGGGCACGACCACGCTCACCAAGAGCGCAGCCGCGGCCAACAACTTCTTCATCGCATTCCTCCCTGGTCGGACAAACCATCCGGGCAGCACAACGCAGAGGTGACTGCTTGAGATGCATGCCGAAGCCAGGGCAACACGGTGCCCGCTAAAATGATGCCCCCCCAACCGTCCCCCCGGACAGAATACTGCCGAGTCCGACCATAGCGAAGGAAACGCACACCGGAAGTGCCCGGAACGACGTTCACCGGGATGGCGGATCAATCACAAAAGACGGTGACACAACGCTTATCCGGAACGCCACGTTCCCAGCACCGGCGGCGCTCAGCGCTTGCGGCCCACCGCCGCCAGGCCCGCGAAGCGCTCCGGCCGCTCGTCCACCTCGTCCGGCGCCGCCGGGCGCCACAGGGGCAGGTGCACGACGCCCGGGTCGACCAGGTCGTAGCCCGCGAAGAACTCCGCCACCCGCGCCTTCGAGCGCATGGTCATCGGGGTCGCCGTCCGCCTGCGGTACAGGTCCTCGTGCTCGTCCGCCTGGCCGTCCTGGCCGTCCTGCGTGGCGTGCGAGACGACCAGGAAACTGCCGGGCGGCACGGCGTCGCGGTAGGCCGCCACGACGTCGGCCGGGCGGTCCGCGTCGCCGACGAAGTGCAGCACCGCCACCATCATCACGGCCACGGGCCGCGAGAAGTCCAGGAACGTCCGGGCCTGCGCGAGGACGTCGTCCGGGTCGCGCAAGTCCGCCCGCAGCACCGAGGTCTGCGGGTCGTCGCCCAGGATCGTGCGGCTGTAGGTGACCGCGATCGGGTCGTTGTCGACGTACACCACCCGCGCGCCCGGGTCGGCGGCCCGCGCCACCTCGTGGACGTTGCCCGCCGTGGGGATGCCCGAACCCAGGTCGAGGAACTGGCGCACGCCGCTCGCCACGCAGAACTCCACCGCGCGGCGCAGGAACGCCCGGTTGGCCTGCATGATCAGCGGCAGCTCGGGCCACATCCCGATGGCCTTGCGCGCCATCTCCCGGTCCACCGCGAAGTTGTGCGCACCGCCGAGGTAGTAGTCGTAGACCCGGGCGGCGCTGGGTCTGGTCAGGTCGATCTCCTGCTGTTCCCCCACGGACAGCCTCCTCACGAGAAGTCGGATCAGGCCATTCTGCGCCCACCTCCCGCGCTCACCCGTTCGCCCCTGCGGCTCGCGCCGATCGGGTGAGCGCGGCGACGCCGGCCCGCGGCCCGCTCGCGCACCGGCGACCCCGTGGCGCGGGCATAGGATGTAGGCCCACACCTGCGCTCCCGGGGGTCCGAGTTGTCCGTCCGCGCCGCCTGGTCCGGCCTGCACGCGCTGCACCACCGGATCAACGCCAGCCTGGAGCGCGCCCTGCAGCGGAAGTTCCACTTCGGGATGTCGGAGTTCACCGCGCTGTCCGCGCTGCACGAGGCGCCCGACGGGGAGTTGCGGATGCAGGAGCTGACCGAGGTGGTGGGGCTCAACCAGAGTTCGGTGAGCCGCCTGGTCGCCCGGTTGGAGCAGTCCGGCCTGACCGCGCGGGAGGTGTGCGAGACCGACCGGCGCGGGGTCTACAGCAAGATCACCGCGGAGGGCCGGGCGGTGTACGAGACCGCGGCCCCGTTCTTCGAGCAGACGTTGACGGTGATCTTCGAGGAGGTCGGGGCGGACCCGGACCTCGGCCCGCTGCTGTCGAAGGTGCGCGCGTAGGCCACCCGTTCGCCACCCGGGATTGTCGTACCCCGGCGGTAGAATTCGAACACGAGTTCGAAGAGGGGAGCCTGCCGTGGTGGAGCCGGTCAGCGTGACCGCGTTGTCGTTCACCGAGTACGTCATGAGCGGTCAGCGCGGGCGCATCAGCATCGTGTCCGAGCAGCGCAGCGTGTACCTGGGCGCCGACCCGTGGGTGTGCGGGTTCTACAACCCGATGAGGGACGCCATGCGGCGGGCGGCGAACTCGATCGACCCGGACGCGGAACTGGACGCGGCCGTGCGCGCGGCGTCGCGCAACGGCCAGCCGAGGGCGTTCGAGGAGCTGCGGGAGGGTTTCCTGCCGTGGCTGCGCTCGACCCGGGCGACGGGCGTCCCGGTGGCGGCGACGAGGTGGGAGGCCGGTGACCTGACGCTGCGCGTGAGGCCGCACCTGGGCCTGCGCCTACCGGACGACTCAACCGCCGCGGTCCTGGTGTACGTGAAGGAACGGCCGATGACGCAGGAGGCGGCGAACGTGGGCCTGCGCATCCTGCAACGCACCATCGACCGGACCCTGCCCGGCGCGACCCCGTTGCTGCTGGACGCCCGCCGGGGCCGGGCGTTCCGCATGTCGCGGCGGACGAACCTGGCCAAGCTCGACGCCCTGATCGCCGCCGAAGCCGCCGGCTACGTGGTGCACTGGCGCATGAGCGCCTGACCACCGCCTGCGCGCCTGAGCCCCTGACCATCGCCTTAGCGCCTGAGCGCCTGAGCGCCTGACCACCCGACACCGCCGGCTCGGCGGGCCACCCCGCTCACCCGGAGGTGGCCCGCCGAGCCGCGGGCGGATAGCTCAGTCCGCGAACCCGGCCGGGTCGTGCCGGAACTCGCCGCCCACCACGGTCGCCAGCACGGCGATGTCCGAGATCCGCTCCACCGCCACCTCCCGGGGATCGGCGTCCAGCACCACGAAGTCCGCCAGCTTCCCCACCGAGATCGACCCCAGCACGTCCTCCACCCCGCACGCGTACGCGGCCCCGGACGTGTAGGCCGCCAGCGCCTCCGCCACCGACACGGCCTCGTCCGGCCCCACCGCCAACCCCGTCCGCGACCGCCGCTCCACCATGAACCTGATGCCCCGCAACGGACTCCCGTCCGCCACCGGCCGGTCCGACGACCCGGCCACCACGATCCCCCGCTCCAGGAACGACCGCCCCCGGTACAGCCACGGCGCCCGCTCCGGCCCCATGATCTCCGAGTAGTCGTCCCCGTAAGCCCACAGGAAGCTCGGCTGCACCACGGGGATCAGGCCCAGCTCGGCGATCCGGTCCAACTGGTCCGGCCGCACCAACCCGCAGTGCTCGATCCGGTGCCGAGCCCCCGGCCGCGGCGCCAGGCGCTGCGCCTCCGCCACCACGTCGAGCGCGAAGTCGACCGCCCGGTCCCCGATCGCGTGCACCGCCAACTGCCACCCGGCCGCGTGCCCGTCCAGCAGCGCCGCGCGCATCGACGCCGGGTCGTCCTGCCACTGGCCCGTGCCGCCGACCGTGTACGGCGAGGTCAGCGCGGCGGTCCGGGCGATCATGCCGCCGTCGGTCCACAGCTTCAGCGCCCCGATCGACAGCCACTCCGACCCGAGACCCGTGCGGATCCCCAGCGGCAGCGCGCGGCGGATGCCGTCCGCCTCGTGCGCGCGCACCTCCCGCAACTCCCCCGCGGACACCATCAGCTGCACCCGGATGGGCAACGCCTCCCGCTGGTACGCCGCGACCTCCACCGGGCTGCTCCCGATGAGCCCCGCCCCCACCCCGGCCTCCGCCGCGAGGACAACCCCCTCCCGCAGGCACTGCCGAGCGCCCAACGCCACGTCGGCCGCGATGTCGGCCACGGGGTACGGCAGGATCAACCGCCGCACCGCCGTCTGCGCCGCCTCGGCGAGCGACCCGTCGGTCGAGCCGGACACGCCCAGCATCCCGAGCACGTCGCTGCTCACGACGCACGCGTGCCCGGACACGTCCTGCACGTACACGCGCGGCCCCACGGTGTCGAGGTCGCGCGCGGTCAGCGGGCGGTCCAGCACGCGGTGGTCGTAGCCCGCCGCCTCCAGCCACGTGCCGCGCGGCGCGGCCCGCAACACCTCCAGCACCGCGGCCACCGTCCGGCAGCCGGAGACGTCCGGCACGCGCGACGCCCGACCGGCCCACGCCAGGTGGTTGTGCGCGTCGATGAACCCGGGCAGGACGGTCGCGCCACCCAGGTCCACCACCCGCCGGGCCGGCAGGTCGGTGTCCAGCGCCACGATCCGACCGCCCCACACGCCCACCGAGGACGCGGACGGGCGGTCCGGGTCGAGGGTGGCGAACCGGCCTCCGGTGAGCTTCAGGTCCAGGATCACCCGTGCAGGCTAGCGAACGCCTACTTAGGTTAGGGTTGGATAACTTAGGCCAGCCTAAACCGAGGAGGAGCTCCATGCGGGTCGTCATGTTCGGCTACCAGACCTGGGGCCATCGCACCCTGCAAGCCCTGCTGGACTCCGAGCACGAGGTGGCGCTGGTCGTCACGCACCCCAAGAGCGACCACGCGTACGAGCGCATCTGGAGCGACTCCGTCGCCGACCTGGCCACCGAGCACGGCGTGGAGGTCGTCATCCGCGACCGGCCGGACGACGACGAGCTGTTCCAGAAGCTCAAGGAGGTCGCGCCGGACGTCATCGTGGCCACCAACTGGCGCACGTGGATCCCGCCGCACATCTTCACCCTGCCCAAGCACGGCACCCTCAACGTCCACGACTCGCTGCTGCCCGCCTACGCGGGCTTCTCGCCGCTGATCTGGGCCCTGATCAACGACGAGAAGGAGGTCGGCGTCACCGCGCACATGATGGACGAGACCCTGGACGCGGGCGACATCGTCCTGCAGCGCGCCGTCCCGGTCGGCCCGCGCGACACCACCGCCGACCTGTTCCACAAGACGCTCGAACTGTTCGGCCCCATCACCGTCGACGGCCTGGCCGAGATCGCCAAGGGCCGCACCGACTTCACCAAGCAGGACCGCTCCAAGGCCAGCTTCTTCCACAAGCGCGCGGAGGAGGACCTGCGCATCGACTGGACGTGGGAGGCCGAGGAGCTCGACCGCCTGGTCCGCGCGCAGTGCGCCCCGTACCCGAGCGCGTTCTGCTACCACAGGGGCAAGCGGCTGGAGATCGTCGAGGCGGAGGTCTCGCGGGCCCGCTACGGCGGCACGCCCGGCCGGATCTTCTACCGCGAGGGCGACGGCGTGGCGATCGTCGCGGGCGCGGAAGCCCGAAGGGGCCGCAACCACGCGTTGCTGGTCAAGAAGGTCCGCACCGAGGACGGCCGCGAACTGGCCGCGACGGAGTACTTCACGCACATGGGCGGCTACCTCACCAGCCGACCGTGACGGCGCGGGGTGCCCGCCCGCCGGGCACCCCGAAACCGTTGGCCCGCCGTCTCCTTTCGCCCCCGGTGATCTCGCCGTGACCGTGATCGCTGATCATGGGGCCATGAGCCGGAAGCGGTCGACGACGTGGGTCAGCGTGGTCGTGTTCATCCTGTTGATCGTCATCGGGTACTACCTGACCCGCTACCAGGACCAGACCGCCCCGCCGACCACCCCCGCGCCCGCCGAACCCGGCCAGGACCCGGCGGCCCAGCTGGCGGCGCTGACCGTCGCGCCGGAGGGCAGGATGGCCGGCTACAGCCGCGACCGCTTCCCGCACTGGAGCAGCCAGGGCAACTCGTGCGACACGCGCGAGATCGTGTTGCAGCGCCAGGGTTCCGACGTCCGCAGCGACGGCGAGTGCCGGGCCACGTCGGGCAGTTGGGTCAGCGTGTACGACGGCGAGACCATCACCGACGCGAGCAAGCTCGACATCGACCACACCGTGGCGCTGGCGGAGGCGTGGCGCTCGGGCGCCGACAAGTGGACCGACGAGCAGCGCCAGAAGTTCGCCAACGACCTGGGCGGCATCCAGCTGATCGCGGTCTCGGCCACCAGCAACCGCGCGAAGGGCGACCAGGACCCGGCCAAGTGGAAGCCGCCCGTGCGGAGCTACTGGTGCACGTACGCGCTGAACTGGATCTCGGTGAAGACGACCTACAAGCTCACCGTCGACCAGGCCGAACACGACGCGCTGGCGACGATGATCAGCCAGTGCCCGAAGTAGCCCTCCGGTCCCGGCGCCACCAGACGTAGCTGATCACGACGTTGATCAGAGCCGCCACGGCGGTACCACCGACCACCGCCCAGGACCACGACGCCAGGATCGCGACGCCGGCGACCACCAGCGCGAAGGTGACGACGGTGAACACCAGGTCCCCGCGCCCCTCGGAGACCACCCACCGCGCGAACGACCCCATCGCCCCACTCCGACCCGATCACACGGCAGTCCGGCACGCTGCCGACGCGGGCACGGTACCGCGCGAAGGGCCTACGGGCGCAGCGATTGGAGCTGGTCCACCAGGTCCGTGTAAGCCTCGGTCCGCCGCACCCAGGCCGCCGACCCCGACGCGGCCGAAGGCGGGTCGCCCAACGGGTCCACGGCGGTGCGGACCCCGTACTCCAGCCGGTAGGCGATCAGGCCCGTCGCGGCGCGCACCCAGGGTGACGGGTCCGGGCTCGTGATCTCCCCGACGCCCACCCGGAACCACACCGGCAGCCGCAGGTCCTGCGCCAGCGCCCGTTCCAACCGCCGCGCCGCCGCGTCCCAGATCTCCTCGCGCGCCTTCTCGCCGGCGACGACCGCCTCCCGCCGCCACGGCTCCTCGGCCGCCGCGCTGTCCGCCGCCAGCCTCGACGCCGCGTCCAGCGCGCCGGCCTCGCGGGCCCCGATCTGCCAGTCGAGCTGGTGCACCTCGTGTTCCAGCGCGTCGCGCTCGAACCGGGGCATCCGGCCCGCCGCCAGGCGCGCCCCGCCGGCGTCCCGGCGCTCCTTCAACGCCTCGTACTCGGCGACCTCCTGGCGCAGCTCGACGCGCACCGAGTCCGCCAGGACCTCCTGCTCCGCGTCCCACGCCGCCCGCAGCGCGGCCACGATGTCGGCCACCTCGCCGTCCACGGCGTCGAGGTCGCAGTCCGGGCCCGAGCCCGCGCCGGACAGGCGGCGCTCCAGCACGAGCAGCCGCGCGCTGACCCGGCCCAGCTCGGCGGTCAGCACCTGGGTCGTCGTGATCAGGTCGGCGACGGTCGGCTCGACCTGGTCGAGTCGCTCTTTCTCGGTGGGCGCCACGCGCTCCAGCCAACCCCACGGACCGCGTCCCACCAGGCCCGCAGCCGAAAAAACGCCCGGATAAACGGCAACATCCGCCCGTCAGGGTCAATGGCCGACTACGCACAGCGACATCGGCGTAAAGCCGTCCCCAACGGTGTATGTCTAGAACATGTCGACCTCAGTGCGTGAGACCGAACGCAAGTTCGAGGCGCCGACCGGCGCGGACCTCCCCGAGCTGGCCGACCTGCCCGGTGTCGCCGCGGTGGCGGGCCCCGAGCAGCAGCAGCTGGAGGCCGTCTACTACGACACCGCCGACCTCCGCCTGGCCCGCGCCGGCCTCACCCTGCGCCGCCGCACCGGGGGCGACGACGCCGGCTGGCACCTCAAGCTCCCGGTGGACGGCGACACCCGCGAGGAGGTGCGGCTGCCGCCGGGGCGCGCGGCCAAGCACCCGCCGCGGGAACTCGGGTCGCTGGTGCAGGTCCACGCGCGCGGCGACGCCTTGTCGCCGGTCGCCCGCATCCGCACCGACCGCCGCCGCTGGCAGCTGGTCGACGACCGGGGCGCGCTGCTCGCCGAGGTGGTCGAGGACCTGGTGTCGGCGCAGGACGTCGTGGACGACTCGAACGTCGACTCGTGGCGCGAGATCGAGGTCGAACTGGGCGAGCGCGGCGACACCGCCCTGCTCGACCGCGTCGAGCAGCGCCTCAACGACGTGGGCATCCTGCGCTCCACCTCCTCCGCGAAGCTCACCAAGCTCCTGGCCGGCCGCATCGCGCCGACGCCGCCGCTCGAGGACGACGGCACCGCCGGCACCGTCGTCCTGGCCTACCTGCGCGAACAGGTGGACGCGCTCAAGGCCTACGACCCGAAGGTCCGCCGCCGCGAGGAGGACGCGGTCCACCAGATGCGCGTGGCCACCCGCCGGCTGCGCAGCGCGCTCCAGGCGTTCGGCGAGGTCGTGGAACGCGACGAGACCCGGGCGCTGACCGACGAGCTGAAGTGGATCGCCGGGGTGCTCGGCGAGGCCCGCGACGCCGAGGTCCTGCGGGCCGCGTTCGAGGCGCACGTCGCCGAGCTGCCCGGCGAACTGGTGCTCGGCGCCGTCCCGGCGCAGCTCACCCGGCACTTCGCGCCCCGTGAGGAGCAGGCGCACCAGACCGTCGTGACCGCCCTGGACAGCCGCCGCTACTTCGACCTGCTCGACGCGGTGGACGCCCTGGTCGCCGACCCGCCGCTCACGCCCCTGGCCGCCGGCAAGGCGAAGAAGGTGCTGCCGCGGTTCGTGGACAAGACCTACCGCCGCTTGAAGAAGGCCGCGGACGACGTGCACGACGACGCGTCCCTGCACGAGGCCCGCAAGGCCGCCAAGCGGTTGCGGTACGCGGTGGAGACCGTCGAGCCGGTGTTCGGCAAGCCCGCCAGGAAGTACCGCAAGCGGCTCAAGGGCCTCCAGACGCTGCTCGGCGACCACCAGGACAGCGTCGTCGCCCGCCCGGTGCTGCGGGAACTGGGCGCGCAGGCCCACCTCGACGGCGAGAACGGGTTCACCTTCGGCGTGCTGCACGGCCGGGAGACCGCGCGGGCGCGGCGGGTGGAGGAGCGCTTCCCGGCCGTCTGGGCGGACCTGGGTCGCCCCAAGTTCCGGTGATTGGTCCAGACCTTGACACCTCCTGGTCCGGCTGTAACGGTGATCGGGCCGCCGCTCGGGTGATCCACGCCGACCAGGAGGACTCCTCGTGCCCCGACTCGGAACACCAGCAAGAGCCCTGGCCGCACTGCTGCTCGCGGTCGGCTCCGCGGGCCTGGCGGCCCCGGCCCACGCAGCTCCCCCGGAGACGTCGTTGCAGCACATCGTGCCCGCCCCGGTCAGCGTCACGCCGAGACCGGGGACGACCTACCACCTCACCCCCGACACCCGCATCCACACCCACCCGGGTTCGCGCGCGGCCAAGCAGGTCGGCGAGTTCCTCGCGGGCGTGCTGCGCCCCTCCACCGGCTACCGGCTGCCGGTCGTGCCCGGCGCGTCCGGCAGGGGCATCAGCCTGCTGCTGGCCGGCGCCGACCCGCGCGTGGGCGACGAGGGCTACCAGCTGGACGTGACCCGCCGCGGCGTCGTGATCCGCGCGAAGACCGCCGCCGGCCTGTTCGCGGGCGTCCAGACCTTCCGCCAGCTCCTGCCCGCCAAGGCCGAGGCGGGGTCCAAGCAGCGCGGGCCGTGGACCGCGCCGGGCGGCAGCGTCCTGGACTACCCGCGCTACGCCCACCGCGGCGCGATGCTGGACGTGGCGCGGCACTTCTTCTCGGTCGACGAGGTCAAGCGGTACATCGACCAGATCGCCCTCTACAAGGTGAACAAGCTGCACCTGCACCTGGCCGACGACCAGGGCTGGCGCCTGGAGATCAAGAGCTGGCCCCGCCTGGCCACCTACGGCGGCAGCACGGAGGTCGGCGGCGGCCCCGGCGGCCACTACACGCAGGAGCAGTACAAGGACCTGGTCGCGTACGCGGCGGCCCGGCACATCGAGGTGATCCCGGAGATCGACATGCCGGGCCACACCAACGCCGCGCTGGCCTCGTACGCGGAGCTGAACTGCGACGGCGTCGCGCCCCCGCTCTACACCGGCATCGAGGTCGGCTTCTCCTCGCTGTGCATCGACAAGGACATCACCTACAAGTTCGTGGACGACGTCCTGCGCGAGGTGGCCGCCCTGACGCCGGGCAAGTACATCCACATCGGCGGCGACGAGGCCCACGCCACCACGGACCCGGACTTCATCGCGTTCATGAACAAGGTCCTGCCGATGGTGACCAAGTACGGCAAGCAGGCCTCGGGCTGGCACGAGTTCGTCAAGGCCGACCCGCCCGCGTCGGCCGTCCCGCAGTTCTGGGGCACGAAGACGGTGGCCGCGGACATGGTCGAGGCGGCCAAGCGCGGCAACAAGATCGTGATGTCCCCGGCCACCAAGGCCTACCTCGACATGAAGTACGACGAGCACACGCCGTTGGGGCTCAAGTGGGCCGGGTACACCGACGTCGAGGACGCGTACGACTGGAACCCGGGCGCCTACATCCAGGACCTGCCCGCGGAGGCGGTCAAGGGCGTCGAAGCTCCACTGTGGACGGAGACGCTGACCAAGTCGGCCGAACTGGAGTACATGGCGTTCCCGAGGCTGCCCGCCATCGCCGAGCTGGGCTGGTCGCCGTGGAGCACGCACGACTGGGCGAACTTCAAGGTCCGCCTGGCCGCCCAGGCCGACCGCTGGCACGTGCTGGGGATCAACTTCTACCCGTCCCCGCAGGTGCCCTGGAAGAAGTAGCGCGCGAGGGGGAGGCGGTCGGTCCACCCGCCGCCTCCCCGGCCGGTCAGAAGAAGCCCTGCGCGTCGGGCGAGTAGCTGACCAGGAGGTTCTTCGTCTGCTGGTAGTGGTCCAGCATGATCCGGTGGTTCTCGCGGCCGATGCCCGACTGCTTGTAGCCGCCGAACGCCGCGTGCGCGGGGTAGGAGTGGTAGTTGTTCACCCACACCCGGCCCGCCTGGATCTCCCGGCCCGCCCGGTAGGCGACGCCGCCGTCCCGCGACCACACGCCCGCGCCCAGGCCGTACGGGGTGTCGTTGGCCGTCTTCACCGCGTCGTCGAAGTCGTCGAACCGGGCCACCGACACCACCGGGCCGAAGATCTCCTCCTGGAAGACCCGCATCTTGTTGTCGCCCTCGAAGATCGTCGGCGTCACGTAGTAGCCGCCGGACAGCTCGCCGCCCAGGTCGGCCCGCTCGCCGCCGCACACCAGGCGGGCGCCCTCGGACTTGCCGATCCCGATGTAGGACAACACCTTCTCCACCTGCTCGCGGCTGGCCTGCGCGCCGATCATGGTGTCGGTGTCGAGCGGGTGGCCCTGCCTGATCGCCTTCGTGCGCTCGGTCGCGTCGGCCAGGAACTGCTCGTAGATCGAACTCTGCACCAGCGCCCGCGACGGGCACGTGCACACCTCGCCCTGGTTGAGGGCGAACATCGTGAAGCCCTCCAACGCCTTGTCGTAGAACGCGTCCCGCCGGTCGGCGACGTCGGCGAAGAAGATGTTCGGGCTCTTGCCGCCCAGCTCCAGGGTCACCGGGATCAGGTTCTCACTCGCGTACTGCATGACCAGCCGGCCGGTGGAGGTCTCGCCGGTGAACGCGACCTTCGCGACGCGGCGCGACGACGCGAGCGGCTTGCCCGCCTCCAGGCCGAAGCCGTTGACGACGTTGACCACGCCCGGCGGCAGCAGGTCGGCGATCAGGCCCATGAGCACGTGGATCGACGCGGGGGTCTGCTCGGCCGGCTTGAGCACGACCGCGTTGCCCGCCGCGAGCGCGGGGGCGAGCTTCCAGGTGGCCATGAGCAGCGGGAAGTTCCACGGGATGATCTGGCCGACCACGCCCAGCGGCTCGGGGAAGTGGTAGGCCACGAGGTCCTCGCTGATCTGCGAGATCCCGCCCTCCTGGGCGCGGACGACCCCCGCGAAGTAGCGGAAGTGGTCCACGGCGAGCGGCAGGTCGGCGGCCAGCGTCTCGCGGACCGGTTTGCCGTTCTCCCAGGTCTCGGCGACGGCCAGCGCTTCGAGGTGGTCCTCGATCCGGTCGGCGATCTCGTTGAGCACGTTCGCGCGTTCGGCGGCCGACGTGCGGCCCCACGCCCGCGCCGCGCCGTGGGCGGCGTCCAGCGCCCGGTCGACGTCCTCGGCGGTGCCGCGCGCGACCTCCGTGAACACCTCGCCGGTGACCGGGGTGGGGTTCTCGAAGTAGCCGCCCTTCGCGGGCGGCACGTACTCGCCGCCGATGAAGTGGTCGTACCGGTCGCGGTAGGTCACCACGCTGCCCGCCGTGCCGGGTGCCGCGTACTTGGTCATCTCCACTCGCCTCCCGCGTCGTCGTCGATCAACGGGGCGAAAGGTAGGGGGCGCGACGTTGCAGTGACGTTGCACCCGATCGGGCCAACGAACGGCTTGCCGCGCCGCGCCGCCGCGCGTCATCCTGGGTGGCCAGGAGGTTGCCCGATGCACCCAGACCCGCGCCGGCTGGCCGCGCTGCGCGAGGCGGCGCTCACCGGGTCCGCGGCGCGCGGCGCGCGGCCGGTGATCGTGGAGTCCTGGCGGCGCTCGCTCGCGGCGCGGGTGGACCCGGACCGCCACGAGCCCCCGGTCGTGCTGGCGCCCGACGAGGTCGCCGACCTGCGCGGCGCGCACCCGTTGGCCCCGATGCTGCCGATGCTGCGCGAGACCCTGGTGGCCATCGCGGACGAGGCGCGGCACGTCATGATCATCACCGACGCCGACGGCCACATCCTGTGGTGCGAGGGCGCGCGGGACGTCCGCCGGCTGGCCGAGCGGTTCCGGCTCACCGAGGGTTCGCGGTGGAGCGAGGACGCCATCGGCACCAACGCCATGGGCACGGCGCTGGCCGTGGGCAGCCCGGTGACCGTGCACTCCGCCGAGCACCTGGTGCGCACCTACCACGGCTGGACGTGCGCGGCGAGCCCCGTGCGCGACCCCGACACCGGCCGCACGCTGGGCGTCGTGGACGTCAGCGGCCCGGTGACCAGCCTGCACCCGGCCACCGGCGCGCTGGTGTCCACGGCCGCGCGCCTGGTCGAGGCGCAGCTCCAGGTCGTCCTCGCGGCCCGCGACGAACGCGTCCGCGCGGCCGGGATGCGCCACCTCATCGCCCTGCGCGGCGAACCGGGCGCGCTGCTCAGCCCCACCGGCCGCGTCCTGGCCGCCGAACCGCAGGGCCTGCTCGGTCCCCGCGTCGACCTGACCGCCCCGGTCCGCCTGGCCGACGGCCGCGAGGCCCACCTGGAACCGCTGGACGAGGGCTACCTGCTGCGCGTGCCCCGGCGCACCACCCGCCGCCCCGTCCTGTCCCTGCGCTTCCTGGGCGGCCTGACCGGCGCCCTGGACGGCCGGCCCCTGCCGCTGTCCCTGCGGCACGCCGAACTCCTGACCGCCCTGGCCCTGCACCCGCGCGGCCTGACCGCCGAACAACTCGCCCTGCACCTCTACGGCGAACGCGGCAACCCCACCACCGTCCGCGCCGAACTCCACCGCCTGCGCGCCCAGCTCGCGGACGTCCTGCGCACCAGGCCGTACCGCCTGTCGGCCACGCTGGAGGCCGACTTCCTGACCGTTCGCGAGGCCCTGCGCGGCGGCGACGTGGCGAAGGCGGTCTCGACCTACCGCGGCGACCTCCTGCCCCGCTCCGACGCGCCGGTGGTGTCCGACGAACGGGAAGACCTGTCGGCGGCGGTCCGCCGAGCCGTCCTGGCCAACGGCGACCCCGAGACCCTGTGGACCTTCGCCGCCACCGGCGACGACATCGAGGTGTTGCAACGCCTGACCCGCGTGCTGCCGCCGACCGACCCGAGGCGCGAACTGGCCCTCACCCGGTTGCGCCGCGCCCTGACCTAACCTGGTCGGCATGGGGTACTTCGCGCCGGGGGACGTGGTGCTGCGCCGGGAGGTCCTGCACGGCAGGCCGTGGTCGGTGATGCCGGCCCGGGTGGTGCGGGACGGGCCCGAGCTGCTCGCCGTGTTCATCGTGCCCGGCACCGTGTTCGGCTACCCCGACCACCACTACCGGCACCCCTGGCTCGCCAAGGGCAACACGCACTGGCGCGGCCACGGCAAGCTCCAGCTGCACCGGCCCGGCGACGCCTACTCCGTCGAGCTGTTCTGGGCGGGCGACGACCGCCGGTTCCAGGGCTGGTACCTCAACCTCCAGGACCCGTTCCGCCGCACCCCGCACGGCTTCGACACCCTCGACCACGCCCTGGACTACTGGCTCGACGCCGACGGCCGCTGGGAGGAGCGCGACCGCGACGAGTTCGAGGAGCAGGTCGCCGAGGGCAAGTACGACGCCGCGCAGGCCGACGCGATCCGCCGCACCGGCAAGGAGGTCGCCGCCATGCTCGACGCCGGCGCCACCTGGTGGGACCCGGCGTGGGCGGCGTGGACCCCCGACCCGGACTGGCCGGTCCCCGTGCTGCCCGCCGACTGGCGGGACCACCCGCTGCCGTGAGGGTCCAACCCCTGACCCCGGACGCCCTGGTCGCCGAACTGGTCGAGCGCGTGGACGCGTTCCCCAAGGACGCCTGGACCCGGGTGCTGGTCGACGGCGCGCCCCCGACGAACCCCGGCGCGCTGGCCGACGCCCTGGTGGACCCGCTCAAGGCCCGCTCCCGGCCGACCCTGCGGGTCTCCGCCGGGGACTTCCTGCGCCCCGCGTCGGTCCGCCTGGAGTTCGGCCGCACCGACCCCGAGTCGTTCCGCGCGAACTGGCTCGACGCCAACGGCCTGCTCCGCGAGGTCCTCGCCCCGCTGGACCCCGGCGGCACCGGGCGCGTCCTGCCCTCCCTCTGGGACGCCGACCGCGACCGCGCCAGCCGCGCCGACTACGTCACCCTCCCGCCCGGCGGCGTGCTCCTGCTCGACGGCACCCTCCTGCTGGACAAGTGGCTGCCCGCCGAACTGTCCGTGCACCTGTGGCTGTCCCAGGGCGCCCTCGAACGCCAGACCCCGCCGGAAGAACGCTGGACCCTGCCCGCGTACGAGGACTACGAACCCCGGGCGGACGTGACGGTCCGCTACGACCACCCCGCCCGGCCCGCACTCGTGGGTACAGTGGAACCCGGGTGACGGGAGGAGGCGTGATGACCAGGCTGCACCTGCTGCTGGCGGGCCTGTTCGCGCTCACCCTCCTGCACTCCCCGACCGAACTGGTCGCCGCCCTGGCCGCCGTCGCCGTGGTGGTGCTGCTGCTCACCGCCGCGCCCGACGTGCAGTCCACCCCCGCGTGGGTGCGGTCGCTGTCGTTGCGCGACAAGGCTTTGCGCACGGCCTTCGTGCGCCTGCGCGACCCCGACGCCGCCGGTCGCCCCCGTCCGCGAGCACCGGGACTCGGCTCCTGACAGCCGAAGTCCCCCTTCCCAGCTCGCACCCGACGGAGAGAAGTTGTTCCACGCCTTGGGCTCCGCCCTGGCGGGCCTCGCCACGCCCGCCCTCGCCATCGTCCTGTTCACCGCCCTCGTCCGACTGCTCGTGCACCCGCTCAGCCGCGCCGCCGTGCGCGGGGAGAAGGCCCGCGCCGCACTCGCCCCGCAACTGCGGGACCTGCAAGCCGAGCACGGCAAGGACCCGGTCAAGCTCCAGGAGCAGACCCTCAAGCTCTACAAGGACAACGGCACGTCGCTGTTCGCGGGCTGCCTGCCCGCGCTGGTGCAGGTGCCGTTCTTCATGGTCATGTACCGGCTCGTCACCACGCCGAACCCGCTGCTGGACGGCACCCTGTTCGGCGCCCCGCTGGGCGCCCACTGGTTCGGCGTGTTCGACCACAACGCCGTGTTCCTCGGCCTGTTCGCCGCGCTGACGGCCATCGCGTTCGCCACTTCACGCTGGCAGGCGGCGGTGGCGGCCCGCGGCGGCGCGGCGCAACCGCCGTTGGCGAAGGTGCTGCGGCTGCTGCCGTTCGGGACGGTGCCCATCGCGGCCGTCCTGCCGCTCGCGGCCGGGGTCTACCTGCTCACCACGACCACGTGGACCCTCGCCGAACGCGCCTTCCTGCACCGGACCGTCCAGGGGCCGGTGGTTCAGGCGCAGCGGTGATACACCTCGCTGGCCAGGTCCGCGGCGTGCCGCATGGCCTGGGCGTGCAGCGCGGTCAGCGAGAGGACGTCGGCCTGCTCCTCCGGGTCGGCGTCCTCGCCGTCCAGGCGCTGCTCGGCCGTGGTGTAGACGACGCACTCCGCGGCCACGCTCAGCCGGCGGGCCAGGAACGCCACCGCGGTCATGAGGTTCTCCGCCTCCTGCGCGGTGATCGGCACGACCCGCGACGGGGCCTGGTCGGCCAACTCGTCCTCGGCGGCGCCCAGGTCGGGCGGTTCGGCGCACCACGCCAGACCGGTGTCCCAACGGCACGCCGCCTCGTGCAGTGACTCGATGAACGGCTTCCAGTCGATGTTCCGGTCCATGGCCTGCTCGCCTTCCTCCCCAGTCGCTCCTGACCGGGGAGTGCCCGCGTGCCACGTCCGGCATGCGCGGTTGTCCCCTTCGGGTGGAAAGCCGGTCCGACCGGTTACGGGCAGTGCACCCAGGGGTACACCAGCAGGTCAATATGCCACCGCTCGGGCGGCGTGCTGGGGCGCCGGCACCACGCCCGCCGTCGATGGGTACGAGATCCGGTCGGGCACGCCGTCGGACGTGTAGCGCTGGGCGGGGTTCGCGGCCAGCTTGTCCAGCCACACCGCGGACCCGAACGCCGCGTCCTCGCCGGTCGCGTCCTGGGACCGGATGCGCGGCGTGTTGAGCGGGTCGAAGTCGGCCGCGAACGGCGACGGGGCCGGGTTCGAGCCGACCAGCAGCACGCACGCGTAGTCGTACGACATGCCGTCCGCGCCGCCGCGCATGGCCAGCACCGGGTCGCGCGGGATCGCGCCGAACGGCAGCGCCAGGCTCTTGACCGGGTAGTCCGGCACCGCCCGCTGGATCTCGCGCTGCCCCTCGGTGATCGCCCGCTGCGCCTCCTCGGCCGACACCGACGACAGGTTCGTGTGGTACTGGGTGTGGTTGCCGATCTCGAACCCGTGGTCGCGCAGCCACGGCAGCACGCCGGAGCCGTCGGCCGACCCGAACGGCGCGGCGTTGACGTACATGCTGGCCACGGGCCGGAACCCGGGGTGCTTGGCGGCCACGTCGAGCAGGATCGCCACGGCCGTGCCCGGCGCGGGCTGCCCGGAGGCGTCCAGCGCGAACTGCGTCGGGTCGCCGTCGTCGAAGGTCAGCACCACCGGGTGCTTGCCCGCCGGGATCTCAATGCGGCCGGTCGCGTACTCCAGCGTGGTCACCGGGACGTAGTCCTCGGCGACCAGCCGCTCCAGCTCGGCCCGGAACGCCTCCGGGGTCCGGTCGTAGACCGACGACGGCTGCGCCACCAGCCGGTGGTACATCAGCACCGGCACCTGCCCCAGCTCGTTGGCCCCGACCGCGGCCGGGTCGGGCGGCGCGGACGACGACGGGGCGGGCGCGGAGGACGCGGCCACCGGTGTGTTGGACGACTGCTGCGCGGCCGGTTCGGCGCACGCCACCACGCCGGCGGCGAGGAGCGCGGCAACGGCCAGGGCGGGCTTGGACGGCGACGCGGTGCGGTTCACGTTTCCGCAAGGTACGCCGGTCCACGGGGGTCGCTCGCCGGTTTGACACATTCGGATGACATCTGGTTTACCTGCCACCTGAGGCGGTATATCGCGCATTGGTAATGCGCCGCGCTGATCGGAGTCGTTGATGTCGAATTCCACGCGAAAAACGAGAAGGGTCCTCGTGCCGGTGGCCGCAGCCGTCGCATTGCTGCTGGTCGCGGGCGTGATCACGACATTCTTGCAGGCCCGGCCGACCGGTCTCGCGGTCGCCGAATTGTCCGACGGCGGTGCCGTCACCCATTCGGGCTGGGAGCGCGTGGCCATCACCGCGGACGATCCGGGTGAACTCGATCGGGTGGTTGTGGAGGTGGACGGCAAGGCGGTCGAGGGGCGGCGCGGCGAAAAGGCCGTGTCGTTGTCCGGGCTCCAACTGGCCGAGGGCCCGCACACGCTGACCGTGCGCGCGGCCAACTCGCTGCCGTGGCTGCCCGACGCCGTCATCGAGCGCCGGTTCACCCTGGACAACACGCCGCCGAAGGTCTCGGTGGACCAGGTGGACGCCAAGTCGCCGAAGGGGCCGGTGACCGTGCGCGGCGCGGTCGAGGGGGCCGACGAGGTGCAGGTGGGCGACCAGAAGGTGCCGGTGAAGGACGGGAAGTTCGAGGCGACGCTGCAAGCGGTGCCCGCGACGCTCGTCCTGGAGGCCAAGGACGCGGCGGGCAACTCCGGGCGGCACGAGATGGCGGTGAAGGTGCCCCACCCGGGCATGCGGGCGGTGCACATGAGCGCGGCGGCGTGGGCGACCGAGGAGTTGCGGGAGCCGGTGCTGGCGCTGGCCCGGGACAAGAAGATCGACGCCGTCCAGCTGGACATCAAGGACGAGAGCGGCGAGATCGGCTACGCCTCGCAGGTGCCGCTGGCGCAGCAGATCGGCGCGAGCCGCGGGTACTACGACGCGAAGGCGGCCGTGGACCAGTTGCACGGCATGGGGTTGCGGGTGGTCGGCCGGCTGGTCGCGTTCCGGGACCCGGTGCTGGGCAAGGCGTCCTGGGAGGCCGGCGCGCACGACCGCCTGGCGCGCAACAAGGGCGGTGGGCCGTGGACGCGGCACTACGGCGAGTACGCGTTCACCAACTTCGCCAACCCCGAGGTGCGCGAGTACAACATCGCGGTGGCCAAGGAGGCGGCGTCCCTGGGGTTCGACGACATCCTGTACGACTACGTGCGGCGGCCCGACGGCCCGTTGTCGCAGATGGAGTTCGCGGGCCTGACCGTGACGCCGGAACAGTCCATCGTGGACTTCCTGCGCGACTCGCGGGCGGCGGTCCGGCCGCACGGCGCGTACCTGGGCGCGTCGGTGTTCGGCATCGCCGCGCACAGCGGCACGGACATCGCCCAGGACATCCCCGCGCTGTCCGCGCACGTGGACTACGTGGCGCCGATGGTCTACCCGTCGCACTGGGGTCCGGGCGAGTACGGCGTGGACAACCCGGAGGCCAAGCCGTACGACATCGTGAAGGCGTCGATCGCGAACTTCGTGGAGCTGACCAAGGACACCGGGGCGACGGTCATCCCGTGGTTGCAGGCGTTCTCGCTCAAGCACCACTACGGGCCGGGCGAGGTGCAGGCGCAGGTGACCGCGTCCGCCGACGCCGGGGTGAAGTCGTTCCTGCTGTGGAACCCGGCGTGCCGCTACGACTCGGCGGGGTTGTGACCATGGCCGGCGAGGAGTTCACACCGGGCTCGTTCAACCGCGAGTGGTGCGGCTACCAGCGGCGCGAGGTCGACGCGGCGATCCGGCAGCTGCTCGAACGGCTGGAGCAGCTCACGACCGACCGCGACGCGGCCCTGGCGACCGCGGACGACGTGGGGCGCGAGCTGGAGGCGGCGCGGGCGGAGCTGGCGGAGTACCGGATGCTGCACGCCGGCTACTCCAAGGAGAACACGGTGTCGGGGACCATCCGGTACCTGATGCACGTGGCCCGGCAGAAGGCGGAGAAGGAGGAGCAGGCCGCGCACGAGCGGGCGGAGGTGCTGGTCGCGCAGGCGCGCGAGATGGCCGACCGGCAGGCCGTGCTGCTGGACGAGACCGAGCAGGAGACCCAGCGGCGGCTGGCCGAGGCGGACCGGCGGGCCCGGGAGATCGTGGAGGGGGCGGCGGCCGAGGCGCGGGCGATCGCGGCGGAACTGGTGGAACGGCGCAAGCTGCTCGACCGGTGGTGCGCGGAACTGGACATCCCGGTGCCGCGCGACGACGAGACCGGGGACGCCACCGCGGTGGACCTGACCGCACCGGCCACCGGCACCGTCCCGCCCGTGCCCGCAGCGGGCCGGCCAGGGCAGGCGACCGGCTCACCAGCCCCAGCGCCGAGCCCCGCAGCCCCCGCCGCGAGCCCCGCGCCACCGGCGGCAAGCCCCGCAGCCCGCGCGGCGACCCCCGCAGCCCCAGCGGCGAGCCCCGCAGCCTCAGCAGCGAGCCCCGCGCCACCGGCGGCGAGCCCCGCAGCGCCGGCGGCGACCCCCGCGGCACCGGCGGCTTCCGCGGCGGACGGGTCGTGACCGGTCGGTTGGCGGTGGTGCACTACCTGGCCGGGCTCTCCCTGGCCGCCGCCACCGTGCTGGCGCTGGACACCCGCACCGTCCCGATGCGCGTCACCGCCCACGGCCGCCCGCCCGTCGTCACCACGCCCACCCACGCCGACCCGAGGCCCGTCCGCGGCGTCGGGGCCGACCTGCCGCCGGGCGCGCCCTTCCCCGTCCACGGCACCGGCCGGTGGCGCGTCGTCCCCGGCACGGCCAAGCCGACCGGGCCGGGACCCGCCTTCGCCTACTCCGTCGAGGTCGAGGAGGGCGTCACCCTGCCCGAGGGCGACCAGCCCTTCGCCGCGCAGGTGCACCACACGCTCGTCCACCCGCGCGGCTGGAAGCGAAGAGGTTTCGAGTTCCGCCGGGTGGACACCGCGCCGACCCTGCGCATCCGGCTCGCCGCCCAGGACACCGCGCGCGAGCTGTGCGGCTTCGACCTGCCCTACGACACGTCCTGCCGCATCGGCGACACGGTCTACCTGAGCGCACCCCGCTGGATCCGCGGCGCGCACACCTACGACGACCTCACGGCCTACCGCGCCTATGTGGTGAACCACGAGGTCGGGCACTTCCTCGGGTACGGCCACGAGCCGTGCCCCGAGGACGGCGCCCGCGCGCCGGTCATGATGCAGCAGACGCTGAGCACCGCGAACGACGAGCTGGCCGCGCTCAGCGGCGAGGCCCCGGCGGACGGCAAGACCTGCACGCCCGACCCGTGGCCGCGCTAGCCGGGGCACGCCCGCCCCGTGGCCGCGCTGACCCGAACACGCCCCGCCCCCCGGCCGCGCTAGCCGGGGCACCCGACCCGCCGCCGAGCTAGGCCGTGACCTTCTCCGCCCGCAGCGGCGCGCCGGCCTCGTGCAGGAACTTCAGCACGTACCCGTACGAGGTGAACAGGCCGCACTCGGCGTAGGAGATCGACCGCTGCCGGCAGAAGTCCCGGACCAGCGCCTGCGCCCGCCGCAGGTGCGGGCGCGGCATGTTCGGGAACAGGTGGTGCTCGATCTGGTAGTTCAGGCCGCCCAGCAGGAAGTCGGTGAACCGGCCGCCGGTGACGTTGCGGGAGGTCAGGACCTGCTTGCGCAGGAAGTCCAGCTGATGTCCGGCGGACAGCACCGGCATGCCCTTGTGGTTGGGCGCGAACGAGCACCCCATGTAGACGCCGAACAACCCCTGGTGCACGGCGATGAACACCAACGCCTTCACCGGCGACATGGACGAGAAGACCAACATCAAGTACCCGATCGCGTGCACCACGAGCAGCGCCGCCTCGACCCGCCACGCCCGCACCTCGCGCCGCGCCACCGGGGCCGCCCCGATGACGTGCAGGCTGAAGCCTTCGAGCAGCAGCAGCGGGAAGAACAGCCACGCCTGGTGCTTGACCACGAACCGGAAGAACCCGCGCTTGCGCTCGGCCTGCTCGGCGCTGAACGCGAGCACGGCGATGTCGACGTCCGGGTCCTCGTCCTCGTGGTTGGGGTTGGCGTGGTGGCGGTTGTGCTTGCCCATCCACCAGCCGTAGCCGACGCCGATCAGCAGGTTGCCCAGGACCAGCCCGGTGGCCGCGTTGGTGCGGTTGGTGGTGAACACCTGCTTGTGGCCGGCGTCGTGCCCGAGGAACGCGATCTGGGTGAACACGACCGCCAGGGCGACGGCCGGGACGAGCTGCCACCACGAGTCCCCGATCAGGACGACGGCGGCGCAGGTGGCGGCGAGGGCGGCCACGGCCGCCACCAGGCACACCACGTAGTAGCCGGTCCGGCGGTCGAGCAGACCCGCCTGCTTGACCAGCCTGGACAGTTCGGCGAAATCGCTGCCGCGCCGAGGCGACACATCGGTGCTCACGGCGCGCAGCCTAAGGGGCGCTGGGTGACGCCCTCAGGCCAGCCTGAGTTGCAACTGGGCGAACAACCGGAGCAGCGGGTCGTCCAGCTCGAACCCGCCGACCTCCGCCGCCCGCCGGACCCGGTACCGCAGGGTGTTGGGGTGGACGTGCAGGCGGGCGGCGGCGGTCCGCACGTCGCCGAACGCGTCCAGGTACGCAAGCAGCGACCGCGCGAGGTCCGGGTCCAGCCGGTCCAGCCGCGGGTCCCGGATGCGCGGGTGCTCGGCCAGCAGCGCCAGCACCTCGCTGACCAGCACCCGCGAGCGCACGTCGGCCAGCGTGGCCACGTCGGCGTCGAGGTCGCGGGCCATGGCGTCGAGCACCCGGTCCGCCTCGACCCGGGCCACCGCCACGTCGTCCATGGTCGAGACGGTCGAGCCGATCGCCCCCTGCACCCGCAACCCCATGTGCTTGCGCGCCGCCGCCACGATCTCCTTGGTCAACGCCGGCAACGGCGCCCCGGGCGGCAGGTCGGGCAACAGCACGTAGGTCCGCCCCGACGACTGGCTGACCAGCGCGCTGCGCCGGTAGGCGGCGGCGTGCACCGAGATCAGGCTGGTCATCTCCGCGCGGCGCAACTCGTGCTGGATCCGGTCGGCGTGCTCCTGCCCGCGCAACGCGAACACCACGACCGCCGCCGGCTTGCCCGGGTCGGCCCCGATCTGCTCGGCCACGGACACGGCGTCCATCCGCCCGTCGAGCAGCGACGCGAGCAGGTTCTCCCGGAACGCGGCGGTCGGCTCACGTTGTTGGACCAGGTGCAACGCGGTGACCCGGGCCGCCCCCAACAAAGCCCGCTCGGATTGTTCGGTGAGCGGGGTCGCGCCTTCCTGCACCCAGATCGTCCCCAACGGCTGCGCCCCGGCGTGAATACCCACGGCGATCCGCCGCCGAATCCCCAATTCGGGCCGCTCGTCGATCCGGACGACCTCTTCCCCGGACCGAAGCCGCTGGTAGACGCCCCACTCGCGGAGCATCTTCAGGTACGGCTCGGGTCCCTGCCGCCCCAGGATCGACAGCCGCCGCAATTCGTCCACTTCGTCCGACGACCGCGAATAGGCCAACACCCGACTGGCGGTGTCCTCGATGCTGACGATTCCGCCGGTGAGCGCGGCGATGGTCTGCGCGAGCGCGAACAGGTCCCCCAGCACTTCGGTCGTCCCGGCATCGGCGGTGAGCCGAGCGGTGGACACCACCCCGCGCGCGAGCGCTTCGAGGTGCTCCCACCGGACCTCGGGTCGAACCGCCAACAACGCCACCCCGACATCGGCGGCGGCCTGCCGCAACACGGGCGAGGGCGTGTCCACCTTCACCGCCACCGCAGCCGCCCCACCCGCCCCGGCGGCTCTGACCAGCGGCAACGCGGCCCGCCCCCGGGCCCCGATCACCAGGGCGAGGTCCCCGGGCCGCACATCGGGCTGGTCGTCGGGGTCGAGGATGACCACGTCGTGCACGTCGACCTCAAGCCCGTGCGGCGCGACCTGGATCTCGACCAGCGGGTCGCCCAGCGCGATCAGCACCTGCCGCAGGCTCATCGCGGCCACCCCGGGGTGATCAACCGGACCCCTCCTTCGGGCGGCAGCCACTCGGCCCACTGTTTGTCCGTTCGGACAACCGAGAGGGGCCAAGCCTAGACGTCCGGACAACGGGGCGCACGGTCCGCCGACCTACCGTGAACGGACACCCAACCATGTGGCGAAGGAGCTGCTTGTGGATGCCGTGACCAGGGTCCCCGTGCCGGCGAACGAGCCCGTCCTCAGCTACGCCCCCGGCACCCCGGAGCGCGCGCAGCTGCAGGCGAAGCTGGCCGAGCTGGCCAAAGAGCCCCTCGAACTGACCCTGACCGTCGGTGGCGAGCAGCGCGTCGGCGGGGGTGAGAAGTTCGACGTCGTCCAGCCGCACAACCACCGGGCCGTCCTGGGCACCCTGCACGGGGCCACCCAGCAGGACACGCGGGACGCCATCGCCGCCGCCAAGGCCGCCGCGCCCGGTTGGCGCGCGCTGTCGTTCGACGACCGGGCCGCGATCCTGCTCAAGGCCGCCGACCTCCTGGCCGGCCCGTGGCGGCAGACGCTCAACGCGGCCACCATGCTCGGGCAGTCCAAGACCGCGATCCAGGCCGAGATCGACGCCGCGTGCGAGCTGATCGACTTCTGGCGGTTCAACGTCGCCTTCGGCAGGCAGCTCATCTCCGAGCAGCCGCAGTCCTCCCCCGGCGTGTGGAACCGCACCGACCACCGCCCGCTGGAGGGTTTCGTCTACGCGATCACGCCGTTCAACTTCACGGCCATCGCGGGCAACCTGCCCACCGCGCCCGCCCTCATGGGCAACGTCGTGCTGTGGAAGCCGTCGCCCACGCAGAGCTTCGCCGCGCACCTCACCATGCGCCTGCTCGAAGAGGCCGGCCTGCCGCCGGGCGTGATCAACCTGCTCCCCGGTGACGGCCTGGCCGTGTCCGAGGTCGCCCTGGCCGACCCCGACCTCGCGGGCATCCACTTCACCGGCTCGACCAAGACCTTCCAGCACCTGTGGGGCCAGGTCGGCGCGAACATCGCCGGTTACCGCTCGTACCCGCGCATCGTCGGCGAGACCGGCGGCAAGGACTTCGTGCTCGCGCACCCGTCCGCCGACGTCGACGTGCTGCGCACCGCGCTGGTCCGCGGCGCGTTCGAGTACCAGGGCCAGAAGTGCTCCGCCGCCTCCCGCGCCTACGTGCCGCGGTCGGTGTGGAACCGCGTGAAGGACGACTTCCTGGCCGAGGTCGAGTCCCTCACGATGGGCGACGTCACCGACTTCTCGAACTTCCTCGGCGCGGTCATCGACCGCCGCTCGTTCGACAAGCTCTCGGGCGTCCTGGACGCCGCGAAGTCCGACTCCTCGCTGGAGGTCGCCGCCGGCGGCACCGCCGACGACACCGACGGCTTCTTCGTGCGCCCGACCGTGCTGCTGGGCAGCAACCCCGACCACGAGGTGTTCACCACCGAGTACTTCGGGCCGGTCCTGGCCGTGCACGTGTTCGACGACGCCGACTACGACACCGTGCTCAAGCAGATGGAGAGCGCCGCGCCGTACGGCCTCACCGGCGCGGTCATCGCGCGGGACCGGGCGGCCATCGCCCACGCGCAGGAGCACCTGCGGTTCGCGGCGGGCAACTTCTACGTCAACGACAAGCCCACCGGTGCGGTCGTCGGGCAGCAGCCGTTCGGCGGCGGCCGGGCGTCGGGCACCAACGACAAGGCGGGCTCGGTGCACAACCTCCTGCGCTGGGTCAGCCCGCGCTCCATCAAGGAGACGTTCGTGCCGCCGACGTCCTACCGCTACCCGCACCAGGGGTGACCATGCTGCGCTCGACCCTGCTGGCCGCCTCGCGGTCCGGCGCCATCCGCAAGCTCGTGGAGAGCACCCCGCTGACCAGGCCCGTGGTCAAGCGGTTCATCGCCGGCGACGACGTCGACGGGGCCGTCGCCACCACCGGCGAGGTGCTGGCCGACGGCCGGCTCGTCACGCTGGACCACCTCGGCGAGGACACCCGCGACGCGGCCCAGGCCACCGCCACCGTGGACGCGTACCTGGAGCTGCTCGGCCGGCTGCGCGACGCCGGGTACGCCGACCGCGCCGAGGTGTCGGTGAAGCTGTCCGCGGTGGGCCAGTTCCTGCCGCTGGACGGCGAGAAGGTCGCCCTGGAGAACGCGCGGAGGATCTGTTCCGCCGCCGAGGCCGCCGGCACCACCGTCACCCTCGACATGGAGGACCACACCACCACGGACTCGACGCTGAGCATCCTGTGGGAGCTGCGCGTGGACTTCCCGTGGGTGGGCGCGGTGCTCCAGGCCTACCTCAAGCGCACCGAGCAGGACTGCCGGGACCTGGCGCACGCCGGGTCGCGCGTCCGGCTGTGCAAGGGCGCCTACCAGGAGCCCGCTTCCGTGGCGTACCAGGACAAGTCCGAAGTGGACCTGTCCTACG
The DNA here is from genome assembly GCF_039521145.1 of Saccharothrix mutabilis subsp. mutabilis. NCBI lineage: Bacteria > Bacillati > Actinomycetota > Actinomycetes > Pseudonocardiales > Pseudonocardiaceae > Saccharothrix > Saccharothrix mutabilis. The sequence continues at coordinate 58,850 of NZ_BAAABU010000021.1, forward strand.
TGCGGTGCCTGAAGGTCCTGATGAAGGGCGAGGGCTACCCGATGGTCGCCTCGCACGACCCGCGCCTGATCGCCATCGCGGCGGACCTGGCGGCGGGCCGGGGCAAGGACTCCTACGAGTTCCAGATGCTGTACGGCATCCGGCCCGAGGAGCAGAAGCGGCTGGCCGCCGAGGGCAACCGCATGCGCGTGTACGTGCCGTACGGCGACGAGTGGTACGGCTACTTCATGCGGCGGCTGGCCGAGCGCCCGGCGAACGTGGCGTTCTTGCTGCGTTCGCTGGTCACGAAGAGCTAGGGGGAACTGGGGAGGTCGCGGGTGCGCGCGGGGTGCGCCCGGACCACCTCCTGCACCGCGTGCTCCGCGCGGGCCAGCCGTTCCGGCTCGGCCCGCGCGGACCGCAGCAGCTCGACCGCCCGGTGCGCCGCCGCCAGGGCGTGGTCGAGGTCCGTGCCGACCTCGGCGCACCGCCGCGCGTACAGCGAAAGCGTTTCGGCGTAACGAACACCGTCGTGGCAGCCGGTCAACTGCCACAGCAGCAGCGCCATCCGCGCCCCGGCGCGGGCGACCTCGTTGGTGACCGCGCTGTCGGCCAGCAGGTGCCACGCCCGCGCCAGCCGGTCCGCGGCCCGCGGCACCCGCCGCCACACCGCCACGGCGTCCTCGAACGCCTGCGCCGCCTCGGACCGGCGGTCCAACCGGCGGAACAGCACGCCGAGGTCGCCCAGCACGGACGCCAGGACGGGTTCGAAGTCGCGCGGGTTCACCTCCGCGAGCCGGCGCAGCACGCCGATCGACTCGCGCACCACCGCCGCCGCCTCCGTGGGCCTGCCGAAGGCCGCCAGCAGCGCCGCGACCGACCGCAGCGTGCCGGCGAACTCGGCCTCGTAGCGCGGGTCGTCGGCCGCGACCGCCCGCCACTGGAGCACCGCGCGCCGCGTCGCGTGCCCGGCCTCCGCGCGCCGCCCCACCTCGAACAGCCGGGCCGCCAGGTGGTGCGCGGTCTTCGCCGCGTCGAGCCGGAACGACGCGGGGTGCTGCCGGGCCAGCTCGTCGAACAGCTCCGCGGACTCGGCGACGGCGGTCGCCGCGTCCTCCTTGCGCCCCACGGCCGCGTACCGCAGGCCCAGCCGGTCCAGCGCGGCGGCGAGCTGCGCCGCGCCGTCCCGGTCGTCGGCCGTGACCAGCCGGCACCAGGCGACCGCTTCCTCCGCCACGAACAGGGCTTCCTCGGCCCGCTTCGCCGCCACCAGGCGCAGGCTGAGGTCGCCCAACGCGTCCGCCAGCGCGGGTCGGTGCTCGACCGGGTCGTGGTCGACCAGTCGCCGGCGCAGCGAAACCTCCTCCCGGGACGCCCGCACGGCCTCCTCGCGCAGCGCGGCCAGTGCGGCGCGGGCACTGAGGAGTCCGTTCAGCTCGGCGCGTTCCCGGAGGTCTTCGGCGTCGCGCAGGAGTGCGTGGGTGAGCAGGGCGGGCAGGACGTCACCGTGGCAGCGCGGGTCGTCGAACACCTGGCGCGCAACGACTTCCGGGTGGTCCTTGAGGACGCGCAACTGTCCGGCGCCCGCCTTCGCGACCAATCCCGGGTCGGCGGTGAACAGCTCCACGGCCCGGTCGCGGACGTGCGGCCAGCGCTCGGCGGCGCGCAGGAGGGTGTCCAGGGCGTCCGGCGCGGGCGCGATGCGGTCGTCCAGGAGGGTCACGGCGAGGGCGTCCTCGGCGAGGCGGCCGGTGGTCGGCGGGTCCGGGTCGACGCTGACCACGCGGCGGACGTGCTCGACGGCGTTGTCCGAGCGGTCGCCGTGGACGGCGGCGAGCGCGGCGAGGTGGACGTCGTGGAACGTGTCGCACCGCGGTGGCGCGACGTCCGGCCGGGGCAGGTCGAGGGCGTCGGCGAACCGTTCGCAGGCGATCGCGAACACCCGGTCGTGCTCCTCGGGGCACGGGCCGAGTTCGAGGTCCTCGGACGCGTAGTGCAGGTCGGCGGCGCGTTGCCGGGTGGCCGACCACCACCAGCCCGCGGCGCGCGCGACCAGCAGCACGCGGGTCGGCCCGTCGCGCAGGAGGGCGAGGACGTCGTGCCACGGCGCCAGGTCCGCGTCGTCCACGACGACCAGGTCGTCCCCGGCGAACCGCCGGGCCAGCCGCGTCTTGCCCACCCCGGACCGGCCGTGCAGGAGCAGCACCGACCGCAGCACGGCCGCGTCCCGCCAGCGCGCCAGCCCGGCGAGCTCGGCGGTCCGGCCGTGGAAGGGCACCACCTCGTGCCGCGGGTCCAGCAGCGCGCCAGGCGAACTGATCACGGACCGACATCCTGCACCCCGGGCCCCGACCACGATCGGGTCGGTCCCGCTCGCGCCGGAATTGTCGGTGGTCGTTGGCACAATCCCAGGCATGTTCATCGCACTGGTGCCGCACGGGGAGAACGCCGGTCGCCTCCGGCCGCTCTCCGCCGCCGGCGTGCCCACCGGTCCGGTGATCGAGACCGCCGACCTCGCGGCCACCGTCGCGGAGTGGGAGCGGCGGGGGCCGCGCTGGCTGTGGTCGTCCACCGCGGAGGTCTACCCGGAGCTGCTCGCCCGGGGCGTGCGGGTGGAGCGGTGCCTCGACCTGTGGCACGTCGAGTCGTTGCTGCTCGCCCACCAGGGCAGGCACCGGGAGCCGCGCGGCCTGGGGGCGGCCGTCGCGCGGCTGCGGGGCCTCCCGGTGCCCGAGGACCACGGGCCGCGCAAGCGCGAGTCCCAGCCCACGCTGTTCGAGCCCGAGCGGGAGCCGCTGCCCGGTGATGAGGACCCGCTGGAGGCCGTGGTCGCGGTGCACGCGGAGCGGCAACGCGCCTTGGCCGCGCTGCCGCACGCCGACGGCCTGCGGCTGCTGGTCGCCGCCGAGTCCGCGAGCGCCCTGGCGGCGGCCGAGATGACCCACCACGGGCTGCCGTGGCGCGAGGACGTGCACGACGAGCTGTTGACCGAGCTGCTGGGGCCGCGCCCGGCCAACGGGGTCCGGCCGGCGAGGCTCGCCGAGCTGGCCGACCGGATCACGGCGGCGTTCGGCGGTCGGGCGGTCAACCCGGACGCGCCGGCGAGCATCGTGCGGGCGTTCGGGCGGGAGGGCGTCGACGTGCCGTCCGCGCGGGCGTGGGTGCTGAAGAAGGTGGACCACCCGGCGGTCGCGCCGCTGCTGGAGTACAAGGAGCTGGCGCGGCTGTGGGTGGCGCACGGGTGGTCCTGGTTGGACCAGTGGGTGTCGGGGGGCCGGTTCCGGGCCGACTACGTGGTGGGCGGGGTCGTGTCCGGCCGGTGGGCCACCCGGGGCGGCGCGGCGTTGCAGATCCCGCGCACGCTGCGCCGGGCCGTGGTGGCCGACCCGGGGTGGGCGCTGGTGGCGGCGGACGCGTCCCAGCTGGAGCCGCGGGTGCTGGCGGCGCTGTCCGGCGACCGGCGGCTGGCGGAGGTGTCCGCCGACGACGACCTCTACACGACACTGGCGGCCGACGCGTTCGACGGCGATCGGGGGCGGGCGAAGGTCGCCATGCTGTCGGCGATGTACGGGGGCACGGCCGGGGAGGCCGGTGCGCTGCTGGCCGTGCTCAGACGCCGGTTCCCCGAGGCGGTGGGGTACGTGGAGGCGGCGGCGGTGGCCGGTGAGCAGGGCCGGATGGTCCGCTCGCGGCTGGGTCGCACCAGCCCGCCGCCGTCGGCGGCGTGGCACGAGGTGACCGGCAGCGCCGACGAGGGCGAGGAGGCGGTCCGGCAGGGTCGGCGGGCGGCGCGCGACTGGGGCCGGTTCACCCGCAACTTCGTGGTGCAGGCGAGCGCGGCCGACTGGACGGCCGCGCTGCTGGGCGCGTTGCGCAGACGGCTGCACCAGACGGCGCCGGGCGCGCACCTGGTGTTCTTCCAGCACGACGAAGTCCTGGTCCACACCCCGGCCGAGTCGGCGGACGTGGTGTGCGCGGAGATCACGGCGGCGGGCGAGGAAGCGTCCCGGCTGGTGTTCGGGCGAACACCGGTGCGGTTCCCCATCAACGCCGTCGCGGTGGAGTGCTACGCCGACGCCAAGTAGCCCATTGCGCCGTTCGGTCGATTGAGTCTCGGTCGTGAGAGCGCTCTCATGAACGCACAACCGAATTTGTTGCCGTGCAGAACGAGTGACAAGGAGGTCACCCGCGCATGGGACCCAGTCGAAGGCGACGCGTGCTCGCCACCGCCGCCGCCCTGCTCGCCGCCGTTCCCGCCGCGGTCTTCGCCACGATCTCGGCCGACGCCTCGGTGCCGCCCACGCCACCGGGCTGGACGCTCCAGTGGAGCGACGACTTCACCGGCGCCGCCAACACCCTGCCCTCCGGCGCCAACTGGATCTTCGACCTCGGCCACGGCTACCCCGGCGGCCCCGGCAACTGGGGCACCGGCGAGATCCAGAACTACACCAACTCCACGTCCAACATCCGCTTGGACGGCAACGGCAACCTGCGCATCACCGCGTTGCGCGACGGCGCCGGCAACTGGACGTCGGCCCGCATCGAGACCCAGCGCTCGAACTTCCGCCCACCGGCCGGCGGCAAGCTCGCGATCGAGGGCCGCATCCAGATGCCGAACGTCACCGGCGGCGCGGCGCTCGGCTACTGGCCCGCGTTCTGGGCGCTGGGGTCGCCCTACCGGGGCAACTACTGGAACTGGCCCGCCATCGGCGAGTTCGACATCATGGAGAACGTCAACGGCATCAACTCCGTGTGGGGCGTGCTGCACTGCGGCGTGAACCCCGGCGGGCCGTGCAACGAGACCAACGGCCTGGGCGCCAGCCGGGCGTGCCCCGGTTCGACGTGCCAGTCGGCGTTCCACACCTACCGGTTCGAGTGGGACGAGAGCGTCAGCCCGAAGCAGTTCCGCTGGTACGTGGACGGGCAGCAGTTCCACAGCGTCAACCAGAACCAGTTCGACGCGACGACGTGGAACAACATGACCGGCCACGCGGGATACTTCATCCTGCTCAACCTGGCGATGGGCGGCGCGTTCCCCAACGGCGTGGCAGGCCACGCGACCCCGACCGCCGCCACCGTTCCCGGCCACTCGATGGTCGTGGACTACGTGGCCGTGTGGACCGCCGGCACCGGCACACCGCCCACCACGACCACCACCAACCCGCCCGGCGGCAGCGGCTGGGACGCGTACACCGAGATCCAGGCCGAACAGGCGACCGCCCGCTCCGGCGGCACCGTCGAGGCGTGCTCGGAAGGCGGCCAGGACGTGGGCGGGCTGAAGAACGGCGACCACCTGCGCTTCTCCGGCGTCCGCTTCGGCTCGGGCACGGCCCGCCAGTTCGTGGCCAGAGCGGCGTCGGGCGCGGCAGGCGGCGTGAGCGGCTTGGTGGAGGTCCGACTGGACAGCCCGACGGCGGCCCCGATCGGCAGCTTCGCCATCGCCAACACCGGTGGCTGGCAGAGCTGGCGCACCATCCCGGCCAACATCGCCGGCGTGACCGGCACGCACGACGTCTACATCACCTTCACCAGCGGCCAACCCGCGGCCTACGTCAGCGTGAACTGGCTGAAGTTCACCACCTGACCCACGACCAGTGGCGGGCCGCAACCTCCTCCGCGGCCCGCCACGCACCCCTCCTCCCCTCACCCGCGGCCCGCCACGCCCTCCTCCTCCCCCACCCGCGGCCCGCCACGCCCTCCTCCTCCCCCACCCGCGGCCCGCCACGCACTCCTCCTCCACCCCGCCCACCCGCACCCCTCCCCCACCCCACCGACCGCGATTAGGCTGGTCAGGTGCAGGTCACCCCGATCCGGACCGGGCCCCTCCCCGCCCCACCGCCATGAGCCACTACCGGGAACGAGCCACGACCCACCCGGGCCTGGTTTGCCTCTGGGAACGCTCCGCCGACACCCCGACGACCGGCCGCGTCGTCCCGGACGGCTGCACCGACCTCATGTGGTCCGACACCGGCGCCCTCTTCGTCGCCGGCCCGGACACCACGGGCCACCTCACCGACATGCGCCCCGGCACCCTCTACGGCGTCCGCTTCGCCCCCGGCGTCGGCCCGTCCGTCCTGGGCGTCCCGGCGCACGCCCTGCGCGACCTGCGCGTCCCGCTGGCCGACCTGTGGAACCACCCGGCCCGCTTGGAAGACGCCCTGGCCACCGCCACCGACCCGTGCGCCGTCCTGGCCGAAGCCGCCGCGCACCGGCTCCGCGCCAACCCACCGGACCCGCTGGCGCGGGCCGTCACCCGAGCGCTCCCCACGACCGTCGCGGCGATGGCCGACGACCTGGGCCTGAGCACCCGCCAACTCCACCGCCGGTCCCTCGACGCGTTCGGCTACGGCCCCAAGGTCCTGCACCGCGTGCTGCGCTTCGACCGGGCGGTGAAGCTGGCGTGGCGCGGGGTGCCGTTCGCCGACGTCGCCCACCGCACCGGGTACGCCGACCAGGCGCACCTGTCCCGCGAGGTGAAGGAGCTGGCGGGCGTCCCGCTGGGTCAGCTGATCCGGCCGTAGGCCTTCAAGGTCTTCAACGCCTCGATCGTCACGATCGACCGCCACTCGTAGGTGGTCACGGGCGTCCACGCGTTCCACGGGAACGTCCAGCCCCCGTCCTCCTGCTGCTCCGCCACCAACCGGTCGAGGTCGCGCGCCATCTCGTCGTCGCCGAACCACCGCCGCGCGAGGCTGTCCGGCGTGGGCGCGTAGTGGTGCGGCTTGTGCGTCTCCCCGACCGCGTACCCCTCGGGCGCCTCCCCGTCCCCGAGGTCGACCAACCCCTTGTCCCGCACCAACTCGCCCAACCGCTTGGCCGCGACCTCGGCCCGCGCGCGGTCCGGCACGTGGTCGAGGAACCGAGCGCAGGCGTTGACCTCGTACGGGTGACTGTCCTCCAACGAGTGAATCGCGTCCCACACCAACGCGGTCGCCTTGTCCAGCCAGGGGTGCTCAACCCCGAACGAGTGCAACACGCCGGCGGCCAACCCGGTCATCAACAGATCGGTCCCGGCGCCGACCTGCCACCAGGGAGCACGCGGGTGCTCCCGAGCCGTCTCCAAGCAGTTCGGCAGCCCGCCGTCGTCATTGGCAACAGAGGCGAAGAACTCCACCGCACCAGCCACACACGACTCGTCCCCGACCTCCCGCAACAGCGTCAACGCGGTGTAGGTGTGCAACGGCTGACTGGTAGGCCCACGCCCATCGGGCTCCAGGGCGTGCCCGAACCCGCCATCGTCATTCCGATAAGCCACCACAGCCGCTACAACAGCCCCAGCGGCCCCACCGTCGAACAGGAACGCAAACCGCCGCTGCTCCAACACCCGAGCGTTGAGCCACAAAAAACGCCTGGCCAAATCCACCATGCCCAAGACGCTATTCCGCCCACCCGACCGCCGTCTTGAACAGATCGGACATCCCAGCCGTCCGTCATGGACAAGCGGAAGGCACACCGGCGTTCACCGGTACGGGCGCGACATCCCCCACCAGGAGTAACCGCGTCGAACTCCCGGACCGCGCTGACCTGCTGTGCCATCATTGATCGGCGGTTGGCGTGAGGGGAGCGCGAACGATGTACGACGCCGAGGGCGGGGGCGGCAAGCTCAGCTTCGTGGGCGACACGGTGTCCAAGGCACCCGGCGGCGCCGGCGGTTACGTGGTGTCGCAAACCCGGTTCTTCGTGGACCCGGACGAGGCGGAGAACCTGATCAAGGGCCTGGACGCGGCGGTCAAGGAGTTGCAGAAGGCCAAGCGGGCCGCCGACGAGATCTCGCAGTCCGGCTCGCCGGGCAAGGACGCCTACAGCGGGTTCGCCACGCTGAAGATCCGCGAGACGGCCGGCACCCAACAGGGCGGCTACGGCTGGGCCAACGAAGAGGCGCAGAAAGCCCTCATGAACACGATCCAGAACATCAAAGACGCGCTGGCGGCCTACAAGAACACGGACTCGGCCGCCCAGGACGCACTCAAGCCGAGGGACTGAAACTCCTTGAACCGCATTCTCCGGTCTGTCCTCGCCGTCGGCGCCACCGCGATCGCGCTCGCCGCCTGCACCTCGCCGAACACCGGCACGCCCACGCCGGCGTCCACCACGGGCGGTGGGTCCACCACCACGACCAAGACCAGCGCGAAGCCGAGCGGCCCCGGTGCACTGGACCTCGGGAAGTTCGCGAGCGACCCGTGCACCATCCTGACCCCCGCCCAACTCTCTCCCCTGGGCACTTTCGACCCCGCGGAGCGGGAGGACAGCCCCAACGGGCCGGGCTGCGCCTGGATCGGCACGGATGTGCTCAAGGACTCGACCTACCGCATCGTGCTCGTGACCAAGGGCCCCACGCTTGAGTCGTACCGGGAGAACAGCAAGTCCCTGAAGGTGTTCCGCGACGCCACCGTGGCCGGTTACCCGGCGATCAGCTACGACACGGCGAGCGGCACCAAGGACTGCACGACGGTGATCGGCTCCTCGGACAAAGACGCGGTGGTCGTGCAGGCCAACATCGCGCCCGAAGACAAAGCCAACGCCGGCAAGCCCTGCGACGCCTCGGAGAAGCTCGGGGCGACGGTCGTAGGAATCCTGAAGGGGTAGCCCATGACTCCTCCCTCAGCACCCGCGGTGGACATGGACCTGCCCGGTCTCATGCTCCTCCAGATGGGCATCGGCGCGGACAAGATCTACGGCTGGTTCAAGGACGGCAAGGGGCCCGAGCAGACGACCGACTCGACCACGCAGAACTGGGCCAAGGTCCGGGAGCACCAGGACGAGGTCACCTCCCTGATCGAGACGGCCGTTCGCAACTCCGGCGCGTCGTGGGAGGGCGCCGCCGGTGACCAGGCCCGGGCCGCCACCACCCCGCTGGCCACGTGGTCCGCCGCCGCCGGCGACAGCGCGATGATCGCCTCGCGGGGCACCAGCGACATCAGCGACTCCTTCCGGCACGCCCGCGACTCCGTCGAGAAGCCCGTCGACGTCCCGGACAAGCCCTGGTACAACGGCGTGGTCCCGTGGGACACCGACTACGACGACGCGGTCGAGAAGAGCCAAGAGGTCAACTCCCGCAACGTCCAGGTCCTCTCCGCGTACGGCAACGCCGCCAACTCGGCCAGCGCCTCGATGCCCACGTTCCAGTCGCCCGACGAGATGGGCGGCGGCATCGAGCAACCCACTCCGCCGCCGATCACGCCACCCAGGGAGTGGCAGCCCCTGCCGCCCGACGACGGCGGTGGCGACGGTGACGGTGACGGCAAGGACCGGACCAACCCGCCGCTGCCCCCGGTCACCCCGCCGCCGCCGAACCCCGGCGACGGTGGCGGCGACCTGAAGAAGTCCGAGGTGGTCCCGCCGATCGACCGGCCGGTGCCGCCGCCGGTCACCGTGGACCCGCCGCGGCCGGGTGACCCGCGACTGCCCTACGACCCCCGGCTGCCGTACGACCCCAGGCTCCCCTACGACCCGCGAAACCCGAACGACCCGCGCAACCCCAACAACCGGCCACGCGTGCCCACGCCCGGACCCGGCGGCGGACGGCTCCCGGGCGGACCCGGTGGGCCGGGCGGGCCGGGCGGTGGTCCCGGCGGCGGCAGAGGCGGCGGTGGCGGCGGGCTCGGCCGCATGCCCGGCATGCCCGGTGGCCTGGGCGGACCCGGTGGCGGGTTCGGGCCGGGTGGTGGCGCGGCCGGGGTCATGCCAGGCGGTGAGCGCGGGTTCGGGCCCGGTGGGGGCGCGGGCGGGTTCGGCCCCGGTGGCGGTGGCGCGGCCGGGCGTGGTGGCGCTCCGGGCGCCGGCATGGGCGGCATGGGCGCCGGTGCCGGCCGGGGGCAGGGGGACGAGGACAAGGAGCACAAGTCCGCCTCGTACCTGCAGGAGACCGAGGACATCTTCGGCGACGGCACGATGGTCGCCCCGCCGGTCATCGGCGAGTAGGGGGAGAGCAGTGCTGCGCACCAAGGTGGCGATCCCGGTCGTCGCGCTCTACAACGCCTGGCAGGCCGAGGGGCTGCCGACGCTGCACAACGCGCTGCTGACCGAGGTCGACTTCGACGCCGACCGCCTCGCCGAGGGCGACCTGGGCGGTCTGGCGGACCTCGCGCGGGGCGGCTGGGCGGAGTTGGAGCGGCTCGGCCTGGCGCGCGGCCGGCAGGTGCACCCCGACCTGGGCCGCGCGCTGCGGCTCATCGCCGAGGCCGGCACGGAGTACTACGCGTTCTTCAACGAGGGTGACGGCGACACGCGCACCGCGCTGGTGGCCCAGTCGGGCGACGACGCGGTGCGCGTGGTCCTGCGGCCGGACAAGCACTTCGTGCTCGAACCGGTGCGCCCGGAGGACGCCGTCGGGTCGCTGGTCGCCGCCCTGCCCGAGGCCAAGCCGGGCCGGGGCGGGGTGCTCTCGCTGCCCGCGGACGCGTTGAACGACAAGCCGAAACCACCGTCGTACAACGAGGAGTACGAGCGCAGCTTCCTCCAGGCCAGCCGGCCGACCGGCGCGCACGTCGCGGAGGCCCGGCAGCTCAAGAACCTGTTGGCGGAGAAGCGGACCGGCGGCGGGCAGCTGTTCGCCGCCCGCCGCGACCGGTTCGGCCGCAAGCAGCGCTGCGAGGCGCCGCTGACGTTCTTCGACACGATCACCGGCCGGTACCTGTCGGCGAAGTCGAAGGGCGGCGACGGGACCCCGTGGATCACCGTGCAGCCCGCCGACTTCGCCACCCTCCAGGACCGGTTGCGCCGGCTCAGCGACGCCGCAACACCTCGGGGCTGAGCTCGGCCGGGCTGCGGTGCCCGGACAGGCCCAGGGTGAGGTCGAAGTCGGCGAGCAGCCCGCGCAGCACGTGCCGCACGCCGACCTGCCCGCCGTGGGCCAGGCCGTAGGCGAACGGCCGCCCGACCATGACCGCGGAAGCGCCCAGCGCCAACGCCTTCACGACGTCCGCGCCGGTCCGGACGCCCGAGTCGAACAGCACCTCGACCTGCTCGCCCACCGCCGCGGCGATCTCCGGCAACACCTCCAGCGACGCCACCGCACCGTCGACCTGCCGCCCGCCGTGGTTGGACACCACGATGCCCTGCACGCCCGCGTCCACGGCCTTGCGCGCGTCGTCGGGGTGCTGGATGCCCTTGAGCACGATCGGCCCGTCCCAGTGCTCGCGCAGGAACGCGACCTGGTCCCACGACTTGTCGGTGCCGGTGAACAGCTGCACCCACCGCAGGATCGCCATCGGCCGGTCCTCCTCCGGCGGCGCGGCGAGGCCCGCCCGGAACGCGGGGTCGGAGAACGGGATGGCCGTGCCGACGCCGCGCAGGAACGGCAGGTAGGACCGGTCGAGGTCGTGGGGGCGCCACGCCAGCGTCCACGTGTCCAGCGTGACCACCAGGACGGAGAACCCGGCCTTGCGCGCCCGGTCGAGGATGCTCACGCACACGTCCGGGTCGTTCGGCCAGTACAGCTGGAACCACCGCGCCCCGTCCCCGGCGGCCTCCGCCACCTCCTCGATCGTGTGCGAGGAAGCGGTGGACAGCACGAACGGCACACCGAGTTCGGCGGCGGCCCGCGCGGTGGCCAGCTCGCCGTCCGGGTGCAGGATCGACTGCACCCCGACCGGCGCGAGCAGCACCGGCGCGGGCAGCTTCGTGCCCAGCACGGACACGCCGAGGTGCCGCTCGGTGGCGTTGGTGAGCATCCGCGGCACGATCCGCCACTCGTCGAACGCCTCCCGGTTGGCCCGCGCGGTGGCCCCGGACCCGGCGGCCCCGGCGACGTACCAGAACGGCCCCGGCCCGAGCCGCTCCCGCGCGGAGGCCTCCAGCGCCTCCGGGTCGGTGGTGAACGGCGGCACCTGCCCGGCCAGGCCTTGGAGGTAGATCTCGTTCTGGTACCCGGCGAATCCCGTCATGCGTCCCTCCTCCACATCACGTCCGCCGATCATGCTCGACCCGATCCCCGGCCACCGCAAGGTCCTCGCCGAACCACCGCCGGGGCAGCAGCCACGTCAGCCGCTCCGACCGCAGCACCGCCAACGGCCCGATGACGGCCAGCAGCAGCACGTACCCGGCCACGAACGGCGCGACCCGCGAGTCCAGGCCCGCCGCCACCGCCATCGCCGCCAGGACCAGCGAGAACTCGCCGCGCGTCAGCACCGTCAGCCCGATGTCCACGGCTTGCTGCCGGTCGAACGAGTGCAGCTTCGCCGCGAACAGCCCCGCGCCCAGGTTGAGCACGATCGTCACCGCCACCGCCACCAGCACCGGCAGCACCACGCCGCCCACGGCCCCCGGGTCGATGCTCAGCCCGAAGATGAAGAAGAACAGCGCCCCGAACGCGTCGCGCAGCGGCAGCACCAGCTTGTGCACCCGGGACGCCACCCCGGAACCGCCGAGCACCGCGCCGACCATGAACGCCCCGATCGCGTCGGACACGCCCAGTTCGTGCGCCACCGCCGCGCCGGTCACCGCCACGCCGACGAAGCACACCACCAGCAGTTCGTCGTCCATCCGCCCGAACAGCCTGGTCACGACCCGGCCACCCCACCGGGCGATGGCCGCGAGCACCAGCAGGAACAGGAACGCCTTGCCGAAGTCCAGCAGCGCCCGCACGCCCGACGTGCCGCCGAGCACCGGTTGCAGCACCGCCAGGTACAGGGCCAGGAACACGTCCTCGATCACGATGATGCCCATGACCAGCCGGGACTCCGGCCGCCGCAACCGCTGCGCCTCGACCAGCAGCTTGGTCACGATCGCCGACGACGAGATCCCGATCGCCCCGGCCACCACCAGCGCCTCCCGCGACCCCCACCCGAGCGCGAACCCGAACGCCAGCCCGCCGCCGATGTTGAGCGCCAGGTACCCGACGCCGGCGAACGCGAGCCGGCGCCCGCCGGATACCAGGTCGTCCACGGAGAACTCAAGCCCGAGGTAGAACAGCAGGAACACCAGGCCGAGGCCGGCCAGCACACCCATCTCCGCCGGGTCGTCCACAAGGGACAGACCAGGTGTGTTGGGTCCGAACAGGATGCCCGCCACCATGAACAGCGGGATGGTCGGCAGTCCGATGCGGACACCGGCGCGGGCGATCAGGCCCGCCGCCAGGAACGCGCCGCCGACCGCGAGCAGGGCGTGGCCTGTGTTCATCGTCGAGCCTCCAGCGCGATCGCGACCGGCGCCGCCGTCAGGACGGTCGAGACGGTACCGGCGACGAGCCCGATCAGCAGCGCGGTGGCGAAGTCGGCGAGCGACCCGTCACCCAGCACCAGCAGCGCGGCCAGCACGAACAACACACCGATGCCGGTGTTCACCGTCCGCGGCACGGTTTGCAGCACCGCCGCGGACACCACCTCCGCGTACGGCGAGGACCGCCGCGCCCGGCGCAGCTCGCGCACCCGGTCGAACACCACCACCGAGTCGTTCACCGAGTACCCGATCACGGTCAGCAACGCGGCCAGGAACACCCCGTCCACCGTCTTGCCCAGCCACGCGAACGCGCCCACCAGCACCACCACGTCGGCCACCAGCGCGACCACGGTCGCCAGCCCCAACCGCCAGTCGAACCGCACCGCCAGGTACGCCAGCTGCGCGGCCACCGCGATGGCCAGCGCCACCAGCGCGTTGCGCCGCAGCTCCGCCCCCAACGACGGTCCGATCAACTCGTCGCGGACCTGCGAAGCGCCGCCGACGGCCCGGTCCACGGCGTCGCCGACCCGCGCCGCCTGCGCCTCGTCGATCGGCCCGGTCCGCACGGAGATCCCGTTGTCCCCCGAGGTCGCCACGACGGCGTCGCCGAACCCGGCCGCTGCCAGCTCGGCCCGCACCCGCCCGGCGTCCACACCGGACGCGGTGTACTCGATCATCCGCCCGCCGGTGAACTCCACCCCCAGCTCCAGCCCGCGCGCGAACAACCCCGCGACCGCCACCGCCGCGACCACACCGGCGGCCGGCAGCCACCGCCGGGGCGGCCGGAACAGCTCGAACCCCTTGCCGGCCAGCCACGTCCGCACGCGCCCCGGGTCGTGCAGGCCGCTCCACCGGGGCCGCCGCTCCAGCACCGGCATGACCAGGTGCAACAACACCCGCGTCAGCACCAACGCGCTGAACAGCGACGCCAGCACACCGATCGACAGCGTGACCCCGAACCCCTTGACCGGCCCGGTGGCCAGCCAGAACAGCAACCCGGCGGCCAGCAACGTCGTCACGTTGGAGTCGGCGACCGCGCTCAGCGCACCCTTGAACCCCTGGTCCACCGACCGCGGCAAACGCTTGCGCCGAGCGAACTCCTCCCGCGACCGCTCGAAGACCAGCACGTTCGCGTCCACCGCCATGCCGATGGCCAGCACGAACCCGGCCAACCCGGGCAGGGTCAACGTCGCCCCGACAGCCAACAAGGCCGCGTACGCCACCGCCGCGTACCCGCCCAGCGCCAGCACTGCGACCAGCCCCGCGAGCCGGTAGACGAACACCAGGAACAACCCGGTCAGCACGATCCCGATGACCGCCGCCCGCGCACTGGCGTCGATCGCCTCGGCCCCCAACGTGGGCCCCACGGTCCGCTGCTCCACGACCTCCACCGGCACCGGCAACGCGCCGGACCGGATCACCAGCGCCAACTCCCGCGCCTCGTCCCGGCCGAACTTCCCGGTGATCTGCGTGCTGCCGCCGATCATGCCGGTGCCGCACGCGACCGACGGATCGACCTGCGGCGCGGACACCACCTTGCCGTCCAGCACGAACGCGACCCGCCGCCGGGTGTCACCCGGCGGGTGACAGGCAGCCTCGGCGGTCACCTTCTGCCACCGGGAAGGCGCGTCTCCTTGGAAGTCGACCGACACCACGTACCCGGCCCCAGCCGGGTTCGGCGCGGCTTGGGCACCCTTGATCCCCTCGCCGGTCAGCACGACCGGACCCAGCCCCACCGAATCACCATCGGGCGTCACAACTTCACCCGGTCCAGTGACCGGCTGCACAGCCAGTTGCGCGGTGCGACCAAGCACCTCGATGGCTTCCGCCGGGTCCTGCACCCCGGGCAGTTCCACGACGATGCGGTGATCACCCGACCGCGCCAACACGGGCTCGGCCACCCCCAACTCGTCCACGCGCCGGCGCAACACCTCCATCGCGCGGTCGGTGTTGTCGGACGTGGCCTCGGACGGTGTTTCCAGAACGATCTGTGTGCCACCGCGCAGGTCGAGACCAAGGCGCGGCTGGCTGGTGAGCAGGACGAACGTGGACGCGGCGAGGACGCCGAGGGACAACAACCCTCGGACGAGCAGCTCTCGCCGCGCGCTGGAGCGCGGCATGACGGGATGACCTCCGGCGGTCAGGAAGGACTACGAAGACTCAGGAACCGGAGGTCAACGGCGGCGCACGATCACCGAGCGGACCGCTGCCCGCCCTTTCGGGATCACCACGGGTCGGCTCGACGACATCGGCGAACCGCCGGGGCTGGGGTGCGACGTGAACGGGCGGCTGGACGCCGTCGAGCGGCTGGCCGTGGTGCCCTTGCTGGACGGGGTGGATCGTCGCCCGCGTGGTGGCCGTGCCCGGAAGGTGCACAGCGTCCACCGCGGCGGCGAAGGCCGCGCCATCACCGCGGTCGAGCGCGACGGGCGCGGCGACGACGAACCCGGCGATCAACGCCAGGACCGTCAGCAACCTCGTCACGACCCCCAGGCTACCGACCGCCGCCGAGCACGACGACGGATCCGCCGGCCAGCGCGCACAGCCACGCGATGACCAGCGGCTGCATCGTCGTGGCACCCAGGAACAACGCGACCGTCCACCCCACGAGCACCAGCGTCGACAGCCCGAACAGCACCGCCACCACGGCGACCTTCGGCCGGTACCGCGGCAACGCCCACACCGCCCGCCGCAGCGCCACCCGCCCCACCACCACGCACACCGCCAGCACCAGCGCCCCGGAGAACCACCCGATCCACGGCGTCGGCTTCGGCATCCCGGCGAGCAGCAACAACAACCCACCCGCCACCAGCATCGCGGCCACCCGCGAGAAGAGCGGCCACACCAGTTCGTGTGCCCGGCTCAACGCGTCCCCCGACGGCCGCCCCGACGCACCCCGCTTGCGCCGCACGGTGGCCAGGTTCGCGTGCACGTCCTCGTCCGCCGGGTCCAACGCCAGGGCGGACCGGTAAGCCCACTCGGCCGTCCCCCAGTCCCGCACCCGCAACGCCGCGTCCCCGAGCACCTGGAACGCCCGCGCCTCGGTGGGCGCGAGGTGAGCGGCCTCCCGAGCCACCTCGACCGCTTCGACCCGCGTCTCCGGGGCCGCCGCCAACACCTCGGCGAGCACGACCCGACACCGCCAGTCCCCGGGTTTGCGCCGAACGCACTCCCGAGCCGCCACCGCCGCCTCGGCGTGCCGCCCCAACTCGCTCAACGCCAGGGCCGCCAACCGCTGGGCCCAGGCGTGGTCGCCGTCCAGCACGAGTGCGCGCTTCGCCGCGTCCAGCGCCGGGTCGGGCTCACCCACGTCGAGGTGCGCCGCGGCCAACCGGCACCAGGCCTCGGCGTGCAGCGGATGAGCGACCAGCGCGGGCCGCAACAGGTCGATGGCCTTGCGCGGCAACCCACGTGCGGTGAGCTCTGCGGCCCGCACCACCACCGCGGCGATCGACTCGCCCATCCCCACCTCCCGCACTCCGCGGACAGTGTGACAGCGAGCCGCCGGTACACCATCGGGCGACCGCGACCGTCCGGGACGAGACGTCTTTCTTGGAAAGTAACCACCGTAGACGTATCATCGGTTGCATGGAGCCCCTGGACCCGGGCTGCGTCAGCCAGGCAGACCTGAACTTCCTCCTGCACCGAGCGGCGCAGAAGCTGGGAGCGGCAGCCCAGGAGGCCTCCTCGGTCCACGGCATCACCACCCGCGGCCAACTGGTCCTGACGGCCCTGACCGCCGAAGCCCCACGCCGGACCCAACTAGCCCTGGGCGCGGCCCTGGGCCTGGACAAAACCACCCTCACCGCCGAACTGGACCGCCTGGAACGCGCGGGCCTGGTCATCCGCGAACCAGACCCAGCCGACCGCCGAGTCCGCTTCCCGGCGATCACCGAAAAGGGCCGCGAAGTCCAGTCCGAAGTACAAGCCCTACACAGCAAAGCGGAAAACACCTTCACCGCCGCCCTGACCCCACAAGAACGCCAAACCCTGCGCACCCTCCTCAACCGCGTGATCGCCGCAAACACCAGCCCCAACACCGGCTCCTGCCTCTAAAAACACCCAAACGGCACTCCCCGCCGCGCAGCGGCGGCTGAGCTACCAGCCACAAGGGGCCTTCGTGTTCCCCACCGTATGACCTGCCCGAAGGGCTACCACAGATTTCCCCGGGTGACGCCGAAAGTTTTGCGAGGAACGAGCAAAAGTTTTAGCGGCACCCGGGGAAATCTGTGGTCGGCTCCGCCAGGTCATGCGGTGGGGAACACGCAGGCCCTTCCCCCCACTGGCCTCCCCAGCCGCTTTTGATCTTTTAAGCTTTTGATCTTGAGAGCGCGAAGCACCCAAGGCTCAAACCAAGTCCGAAAGACTGGAAGACCGGAGCTGATCAGGAGAAACGGCAGCCTGAGAATCCACCAGCGCCTGCAAAGCGACCCCGTCGTCCCACTGGTTGACGTTCATGGCCGCCCGCAACCGCCCGTCCCGCACCCAGAACGCGGTGAAGTCCCGCGCCGCCAACGACCCCCGCACCACCAACTGGTCCTTCTCGGCATCCGCCAACCCCCGGTACTCCATCCCCAGGTCGTACTGGTCGGAGAAGAAGTACGGCGCCGCGACGTACGGGTCGCCGCGCCCGAGCAGCGTCCCCGCGACGTGCGCGCCCTGGTCCTTCGCGTTCGCCCAGTGCTCGACCCGCACGCGCCGGCCGTACCGGGGGTGGTCGTGCGCCGCGATGTCGCCCACCGCGCACACCTCCGGCACCGAGGTCCGCAGGGCCGGGTCCACCGCCACGCCGCCCTCGGCCAGCGCCAGTCCGGCCTTCTCCGCCAACTCCAGCGACGGCCGCGCGCCGACGCCCACGACCACCACGTCACCCTCGACCACGGACCCGTCCGCGAGGCGCACGCCGTTCGGCAGGAACCCGTCCACCCCGACGCCCAGCCGCCACGCGACCCCGCGCTCGGCGTGCAGGTTCCGGAACACCTCTCCCACCACCGGCCCCAACACCCGCCGCAGGGGCAGGTCGACGGGGTCCACGACCGTCACCTCGGCCCCGCGCACGCGGGCAGCCGCCGCGACCTCGCACCCGATCCAGCCGGCGCCCACCACCACGACCCGCACCCCAGGCGCCAACCGCTCCCGCAGCGCCAGCGAGTCCTCGACCGTCCTCAGCACCCGCAAACCTGGGAGGTCTCCGCCCGGGACGGGCAGCCGGCGCGGCACCGAGCCGGTGGCCAGCACCAGCCGATCGTACGAATGGGTTGCTCCTCCGGAGTCCACGATCACCCGTTCGCCAACGCGGACCTCGGTGACCTCGACCCCCAACCGGAGTTCCACGCCGTGCGTCTCGTAGAAGCCGGGCTCGTGCACCCGATTGGGCCACTCGGCGTTCCCGACCAGCACATCTTTGGACAGGGCCGGCAGCTCGTAGGGCTGGTGCCGCTCCCGGCCGAACACCACGACCGCGCCGTCGTACCCCCGTTCCCGCAACGCACCGGCCGTCGAGGCGCCGGCCAGGCCCGACCCGATTATCACGATCCGTTGCGGTTCAGCCATTATTCACCCTCCCAGG
Source organism: Saccharothrix mutabilis subsp. mutabilis (assembly GCF_039521145.1). Taxonomy (NCBI): domain Bacteria; kingdom Bacillati; phylum Actinomycetota; class Actinomycetes; order Pseudonocardiales; family Pseudonocardiaceae; genus Saccharothrix; species Saccharothrix mutabilis. Next base: position 77,556 of record NZ_BAAABU010000021.1, read on the forward strand.
TGACTGGAGCGATGACCACATGCGACGCTATCGACAGCTCGGCACGGTCGCCCGTCGGGATTTTTCCCGTCATGGCACCAACCCCCGTGCGTCCCTTCCCCGGGCGCACCCGGATTGGTCCGAGCACCCGTGTCGAGAAGTGGGAGGTATGGGGGCCGTGGGTACAGGCAAGGAGTGGCAGATCTCTTGTCGCGACATCGCATCCCGTCGCCGTGACATGACCGTCTTCGTCAGCCAGGGGCACGTGGTGGTGACCGTGCCGCCGGGCGAGGCCGCCGTGCTGACCCCGCTGGAGGTCGGCCGCTTGCGCGCGGCACTGCGCGACGCGGTGGTCAACGCGTCCGGCCCGGCGGACTGACCTCGACCGGCACTCGGTCGATCACGAGCACTCGGGTCCCAGCCGGCACCCACCGGCCGGCACCACCGACCGGCACCCACCGGCTGGCACCCACCGGCAGCACCACCGACCGGCAGCCACCGGCCAGCACCCACCGGCTGGCACCACCGACCGGCACCCACCGACCGGCACCCACCGACCGGCACCCACCGGCCGGCAGCCCGCGCGCGGAGTTGTCCCGGCGTGCTCACCACACGGCATCCGGCACCGCTCCCCACCGAGCCGACCATCCCACCCGCAACCCGCGAAACCCCAGGTCAGCGCGCCCGAGTCGACCCCAGGGCCGGCCCGCGCCCCCCGTTGACCAGTGTCCCACCCGCCACCGACAATTTCGGCGAACACTCTTCCTACTCGCGGGTAGGTAGTGCCACTATCGAGCCGTGAGCACCTACTTCGTCACCGGCGCGACGGGCTTCATCGGCCGCCGCCTGGTCGGGAGGCTTCTGGCTCGGCCCGACTGCGAGCACGTGTTCGTGCTGGTCCGGCCGCGCTCGGCGGACCGGGTCGCGAAGCACGACAAGCTCACCGTCGTCCCGGGCGACCTGCGCGACCCGCTCGGCCCCGACACGCCCGCCGCCGACCACGTGGTCCACCTCGGCGCGATCTACGACCTCACCGCCCCCGACGACGAGCAGCACCTCACCAACGTCGTCGGCACGCGCAACGTCCTCGACCACGCCCGCGCCCACGGGAGCGTCCTGCACCACGTCTCCTCCATCGCCGTCGCCGGCGACTACCGGGGCACGTTCCACGAGGACGACTTCGACCTCGGCCAGCAGCACCCCTCCCCCTACCACCGGACCAAGTTCGAGGCCGAGAAGCTCGTCCGCGCCGCCACCGACACCCGCTGGCGCGTCTACCGGCCCGCCGCCGTCGTCGGCGACTCGTCCACCGGCGAGATCGACAAGGTCGACGGGCCCTACTACTTCTTCCCGCTGATCGCCGCCCTGGCCCACCTCCCGGCCCGGCTGCCCCTCCTGGCCCCGCACCTCGGCGCGACGAACATCGTCCCGGTCGACTACGTCGTCGAGGCGCTCGACCGCCTCATCCACGCCGACGTCCCCGACCGCAGCACGTTCCACCTCACCGCCGACAACACCGCCCTCACCGACGTCTACAACGCCCTCGCGAAACCCGCCGGCGCCCCCGTCGTCCGCGCCGCCTGGCCGACGCTCCCCCTCCCGGCCACCCCGACCAGCGCGATCCTCACCGGCACCCTCACCGAATTGGGCATCCCGCCGCAGGTCCTGCCGAACCTGGCCCTCAACGCCACCTTCGACTCCACGATCACCCGCACCACCACGGGCCTCGAACCGCCGCCGTTGCACACCTACGCCGACACCCTCTGGCGCTACTGGCGCGAGCACCTGGACCCGCTGCGCGCGGCCCGCCGGCACGGTCTCGCCGGCCGCACCGTCCTGATCACCGGCGCGTCCTCGGGCATCGGCCGGGCCACGGCGCTGGCCGTCGCCAAGAAGGGCGCGACCGTCCTGCTCGTCGCCCGGCGGGCCGAAGAACTCGACCAGGTCGCCGACGAGATCCGCCGCGACGGCGGCCGGGCGCACCCCCACCCGTGCGACCTCACCGACGCCGAAGCCGTCGAAGCCCTGCTCAAACAAGTGCTCGCCGACCACGACGGCATCGACATGCTGGTCAACAACGCGGGCCGCTCGATCCGCCGGTCGGTGCACCTCAGCGTGGACCGCCTGCACGACTACGAGCGCACGATGGCGTTGAACTACTTCGCCCCGCTGCGCCTGATCCTCGGCCTGCTCCCGCACATGCGGGAACGCCGGTTCGGGCACGTCGTGAACATCTCCAGCATGGGCGTGCAGATCGGCACCCCGCGCTTCTCCGCCTACCTCGCCTCGAAGTCCGCGCTCGACGCGTTCAGCCGGGTCGCGGCGAGCGAGACCGTCGCGGACGGCGTCACCTTCACGTCGGTGCGCATGCCGCTGGTCCGCACGCCGATGATCGGCCCCTCCAAGGTCTACGACGCGTTCCCCGCCGCCAGCCCGGAACGCGCCGCGCAGTGGGTGGTGCACGCGCTCGAACGCCGCCCTGAAGAAGTGAACCTGCCCCTGGGCGTCCTGGTCGAGCTGGCCCGGAAGTTCGCCCCGAAGACGATGAGGTCCTTGGTGCACCTGGGATACCGCGCGATGCCGGAACGAAGCGAACGCACGTCACCGCTGGCCGCCGTGGCCGCCGGCGTGACGCGCCTGACCCTGCGGGCCCTGCGGTGAACCGGGTCGCGTCCGCGGCGCGCGCGCTGCTCGTCCTGGTCAAGGCCGGGGTCGTGCGCCCGATGAACCCGCTGAAACTGCTGAAGGTCCTCGACGCCTACCTCCAGTGGGACATCACCATCGCGTCCGGGTTCGCCATCGGCGCGGCCCGCCACCCCGACCGGCCCGCCATCATCGACGACCTCGGTTCGCTGTCCTACAAGGAAGTCGACGAGCGGACCACCCGCCTGGCGCACGGCCTGCGCGACCTCGGCGTCACCGCCGGCAGCAAGGTCGCCGTGCTGTGCCGCAACCACCGGGGGTTCGTCGAGACGACCACCGCGTGCGTGAAGCTCGGCGCGGACACCGTGCTGCTCAACACCGGGCTCAGCGCCGGCCAGATCGCGACCGTGCTGCGCGAGCAGGACGTGTCCGTGGTCGTGGCCGACACCGAGTTCCGCGACCTGCTGGCCAACGCGCCGCGCAAGGTCCGCCGCGTCATCGCGTGGGTGGACAGCCCCACCAAGAGCCGCACGCTGGAAGAACTCATCGCCGGCTCCCCCGCCACCACGCTGCCCAAGCGGCCACCGCGCGGCCGGATGATCGTGCTGACCTCGGGCACCACCGGCGCGCCGAAGGGCGCCAGGCGACCCGAACCGGCGAGCCTCACGCCCGCCGCCGCCCTGCTCTCCCGCATCCCGCTCAAGGCGGGCGACCGGTTCGCCGTGCCCGCGCCGCTGTTCCACACCTGGGGCCTGGCCGCGTTCCAGATCGGCCTGGTCCTGGGCGTGACCTTCGTGCTGCGCCGCAAGTTCGACCCGGCCACCGCCCTGGACGACGCCCGCACCCACCGCGCCGACGCGCTGTTCGTGGTCCCCGTGATGCTGCAACGCATCCTCGAACTCGACCACCGCGCGCACCTGCCGCACCTGCGCGTGGTCGCGTCCAGCGGCTCGGCGCTGCCGCCGCCGGTCGCCAAGCGGTGCCTGGAAGAACTCGGGCCCGTCCTCTACAACCTGTACGGCTCGACCGAGGTGTCGTGGGTCAGCATCGCCAAGCCGGACGAGCTGATCCGCCACCCCGACACCGCCGGCCTGCCGCCGCACGGCACCCGCGTCGAGGTCCTCGACGACGCCGGCCGGCCCGTGCCGCCCGGCGCGACCGGCCGGATCTTCGTCACCAACGACATGCTGTTCGACGGCTACACCAACGGCGGCAACAAGGAGGTCCGCGACGGCCTGATGTCCACCGGTGACGTCGGCTACCGCAACGCCGAAGGCCTGCTGTTCGTGGCGGGCCGGGACGACGAGATGATCGTCTCCGGCGGCGAGAACGTGTACCCGCGCGAGGTGGAAGACCTGCTCGCCGACCTCAAGGGCGTGCGCGAGGTGGCCGTGGTGGGCGTGCCGGACGACCAGTTCGGCCAGCGGCTGGCCGCGTACGTGGTGTGCGACGAGCCCGGCGCGCTGGACGCGGAGGCCGTGCGCGAGCACGTGCGCGAGAACCTCGCGAAGTTCTCCGTGCCGCGCGAGGTGGTCTTCCTCGACGCCTTGCCGCGCAACGCCACCGGGAAGGTGCTCAAGCGCGAACTGCGGTGAGTATCCTTCCGCGTCGGGGGGCGAACCCGATGATTCCCGTGCCACGCACCGACCCGACGCACGAGGCCACACCCGACCACGCGGTCACATCACCCGACCACGAGGCCACACCCGAACGCGAGGCCCCACCCGGCCCCGAACCCGCACCCGGCCACGCGGTGGCGCCCAAGCGGCCACGTCCGGCGGACCCGCGCGCCGGTGCGCTGGCCAACCTGCGGGAAGCGCGCCGGGCGCTGGACGAAGGCCGTCCGGGCGACGCCCTCGAAGCCGCCGAGAAGGCCGTCGCCGCCTTCTCCTGGCTCGACGACGCGGAAGGCGTCGCGTTCGCCGTGCTCACCCAGTCCGTCGCGCTGGGCAAGCGCGGCCTGCTGCCCGGCGCGCTGGACACCATCGACCGCGTCCGCCAGATCGCCTCCGCCAACCGCCACACCCAGCTCCAGGCCTGGTGCAGCTACGCCCAGGCCGTGGTCGAGCTGCGGCTGGACTCCCGCGAGCGGTCGCTGCACTCGCTGTCGCGCGCCCTGGGCCTGGCCGAGATGACCGGCGACCACGAGCTGGTCGGCTCGATCCTGTTCGAGCAGGCCAACCTGATGCGCACGCAGTACCACGAGCACTGCATGACCCGCTCCGCCGCCGCCCGGTGCAGCTCGGACGGGGAACCGTGCCTGCGCAAGCTGCGCCGCGCCGAAGCCCTGTGCGCGCAGGTCCGCGAGAAGTGGAAGCAGCTGGACGACCCGATCCGGATGGCCCGGGTCAACCTGCTGCTCGCCCACGTCCGCCTCGACCTCGGCGACGTCGACCGGGCGCTGCGCTCGTGCCGCCGCGCCGACCAGCTCCTCGCGGGCCACGACCGGCCCGTCCTCAAGGCCGAGCTGCTCATGGCCCGCGCCCGGGTCAACGGGGCGCGGGGCCGGCCCGCCGACGAGGTGCGGCTGCTCGCCCACGCCGCCGAGCTGGCGATGGGGTGCCTGGCCCGGGAGGTGGCGGTGCGGGCGCACGGGGCGCTCAGCGCCGCCCACGAGCGCACCGGACGCCTCGACGCGGCCCTGCGGCACGCCCGCGCCCAGCTGGAGCAGTACCGGCTGTGGGAACTCCAGGAGGGCCGCGACCTGTTGCGGATGCGCGAGCACGACCTGTCCGCGCGGCTGGTGGAGCAGTTGGCGCACCAGCGGTTCGAACCGCGCCGCGAGGCCACCGTCGCCCGCCCGCCGGACCGGCGGGAGCCGCTGCGCGCCACGTCCACCGCCGAACAGGTCAGCCGGCGCATCGCCCGGGCGTTGGCCGCCGGCCTGACCAAACGGGGCATCGAGGTGCTCCGCCGGGTCGCGTCCGGGGAGAGCACCGCCGCCATCGCCGCCGACCTGGGGCTCTCCCCCAAGACCGTGCAGAACCACCTGCAACGGATCTACCGGACGATCGGCGTGCGGGACCGCGCCGGGGCCGCGGTGTGGTGGGTGGACCTCGGCGACGGGTCCCGTGGCTGAGAACACATCCCGGGTCCGCCGTGACCGGGATGGCCGATCCGTGCGGCCAATGGTGGGATGTTCACGACGAGAGCACCACCGCGCTTGGGGGATTTGCCTATGCCGCTGCGACAGAACTGGGTGATGAGCCGCACGACACCTGTGTGCCATGCTCCGCTTGGACGCTTCTCCCTGCGTCCCCTGGCGAAGCGGCGGTAGTGCGATGCGGGTGGTCGGTGGGCAGTGGGGCCCCGCGGACCGCACCCGCGCGCCGCGACACCGGGTGCCCACCGGCCGTGCGGGTGCGGCCGGTCGATCAGGCGGAACCGGCCCCGCCGCGCCGGCCGTACGGCCAACCCCCTCCAGTCCAGGCCGCTACCGATCGAACGGAGCTAGACGATGGTTGTGAACACGATCCGCAGAATCCTCGCCGTGGCCGCCCTGTGCGCGGGCCTCGGAGCGGTCCTGGCCGCTCCCGCGAGCGCGGAAGTGCAGGGCGAGAGCACGGCCACGGAGATCTTCACGCCGCCGTACGTCCAGCCGTAAGGCGCGACGCACGACTCCCGAGGGCCGGGTCCGCGACCACGCGGGCCCGGCCTTCGGGCACAGTGGACTCCTGTGAGCACCGATCAGCTGCGCCTGCGCGCGCCGCGGCACCGGGTGAGCCGCAAGTCGATCACCCTCTGGACGTTGCACGCCGTGATCGGCTGGACCGTGCTGCTGGTGCCCCAGGTCGTGGCGCTGTTCTTCGGCGGCACGCCGTGGCAGGTCGCGGCGCTGGTCGCCACGCTGGTCGTGGGCACCGCGCACACCCTGGTCATGCCGCGCTGGCGGTACCGGGTGCACCGCTGGGAGGCCACGCCGGACGCGGTCTACACGCTGGCGGGCTGGCTCAACCAGGAGTGGCGCATCGCGCCGGTGTCGCGCATCCAGACCGTGGACACCAAGCGCGGGCCGTTGCAGCAGCTCCTGGGCCTGTCGACGGTGACGGTGACCACGGCGTCGGCCGCCGGCCCGGTGCACATCGAGGGCCTGGACCACGCCGAGGCGGTCCGCCTGGCCGACGAGCTGACCACCACCACCCAGGCCACCCCGGGCGACGCGACATGACCCCCGACGACCCCACCCCGGCCGACAGCCCACCCGCCACCACCCCAGCCGACAGCTCATCCACCACCCCACCCGCGACCACCCCGCCGGCCGCAGCCGCACCCGCGTTCGCCGACCTCCCCGCCGCGCCCGAGCACACCGCCCCCGTCGTGGACTGGCACCGGCTGGACGTGCGGATGCTCGTCGTCCGCCCGCTCAACGAGATCGTCAACCTGGTCCCCGTCTTCCTCGGCCTGCTCCTGCTCGGCCGCGGCGAGACGTGGCGCGTGCTGGCCAGCGTCGGCGTGATCGTCGCCATCGTGCTGTTCGGCCTGCTCCGGTGGGTCACCACCCGCTACCGCATCACCACCGACCAGGTCGAGCTGCACACCGGTCTGTTCGTGCGCAAGCGCCTGGCCGTCCCCCGCGACCGCATCCGCACCGTCGACCTGACCGCGAAGCTGGGCCACCGCCTGTTCGGCCTGTCCGCGATCCGCGTCGGCACCGGCCAGCGGGACCAGCCCGGCGAGGACGGCCTGACCCTGGACGCCGTGTCCTCTGCCGAGGCCGAACGCCTGCGCGTCCTCCTGCTCACCCGCACCGCCACCCCGCGGACCCCGGAACCCGCAGAGACCGCCGGAACCGCCGAAGGCACGGTCCTGTCCACTTGGGACACCCGCTGGCTGCGCTACGCCCCGCTCACGCTCTCCGGCCTGGTCGCGGTGGGCGCGTTGTTCGGCCTGGTCATGAACTACGCCCGCGAACTGGACGTCGAGGTGCTCGGCCCGATGACCGACCTGGCGCACCGGGTGGTCGAACAGCCGGTCTGGCTGACGGTGTCCGTGTTCACCGGCGCGGTCCTGGTGATCGCCGGCCTGGGTTCGGTGCTGGTCTACGTGGTCCAGTTCTGGGGCTACCGGCTGACCCGCGAACCCGACGACACCGTTCGCGTGCAACGGGGTCTGCTCACCACGAGGTCGGTCTCCGTTGCCGAGCAACGACTTCGCGGCGTCGAGATCGAGGAACCGCTGCTGCTGCGCGCCGGCAAGGGCGCGCACGCGAAGACCGTGACCACCGGCCTTGGCCGCAAGGGCGAGAGCAACCTCCTCCTCCCGCCGGCCCCCGTCGCCGAAGCCCACCGCGTCTCGGCGCTGGTGCTCGACCAACCGACCTCGCCGACCCGGGCCGCCCTGCGCCGCCACCCGAAAGCCGCCCTGCGCCGCCGCCTGGTCCGGGCGTTGGCGCCGCTGCTCGTCATCGCCGCGGTGCTGGCGTACTTCGCGCCGCCGTGGGCGTGGCTGCCCGTGGCCCTGCTGCCGGTCGCCGCCCTCCTGGGCTGGGACCGCTACCGCTCCCTGGGCCACACCCTCACCGACCGCCACCTGGTGGCCCGGCAGGGCTCGCTGATCCGGGAGACCGTGGCCCTGCAACGCACCGGCATCATCGGCTGGCGCGTCTCCCGCTCGTTCTTCCAGCGCCGCTCGGGCCTGGTGACGATCTCCGCGACCACGGCGGCCGGCGACGGCGCGTACCACGTGGTGGACGTGGCGGAGGCGGACGGCCTGGCGCTCGCGGACGAAGCGGTGCCCGAACTCCTGCGCCCGTTCCTCGACGGGACCGCTCAGGCGGAGCGGAAGGTCGTGCGGTAGGCGCTCGGGGACACCCCGAGCTGGGCGCTCATCTGCTGGCGCAGGGCCGCGCCGGTGCCGAACCCCGAGTGCCGGGCCACCTGGTCGACGCTCAGGTCCGTGGTCTCCAGGAGGTGGCGGGCCAGTTCCACCCGCCGCTCGGTGATCCACTTCCCCGGCGACACCCCGGTCTCCTCGCGGAACCGGCGGGTGAACGTGCGCACGCTCATCCGCGCGCGCTCGGCCAGCACCCGCAGCTCCAGCGGGTCCGCCAGGTGCTCCAGCGCCCACGCCCGCGCCGGGGCGGTGGACGTGTCGGCCACGTCCGGCACCGGCCGCACGATGAACTGCGACTGACCGCCCGGCCGCCACGGCGGCACCACGCACCGCCGCGCGGCCAGGTTGGCGATCTCGCTGCCGTGGTCGTTGCGCACCACGTGCAGGCACAGGTCCACCGCCGAGCCGACGCCGGCGGAGGTCAGCACGTCGCCCTCGTCCACGAACAGCACTTCCGGGTCCAGGTCCACCCGCGGGAACAGGGACCGGAAGCGCTCGGCGTGCATCCAGTGGGTGGTCGCCCGGCGGCCGTCCAGCAGGCCGGCGGCGGCGAGCACGAACGCGCCGGTGCACGTCGACATCACCCTGGTCCCGCGGGCCGCGGCGGCCCGGAGCGCCTCGCGGACCTCCGGGTCCACCACGCCGTCCAGGACCTCCGAACCGGAGTGGACGCCCGAGACGACCACCGTGTCCGCTTCGGCCAACAGCTCCAGACCGTGGTCCGGGGTCACGGTGAACCCGGCCGAGCTGTGCACGGGCCGACCGCCCGGCGTGCAGACGCGCACGCGGTAGAAGTGCCGGTCTTCGTCGTCTCTGGCCGCGTTGAAGACCTGCGGTGGTGTGCCGAGGTCGAAGCCCACGACCTCGTCCAGCGCGAGCACGGCGACCTCGTGGCGGTCCATGGCCGGATTCTTTCACACAATGGCTGTCCGGCCACTTCCGCCGACCTCGCCGATCATGGAAGCTGTCGGCGTGACTGGGAGGAAGCAAAACTGGGCTTGGGTGGTCGCCGGGGTGTCGTTCGTGGCACTCGTGGGGGCGGCTGCGTTCCGCGCGACCCCGGGCGCGCTGATCGAACCGCTCCAGCGGGAGTTCGGCTGGTCCACGGGGCTGATCGGGTTCGCCGTGTCGGTGAACCTCGTGCTGTTCGGCGTGACCGCGCCGTTCGCCGCCGCGTTGATGGAGCGCTTCGGCGTGCGGCGCGTGGTGGCGTTCGCGCTGGTCATGGTGGCCATCGGCAGCGGGCTGACCGTGTTCATGACCAGCGCGTGGCAGTTGGTGCTGTTCTGGGGCGTCCTGGTCGGCCTGGGCACGGGCTCGATGGCGCTGGCGTTCGTCGCGACCATCACCGGCCGGTGGTTCATCAAGCACCGCGGCCTGGTGACCGGCGTGCTCACCGCCGGCGGCGCGACCGGTCAACTGGTGTTCCTGCCCGCGGTGGCGCACCTGTCGGCGTCGTCGGGCTGGCGGTCGGCGTCGATCATGGTGTCGGTGGCGGCGCTGGCCGTGGTGCCGCTGGTGTGGTTCCTGCTCCGCGAGTACCCGGCCGACCTGGGCGTTCCGCTGTACGGCGGCACCGAGGTCGTGCCCCGGCCGGAGCAGACCCCCGGCGCGGCGCGCCGGGCCATCGGCGCGTTGACCTCGGCGGCCCGCACCGGCCCGTTCTGGTTCCTGGCGGGCGGTTTCGCGATCTGCGGCGCGACCACCAACGGCCTGGTCGGCACCCACTTCATCCCCGCCGCGCACGACCACGGCATGCCCACCACCACGGCGGCCGGGCTGCTCGCGCTGGTCGGCATCTTCGACATCGTCGGCACCATCCTGTCCGGCTGGCTCACCGACCGCGTCGACTCCCGCATCCTGCTGGCGGCGTACTACGTGCTGCGCGGCCTGTCGCTGCTCGTGCTGCCGCAACTGTTCCACGACTCCGTGCACCCGAGCATGCTGGTGTTCATCATCTTCTACGGCCTGGACTGGGTGGCGACCGTGCCGCCCACGGTGGCGCTGTGCCGGGAGGTGTTCGGCCAGTCCGCCCCCGTGGTGTTCGGCTGGATCTTCGCTTCGCACCAACTGGGCGCGGCCATCGCGGCCACGGCGGCGGGCCTCACCCGGGACCACTTCGGCGACTACAACCTCGCCTGGTACGCCGCCGGCGCGCTGAGCGTCGGCGCGGCGCTGCTGTCCATGAAGGTCCGCCGCAAGGCCCCGGTGGCCCTCACGCCGCAGCCGGTCTGAGCGTCAGCGGCGCTTGCGGGCCGTGCCGAAGATGCCCCGCGTGATCTCGCGGCCCAACGCGCTCGCCGCGGACCGCAGGAACGACTTGACCGCCGAGTTGCCCAGCACCTTCTCCACCACGCCGGGCTCCTCGGCGCGTTCCGACCCCTGCTGTGGTGGTGGGGCTTCGGCGGGCGGCGCGACCTTGGCCGCGAGCTTCTCGTAGGCCGACTCGCGGTCGATCGTCTCGGCGTACTTCCCGTTCAGCTCCGACGCGTCCGCCGCCTGCTTGATCGCGTCCGCGCCGATGGTGTCCATCAAGGACCGGGGCGCGCGCAGGCGGGTCCACGCGACCGGGGTCGGCGCGCCCTTCTCGCTGAGCACGGTCACCACCGCCTCGCCGATCCCCAGCGACGTCAACGCCTTCTCCAGGTCGTAGTGCGGCGACGTCGGGTACGTCTTGACCGTCTTCGCCAGCGCCGCCTGGTCCTCCGGCGTGAACGCGCGCAAGGCGTGCTGCACCCGCGCACCCAGTTGGGACAGCACGGAGTTCGGCACGTCCGTGGGCAGCTGCGTGCAGAAGAACACGCCGACGCCCTTGGACCGGATCAGCTTCACCGTCTGCGTGATCTGCTCCAGGAACGCCTTCGACGCGTCCGCGAACAGCAAGTGCGCCTCGTCGAAGAAGAACACGAGCTTCGGCTGGTCCAGGTCGCCCTCCTCGGGCAGCTCCTGGAACAGCTCCGCCAGCAACCACATCAGGAACGTGGAGAACAGCGCGGGTTTCGACTGCAACTCCGCCAGCTCCAGCAACGACACCACGCCGCGGCCGTCGGACACCCGCATCAGGTCGCGCGGGTCCAGCTCCGGCTCGCCGAAGAACGTGTCCCCGCCCTGCGCCTCCAGGTTCACCAGCGACCGCAGGATCACGCCCGCCGTCGCCGACGACACCCCGCCCAGGCCCTTGAGGTCCGCCTTGCCCTCCTCGGAGGTCAGGTGCGTGATGACCGACCGGAGGTCCTTGGTGTCCAGCAGGGGCAGGCCGCGCTGGTCGGCCCAGTGGAAGATCAGGCCCAGCGTGGACTCCTGGGTGTCGTTCAGGCCCAGCACCTTGGCCAGCAGGATCGGCCCGAAGCTCGTGATCGTCGCCCGCACCGGCACGCCCGACCCGCCCGTGCCCAGCGACAGGAACTGCACGGGGAACGCGGCCGGCCGCCAGTCGTCCCCGGTGTCGGCGGCCCGTGCGGTGACCCGGTCGTTCGCCGCGCCCGGCTGCGACAGCCCCGACAGGTCGCCCTTCACGTCCGCCATGACCACCGGCACGCCCGCCGCCGACAGCTGCTCCGCGACCAGTTGCAGCGTCTTGGTCTTGCCGGTGCCGGTGGCGCCCGCGACGAGGCCGTGCCGGTTCAGCGTGGCCAGCGGGACGCGGACGCGGGCGGCGGGATCGACCGTGCCGTCGACCAGCACGGCCCCCAGTTCGAGGGCCGCGCCCTCCGACGCGTAGCCCGCGGCGATGTCGGTCTGAGCCGTCATTGCAGCGAGCGTAATGAGATTGGTAGGTCCCGCCACTCGAAGCGACCGCGGTGTCCGACGATCCGACGACTAGGCTCGCGCGGGTGATGGATCGCTTGGTGTGGATCGACTGCGAGATGACCGGGCTCGACCTGGGCAAGGACGCCCTCATCGAGATCGCGGCGCTGGTGACCGACGCGGAGCTGAACGTGCTCGGCGAGGGGGTCGACGTGGTGATCCACGCCGACGACACGGCGCTGGACTCGATGCCGGAAGTCGTGATGGCGATGCACGCCAAGTCGGGCCTCACCGAGGAGGTCCGCCGCTCCACGGTGACCCTGGCCGACGCCGAGGCCCAGGTGCTGGCCTACATCAAGCAGTGGGTCCCGGACCCGCGCACCGCGCCGCTGGCGGGCAACTCGATCGCCACCGACCGCGGCTTCATCGCCCGGGACATGCCCGAGCTGGACGCCCACCTGCACTACCGGATGGTCGACGTGTCGTCGATCAAGGAGCTGGCCCGGCGCTGGTACCCGCGGATCTACTACGCGCAGCCGGAGAAGGGCCTGGCGCACCGGGCGCTGGCCGACATCCGCGAGTCCATCCGGGAGCTGGCCTACTACCGGCGCACGGCGTTCGTGCCGCAGCCGGGCCCGTCGACCGAACAGGCCCAGGCGGTGGCCGCGGAACTGCTGGCCGCCGACCGGGCGACCGACCAGAGCTGACCCGCCTCCCGCCGGCCCGGCCGGCGGCGGAAAAGGGGTCGATTTCTGTCCCGGCGGTAGGGCACTGTATGCTCATGCCGCCGGGTCAACCGGTCTTGGTGGGTGTAGCTCAGCTGGCAGAGCACTGGGTTGTGATCCCAGGTGTCGCGGGTTCAAGTCCCGTCACTCACCCCAAGCGAAACGCCCCTCGGCCACCCGGCCCGGGGGCGTTTTTCTCATTCGAGGAGTTCAGTCGCAGTGAGCGCCACACTCGTCGCGAAAGGCCTCGCCGCGGGACACGGTGACCGCGTGCTGTTCTCCGGCCTGGACCTGGTCGTCGCGCCCGGCGACGTCATCGGCCTGGTCGGCGCCAACGGCGCGGGCAAGTCCACCCTCCTGCGCACGCTCGCGGGCCTCATCCCCGCCGAGGAGGGTGTGATCCGCCTCTCCCCCACGACCGCGACCGTCGGCCACCTGCCGCAGGAGCCGGAGCGCCGCCCCGGCGAGACCGTCGGCGACTTCCTGGCCCGCCGCACCGGCGTGGCCGCCGCCCAGGCCGAGCTGGACCGGGCGACCGAGGCGCTGGCCAAGGGTGTGGACGACGGGTACTCCGAGGCGTTGGAGCGGTGGCTCGCGCTGGGCGGCGCGGACCTGCCCGAACGGGCCGAGGAGGTCGCCGCGGACCTCGGGTTCACGATGAGCCTCGACCAGCCCATGACGTCGCTGTCCGGCGGCCAGGCGGCCCGCGCCGGCATGGCGTCGCTGCTGCTCAGCCGCTACGACGTCTTCCTGCTCGACGAACCCACCAACGACCTGGACCTCGACGGCCTGGCCCGGCTGGAGGCGTTCGTCACGGGCCTGCGCGCGGGCACCGTGCTGGTGTCGCACGACCGCGAGTTCCTCGCCCGCACGGTGACCCGGGTGGTCGAGCTGGACCTGGCGCAGCAGCAGGTCCGCTCCTACGGCGGCGGGTACGAGTCCTACCTGGAAGAACGCGAGATCGCCCGCCGGCACGCCCGCGAGGACTACGAGGAGTACGCCGCCACCCGCCAGTCGCTGGAGGAACGCGCGCGGGCGCAGCGGGCGTGGATGGAGAAGGGCGTCAAGAACGCCCGGCGCAAGGCCGGCGACAACGACAAGATCGGCCGCAAGTTCCGCACCGAGGCCACCGAGAAGCAGGCGTCCAAGGCCCGCCAGACCGAACGGCTCATCGAACGCCTGGACGTGGTCGAGGAGCCGCGCAAGGAGTGGGAGCTGCGGATGGAGATCGCCGCGGCCCCGCGGGCGGGCGCGGTCGTCGCCGTGCTGCGCGGCGCCTCGGTGACCCGCGGCCCGTTCACCCTCGGGCCGGTGGACCTCCAGGTCGACTGGGCGGACCGGGTGGCCATCACCGGCGCGAACGGCGCGGGCAAGTCGACGCTGCTCTCGGCCCTGCTCGGCCGGATCCCGCTGGACACGGGCTCGTCCGCGCTCGGGCCGGGTGTGGTGGTGGGCGAGATCGACCAGGCCCGCGGCCTGTTCCTGGGCGACGAGGCGCTGGTGGACGCGTTCGGCGCGGCCGTGCCCGACCTGACCCCGGCGGACGTCCGCACGCTGCTGGCCAAGTTCGGGCTCAAGGCGGCGCACGTGCTGCGCCCGGCCGCGTCGCTGTCACCCGGCGAGCGCACCCGCGCGGCGCTGGCGCTGCTCCAGGGCCGGGGCGTGAACCTGCTGGTGCTCGACGAGCCGACCAACCACCTCGACCTGCCCGCGATCGAGCAGCTGGAACAGGCGCTGGAGTCCTACCAGGGCACGTTGCTGCTGGTCACGCACGACCGGCGGATGCTGGAGGCGGTGCGCACGACCCGCCGCCTGGAGGTGGCGGCGGGTCGCGTGAAGGACCTGTGACTAGCGGTTCCCGCCCTTGACCCACTCTTCCCACGGGATCTGCCAGTCGCCGTAGCCGTCGGAGGGCTCCAGCGCGGGGCCGCCCGAGTTGGTGACGACCACGACGTCACCGGGCTTGGAGATGTCGTAGACCCACTTGGCGTTCTCCGGCGACAGGTTCAGGCAGCCGTGGCTGACGTTGCGCTGCCCCTGGTCGCCGATGGACCACGGCGCGCTGTGGAAGAAGATGCCGCTGTGGGACATGCGGGTCGCCCACTTCACCGGCGTGACGTAGCCGCCGGCCTCCAGCGAGAGGCCGTAGGTGCGGGAGTCCATGACGATGTCGGCGTGCTTCTCCATGAGCACGTAGGTGCCCGTGGGGGTGGCGTTCTCGGCGTTGCCCATGGAGGTGGGCATGGTGCGCGCGACCTGGCCGTTGATCTTGGTGACGACCTGGTGCGTGCCGCCGTCGGCCTCGTGGATGACGGCGTCGCCGACGGTGACGGCGGCCGTGCGGTCCTCTTCGCCGTAGACGCCGTTGCCGAGGTGCTTGCCGTAGACCTTGGCGTTGACGGTGATCTTGGTGCCGGGGGCCCAGTAGGCCTGCGGGCGCCAGTGGACGACCTTCTCGTCGAACCAGTAGAACGCGCCGTCCACCTTGGGCTCGGTGGTGATGGAGATCATCGCCTCGGCGGCGGCCTTGTCCGCGACGGGTTCGTCGAAGGAGAACGACAGCGGCTGGCCGACGCCGACGGTCCAGCCGTCGAGCGGGTAGATCGACAGGAAGGTCAGCGTGCGCGGCTTGACGGTGGTGAAGGTCGAGGTCTTGGTGGCGGTCTGGCCGTCCGCGCCCTGGCCGGTCACGGAGAGCGTGTAGCTCTTGCCGTAGCCCAGGGGCTCGGAGTTGGTCCACTGGAGACCGTCCGGCGAGACCTGTCCGGCGACGGCCTTGCCCTCGGGGTTGGTCAGGGTGACCTGGGTGATCTTGCCGTCGGTGGCGGTGGCGACGACCGGCAGCCCCGGCGCCACGTCGACGGCCTGGTCGGCGGGCCCGGTGCTCAACGTCACGGGCTTGGGCGGAGGTGTCGAGGACGTGCTCGTGCCGGCCACGGTCGAACCGCTCTCGGTAGCGCCACTGGCCGTACACCCGGCCGCGACCACAGCGACCAACCCCACCGCCAACGCTCTCAGCGTCCCCCGGCGCACCGACATCCCCGTTGCCTCTCTTCCCCTCACGACACCCCATCGGGTGTCCCCGTACAAGGTGACGCCTGGAGGGTTGACGTCGTTGCCCGAGATGCCGGATCGTTACGCCCGCGAAGTTCCCCTTGGTTGAGGACCCGCACACCGCCCCTGACCAGGCGATTGGGAACCGCGTAGGACGCTGTGCTAATGTTTCTCCCGTCGGAAGGGCCAAGCCCCTCCAGCGCCGCTAGCTCAACTGGCAGAGCAGCTGACTCTTAATCAGCGGGTTCGGGGTTCGAGTCCCTGGCGGCGCACCAAAGCCCCAAGTCACAGACTTGGGGCTTTTGCGTTTCCGGGTCAGTCCCATGCTTTTCCCACGGTTATCGGGTCTGACTCCCCAACCCGCGCGGGCCGCTTTCTTCGTGAGTGTCGTCACTTTTCCGGGGGTCATTCGCGCCGTCGCCGGAGGTCGATTCCGGCGCCTCGGCCCCGGGCTCAGCCGAAGGCCAGGGCTATGCGGCGGCCGGAGAGCAGGCGGGTTCGGCGGACTTCCTCGTCCACCGCCAGGGTCGGGTTGCGGTCCAGGCGGTGGAAGGACTTGGCCAGCAGCCAGTGCGCGGCTTCCGGGCCGATGGCGTGGAGGTGGCCTTGTTCGGCGAGCCGGTCGCGGGCCGTGGTGACGTTGCGGGTGACGAAGGCCTTGCGGACCACGCCGCCGGACAGTTCGTCGATCAGGAAGACCATCGCGTGTTCGTCGGTGAACCGGTACGTGCACAGCAGGGCCAGGTAGCCCGCGTCCAGTGAGCGGTCGCAGATCCAGGAGTCGCCTGCCGACAGGGGTGGGCCCGCGGCGGGGACGGCGTTGGCGGCCCACTCCCGGGGGCGGCCGGTGAGCATGGCGGCCAGGATGCGGAGCAGGCGGTCGTTGCGGCGGGTCGGGCGGGTCGTGGCGTGGTCGATGACGCCGGCCCAGAAGTGCTCGTCGGCGGTGAGGTCGGACACGGCCGTGCTGACCGTCAGCTCGGCGTCGAGCGGGTCGGCGAGTTGCGGCAGGGCGCGGCAGCGGTCCAGGAAGCGGCGTTGGGCCGGGGTCAGCGGCGTCCCCTGTGGACGGTGGACGACCACCAGGGGCCGCCGGGTGCGCATCTTCCGGCTCACCGAGCGAGGCTGGCACGTCCACCGCCGCACCGGGCGCAGCGACACCGCGCGGCGGGAGGAGAATCACCGATCGTGGACGACCTGCGCGACGCGATCCTCCGGGCGGCGACGAACCGGCGTGCCCCGCTGCCGCGCACCGGCGGGCGGCCGGCGGCCGATGTGGACGCCGCGGCGCGCGACGTCCTGGACCGCGTGCTGACCGGGTTGTGGGAGCACGGGTGGCTGCCGGTCGACGTGGTCGAGGTCGTGCGGCGCGGTGCGGAGCCGCGGGCCGAGTCGGTGGTGGTCGACGCGGTGGCGCGGACGCTGGCCGGGTACCGGTCCCTGCACCCGGAGTGGGTGGAGCAGGCGGCGTCGATCGGTGCCGCCGTGTGGTGGGACCCGGCGGAGCCGTACCTGTCGCAGTGGGCTACCCGGCACATCGAACTGCTGGACGAGGCCGTGGCGGTGGTCGTGGCGGCGCTCTCGGCGTTGACGTCGCTGCCCGTGCTGCCGCAGATCGTGCCCGCGCCGGGAACGCCGCTGTCCGACGTCACCCACCACCACGTGGACCCCAAGGTGCTCAAGCGGGTGCGGGGGTTGCTGGCGAAGGCGGAGTCGACGGCGTTCCCCGAGGAGGCGGAGGCGCTGTCCGCGAAGGCGCAGGAACTGGTGACGCGGCACGCGTTGGAGCGGATGCCGACCGAGTCGGCGACCACCGCGTCCCGCCGGGTGTGGTTGGACAAGCGGTACTTCGACGGCAAGGCGCAGATCGTGCACGTGGTGGCGGAGGCGAACCGGTGCCGCGCCGTCGTGTACGACCTGGGTTTCGTGGCGCTGGTGGGCGAGGAGCTGGACCTGGAGATCGTGGAACTGCTGTCGGCCTCCCTGCTCGTCCAGGCGACCCGCGCGATGGTCGCCGCCGGGGACGGGGCGCGCAAGGGCGACGAGGCGAGGTCGTTGGCTTACCGGAAGTCGTTCCTGCTGTCGTACGCGCACCGGGTGGGCGAGCGCTTGAAGGCGGCGAACGAACCCCCGGCCGACGACGACCGGCTGCTGCCCGTGCTGGCGGAACGCAAGCGGGCGGTGGACCAGCTCTTCACCACCTTGTTCACGAGGACGGTCGCGAAGTCCACCCCGATCCGCAGCGAAGCGGGCTGGAACGCGGGCCGTGCGGCGGCCAACCGAGCCGACCTGGACATCAACCGCCCCTGAGGCCCCTGAGGCCGGTGGGGTCACCAAGGTCGCCGAGGTCGCCGAGGTCGCCGAACCGTGCGCCGGCCGGGTGGCGGTCGGCGAGCCGTGCGCTGGGCCGGGGGTGGCCGGCGAGCCGTGCGCCGGCCGGGTGGCGGCCGGCGAGGAGGGCGCTGGGCCGGGGTGGCCGGCCCAGCGCGGTTCGGGGTCTCGGTGGTCAGCGGGTCAGTGGCGGACCTTCGGGCGGCGGGACAGGGCTGTTACGCCTGCGCCGGCCAGGCCTACCTGGAGCGCCAGTTCGATCCAGTCGATGCCGGCCGTGTCGGCCACGCCGATGAGCGACGCCGCGAAGGTGCCGACCAGGGCTGCCGCCATGCCGACCAGCATCGTCATCAGCAGGGAGATGTGTTGCCTGCCCGGGACGACCAGGCGGCCCAGGCCGCCGATCGCGATGCCGATGAACAGGGCCGAGATGATGCCGGTGATCTCCACGTGAGGTCCCCTCCTCGATGGTGCGCCGTCACCTCCAGCATCACTCGACACCTCCCCCCGGCGAATCGGGTTCTCCCCTGAGACCGCCCTGACCCCGACCCTGAACTCCCAGGACCGCCGCCGCCTCCGGGGACAGCGGCCGGCCGGGGACGTCCGGGTCGCAGCCGATCCTGGCCAGGCGCGCCCGGATGGACGTGGCCGAGCGTTGGTGGTCTCGGGCCAGGGTGCGGATCAGGTCGGTGGTCGGGGTGGCCGGGGTGGCGTTCAGCCAGGTGGCGCGCAGGTCTGCGTCCAGGGCGTCGGTCCAGGGCTGGTTGGCGTTGACTGGGCGGGAGCGGGGTGGGCGGGGTGGGGGTGCGCCCAGCCTGCCCAGGGCGTCGAGGACCTGGGCCAGGAGCTTGCCCACCGTGGCGCCGGCGTCCAACGGCAGTCTCAGCGTGCCTTGGGCCACCATGGCGCCCGAGGTGTCCGTGCCGGTCAGTTCCATGACCAGGTCCGGGTCGGCCGCCGCGCGCAGGCGGTAGCTCGTGGTGCCGATGCGGGTCTGGGTTTCGTACGTGGTCGTCGTCATGCTGATCACGCTAGGACGGGAGTACGACAGTCCACGCGTGTCAGCAGAGCGGGCAGTTCGAAGTCGGGGTGTAGTCGCTGGTCAGATGGGTTTTGAGGTGGTTGGCGATGGCGCGCGCGAGGGTGGGTGGGACCGCGTTGCCGATCTGGCGGGCCACCTCGATCTTGGTGCCGCACCACTCGAAGTCGTCGGGGAAGGACTGCAGCCGCGCGGCTTCCAGGTGGGTGATCGGCCGGTCGTGCTCGGGGTGCAGGTAGCGGCCCTTCTCGGGCTTGTAGAACTCGGTGCGGATGGTCAGGGACGGTTCGTCCCAGCGCATCCGGCCCATCACGTCGGTGGTGCCGGTCTTCTTCTCCCGCCAGCACCGGGGCAGGAGGTGGTCCGGGAGGTCGAAGCGACCGCCGCCGGGCGGGATGTTGCGGTAGCGCTCCACCGACAGCGGGGTGGGGTTGCGGCCGATGTGCAGGTCCGGGCTCTTGTGCCGGCCGGGGAGTTCGACGCCGAAGAACTCGACCCGGGAGCCGGGCAGCGCGGTGGTGCGGGGGCGGTCCGGGAGGCCGGTGAGGACGTCGCGGACGGTGTGCCAGCGGGTCTTCGGGTGGGTCGGGGTCGGCAGCGGGATGCGGCCGACGCGGGACCCGATGACGATGGCGCGGCGTCTGCGTTGGGGCACGCCGAAGTCGGCGGCGAGCAGCAGGCCGGCGCTGAGTTCGTAGCCCCGGGTCTCGGCTTGCAGCAGGGCGAACTCGGTGGAGGTGAGGAAGCGGTCGACGTTCTCGATGACGAAGACCTTGGGCTTGGCCTTGCGCACGAACCGCAGGTACTCGCGCCACAGCGAGTTGCGGGGGTCGTTGACGTCGCGGCTGCCCAGGTTGGAGAAGCCCTGGCACGGCGGACCGCCCACGATCACGTCGACGCGGGGGATCGCGCGGTTGGGGATGGCGGCGATGTCGGACCAGGTCATGTGGTCCTCGCCGAAGTTCGCGGCGTAGGTGGCGGCGGCGTGCAGGTCCCACTCGACCGCCATCACCGGGCGGTAGCCGCCCGCGGCGGTGAAGCCGGAGGTCATGCCACCGCAGCCGGCGAACAGGTCGATCATGGTGAGCACGGGGGCCAGGCTAGCCGGCCTGTTGCGCGCGCCCGACATCGACACGCCGGCGGGGGGAAGCGGGCGACTCACGCCGGCGGGGAAGCGGGGGCCACTCACGCCGCCGGGGGAAGCGGGCGGCTCGCGCCGCCGGAGACCGGGCGGACCACGCCGGCGGGACGACGGGGGTTCGCTCCGGCGCGAGATCGGACGTGGGGCGCGGCGGCGTGGATCAAGTGCGGGGCGAGCGGCGGGACTGGACGGTGGCGTGGATCTTCGCTGCCGCGGTCGCCGGGTCTTCGTGTTCCCAGACGCGGATGGCGAGCCAGCCGGCTTCCGCCAGCACCTTGTCCGTGTTCAGGTCGCGGGCCTGGTTGGACTCGATCTTCGTGCGCCAGAAGTCGCTGTTGCGCTTGGGCCACGTGCCGTGGTCCGGGCAGCCGTGCCAGAAGCAGCCGTCCACGAACACCGCGACCTTCGCCGGGCCGAACACCACGTCCGCCTCCCGCCGCACGGCCCGCACCGGGCGGCGGTGGACGCGGTAGCGCAGGCCCAGGCGGTGCAGTTCCCGGCGCAGCGCCACCTCGATCCCGGTGTCGCGGGACCGCTGCCTGCTCATCCGCGCGCTGACGTCCGACGTGGTCGGGAGGTTCGGCACGCGGCCATCATGGTGCATCGGGGTAGAGCACCCCGCGCAGGCTCCGCACCGCGCGGTCGAGGTCGCGGCGCGCGGGCAGCGGCACCGCGCCCACCTGCTCGAACTGCTTGAGCCCCAGGTCGTGGAAGAAGAACGGCGGCATCGCGTGCACCAGCAGGCGGGACGAGCGCTGCCCGCCCCCGCGCGGGTTGAGGATCAGCCGCTCCACCCAGGCGTCCACCTCGAACACCAGGTCCGCCAACGGGTGCACGCGCACGTCCAACCCCGCGTGGCGCAGGTGCGCGATCACGGACAGGTACCGCAGGAACCCCGCGAACTCCGTGACCACCTTGTGCCGCATGGCCCCGCGCGCCCCCGCGCGGTCGGTGGTCGAGGCGATGGCCTCGCTGGCGGGCGTCCACAGCATCGCCCGGGTCGCCTCGTCGGTCTCGCAGAACTCGCGGAACTCGTCCCAGCCGGGTAATCGGCCCAGCCGCTCGACCACGTGGTGCGCCACGTGGGTGAACGGGAACTCCGGCCGCCACGCCCGGATCCCGGCGACGTCGGGCGGCGGACCGGTTCTGGGCACGCCGGGGCACACGGCCAGCACGTCCTCGGGGGTGACCCGCAGGACGGCCGAGGTGTCGTGCGACATCACCCGCTCCACCAGCGGTGTCCGGTCGCGGAACCAGCCGTTGAACCGGAACCGGGTCTCCTGGGTGACGTTGAAGGTCCTGCGCACGTCCATCGCGGTGATCGTCATGACAGCGAGGGTACGGACGACCACCGACAGTCCCGGGGAACGCGCAGGTCGCGGACCGCCTAGAGTCGAGCCAATGTTGGTGCTCCACGGGCTGTGCGCGCCCGACGGGCGGACGGCCGTGTGGGCCGAGGACGCCCGGCTCCCGGTGAAGGTGGGCTCGCGGCTGCCGAAGTCGCCCGTGCCGCACCCGTTCGCGGTGGCCGGAGCGGACCTCGCGACGCTGCTCGACGGCAAGCACGGCGAACTGGTGGTCCGCCTGCCCTCCTACGCCTCGGGGCCGGCCGAGTCGCCGGAGCTGGTGCGCGACCCGCTGGCCAAGCCCCCGGTCCGGCGCGGCGCGGTGCGGCTGCGCGCCTGGCGGGTGCCCGTGGTGTGGCTGGACGAGGTGCCCGACGCGCCGCCCGGGTGCCGGCTGGGCGCGTCCGCCCGCTACCTGGCCGAGGTCGTGGAGTTCGCCCGGGACCTGGTCGCGCGGGGGCGCGTGCTGCCCGGCGGCGACGCGCGCTGGCGGGCCGCCCCCGAACGGCTGCGGCTGGCGCGGCTGCGGGACGCCATGCCGCCCGCGTTCCGGGCGGTGCGGGATGTCGGAGACCCCCTGGACGCCGTGCTGGACTCGTTGGTGGACAAGGAAGTCCGCGAGCGCTTGCGGGGCGTCGAGGTGGACGGGACCGGTGTCGTCGGGCGGTGGTTTGCCGCGCTGACCGGCCGCGGTGTCCGGCCCCACGACGCCGCGCTGGTCAACGCCGTCGAGGCGTGGCGGGCGGAGCAGTCGCAGGTGGTGCGGACGTGCTTCCGGCTCGCCTCCCCCGACCAGGGCGGCCCGGACCAGGAGGGCTGGCGGCTGGAGTTCCTGCTCCAGGTCGTGGACGAGCCGAGCGTCCTGGTGCCCGCGAAGGACGTGTGGCGCCACGACGCCGTGCTGCGGCGCTGGGTGGCGCGGCCCGAGGAAGTGCTGCTGGGCGACCTGGGGCGGGCGTCCAAGGTGTTCTCGCCGCTGGACCGCGCGTTGGCCGAACGCGACCCGGTCGCGCTGGACCTGGACCTGGAGGGCGCTTACGACTTCCTGACCCGCGCGTCGCTGCTGGCCGAGGCCGGGTTCGGGGTCATGCTGCCGTCGTGGTGGCGGCACCCGCGCCAGATCGGCCTCTCGCTGACCGCCACCACGCGCGGCGCGGCCGGGGTCGTGGCCAAGGAGAGCGAGCTGGGCATGAAGGCGGTGCTGGACTACCGCTGGGACCTCGCGCTGGGCGACGAGAAGCTCACCGAGGCCGAGCTGTCCGCGCTGGCCAAGGCGAAAGCGCCGCTGGTGCGGGTGCGCGGCCAGTGGGTGCACCTGGACCGCAAGCGGCTGGCCGAAGGATTGGCGGTGCTGGGCAGCGGGCGGATGACCGCCGGGCAGGTGCTGCGGATCTCGGCGCAGGACGACCCCGACCTGCCGCTGCCGGTCACGGCCGTGCACGCGGACGGGTGGCTGGGCGACCTGCTGTCCGGCGAGGCGGAACAGCACCTGGACCCGGTGGACCCGCCGGAAGGGCTGACCGCGGTGCTGCGGCCGTACCAGCTGCGCGGGCTGTCGTGGCTGGTCTTCCTGGACCGGTTGGGGCTCGGGGCCTGCCTGGCCGACGACATGGGGTTGGGCAAGACCGTGCAGTTGCTGGCGCTGGAGGCTCACTCCCGACAGCACGGCCGCCGCCCGCCGACGCTGCTGATCTGCCCGATGTCCGTGGTCGGCAACTGGCAGCGCGAGGCCGAGCGGTTCACGCCCGGCCTGAAGGTCCACGTCCACCACGGCGGCGACCGGGTCGCGGCGGCGCTGACCGCGGGCCACGACCTGGTGATCACGACGTACGCGGTGGCCACGCGCGACGCCGAGGCGTTGGCCGGCGTGCAGTGGGACCGCGTGGTGCTCGACGAGGCGCAGAACGTCAAGAACAGCGCCACCCGGCAGTCCCGGGCGGTCCGGGCGCTGCCCGCGCGGCACCGGGTGGCGTTGACCGGCACGCCGGTGGAGAACCGGCTCGCCGAGCTGTGGTCGATCATGGACTTCGTCAACCCCGGCGTCCTGGGGACGGTCAACACCTTCCGCGCCCGCTACGCCGTGCCCGTCGAGCGGCACCACGACGAGGGCGCGGCCGTCCGGCTCAGGCGCGTGACCAGGCCGTTCGTGCTGCGCCGGCTCAAGACCGACCCGCGGATCATCAGCGACCTGCCGGACAAGATCGAGGTCAAGCAGCTGTGCACGCTGACCGCCGAGCAGGCGACGCTCTACCAGGCGGTGCTGGACGACATGTTCGCCCGCATCGCCGAGGCGGAGGGCATCAAGCGCAAGGGCCTGGTGCTGGCGACGATGTCGCGGCTCAAGCAGGTCTGCAACCACCCGGCGCAGCTGCTCGGCGACGGGTCGCGGGTGGCGGGGCGGTCGGGGAAGCTCGCGCGGCTGGAGGAGGTGCTGGAGGAAGCGCTGGCCGACGGCGACAAGGCGTTGTGCTTCACCCAGTTCACGCGGTTCGGCGCGTTGGTCGTGCCGCACCTGGCGGCGCGGTTCGACACCGAGGTGCTGTTCCTGCACGGCGGGACGCCCGCGAAGGCGCGCGACGAGATGGTGCGGCGGTTCCAGGAGGCCGACGGGCCGTCGATCTTCGTGCTGTCGCTCAAGGCCGGCGGGACGGGCCTGAACCTGACCGCGGCCAACCACGTGATCCACCTGGACCGGTGGTGGAACCCGGCCGTGGAGGACCAGGCGACCGACCGGGCGTTCCGGATCGGGCAGCGGTCGCACGTGCAGGTGCGCAAGTTCGTGTGCGTGGGGACCGTCGAGGACCGGATCGACCGGATGATCGAGGAGAAGCGCGGGCTGGCGCAGCTGGTCGTGGGCGCCGGGGAGGACTGGTTGACCGAGCTGTCCACGGCGGACCTGCGGGAGCTGTTCGCGTTGTCCGGGGAGGCCGTCGGTGAGTGACTGGCACGGGGAACGGCCACCCGCCGCGCGCCCGATCCGGGTCGAGGGCGGGTTGACGCTGCGCAGCAAGCGCGGCGACATCGCGCGGACCTGGTGGTCGCGGCGGTTCGTCGAGGTGCTGGAGTCGTTCGGGATGGGCGGGCGGCTCGCGCGCGGGCGGACCTACGCGCGGACCGGGCAGGTGATGTCGCTGTCGCTGTCGACCAGCGTGGTGGTGGCGCTGGTGATGGGGTCGCGGCCCGAGCCGTACCGGGCGCGGATCGGGGTGCGGAAGTTCTCCGACGAGGACTGGGTTCGCATCGAGCGGGCGTTGGCCGACCGGGCGGTGTTCGCGGCGAAGCTGCTGGCCGGGGAGATGCCCGCCGAGATCGAGGAGCTGTTCGCGGGGCTGGGGTTGACGCTGTTCCCGGCGTCGATGCGCGAGATGTCGATGGACTGCACCTGCCCGGACTGGGAGGTGCCGTGCAAGCACCTGGCGGCGGCCTGCTACCTGCTGGCGGAGTCGTTCGACGCGGACCCGTTCGAGATCCTGGCGTGGCGGGGCCGGGGGCGGGAGGACCTGCTGGAGCGGTTGCGCGAACTGCGCGCGCCGATGCCCGCCACGGTGGCCGCGGACGACGGGTTGCCGGCGTTGGAGGACTCGCTGGACGTGTTCTGGCAGCGGCCCGCGGCGGAGCCGGTGCCGGACCCGGACGAGCCGGTCGCCCACCACCCCGACGCGATCCTGGACCGCTTGGGACCGCTGGCGGTCCGGGGGCGGTCGATCACCGACGGACTCCGGCCGCTGTACCGGAGGCTGGGCGGGTGAGGTCAGCCGCCCGCCACGGACGGGAGGATGCGGATCTCCGCGTTCGGGCGCAGGACCGTGCCCGGGCCGTCGAGGCGGCGGCATTCCTCGCCGTCCACGTAGAAGTTCACGTAGCGGCGCAGGGTTGAGCGCTCGTCGCGCAGGCGGCGGTCCAGGAGCGGGTAGCGGGTGGACAGCTCGTCCAGGACCGCGCCCAGGGTGGCCGGTTCCGGGAGGTCCAGTTCGAGGCTGGACCGGTTCGCGGCGGCCGGGCGCAGGACGCCGGGCAGGAGGACGGTGACCTTCACCTACACCTCCGCCGCGCGCACGCAGACGACGTCGGGCAGGTGTTCGGCGACCCGGCGCCAGGACTCGCCCTCGTCGGCGCTGGCGTACACCGAGCCCGAGCGGGAACCGAAGTAGACGCCGGCCGGGGTCGCGGTGTCCGTGCACATCGCGTCGCGCATCACGGCTGTCCAGAAGCCGTCGGGCAGGCCGGTGCGCAGGGGTGTCCACGTGTCGCCGCCGTCCTCGGAGCGGTGGACCGCGCACTCCCCGTTGGGCGGGAAGCGCTCGGCGTCGGCGACGAGCGGGAAGTTGTAGACCACCTCGGGCCGGTGCGGGTGGACGACGATGGGGAAGCCGAAGTCCGAGGGCAGGCCGTCGGCGATGGAGTCCCACGTCGCGCCGCCGTCCGTCGAGCGGTAGACGCCGTGGTGGTTCTGGAGGTACAGGCGGTCCGGTGTGGACGGGTGGCGGGCGATCTTGTGGACGCACTGGCCGAACTCCGGGTACGGGTCGGGCAGGAAGTAGGCCTGCACGCCCTTGTTGCTCGCCGTCCACGTGCTGCCGCCGTCGGACGTGCGGTAGACGCCGCCGGTGGACATGGCCACGGTGAGCTGATCGGGGTCAGTGGGGTGCGGCAGGACGGTGTGGATGGCCTGCCCGCCGAACCCGGCTCCCCACTCCTTGCGGTGCGGGTGGTCCCAGAGGCCCTGGACGAGGGAGTAGGTGCGCCCGCCGTCCTCGGAGCGGAACAGGGCGGAGGGTTGGGTGCCCGCGTAGACGACGTCCGGGTCCGGGGTGAGGGCCAGTTGCCACACCCGTTCCAGCGCGCCGTCCTCGGGGAACGCGATGGGCGCGTGGTCCGGCTCCCGCCACGTCTCGCCCAGGTCGACGCTGGTCATGACGGTGGGGCCGAAGTGCGGGCTGGTGGTCCCGGCGAGCAGGCGGGGACCGCGCGGGTCGATGGCGACCGCGTAGACCTCGGTCATGGGCAGCAGCGGCCCCCGGACCTCCCACGACGCGCGGTCGGGGCTGGTCGCGAGCCACAGGCCTTTTCGCGTGCCGATCGCGAGCAGGTGCATGGCGTCCTCCGACGGGCGGGTGTGACGTGGAGCACGGTACGCGCGGCGTCTGACAATTTCGCGCCGAGAGGGGGTCGGGCGAAACAAGTTACTCGCTGGTAACGTGCGTGCGCAGACGAAGGGAGCAGGCCGGTGTTGTTCGATCCCAACAGCTTCGAGGGCGCGCACCTCGACCCCGAGAGCAGGCGGTTGCTGCGGGCCACCATCGACTGGTTCGAGGAGCGCGGCAAGCGGCGCCTCATCGCCGACGACCAGTCCCGGGTCTGGTACGCCGAGTTCCTGGAGTTCGCCGCCCGGGAGAAGCTGTTCGCCACCTTCCTCACGCCGGCCGCCGAAGCGGACGGGCACCCGGACAAGCGCTGGGACGCGACGCGCAACGCGGCGCTCAGCGAGATCCTCGGCTTCTACGGCCTGCAGTACTGGTACACGTGGCAGGTCACCGTCCTGGGCCTCGGCCCGATCTGGATGAGCGACAACGCCGCCGCCAAGAAGCGGGCCGCCGAACTGCTGGACCGCGGCGCGGTGTTCGCGTTCGGGCTGTCGGAGCGGGAGCACGGCGCGGACGTCTACTCCACCGACATGGTCCTGACGCCGACCGGTGACGGCGGGTTCGTCGCCAACGGCGGCAAGTACTACATCGGCAACGGCAACGTCGCCGGCATGGTGTCGGTGTTCGGGCGGCGGGCGGACGTCGACGGGCCGGACGGGTATGTGTTCTTCGCCGTGGACAGCGCGCACCCGAACTACAAGCTGGTCAAGAACGTCGTGGACTCGCAGATGTTCGTCAGCGAGTTCCGGTTGGAGGACTACCCGGTCGCGGCGGAGGACGTGCTGCACACCGGGGCGGACGCGTTCAGCGCCGCGTTGAACACCGTGAACGTCGGCAAGTTCAACCTGTGCACGGCGTCCATCGGCATCTCGGAGCACGCGTTCTACGAAGCGATCACGCACGCCCACAACCGGGTTCTGTACGGCAAGAAGGTGACCGAGTTCCCGCACGTGCGGCAGAACTTCGTGGACGCGTACGCGCGCTTGATCGCCATGAAGTTGTTCGCGGACCGTTCAGTGGACTACTTCCGCACGGCGTCACCGGAAGATCGTCGGTACCTGTTGTTCAACCCGGTCACCAAGATGAAGGTGACCAGCGAGGGCGAGCAGGTGATCGACCTGCTCTGGGACGTCATCGCGGCCAAGGGTTTCGAGAAGGACACGTACTTCTCGATGGCCGGCCGGGACATCGGCGCGCTGCCCAAGCTGGAGGGCACGGTGCACGTGAACCTGGCCCTGGTGCTGAAGTTCATGCCCGCGTACCTGTTCCAGCCGGTCGAGTACGCCGACGTGCCCACGGTGCACGAGCCGAAGGACGACGACTTCTTCTGGCACCAGGGCCCGGCACGCGGCCTGGGCTCGATCCGGTTCCACGACTGGGAAGCCGCCTACCGGGCGTTCGCGCACGTGCCGAACGTGGCGCGGTTCCACCAACAGGCACAGGGCTTGCGGACACTGTTGACGACGGCCGCGCCGGACGCGGAGCAGCAGAAGGACCTGGACTTCTTGCTGACGCTGGGGCAACTGTTCACGCTGGTGGTCTACGGGCAGTTGGTGCTGGAGCAGGCCGGGCCGGCCGCGGTGGACGCGGACGTGGTGGACCAGGTGTTCGACGTGCTCGTGCGGGACTTCTCCGCGTGGGCCGTGGCGCTGCACGGGAAGGCTTCTTCGACCGGGGCGCAGCAGGAGTGGGCGTTGGGGGCGGTGCGGAAGCCCGTGGTGGATCGGGCGCGGTTCGAGCGGGTGTGGGAACAAGTTGCCGGCTTGTCCGGCGCTTACGAGATGCGCCCTTAGGACTCCTGCGTGCCGGGCCTCCCCGCCCGCCACAGCCGTTGTTGCGCCTGCGGCGCGCTTATGCGCCGCAGGCGCTCCTCTTGGCTGCCAAGCCACAGGAAGGGCCTCGGTTCGTCCCCCGTACGGCCTGGGCGCAGCCCAACCACAGATCGCCGGGGTCGGCCTGAAAAAGTTTCGCGAGGAACGAGCGAGAGTTTTTTGGACGACCCCGGCGATCTGTGGTTGCCTCCGGCAGGCCGTGCGGGGGACGAACCGACGCCCTTCCACCCCCCCCCGGGGGCCTGCCGCGCGGCGAGCGCCGCTTTTCGCTTTTGAGCGCGTCAGCGCGTTCACGATCTTCAAGCTCTTTGAACAACGCGCGCAGCGCTCCCAAGAGAACGCGCGAAGCGCTCTCAAGATCAAAAGCGCCTCGCCGGCGGGCAGGCCCCCGGGGGTGGAAGGGCGTCGGTCTGTCCCCGTACGGCCTGCCGGAGGCAACCACCCTTTGGTCTTGTCCGCAACCGGAAAAGCTGGTTGCGGACAAGACCAAAGCGCGGTTGGGCTGCGCCCAGGCCGTACGGGGACAGACCGAGGCCCTTCCTCGGGCTATAGAGCCCTTCGGAGCGCGCCTGCGGCGCGGAAGGCGGTTCGGTGGCTCTGGCGTCAGTCGGGTGCCGTCTTGACTGGTGGTGGCGCGGGGGTGTTTGGTCGGGCACCTGGGTGAGGGGAGGGATGCGGTGACCGCGTCCAAGTCGCTGCGCGCCTTGCGCGAGGCGATCGTGTTGGAGCACCTGGAGGCCGAGAACGAGGGGGAGTTCGAGGGCGCCGTCGGGGTGTTCGACCACGCTCGGTGGGAGGTGATGGCCACCGGCGAGGTGATCGAGGGGCGGGCCGCGGTGGTGGGGTACTACGAGCGGGTCGTCGCCGCGGGGCCTCGGCTGTCGAGTCGGGTCGTCTCGTTGCACCACGCCGAAGGGGCCGTGATCGTCGAACTGCGGCTCGACGGGGACGGCGTCGGCGGGCGCAGCGGGGTGTTCTTCCTGTTCGACGGGGCCCGACTGGTCGGCAAGCGGGTGTACGGCGGGTGGGAAGAGAAGAGCCGCCACCCCGTTGCCGGGATGGCGGCTCCGCTGCTATCCGATGGAAATCGGACCTAGGTCAGACCGGTCGAACCGCCTGCGCCTGCGGGCCCTTCTGGCCCTGGCCGATCTCGAACTCCACCCGCTGGTTCTCCTCCAGCGTGCGGTAGCCCGTGGACTGGATCTCCGAGTAGTGCACGAACACGTCGGCGCCACCGTTGTCCGGGGAGATGAAGCCGAAGCCCTTCTCCGCGTTGAACCACTTTACGGTGCCTTGAACTGCCATCTTGCTACTTCTCCTCTAACAGGTGCCGGATCGCGCTTGCGACCACCGGGTCCGTTGGGGCGTGGAGCCCCTCCCGTCGAGGAAGATCTACGCCCGCAACTCCGATCCGCGAGCGTGGTGGAACACGAACACAGATAGGTACGACCGAACACAGTCAACCACGCCAACCCCGCGGCAGTCGAGCAGCAGAGTGCGGCGAGTCGGACTGCTACCGTGGGCGAAGACGCGATCACAGGGGGTTTCCGCCATGTCCGAACCCGTTCTGGTGACCATCGCCGCTTCGCTCGCCTCCCGCGCCTTCGCCGGCCTGTACGCGCTGGTCCGGGCCAAGTTCGCCGACGACCCCGAGGCCACCGCCGCGCTCACCGCCGCCGAGGGCGCCGCCCCCGACTCGCCGCAGGTCGCGGCGCTGAGCGAGGTGCTGCGGAGGGCCGAAGCCGAGGACGCCGCGTTCGGTGACCGGCTCCGCCGGGAACACGAACGGGTGACCGTCCGCCAGACCGGTCGGGTCAACAACCACGTGACCGGGAACCCCACCGGACCGGTGGTGCAAGCGGGCGAGATCAACGGGGGCATCACCTTCAAGTAGGCCGGTCGAGTGAAGATGGAGGGGTGTTCTCGACCCTCCACCTCCCGCAGACCCGGTTGCTGTTCTTCTTCCTCGGCCTGGTCGTCACGTTCGTCCTGATCAGGATCAGCGTGCGGATGATCCGGGCCAAGGTCCGGTGGTGGCCGGGCAACATCACCCCGGGCGGCACGCACATCCACCACGTCGTCCCCGGCACGGTCTTCATGCTGGTCGGCGGCGTGACGGGGCTCGCCGTGCCGGACGAGGAGCACGGCTGGCGGGTGGCCGCGTCGGCGTTGCTGGGCGTGGGCGCGGCGCTGGTGCTGGACGAGTTCGCGCTGATCCTGCACCTGCGGGACGTGTACTGGGAGAAGGACGGCCGGCTGTCGGTGGACGCGGTGTTCCTCGCCATCGGCATGACGGGCCTGCTGCTGCTGGGCGCCCGGCCGCTGGGGTACGACGAGTTCTACGGCGAGGGCGTGTGGGTCCGGGTCGTGATCATCCTGGTCAACCTGGGCTTCGCCATCGTCGCGCTGCTCAAGGGCAAGGTGTGGACCGGGCTGCTGGGCCTCCTGGTGCCGGTCCTGCCCGAGATCGGCGCGCTGCGGCTGGCACGACCCGGGTCACCGTGGGCGCGCTGGCGGTACACCGAAGGCTCGCGCAAGCTGCGCCGCGCTTACCGGCGCGAGGCGCGCGTGCGGCAGCCGCTGATCCGGGCGAAGATCCGGTTCCAGGAGTTCATCTCGGGCCGGCACGACGGCGACTGAGCCGCCGGGCGGTCGCGGGGGCGGCTGGACCCAGGTCGATGATCCCGCCGGCCGGCGCCCCAACGCCACTACACTCGACACCAGCACCGCCCCCGACCTGCTCACACCGCAGTCCACGACGTACGAACGCGCGAGAAACGCTTCGGGCGGCAGCGGCCGAGTCCACTGCCCGGATGGAACGGATTCCAGTTGGTGCCGCAGTACGAGTACTTCGCCGTCGTCACGCCGGCCCGTCCACGGCCGGAGGACCCCGGGGTGATGCTCCGCCGGTGGGTGGACGAGAACGGGCAGGTGCGCGAGGAGTCGTTCATGACCCAGCTGGCCTGGGTGCCCAGCTCGGTGTTGACCAGCTCGGCGGTCAGCAGCTCCGACGTGCACCGGGTGGACGAGCAGGCAGCGGTGCGGTTCGAGAACGCGGTGCGCGACCAGGTCAGCAGGGGTGTGACCTTCGACGGCAGGCCGTACTCCTACCTCGCCTGGCTGGACGGATCCACCGTGGACGATCCCAGTGGCGTGCTCCGCACGTGGACGACCGAGCACGGAGGCGAACGGGAGGAGCGGTACCACCCGGGCACGGGCTGGCGGGACAGCTACATCCGCGAGGACTGGCAGCGCGGGCGCTACGACGGCACGTTCGAGCCGATCGACCGCGCCACGGCCGAGCGGATCATCGAGCGCTGGGAACGCCGCCAACCCCCAGCGGTGAGCTGACCGGCGCCGGACGGCCACGGCGCCCACGGGACACGGCCTAGCCGAACCGCCTGCTGATCCAGCGGTCCGGGCGGCCGGTGAACAGGACGAACGTGCCCGCCGGGTGCGCGATCTCGGCCTCGGCGAACTCGCGCGCCGCGTCCTCGGGCATGTACCGGGCGGCGACGGCGACCACGTCCTCCACCTCCGGCTTGCGCTCGGTGCGGACGACCGTGCACTCCGCCGTGACGTACGTGTACGGCGGCTCGGGGCGTTGCACGCACAGGCTGAACGCGCCCGTCTCGGCCAACAGGCGGGTCTTGCGCGCCCTGCGGCCCTGGGTGCCGGTGAAGAAGCTGATCAGCCCGTCGCGGTGGGCGTAGAAGACGGGGACGGTCAGCGGCGGGCGGTCCGGCGCGGCGATGGTCAGCACGGCCACGTGGGGTTCGGCGAGGAACGCGTCGCGCTCGGCGGCGGTGAGTTCCACGGGTCAGCTCCCGTACTCGTCGCGCGGGCGCAGCCACGCCATGGTCGGGGTCTGCGGCCACCCCTCGGGCGAGTCCTCCCAGGTCTCCTGGCGCCCGTACGGGGTGAGGTCGAGGAGGTTGAAGTCCAGCCGCAGGCGGTCCACGCCGCGCGCGGTCGTGTAGTAGGTGTAGAAGACCTCGTCGCCGTCGCGCAGGAACACGCTCAGCCGGAACCCGCCCGTCAGGCCGATCTCGGTGTAGAAGGCGGGGTCGGCGGAGTACCACGGCACGGTCCAGCCGAACCGGTCGCGCACGGCGTCGATCTCGGCGCGGGGCGCGCGGGACATCAGCACCAGCGTGGTGTCGCGGGCGTTGAGGTGCGATTGGTCGGCGATGTTGTCGGTGAACGACGTGCAGCCGCCGCACACCCAGTCCTGGCCGGGTTCGAGCATGTGGTGGTAGACGACCAGCTGGCGGCGGCCGGCGAACACGTCGGCGAGGCCGACCGGCGAGCTGTCCGGCGCGGTGAAGCGGTGGTCGGCGGACACGCGGACCGCCGGCAGCCGGCGGCGGGTGGCGGCCAGGGCGTCCAGCTCCCGGGTCAACTCCTTCTCGCGCACCAGCAGGTCGTCCAACGCCGCCTGCCACTGGTCCCTCGACACGACGTCCGGGCGGTTCATGGTTCCTCCGATTCGAGTTCCTTGAGGGAACCGTATCAGGAGTCGGTTCCCTGAGGGAACCCGTACGCGTAGACTCGGGTGGGTGCAGCGGACTGACTTCGGGACCATGGCGTGCTCCATCGCGCGCACGCTCGACGTGATCGGCGAGCCCTGGTCGCCGCTGATCCTGCGGGACGTCTACGCGGGCATCAACCGGTTCGACCGGATCCAGGAGGACCTCGGGATCTCCCGCAAGGTGCTCACCGAACGCCTCAAGTGGCTGGTGGAGCGCGAAGTGCTGGAACGGCGCGAGTACGCGACCAACCGCTACGAGTACGCGCTCACCGAACGCGGCACCGAGCTGGTCGACGTGCTGATGGTGATGGTGCGGTGGGGCGACCGGTGGGTCTCCCCCGACGGCCCGCCCGTGCTCTACCGGCACCACGCGTGCGGGCAGGTCAGCCACGTCGAGCTGACCTGCCCGCACTGCGGCGGCCCGATGACCGCGAAGGACATCGACCTGCTGGCCGGTCCCGGGTCTAGTTGACCAGGATGCCCAGCTCGTCGCACACCGGCCGGACGTCGCCCGCGCACAGGTCCACGGACTTCACCACGCTCTCGGCCACCAGCCGCCGCACGTCGGCCTTGGTGATCAGGTCCGCGCCGAGCAGCACCGACTTCACGTCCCGGCGCGACACCAGGTCGCGGGTGTTGCCGGTGGCCAGGTCGTCCGCGCCGCTGATGTCCCCGCGCGCCACCGCGATCGCCAGCCGCGCCGCCGCCTCCGCCTCGTCCCGGATCGGCTTGTAGACGGTCATGCACTGGTCGCCGCGCAGCACCGCGCGCAGCCCCTCCAGCGTGGCGTCCTGACCGGTCACCGGCACCTTGCCCGCGAGCCCGCGCGCCTTGAGCACCTCGATCACCGCGCCCGCGAGGCCGTCGTTGGCGGCGACCACGCCGTCCACCTTGCCGCCGTTGTCGTCCAGGATCTGCTCGAAGACTGCCTTGCCCCGCACCGGGTCCCACTGGTCGATCGCCTGGCTCTTGACCAGCCTGAGCGCGCCGGCGTCGTACTTGGGCCCCAGCTTGCGGCGCTGGCCGTCGGCGAACAGGGTCGCGTTGTTGTCCGTCGGCGCGCCCTGGATCTCGATGATCTGCGCGCCCGGCTTGTTCCCCAGGCACCTCAGCAGGCCCTCGGCCTGGAGTTCGCCGACGTTGAGGTTGTCGAAGGAGACGTAGTAGTCGGCCTGGCCGCCCAGGCTGATCCGGTCGTAGTTGATGACCGGGATGTTCGCCTGCTTGGCCTTGCGCTCGACGGTCGCGCCGCCCTCGGTGCTCAACGGCGTGGTCATCAGGACCTTCACGCCGCGCTGGATCATGTCGTCGGCGATGCTCTGGAACTTCTTCTCGTCGCCCTCGGCGTTCTCGATCAGCGGCGTGATGCCGGCGAAGTTGAACGCGGACTCCAGCAGCGGGCGGTCCTGCTCCTCCCAGCGGTCCGACGAGTCGCGGTCGGGCAGGATCACGCCGACCACCGGCTTGTCGCCCGGCTGGAGCGGCGCGACCGGCTCCGGCCCGCCGGCGGGCTTGCGGTCCACCCCGCACGCCGCCGCGGTCAGGACGAGCACGGCGCAGCACACCACTCCGCGTAGTCTTCGCATTCGCCAACCCCTTGCGCGGACCGACCGCCGATCGGTGGATCGAAACAGAATGGCCGATTCCATCTCCCGCGACGCCGCTTCGTCAAGACGTAGCAACGCCTTGGTGCCAAATGGTCCGCACCAATCGTTGGTCGGCCTTCGGGGAAGATCGAACGCGCAGGTCGGATCGTTACCAAAACACAGGATGTAACTGCTCGCGCACAAACGATTACGGTGCTCACTGACTACGAATGACGGCTACCGGCGTTCGGATTTGTTTGCCAGGGTGTCGCCCGACCCATACCCCCTCCGGGTCTGTGAGGAGACACGCGTGAGAACACGCAGAATCGTTCCCTCGGCGTTGGTGGTGGCGACCACCGCCGCGCTGCTGACGACCGGGACACAGCCCGCGGCCGGTCAGCCGGGCACCGCCGACTTCACCGTGGTCGTCGAGGACGGCGCGAGCACCGACGCGGCCAAGGCCGCCGTGGCCGCCGCCGGTGGTCGGGTCCTCGCCGAGAACGCCGCCGTCGGCACCCTGACCGTCAAGGCGCCCGCCGCCGGTTTCGTGCAGCGCGTCTCCGCCTCCGACGCGGTGCTCGGCGCGACCGGCCTCAAGCCGCTCGGCGCGGCCCCCACCGACACCCCGGGCAACCGGGAGTGGCGCGTCGTGGAACGCGAGCACCTCGGCGCGGCGGCCCAGTCCCCGTCGCCCGCGAAGTCCCCCGACGCCACGGCCGGCATGGACCCGCTCGACGACGCCCTGTGGGGCCTCAAGCTGGTCCGCTCCGACAAGGCCCGCGCCCGGCAGGCCGGCGACAAGCGCGTCTACGTCGGCATCCTCGACACCGGCGTCGACGGCACCCACCCGGACATCGCGCCGAACTTCAACCGCGAGCTGTCCCGCAACTTCACCATCGACATCCCCTCCGACCCCAACGGCAACGAGGTCGACGGCCCCTGCGAGTTCCGCGGCTGCGTCGACCCCGACGACCACGACGACAACGGCCACGGCACCCACGTCGCGGGCACGATCGGCGCGGCGGCCAACGGCTTCGGCATCTCCGGTGTCGCGCCGAACGTGTCCCTGGTCAACATCCGCGGCGCCCAGGACTCCGGCTACTTCTTCCTCCAGCCGGTCGTGGACGCGATCACCTACGGCGCCGACATCGGCCTCGACGTGATCAACATGTCGTTCTACATCGACCCCTGGTACATGAACTGCCTGGACCACCCGGCCGACAGCCCGCAGGCGCGGCTGGAGCAACGGGCCACCATCACGGCCGTGCAGCGGGCGCTGAACTACGCCCACCGCAAGGGCGTGACGCTGATCGCGGCCGGCGGCAACAACCACGAGGACCTGGGCAACCCGCGCACCGACGCGGCCAGCCCGAACTACCCGGCGGGCACGAACTACCCGCGCGCCATCGACAACAGCAAGTGCCTGCACCTGCCGACCGAGGGCGAGCACGTCATCTCGGTGTCCTCGCTCGGCCCGTCGCTGGCCAAGGCCGACTACTCGAACTGGGGCACGGAGCAGACCGACCTGTCCGCCCCCGGCGGCTGGTTCCGCGACGGCTTCGGCACCCCGTGGTACCGGACCAACGAGAACCTGATCCGGTCGACCTACCCGCGCAACGTGGCGCTGGCCGAGGGCAACATCGACGAGGCCGGCAACGTGACCGCGAAGGGCCAGTCGGCCGGCGTCGCGAAGTACTGCGCGGGCACGTCCTGCGGCTACTACCAGTACCTCCAGGGCACCTCGATGGCCGCGCCGCACGCGGCCGGCGTCGCGGCCCTGGTGGTCAGCGAGTACGGCAAGAAGGACCGCGCCCACCCGGGCACCCTGACCCTGTCCCCGGACAAGGTCGAGAAGGTCCTCCTCAAGACCGCGACCCAGCGCGCCTGCCCGTTCCCGCGCACGGTCTCCTACGAGCGGGAAGGCCGCTCGGCGGAGTTCACGGCGACCTGCGAGGGTGACGCCCGGTTCAACGGCTTCTACGGCCACGGCATCGTGGACGCGTACGGAGCGGTGACCCGGGGCGGCAGCCACATCTGACCGATGAGCGAGAGCCCCCGCCCGGTGTCGGGCGGGGGCTCTCTTCACGTGCTCAGCCCAGTGCGGTGCCCAGGGCCTGCCAGTCCAGCACCGGCGCGGCCAGGTCGCGGATCGACGCCAGCAGGCCCAGGCGGGCCTTGCGGACCTCCGGGTCCTCGGCCATCACCAGCACCTCGTCGAAGAAGGTGTTCACCGGCCCGGTCAACCCGCTCGCCGCCGCCACGAACGCCGCCAGCCCGGCACCCTCGAACGACACCTCCGCCAGCGCCTTGTGCAGCGCCACCTCGGCCGGCTCGCCCAGCACACCGGCGTCGTAGTCCGGCGCGGTCTCGGCGGGCACGATCCGCCGCACCCGCTGGAGAGCGGCGACCAGCGCGGCGAAGTCCTCCGACCCGGCCAGCGACGTCAGCTCCGCCAACGTCTCGTCGGCCTGGGCCGGGGCGTCGGCCAGCGGCAGGACCGCGTTGACGAAGCGGTGGTCGTGGCCGGCGTCCAGCAGTTGCTGCTCGTACCGCCGCACGGCGAACTCGCGCGCGTTCTCCAACGCCTCCGCCGAGACGTCCAAGTCCTGCGCGGCGAGGGAAAGCGCCTTGGTCAGCGTGATGTCGCGCAGCTCCGGGAACGCCCGCAGCACGCTCACCGCGCCCAGCGCCGCCCGCCGCAACCCGAACGGGTCGGAGCTGCCGGTCGGGTTGGCCCCGATGCCGAACAGGCCCGCGAGCAGGTCGAACCGGTCCGCCAGCGACAGCAGCGCGCCGGCCCGGGACGCGGGCAGCGCGTCGCCCGCCGAGCGGGGCAGCTCCATCTCGTACAGGGCCTGCGCGACCTCGGCCGGCTCGCCCGCGCGCGCCGCGTACTCGCGGGCCATCACGCCGGCCAGGCTGGACAGCTCGATCACCATCTGCGAGCCCAGGTCGAACTTGGCCAGCTCGCCCGCGCGGGTCAGCGTGTCGTCCGCGCCGCCGACGACGTCGGCCAACCGGCCCGCCAGCACCGCGATCCGCCCGGCCCGGTCGGCCATCGACCCGAGCTTGTCGGCGAACGTCAGCTTCTCCAGGCCCGCCTTCAGGTCCGCCAACGGCGTGCGCAGGTCGGCCCGCCAGAAGAACGCCGCGTCCTCGTACCGGGCGCGCAGCACGGCCTCGTTGCCGCGGCGCACCAGGTCCGCGTCGACGGACCCGTTGGCCACCGCGACGAAGTGCGGCAGCAGCGAGCCGTCCTCCGCGCGCACCGGCAGGTAGCGCTGGTGCTTGCGCATGACCGTGGTCAGGATCTGCTGCGGCAGTTCGAGGTACTTGGCGTCGAACGACCCCAGCAACGGGGTCGGCTGCTCGACCAGGTTGGTCACCTCGTCCAGCACGCCCTCGAAGTCCACGACACCGCCGACGGACTTGGCCAGTTCGGCCGCGCGCTCCACGACCACGTCCCGGCGCACCGCGGCGGACGCCGTGATCCCGTGCTGTGCCAGGAACTCCAGGTAACCGTCCGCGGTGGACACTGCCACCACCGGCGACTCGGCGGTGCGGTGCACGCCGGTCGTGGTGCCGGAGACCAGCGCCGACACGCCCACCGGCACCGGCGTGGCGCCCAGCAGCGCGAGCAGCCAGCGGATCGGGCGGGTGAACGACAGCTTCGGGTCGTTCCACTTCATGTTCTTCTCGGCGCGCAGCTCCGCCACGACCGACGCGAGCAGCGTCCCGAGCACCTCGACCGCGCCGCCGCCCGGGACGGTCTTGACCACGGCGACGTGCTCGACGCCGTTCTCCACCACCCGGGACAGGTCGGCCACGGCCACGCCCTGCCCGCGCGCGAAGCCCTGCGCGGCCTTGGTGGGCGCGCCGTCGGCGTCGAACGCGGCGGACACGCGCGGTCCGCGCATGGTCTTCTCGGCGTCGGGCTCGCGCGGCGACACCTCGGGCACCAGCACGACGATCCGGCGCGGCGTGCCGTGCACCTGCACCTCGCCGTGGGTGAGGCGGGTCGCGGCGAGCTTCTCGGTCACGGCCGCGCGCACCGCCTCGACGGTCCGGGTGACCTCGGCGGGCGGCAGTTCCTCGGTGCCGATCTCGAACAGCAGCGTCTCGGGCCCGTCGGTGGCGCCGGCGGCGGGCAGTTCGGGCGCGGCCGGCGGCTCCACCAGGCCCAGCGGGTGGCCCAGCTCCTCCCGGCGCGCGGCCCACAGCTGCGCGACCTCGCGCGCCAGCCCCCGCATGCGGGCGAACGCGCGGGCCCGCTCGGTGGTGCTGATCGCGCCGCGCGCGTCGAGGACGTTGAAGGTGTGCGAGCACTTCAGCACGTAGTTGTGCGCCGGCACGGGCAGGCGGGCGTCGAGCATGCGCCGCGCCTCGGACGCGTACTCCTCGAACAGCCGCTTGTTGGCCTCGACGTCGGCGTCGTCCAGGTAGTAGCGGGACATCTCGTACTCGGCCTGGCCGAACGCCTCGCCGTAGGAGATGCCGGGCGCGTAGGCGATGTCCTTGAAGTGGTCCACGCCCTGCAACGCCATCATGATGCGCTCGATGCCGTAGGTGATCTCCACCGACACCGGGTCCAGCGACATGCCGCCGGCCTGCTGGAAGTAGGTGAACTGGGTGATCTCCAGCCCGTCCAGCCACACCTCCCAGCCCAGGCCCCACGCGCCCAGCGCGGGCGAGGCCCAGTTGTCCTCGACGAACCGCACGTCGTGGGCGCGCACGTCGATGCCGAGCGCTTCGAGGCTGCCCAGGTACAGCTCCTGCGGGTCGCCCGGGTCGGGCTTGAGGATGACCTGGAACTGGGTGTGGGTCTGGAGGCGGTTGGGGTTCTCCCCGTACCGGGCGTCGTCGGGCCGCACGCTGGGCTCGACGTAGGCCACCCGCCACGGCTCGGGGCCGAGGACGCGCAGCACGGTCGCCGGGTTGAGGGTGCCCGCACCGACCTCGGTGTTGTACGGCTGCACGACGATGCAGCCCCGTTCGGTCCAGTACCTGGTCAGCGCCAGCAGCGCGTCCTGCATCGTGAGCACGGGGTGAAGTCTACGAACGGGGCACCGGGACCCTCACGGTCGGGTTACTTCACTGGTCACCGACTGTCAAGACCCGGTATCACCTCGTCGGGATGTGGGGCTGTGCCACCCTGTGGGCAACCCCAGAGGGCACCGGCGCGTCCACCAGGGCAAGTCCGGGGAAAAGGGAGGAGCGCGAGTGGACAACCGGCCGCCGAGGCCGGGCGAACCCGAAGGGTTCCGCCGGCGACCCGCGCCCCCTCGCGCACCGCACCCCCCGCGCGCGGCGGGCGACCCGCGCCGCGCCCCCGCGGACCCGCCCCGCCCGCCCCGCTCCGAGAACCGTGGCGAACCCCACAACCGCACCCCGGAGCCACCGCGCGCGAACCACGACGCCGCTCGGGGTGACGCACCCCGCCGCGACCCACGCGCCGGCCAGGACGTCCCGCCACGCCGCCCCCAGCCGGGCGACCCGCGCGGCGGCACCCCGCGCGGCAGCGACCAGCGCGGCGGCACTTCCCGCAGCGCCGACGCCCGCGGCACGACACGCGGCAACGACTCCCGCAGCGCCGCTCGCGGCGAGGACCCGCGCGGCGCAACCGGGCGCGACGCCGGCGGGCGCAGTGCGGCCGGACGTGAGGCAGGCGGGCGTGGCGTGGCCGGCCGCAGCGCAGCCGGCGGTGAGGCAGGCGGGCGCGGCGCAACCGGGCGCGAGGCAGCCGGACGTGAGGCAGGCGGGCGCAGTGCGGCCGGCCGCAGCGGCGACCCGCGCAGCACCCCCGGCCGCAGTGCCGACCAACGCAGTGCCGACCAACGCCGCGCCGACCAACGCCGCGCCGACCAGCGCGGTGCCGCCGCCCGTGGCGAAGGCCGGTCTGCTCGGGCCGGTGCCGAGAGCCGCCCCGCGCGTGCCGGTGACGCTGCCCGCACCACCGCCCGCGCGGGTGCCGAAGGTGTCGGCAGGCGGCCCGGCAGCGGCCCGGCGCGGGCCGAGACCGCCCAGGCCGGAGCGCGCCCCCGTCCCACCCAGCGCCCGCCGGCCCGGCGCACCGCCCCCCGCCGCGGGCCGGTCAAGAGCGGGAACCTGGTCGGCCGCACGGTGGTCGCCTTCTTCTCCGTCGCCGTGCTCCTCGGCACCGGCTACGCGTGGGCGAACTTCCAGTCCCTCGCCAACAACCTCACCACCACCGACGTCATCGGCGCGGACGGTGGCGGCGAGCGGCCCGCGGACGGGTCCATCGACATCCTCATGGTCGGCATGGACGCCCGCACCGACGCCAAGGGCAACCCGCTCCCCCAGCACATCCTCGACGAGCTCCAGGCCGGCGACGAGAGCGCGGGCGGCCTGAACACCGACACGATCATCCTCATGCACATCCCGAACGACACCGGCAAGGCCGTCGCCGTGTCGTTCCCCCGCGACTCCTACGTCAAGATCGCGGGCGGCTACGGGCGGCACAAGATCAACTCCGCGTACGGCTACGGCAAGAACGACGCCGTCGCGGACCTGCAGAAGAAGGGCGTCACCGACCCGGCCCAGGTGGAGCAGGAGTCGAAGAAGGCGGGCGCGAAGAACCTCATCCAGACCGTCCAGGACCTCACCGGCGTCACCATCGACCACTACGCCGAGATCAACCTGGTCGGCTTCTACGACATCACCAAGGCCGTCGGCGGCGTGGACGTCTGCCTCAACCAGGCCACCGAGGACGAGTACTCCGGCGCGGACTTCGCCAAGGGCCCGCAGACCATCCAGGGCCGCGACGCGCTCGCGTTCGTCCGCCAGCGCTACGGCCTCCTGCGCGGCGACCTCGACCGGATCGTCCGCCAGCAGGTGTTCATGGCGGGCCTGGCGAAGAAGATGCTGTCGGCGGGCACGCTGTCCGACCCGACCAAGCTGCGCGCCCTCATCGACGCGCTGACCAAGTCGATCGTGCTGGACAAGGGCTGGGACGTGCTGAAGTTCGCCACCCAGATGAAGGACCTGTCCGGCGGCAACATCAAGTTCGAGACGATCCCGACCGGCAACCCGGAACTGGTCACGCCCGAGGACGGCACGGCCATCGAGATCAACGAGTCCGAGGTCAAGCGGTTCTTCAAGAACCTGGGCAAGGAGCCCACC
Organism: Saccharothrix mutabilis subsp. mutabilis; assembly: GCF_039521145.1. Classification (NCBI taxonomy): domain Bacteria; kingdom Bacillati; phylum Actinomycetota; class Actinomycetes; order Pseudonocardiales; family Pseudonocardiaceae; genus Saccharothrix; species Saccharothrix mutabilis. Next base: position 119,626 of record NZ_BAAABU010000021.1, read on the forward strand.
GGCACGTCCACCGCGCCGAGCGTGGACCCGTCGACCGTCACCGTCGAGGTGCGCAACGCCTCGGGCTCGGGCGGCCTGGCCGGTCGGGTGCTGGACGCGCTGGTGGCGAAGAAGTTCGTCTCCGGCGGTGCGGCCAACGCCGACACCCCGATGGCGAAGTCCGTGGTGCGCTACGGCCAGGGCGGCGAGGCGGGCGCGCAGGCCGTCGCCGACGCGCTGGGCGGGCTCGACATCGAGCAGGACGACGACATCCCGGCGGGCCGGGCGCGGGTGTTCGTCGGCAGCGACTACTCCGGTCCGGGCACGCAGAACCTCGCGGGCGCGCCGCTGGTCGGCCTCGACGGGGCGCGGCGGGCCCAGCCCGGCACCAGCACCACCGAGGAGCCGCCGATCACGGCCGACGGGGTGCGCTGCGTCAACTGAGTCACGACCTGGGGGTAGGCATGGGGGCGTTCATCCGGCGGATCCGCTGGCGGCGGGTGCTGGTGGCGGCGGCGTTGGCGGCGGTGCTGGCGGCGGTGCCGCTGGTGTGGGTGCGGGTGTCCAGCGCGCCCTACCGGCACGCCGCGGCGGACGTGCCGGAGACGCCCGTCGCCCTCGTGCTCGGCGCGGGGCTGCGCGGCGGGCGGCCGACGCCGTTCCTGGCCGGCCGGCTGGACGTCGCCGCGGACCTGCACCGGGCGGGCAAGGTCAAGGTGCTGCTGGTCAGCGGCGACAACAGCCGCGCGGACTACGACGAGCCCACCGCGATGCGCGACTACCTGGTGGCCAAGGGCGTCCCGGCGGACCTGGTCGTGGCGGACTACGCGGGCCTGGACACGTGGGACTCGTGCACGCGGGCCAAGCGCATCTTCGGCGTCACCAGGCTGACCGTGGTGACGCAGGAGTTCCACCTGCCGCGCGCGGTCGCGCTGTGCCGGTCGGCCGGGCTGGAGGCGTTCGGCGTGGGCCACGACACGTCCCGCCAGTGGGCGTCCACGACGGCGTACGGGCACTTCCGCGAGGCGTTCGCGAGCGGCAAGGCGATGTGGGACGGGCTCGTGGCCAAGCCTGACCCGCGGTTCCTCGGACCCCTGGAAACCGGCGTGACCAGCGCACTTGAGCGCTGAAGGACTACTGAGAGTACTACTCGGTTCGCCCGATCGGGGGATAATCCGGGCAAGTCGCGTAAGCGGACGCGCAGTCGTGCTTTCCATTCGCGTGGGGTCGGTCGGGGCCCCCGCGGACATGGAGGACTTGACGGTGCAGATCGACACAGCGGCGTACCAGCGCGTGCTCGGTGATGAGCTCCGCAGTCTTCGCAAGCAGCGCGGCTGGACCCGCAAGGAGCTCAACCGCAGGCTCCAGAGCGACATCTCGCTGCAGACCCTCGCCACCTACGAGCTGGGCACCCGGCAGTGCTCGGTGGTGCGGCTGGTGGAGATCTGCGTCGCGCTCGGCGTGCCCGCGCACCACGTCCTGGCCCGCGTGCACGACCGCGTGTTCGGCGACGCCCCCGCCGGGCACCTGGCGGTCAACCTGGCCGCCGTGGTCACCGACCACCGCCCCCAGCTGCTGCCGCTGCGCCGCTGGGCCCAGGGCCGGCTGCACCAGTTGACCCCCGGCCAGTCCCCGGAGGTCCACCTCGACCTGCCGGCGCTGGAGTACATGGCCCAGTTGTGCCAGCTCAGCACGGTGGACCTGATCAGGACCCTGCGGGAGCTGGACGGCGGGCGGCCCCGGTAGCATCGGCGGCAACCCTCCCCACCCCACCGACGCGGGAAGTCGCTTGCCGAACACTCCTGGTGCAGACCCAGCCCGCCTGCCGCTGCGCACCGCGGCGGCCGTGCGACTGGGCAACATGAGCTCGAAGCTGTCGCAGAAGATGGGCCTGGGCGCGGGCGGCATGATCGGTGGCCGCGTGGCGCTCAAGCTCGACCCGCAGGCGCTGGCGCACCTGACCGCCGGCCGCCGGGTCGCGCTGGTCACCGGCACCAACGGCAAGACGACGAGCACGATGATGCTCGCGCGCGCCGTCTCCGCCCTGGGCCGGGTCGCCACCAACCACGGGGGCGCGAACATGCCCGACGGGCACGTCACGGCGCTGTCCAAGCAGCCGGACGCGCCGTTCGCCGTGCTGGAGGTGGACGAGGGGTACTTCCCCGAGGTCTGCCGCGCCAGCACGCCCGCGGTCGCCGTGCTGCTGAACCTCTCGCGCGACCAGCTCGACCGGGTCGGCGAGGTCCGCACCATCGAGAAGTCGCTGCGCACGGCGCTGGCCGGCGTGCCCGGCGTGGTCGTGGCCAACTGCGACGACATCATGGTGACCTCCGCGGCCCGCGACGCGCGCGAGGTCGTCTGGGTGGCGACCGGCACGGGCTGGCACAACGACGCGGCGTCCTGCCCGCGCTGCGGCGACCCGATCCGCTGGGAGGGCGAGCACTGGCACTGCACCGGCTGCGACCTGGCCCGGCCCAAGCCGGACTGGGTGACCGGTGACGGCCACCTGGTGACGCCGACCGGCGAGAAGCTCGACCTGACGCTGCGGCTGCCGGGCAAGTTCAACGCGGCCAACGCGGTGATGGCGACGGCGGCGGCGTTCGCGCTGGGCGTGCCGGTGGCCGAGGCCGTCGAGCGGCTGCGCGCGGTGTCCAACGTCGCGGGCCGGTACCGGACGATCCAGCGCAGCGGCCACCGGGCGCGGCTGCTGCTGTCGAAGAACCCGGCGGGCTGGAGCGAGACGCTCAACGTCGTGCGCGAGGCCGACCACCCGGCCGTGCTGGTGATCAACGCGCAGGAGGCCGACGGGCGCGACCTGTCGTGGCTGTGGGACGTGCCGTTCGAGCGGTTGCGCGGCCGGCAGGTCATCGCGTCCGGCGAGCGGGCGACCGACCTGGCCGTGCGCCTGACCTACGCGGAGGTCGAGCACACGATCGTGCCCGACCCGCTGAAGGCGATCGACGCGATGCCGCCGGGCGCGGTGGAGGTCATCGCCAACTACACCGCTTTCCGCGACCTGAACGCGAGGGCCGCCCAGTGAGTGCGTCCAAGGTTTCCATCGCCCTGGTGCTGCCGGACCTGCTCGGCACGTACGGCGACTTCGGCAACGCCGTGGTGCTGGAGAAGCGCATGGCGTGGCGCGGCATCCCGGCGGAGATCGTGACGATCCGGTTCGGCGAGCCGGTGCCGGACTCGTGCGACATCTACGTGGTGGGCGGCGGCGAGGACACGGCGCAGACCCTGGCCGTGCGGCACCTGCGCGAGCACCCGGGCATGCAGCGGGCGGCGGCGCGCGGCGCCGTGATCCTGGGTGTGTGCGCGGGCATCCAGATCTTCGGCGAGTCGTTCACGCGGGCCGACCAGGTGACCCACCCGGGTCTGGGCCTGATCGACTCGACGTCGCACGCCGGGGGCAGCCGGGCGATCGGCGAGGTCATCGCGACCCCGGCGGACGGCCTGTTCGAGGGCCTGCTGACCGGCTTCGAGAACCACCAGGGCCGCACGGTGCTGGGCCCGTCGGCGCGGCCGTTGGCGCACGTGAAGGTGGGGACGGGCAACGACGGCTCGGTGGAGGGCGCGGTGCAGGGGCGGATCCTGTGCACCTACCTGCACGGCCCGGTCCTGCCGCGCAACCCGGCGCTGGCCGACTTGCTGATCGAGTGGGCGACCGGCGCCAAGCCCGCGCCGCTCGACCTGCCGGCCGTGACCCAGCTCCGCGCGGAACGCGCGAAGGCCGCCGGCGTCTGAGCCACTGACCCGGCCGGGACGATCGCGCTGCGGGACAGCGCGATCGTCCGACAGCCGCGCGCCGACAGCCGCGCGCCGGCAGCCGCCGCCCGGCAGCCGCAGCCGGGCGGGCTCAGGCGGGCACTCGGTCCCGTCGGGCGCGGGTCAGGGTGTAGTCCTCGGCTCGCACGGTCTTCGTGCGCATCCAGTAGCGCCACGTGAAGCCCGGCCACACGGTCCGGTTGATGCCCTGCGCGTCCAGGTACCAGCTCTTGCAGCCGCCCTCGGTCCACACGCCCTTCGTCAGCTTCCGCTGCAACCGCCGGTTGAACCTCGCCTGCACGTCCGGCCGCACGTCCAGCTCGTCCGCGTGGTGGCGGTCCAGCAGCTCCAGGCACTGGCGGACGTAGCGGATCTGGGACTCGATCATGAAGACGACCGAGTTGTGGCCCAGGCCGGTGTTCGGGCCGAGCAGGAAGAACAGGTTCGGGAAGCCCGAGACGGTGATGCCGTAGTAGGTCTCGATCCCCTTCTCCCGCCACTGCTTGGCCAGGTCCACCCCGCCCTTGCCCTGGATGTCCAGGTAGTCGAAGCTGTCCACCACGTGGAACCCGGTGCCGTAGATGATCGTGTCGACCTCGTGCTCCACGCCCGCCCGGTCCACGATGCTGTGCGCCCGCACCTCCGCGATGCCGTCGGTGGTCAGGTCCACGTTCGGCTTGGACAGCGCCGGGTAGTAGTCGTTGGAGATCAGCACCCGCTTGCAGCCCATCGTGTAGTCCGGCGTGAGCTTCGCCCGCAGCTCGCGGTCGGGCACCTGGGAGCGCATGTGGCGCTTGGCGATGTTCTGCGCGAACTCCATGATCTTCGGGTTCACCGCGAACCCCAGGGCGCTGGACTCGCGCGTCCAGTACACGAAGTTCCGGTACAGCCGCTGCGCGCCGGGCACGGCCCGGAAGACCCGCTGCTCCCACGACCGGATCGAGCGGTCCATCTTGGGCATGATCCACGGCGGCGTGCGCTGGAAGATCGTCAGGTGCTCGACGTCGTCGGCGATGCGGGGCACGAACTGGATGGCCGACGCGCCCGTGCCCACCACGGCGACCCGCTTGCCGCGCAGGTCGTGGTCGTGGTCCCACTCGGCGGAGTGGAAGGCCTTGCCCTGGAAGTTCTCGATGCCCGGCAGCGCCGGGACGTTCGGGATGTGCAGCGCGCCGACGCCGGCGACGACCGCCTTGGCGGTGTAGGTGTCGCCCTGCTCGGTCGCGACGTGCCAGACCTTGGCGTCCTCGTCCCACCGCGCGCCGGAGACCTTGGTGTTGAAGCGGATGTGCTCGCGCAGCCGGTACTTGTCGGCCACCTGCTTGAGGTACGCCCAGATCTCCGGCTGGCGCGCGAACATCCGCGACCACTTCGGGTTCAGCTCGAACGAGTACGAGTACATGTGCGACGGGACGTCGCACGCGCAGCCGGGGTAGGAGTTGTCCCGCCAGGTGCCGCCCAGGTCGCTCGCCTTTTCGAGCACGACGAAATCGTGCTCGCCGGTCCGCTTCAGCTCGATCGCCATGCCCAGGCCGGAAAAGCCCGTGCCCACGACCAGGACCTTGACCTCTCGGTGCATCCCGACCTCCTCGTCCGGCTACATACTCCCCAGTAGGTTACTCGAAGTAAGTTACCTCCGGTAGTCTCCAGTTCGTGACCACCACGGAGGAGCCGCGCCGCAAGCGGATGCCCAAGGCGCAGCGCAAGGCGCAGATGCTCGACATCGCCGAGCAGGTCTTCGCCGAACGCGGCTACCTCGCGGCGTCCATGGACGAGATCGCCGAACGCGTGGGCGTGTCCAAGCCGATGCTCTACGAGTACTTCGGCTCCAAGGAGGGCCTGCTCATCGGGTGCATCCACCGGGCGCGCACCGAGCTGCTCGACCGCACCCAGCAGGCGATCTCCGGGGCGACGACACCGGAGGAGATCCTGCGGCTGGGCCTGCTCGCGTTCTTCGAGTTCATCGGCGAGCACAAGCAGGCGTGGGCGTTGCTGCGGCAGGAGGCGGCGGTGACCGTGCCGTCGGCCGTGGAGGAGATCGAGGGCATCCGGCGGCAGCAGACGGACCTCATCGCGGCCGTGATCGGCAGCTTCGACACCGACATCGACGTGGTCGAGGCGGAGGCGTTCGCGGAGATCGTGGTCGGCTCGACCGAGCGCCTCGCGCTGTGGTGCGAGCGCCGGCCCGAGGTGGGACCCGCGCTCGCCACCACCTACGTCATGGAGGTCGTCTGGCGGGGCGTGGCCAACCGGATCACGGGGTGAGCACGACCTTCAACGCGCTGCGGTCGTCCATCGACCGGTAGCCGTCGGCGACCTCGTCCAGCGGGAGCGTCCGGTCGAACACCGGCGACGGGTCGAGCCGACCGGCCAGCACGTCGGCCATCAGCTCGGGCAGGTAGTTGCGGACCGGCGCGAGGCCGCCCGCGATGCCGATGTTGCGCGGGAACAGCTTGCCGGTGGGCAGGTTCGGGGCCTGGTGCGGGACGCCGACGTAGCCGATCCGGCCGCCGTCGCGGACCAGGCCGATGGCGGTCGTCCAGGACTCCTCGGTGCCCACGCACTCCAGGACGACGGGCGCGCCCAGCCCGCCGGTCAGCTCGCGGACCCGGGCCACCGCCTCCTCGCCGCGCTCGGGCACCTGGTCGGTCGCGCCGAACAGCCGGGCCACCTCGGCGCGGTCCTCGTGCCGGCCCAGCGAGATGATCCGCTCGGCGCCCAGCCGCTTGGCCGCGAGGACGCCGCACAGCCCCACCGCGCCGTCGCCGACGACCGCGACCGTCGCGCCGGGCGCGGCGCCGGCCGAGACCGCCGCGTGGTGCCCGGTGCCCATGACGTCGGACAGCGCGAGCAACGCGGGCAGCAGGGCGGTGTCGACGTCTTCGGGGACCCGCACCAACGTGCCGTCGGCGAACGGGACGCGCACCGCCTCGCCCTGCCCGCCGTCGGACGTGCCGGACCCCCAGAAGCCGCCGTCGCGGCACGACGTCGGCAGGCCCTGCACGCAGTACGCGCAGGTCCCGTCGCTCCACACGAAAGGCGCGATGACGCGGTCGCCGGGCTTGACGGAGGTGACCTCCGGGCCGACCTCGACGACCTCGCCGACGAACTCGTGCCCGATCCGCTGGCCCGGCGCGCGCTTGGCGACCCCGCGGTAGGCCCACAGGTCGCTGCCGCAGATGCACGCCAGTTCGACCTTGACCACGGCGTCGTGCGGGTCGCGCACGGCGGCGTCCGGCACCTGCTCGACGCGGATGTCCTTGGGTCCGTGGATGGTCGTCGCCCGCACGGGGCCTCCTCGCGGCGTAGCAGGGGTCGGGTGCGGCCATCCTCGCAAGGTGGGCGGTGTTTCGTCAGTACGGGTTTCACCCCCCGCGCGAGCGCGTGCGGTGACCCGGCGGGACCGGCCGGGGGTGGGACCGGCCCCACCGGGTCGTGGGGGTGTGGCTGGTCGGGCCGCGTCAGGCGCGACGGCGGCGGGTCACGAGCAGGGTCAGGGCGCCGGCGCCGACGCTGAGCAGGCCGAGCAGGACCATCCAGGACGCGTTCGCGCCCGTGTGGGCCAGGGCCTGGTCGAGCACCGCGGCCACCGGGTTCTTCGGGCTGCCCAGCGCACCGGCGGCCGGCGTCTGGGTGGACGTCGAGGTGCTGGTGTGGGTGCCCGTGGAGGTCGATGTCGACGTGGAGGTTGAGGTGGACGTCGAGGTGGAGGTCGAGGTGGAGGTCGTCGTCGTCGGCGCCGTCGTGGTGGTGGTCGGCGGGTTGGTCTCGGTGCAGCCCGTGTGCGCGGGGTTGCTGCGGCCCACGCCCGCGTTGCGGTCGCACTCGTAGCCGGCGTTGCCGTCGGAACCGCCGGGCAGCTGTCCGGGCGGGTTCTTGTTGTCGGCGTTGCCCACGCAGCCGGCGCACGGCTGGCCGACCTGCTGACCGTCGCCGTTGCCGTTCTGGGACGGCGAGCCGTCGCGGGTCGAGTCGTACGGGCCGTGCGTGTTCGCGCCGTGGTCGGTGAAGTCCGCGTTGGAGGGCGGTTGCGGCGCGTTGGTGTCCTCCGCCGGGGGTTGGCCCTGCGCGGCGGCCTGGCCGTGGCCCTGCCCCTGACCCTGCCCCTGGCCGTGCTCCTGCGACTGTCCGGGTGGGACGAAGCCGGGATCGGTGCCGTTGCCGTTGCCCGGGTCGGCGGTGGCCGCGACGGGAGCGAAGAACAGCCCGACGGCGGCCGTGGCGGCTATCAGCAATCTTCGGGACATAGCGTCCTCCTGGACCAGGATGGTTAATCCATACGGGGTATCGCCTTGCCTCTGACTGTGTTACCCGTCACTCCGCGAGGGCATGCTTCACCTCACCGAGGGACACCGGGCGGACACGGTCGGTTCACGCCGGCAGGCCCCACCGAGGTCCGGGAGTCGAGATCGGGACGGGCGCGATCGTCAGGTCGGGCGTGCCGCCCGCGGGGTGCACCAGGACCTCACCGCCGCGCGGCAGGTCCACGTCGAGCGTGCCGTCGCCCCGGTCGCGGTACGGGACGGGAGCGCCGGCCGGCGTGCGCACGGTGACCGCGCCCGCGATGCCGTGCCGCAACGCCAACGGCTCCCCCGCGAGGCTCCGGACCAGCACGAACCGGGTCCGCCCGCCGCGCCGGGCCGCCGTCACCTCGAACGCGCCCTCGGCGAGGTGGCGGTCCAGCACGACGTCCGCCCACGCGCTCGGCACCGCCGGGAACACCCGCACGATCCCGCCCCAGCTCTGCAACACCAGGTCGTGCAGGGTCTGCGCGGCCGACAGCGGCGTCTCGACGACCGGCCCGGCCTCGCCGTACATCGTGTTCTCCAGCACCGGGTAGCGCGAGGTGGTGTCGAACATCTTCACCAGGTACGCCAACGCCTCGTCACCGCGGAACATGCGCGCGGCGATCGACCCGGAGCCCGAGTAGCTGTAGCCGCGGTGCGCGCCTTCGAGGGACATCCAGTGCCGCAAGGACTTCTCGATCAACGCGCGGTTCTCCGGCTGCTCCCAGTTCACGGTGGCGAGCGGGAACACGGCGAGCATGTGCGAGTAGTGCCGGTGCGACTTGGCGAACGGGACACCCGTGCCGACCATGAAACCGTTGGCGTCCACCGGGTACGGCACGAGCGTGTCCAGGATTTCCTGCCACCGCTCGGCCAGCGGGTCGTCGATGCGCAGCACGCGCGCCGAGTCGAGCAGGGTCCGGCACGCCCACCGCAGCAGTTGGAGGTCGTAGTTGCAGTCGGGCGCGTTGCCGTACTCGGGTGACGTGGTCGCGGCAGGTGCAGGCGGCCGTCGTTGCCTTTGGTCAGGAAGCGCAGGTAGTAGTTGACCGCCCGGCGCAGCAACGGGAAGACGACGTCGGCGAGCAGTGCGCGGTCCATCGAGTGCCGGTAGCTCAGCCACACGTTGTGCAGCGCCCAGGTCAGGTTGCCCAGCTCGACGGTGCCGGCGCCGCCGGGTTCGCCGAGCGTGCCGGTGTTGGACGCGTGCCGGTCGGTGCTGCGGCCGACTCCCGCGCAGTCGTCGCGGTACTGGGTCTTGACGTTGCGGACGAGCTGGGCGGCGTTGTCCTTCAGCGTGGTCGCGACGGCGTCCAGCTCCAGGTGGTTCGAGCCGTGGATGGGCCAGTACTCCAGTTGCACGTTGAGGTTCCACCACGCCGCGGCCCACGGCGTCGGCTCCAGCCACGGCCCGCAGGTCGCCATGACCGGTCCGCCCGCGCGGGTGCCGGCGGCGAGCTTGTAGAGCTGGATCCAGTAGAACGACTGGAGCCGCTGGTCCGGGATGGACAGGAAGCTGCGCCGGTAGAAGGCGTGCCACCAGTCGCGGTGGCGCTGTTGGAAGTCCGCGCCGGGCAGGGCGGCGGCGGCGCGGACGCGGGCGAGCGCCGACGCCTCGGCCGTGGCGGCGGGGAAGCTGTGCGCGACCGACAGCAGCATTCTGCGCTTGCCGGTCGTCCCGATCACGCGGTACGCGGTGGCGGTCTGGCCGCCGGCGTTCAGCGCCTGCACCACCACCCGCTCGCCGCCGGACGTCCTGGTCACCGGATCGGGGTTGACCTCGTAGCCCGCCGGCGGGGTCTCGGTGGCGGCGCGCGGCGGGACCGCCCTCTCGGGCACGAACACCAGGTCGGCGCGCTCGTCGCCGGACGGGGTGACCGACAGGCCCAGCACGCCCTCGGTGACGATCGCGTGCAGGCGCAGCGCCCCGCGGTCGGTGGTGACGGTGCCGACCAGCTCGGCGTGCCACAGGTCGAGCCGCCAGTCCACCGCGCGGACCGCGCCGACCGGGGTGAGCAGGACGTGCCCGACGGGCAGGCGGGGCACGCCCCACGCGCTGCCGCCGGTCGTGCGGTGGTCCTGCACCTCGGCGTGCTGGACGGTGAACTTGATCCGGTCGCCGACCGCGTAGACCACGCTGCCCAGCCGGCCGTCGCCCAGGAACGGGCCCTGCGACCACCTCGTGGGCATCCGCCGCCACACCAGGTCCTGGTCCGCGAGGAAGTCGGCCCACTGCTCGTCGGTCATCGACACATCGGATGTCCCGGCCCGCGCCCCCGCGACCGGCAGTAGACCGGCGGTGACCGCCGCACCCGTCGCACCCAGAAAAACGCGCCTGTTCAGGCCCATCAGAACCCCTCCGCGGACGCCGACAACGGCGATCGGTGTGCGCGGCGGTAAGCCCGAAAGGTAGGAGGTGAGCGGGGTGCGGCGCAAGGGGTGGACCGGACCGGACCGGGACGACACCGGAAGTCACTCGTTGGAGGGACAGACCGCGTGATCGCGCCGGATTGCGGGTCAACTGGGCGGGAAGGACGGAGGTCGAGCCCATGCCCACGCTCCCCATCACCGCCAACTACCGGCGCCACGGCGACGATTGGGCGGTGACCGTGCGCACCGCCGAACGCGCGCTCGACGCCGTCGCGCCGGGCCTGATCGCCGCCCGCGTCCAAGCCGACCAACTCGTCGACGAGATCTCCGGGGGCAACGAGGACCGGACCGTGGTGCACATGCTCGACGGCGACGCGTACGCGTTCTCCGTGGTGTACCTGCACACACGGCACGGCCTGCCCCTGCACCACGACGCGAGCACCCCTCACGACCAGGCAATCGAGGCCTGAGGAGGGCCGCTCCCGCCTAGGATGTCCGGCCAAAGGCGAACGGGAGCAGACATGGCCACACCGGTGTACAGCGGGGCGCCAAGATCTCCGCAGCGGGGCAGACCCCGGGACGCGAGCCGCGACGACGCGTTGCGGCAGGCCGCGCTGGAGGTGATGGCGGAGGTCGGCTACCGGGCGCTGACGATGGACGCCGTCGCCGCCCGCGCCCGGGCGGGCAAGGCGACCATCTACCGGCGGTGGGAGTCCAAGCTCGACCTGGTCATCGACACGTGCACGCACCTGGCGGCGCAGAACCTCGCCGAGCCGGACACCGGGTCGTTGCAGGGCGACCTGCGGGAGTTCCTGGCCTCGTTCGCGGCGTTCCTGTCCGGGCCGGTGGGCAAGGCGGCGCAGGCGCTGGTGGGCGAGCTGCCGCACGAGCCGGAGCTGGCGGCGGCGTTCCGCGAGACGTTCCTGATCGCGCAGCGCGACGTGCTGCGCCGCATCCTCGACCGCGCCGACGAGCGCGGCGAACTGCGCGCCGACGCCCCGCGCGGGATGGCCGTGGAGCTGGCCGGCGCGGCGCTGATCTACCGCCTGATGCTGACCGGCGACCCGCTGGACACGGCGTTCGTCGACCGGATGACCGCGCAGGTGCTACTGCCCCTCGTCGCCAAGGGGCAGTAGCCCGTCAGCGGAACAGCTTGCGCAGCAAGGCGAACCCGAGCAGCACGGCCACCGCGATCAGCGAGTACCGGACCTTGGGTTCGTCGAGCTTCGCGCGCACGCTGTCCTTGCCCGCCTCGACGAAGCGCTGCGGGTGGGCCCTCGTGCCCAGCTCGTCCAGGGTCGCGGCCAGCGCGTCGCGAGCCTGCTCGATCTCGCGCTGGATGGTGTCGGGGTCGCGAGCCACATCTCCTCCTAGCAGCGGTCTGCGCCCGTAACCGTAGTTCAGGCGCGGGAACGCCGTTGACCGGTGTCGTCGCGGGTGGTTTTATAACGGTGTTTCCGTTCAGTTGGAGGAGCACCGTGTCGACCATCCGCCTGTCCCCCGCGTCCCGCCGCCTGGCGGGCGTGCTGCTGCTGAGCCTGGTCGGCGTCGAGTTCGGCGGCCGGTTCCTGACCACCGTCGTGCAGGGCGAGGTGGCGCTGACCGGGTTCCAGCAGTCGTTCTTCCGCGCCGGGCACGCCCACGCCGGCGTCCTGCTCGTGCTGGGCCTGGTGTGCCTGCTCTACGCGGACGTGGCGAACCTGCGCGGCGCGCTGGGCTGGGTGACCCGGCTGGGCGTCCCGGCGGCGGCGATCCTCATGCCGGCGGGGTTCTTCTTCTCCGCGATGGGTGAGGGCGCGACCAAGGCCAACGGCCTCATCGTGCTGCTCTACCTCGGCGGGCTGAGCCTGGCGGCCGGCGTGGTGTCCCTCGGCATCGGCCTGCTTCGCCCGGCGGATAGGCTTGCGCCCACGGGGTCGTAGCCCAATTGGCAGAGGCACACGGTTTAGGTCCGTGCCAGTGAGAGTTCGAGTCTCTCCGGCCCCACCACCAGCGGCGACCGGTGCTCCGGTTGCCGCTGTCCGCTTCACCGGTCCAGGGCGACCAGCGGCAGGGTGAGCAGGGCCAGGGCCGCGCCGATCCAGGACACCGCCGGCGCCGGGGCGCCGCCGGCGAGGACCGGGGCGGCGAACACCGGGGTCAGGCTGATGCCCAGCTGGAACGCCGACACCGTGGTGGCGCCCGCCAGGGTCGGGGCGTCGGCGGCGATGGTGAAGACGCGGCCGTAGAGGGCCGGGTTGAGCACGAAGGCCGCGACGCCCAGCAGGAACACGACCGGCACGACGACCCACACCCGGTCCGGGACCACGGCCAGCACCACCGACAGGGCCGCGATCCCGACCCCTCCCGCGGCCAGCGCGCGGTGGGGCCGCCGGTCCGCGACGCGCCCGCCGATGGACAGGCCCGCGAACGCGCCGACGCCGAACAACGCGAGCACCGCCGGCACCCAGGCCCCGGGCACGCGGGTGACGTCGGCGAGGATCGCCGACAGGTAGTTGAACGTGATCATGTACGCGGCGGTGCTCAGGATCGTGACGGCGTAGACGTTCCACAGCCGGGGCTCGCGCATGGTCACCAGTTCGCGCGCCACGCTCGGCCGCTCCGCCGGACCGGTCTCGGGCAGGCCCAGCGCGCACGCCACCGCGCCGACCGCGGTCAGGGCGACGACACCCCAGAAGCCGCCGGTCCACGACGTGAAGTGGCCGAGCAGCGTGCCGGCGGGCCCGCCGACGACCATCGCGAGGCTCAGCCCGCTGACCACCACGCCGGACGCGCGGGCGGTGCGGTCCGGGGTGACCAGGCTGATCGCGGTCACGGCGGCGACCGCGAAGTACCCGGCGTAGGCCAGGCCGGAGACGAACCGGGTGACCAGCAGGACCCGGTAGTCGCCGACGAGACCGACCGCCACGGCGGCGGCGAACACGGCCTGGGTGGCCACCAGGGTCGCGCGGCGCGGCCAGCGCAGGGAGAGCACGGCGAACGGCGGTCCACCGAGGACCACCCCGAGGGCGAACGCGGTGATCAGGCCGCCGGCGGTGGCCAGCGGGACGTCGAGGTCGGCGGCGACCCGAGGCAGGACGCCGGCCATCAGGAACTCGGCGCTGCCCATCGCGAACAGGCCGGCCGAAAGCAGGTACACCCCGGTCGGGAGCCGGGTCGGTTCGAGGGTCTGCACGGGTCCCACGATCGGGAGGTTCATGCGCTTTCGGCAAACTTCTTTGCCGAAACCGGGAAAGCGGTGGTGGGCTGGACGACGTGCAGGACCAACCGACCGTCGCCGCCGCCCTCGACCGGATCGCGCCCCGGCTGCGCCGCGCCCGCACCCGCAAGGGCGTGACGCTGGCCGGGCTCGCCCGCGCCACCGGCATCTCCACCAGCACCCTGTCCCGCCTGGAGTCCGGGCAGCGCAGGCCGAGCCTCGAACTGCTGCTGCCGATCACCGCCGCCCTCGGCGTGCGCCTGGACGACATCGTGCCCGCGCCCCGGATCGCGGACCCGCTGCCGCCGGCCCCGCCGGGGGACGGCCGGGTGCTCGTCCCGCTCACCCGCCACCAGGGCGAGTCGCGCGCCCACAAGATGACGATCCCGGCGCGGGACGACGAACCGAGGCCGCGCACCCACCCCGGCCACGAGTGGCTCTACGTGCTGCACGGCAGGCTCCGGCTCGTGCTGGGCTCGCTGGACGTCGAACTGGGGCCGGGCGAGGCCGCCGAGTTCGACTGCCGGACCCCGCACTGGTTCGGCGCGGCCGGGCGCGGGAGCGTCGAGGTGCTCAGCCTGTTCGGGCGGCGCGCGGTGCGGGTGCGGACGCGCTCCGGGGGTCAGTAGCGGGCGGCGTAGCGGGTCGGGGGCTCGCCGAACATCTCGCGGAAGTCGCGGACGAAGTGCGCCTGGTCGGCGTAGCCCAGCTCGGCGGCGAGCGCGGCCCAGTCGACGGCGACGCCGGCGGCCAGCCGCTCGGTCACCTCGTGCAGGCGGTAGCGGCGGATCACCCACTTCGGCGGCACGCCGACGTGCTCGGCGAACAGGCGCTGGAGCCGCCGGACGCCGGTGCCCAGGTCGGCGGCCAGGGCGTCCACCCGCGTGACGCCGGGTTCGGCGGCGATCCGGGCGACCACGGCCACCGCCTCCTCCGCCCCGGGGTCCGGCGGCGGCAGGTGGGCGCGCAGGAGGCGTTCGACGTCCTCGACCCCCGGATCGGTCGGGAGGTCCGGGCCGAACACCTCGGCGGCGTCGATCGACCGGTCGGTGATGGTCGAGACCGACGCCCGCAGGAACGGCCGGAACGCGCCCGGGTGGAACGCCACGCCCACCACGTGCCCCTGCCCGGCCAGGACCCTCACCTGGTGGCCGGTGGAGACGCCGTGCACGGCCGCGCGGCCGTCCTGGAAGGTCAGGTGGACGTTCGGGGAGGGGACGATCAACTGCCGGTAGGGCTCGGCGTAGTCCCAGGAGACGAGCCAGTGGCGGGCCACGTGCCGGGCCAGGTCCGGGGACGGCACGGGGAAGGCGTGGCGCTGGTGGGTCTGCCAGGCGCCGTTGAGCTCACGCACGTCCCTGGGCACGGGCCCGAGTCTATGTCGCGTTCTTTCAAGACAGCGCGGAGCCGCTTGGGGTTGGCTGCCGTCCATGTCGGACGCACGGATGGTGGCCCGCGCGGCGGGGACGTTGCTGGAGATCGTGGACGGGGTGGGGCCGGACCAGTGGGGTGCCGCGACCCCGTGTTCGGAGTACGACGTGAAGGGGCTCGCGCACCACTTGCTGTTCTGGGGGCCGTCGCTGGTCGGCGCGGGCCGGAAGGAGGCCGTGCCACCGCCCGCGGCGGCGGAGTCGGACGTCGAACCGGTGGCGGACTGGCCGACGGCGCTGAAGGAGCACGTGGCGCGGACGGTCGAGGCGTGGAGCGAGCCGGACGCGTGGACCGGCGTCACGCACATGGGCGGCCCGGTGGAGCTGCCGGCGGACCTGGTCGGGGGCATGGTGGTCGGCGAGTTCGTGGTCCACGGCTGGGACCTGGCCCGCGCGACCGGCCAGACCCCGGAGTGGGACGCGGAGTTGCTGGACTACTTGGTGGTCGAGGTGGCGAAGTCCGCGCAGCAGGGCCGTGACATGGGCATCTACGGCCCGGAGGTCGAGGTGCCCGACACCGCGCCGGCCCTGCACCGGGTGCTCGCCCTGACCGGCCGCGACCCTCACTGGGCCAGGTAGCGCAGCACTTCCAGCATCGACTGCGGGTCCACGGCGGCCGGGTCGTCCTCGACGCAGTCGGCCAGCCGCTTCAGGACGGACTCACGGTCGAGGCCGGTGCCGATCAGGACCAGTTGGGTGCGGCGGGGGACGTCGCCCCACTGGTCCCGGGTGAAGCGCAGGAACGCGCCGACGGTGTGGAGGGTGAACCGCTGCCGGTGGCCGGGGACGTCGAAGCGCACGAACCCCTTGATGCGGTAGAGGCCGGGCGGGCGGTCGTCCAGGAAGGCCATCAGCCGGGTCGGGTCGAGGGCGTCGGCGGTGAACTCGACGCTGTCGTAGTGGACGTGGACGTGCTCCTCGTCCAGGAGGTCCTCGAACGACAACTGCCCGAAGGTCTCGCGGGGTTTCGGGTCGAACAGCAGGGCGGGATCGATGCGCCCGTGCGACACGGCGGTGACCGGGACGCCGGGCTTGAGCCGGTCGATGCGGTCGAGCAGCGCGGCGGGGTCCCCGATGCGGTCGACCTTGTTCAGCACGACCAGATCGGCGACGCGCAGATGGCGTTCGAGGTCGTCGGGAAACTCGGCCGCGTCGACCAGGAGCACCAGACCGCCGTAGGCGAGGTTGGGGTTCTCACTGGCCAACACCATGCGCGCCATGGCTTGCGGCTCGGCCAGCCCGCTGGCCTCGATGACGATCACGTCGACCTGGGAGTCGAGCTTGGCGAGCATCGAGTCCAGCTCGGAGACGTCGATCGCGCAGCACAGGCAGCCGTTGCTGAGCGAGACGGTGGAGTCGACCTGCCCGGCGACGCTCATGGCGTCGATGCCGATGGCCCCGAAGTCGTTGACGATGACGCCGATCCGGGTACCACGGGCACCGGCGAGCAGGTGGTTGAGAAGCGTGGTCTTGCCGGCCCCGAGAAACCCAGCCACGACAATCACCGGGATCCGCTTCACCCGACCAATCCTAACCACGCCCCCACCTCGCGCCGCAGGCGCGCTTAACGGGCTATCAGCCACAGGAAGGGCGTCTCCCGAAACCTCAATCAGCCATGAGGTCGATGAACATGTCCATTGCGGCAGTCACCGCCTCCACGTCATCAGTCGCCACCAAATCCAGCAGCAACCCACGCACCACCGCCAACCCGAGCCGCGCCCGAGCGTGCGCCTGCGCCGCTGAGTGACCCCTTGCCTCCTCCATCCGGGCGATCGGCTCGACCCACGACTCCACGATCCCGTCCATCAACGCCGTGGTCCCGCGCCGTCCCTGGGCCGCCTGCCCGTACAGCTCGAAGAACAACCGCTCGTGCGCCCGCAACGCCGGATCGGTCAACGCCCGCCAGAACTGCCTGGCCAGGTCCACGTGGTCGGACGCCTCCAGGGTGGACAACAGGGCCCGCTGGTTGGCCTCCACCGCCCGCACCACCTCGACCAGCAGCCCCTCCTTGGACCCGAAGTGGTAGATGAGCATCCGGTGGCTGGTGTTCACAGCGGCGGCGATCTGGCGCAGACTGAGGTCGCCCAGGCCGTGTCGGGCCAGGTGGTCGACGACCTGGTCGAGCAGCCGGGTCTTGGCCTCTTGTTCACCCATGTACCAGATGGTACATGTACCACATGGTACAACGAGTGGACGTCACCGTGCACAGCGCCGCCCCGCCGGCCCGCGTGTACCGGTTCGCCGCGGACAGCTCCACCTGGCCGGACTGGTCCCCCGTCCTGCGCTACGAGCGCGAACGGCCGGGTGACGCGCACGGCGTCGGCGAGGTGCGGGTGTTTCACAACCGCGGCAGGAGGAACCCCACCCGGGAGGAGGTGGTCGAACTCACGCCGAACCGCAGGGTCAGCTACGTCTTGCTGTCCGGCCTGGCCATCCGGGACTACCGGGCGTTCATCGACCTGGAGTCCGAGGGGGAAGGCACCCGCATCCGCTGGCACTCGTCGTTCCACCCCAAGGTGCCCGGCACCGGGTGGTTCTACCGCCGGGTGCTGCAACTGGTGATCTCCCAGTACGCCAAGGGGTTGGCCGCGCACGCGGAGCACTGAGCACTGAGGTCCGCCACAGCAGACCCCGCCCAAGTCCACCACGGCGGACCGGGCTCCAGTCCACCACGGCGAACCGGGCCCGCGTCCACCACGGCGACCCGGACCCGAGTCACCACGGCGGACCGGGTCCGAGCCCCCGAGGACTGAGGTTTTCCACACCCCGGTGTGCGGTCCGCTTCATGGTCCGGGCCCCCGCGCGTCCCTAGCGTGAGGATCATGGATGTCGTCAAGTGGGTCATCGACCTGATGGAAGCCTTCGGCGCGCCCGGCGCGGGGATCGCGATCGCGCTGGAGAACCTGTTCCCGCCGCTGCCCAGCGAGGTGTTCCTGCCGCTGGCCGGGTTCACCGCCGCGCAGGGCGGCATGAGCCTGATCGCCGCGATCCTGTGGACGACGGCCGGCTCGGTCGCGGGCGCGCTGGTGCTCTACTACGTCGGCGCGCTGCTCGGGCGGGACCGGGTCCGCCGGATCGCCGAGAAGATGCCGCTGGTCAAGGTCTCCGACGTGGACAAGACCGAGGACTGGTTCCAGCGGCACGGCCGCGCCACGGTGTTCTTCGGGCGGATGGTCCCCATCTTCCGCAGCCTGATCTCCATCCCCGCCGGGGTGGAACGCATGCCGCTGCCCAGCTTCCTCGCCTTCACCGCCGCGGGCAGCGCGATCTGGAACACCGCCCTGATCCTCGCCGGTTACGCGCTGGGCGAGAACTGGCACCTGGTGGAGCGGTACCTGGGCATCGCGTCCAAGGTCGTGATCGGCTTGGTGGTGCTGGCGATCGCGTGGTTCGTGGTGTCGCGGTTGACCAACCGCAAGAAGGTTCAGGACCGCAGGTAGCGCAGGATCGCCAGGACCCGCCGGCTGTAGCCGTCTACATCGGACAGCCCCAGCTTGTCGAAGATCGAGTTCGCGTGCTTCTCCACGGCGCTGCGCGAGACGTGCAGCTTCGCCGCGATCGCGTTGTTCGTGTGCCCCTCGGCCATCCGCGCCAGCACCTCCCGCTCCCGCTCGGTGAGCACGTCCAACGGGTGCTCGGTGCGCGCGAGCAGGCGGCGCACCACCTCCGGGTCGAACGCGGCGCCGCCCGCGCCCACCCGGCGCAGCGCGTCGAGGAACTCCTCCACCTGCATGACCCGGTCCTTGAGCAGGTAGCCGACGCCGCCGGCGTGCTCCCCGAGCAGGTCGGCGGCGTAGCGCTGCTCGACGTACTGCGAGAGCACCAGCACGGCCACGTCCGGCAGCGACCGCCGGATCTCCAGCGCGGCCTTCAGGCCCTCGTCGGTGTGCGTCGGCGGCATCCGCACGTCGGTCACCACCACGTCCGGCCGGAACGCGGCGACGGCCTTGAGCAGCGCTTCCGCGTCCCCCACCGAGGCCACGACCTCGTGGCCCTCCTCCGCCAGCAGCCGGGCCAGGCCCTCGCGCAGCAGCGTCGAGTCCTCGGCCAGGATCACCCGCACGGGACCTCCGCGGTGATCACGGTCGGGCCGCCGGCCGGGCTGTGCACGGCGAACGTCCCGTCCAGCGCGAGCACCCGCCGGGACAGGCCCGCGAGGCCGCCGCCCGCCGGGTCCGCTCCCCCGCCGCCGTCGTCCTCGACCCGCACCCGCACGGCGCGCTCGTCGTCGGTGTCGTCCACGTGGATGTCCACGCGGATCATCGTCGCATCCGAGTGCTTGACCGCGTTCGTCACCGCCTCGGACACCACGAAGTACACGGCCGTCTCCACCTCCGGCCCGACCCGGAACCGTCCACAGTGGATCCGGACCGGGACGGACGACCGGTCGGCCACCGCCTCCAGCGCCTCGGCCAGCCCCAACGCGTCCAGCGCGGCCGGGTACACCCGCCACGCGACCTCCCGCAGGTCTTCCAGGACGCGCTGGGACTCCTCGTGGGCCTGGTGCAGCAGGTCGTCGGCGTGGTCGGGGTTGCGGCGGGCGCGGCCCAGCAGCATGCCCAGCGCCACGAGCCGTTGCTGGACGCCGTCGTGCAGGTCGCGCTCGATCCGCCGCCGTTCGGCGTCCACCGCCGCGACGATGCCCGCCCGGCTCAGCGACAGCTCCTCGACGCGCCGGCGCAGCAGCTCGGCCTCGCTGGGTCCCAGGTAGCGCCGCGCCACGCCGCGCTCCAGCGCCACGACCCCGCGGATGCCCTGCACCTCGATGTAGAGCAGGACACCGCCGATCAGCGCCGTCCACAGCGTGGCGACCGCCTCGTCCTGCCACGCGATGCCGTCGAGCCCGTTGCGGACGATCCGCACTACGGCGATCACCCCGAGGGAGATCCCGTAGAACAGCCACGCCAGCACGAACCCGCCGAACAGCCCGACCGGGGCGCGCACGGCCAGGTACCTCACCGCCTGCGGCCGGGTGGGCGCGGCGCTGTCCACGTCGAGGAACCGCCGGACGCGCCACCGCTCCAGGTCGGCGTACCGGGTCGCCACCGGGCGCGCGAACACCGCCACCAGCAGACCGCCGACGCCGGTCGCGAACCCGAGCAGCAGCCCGACCACGACGCGCGACCCCCGGAGCACGTCATCGAGGTTAGACGACCCGTTCGTCGGATTGGCAGCGCGCGGCGGCCCTCGAAAGGATCACCCGATGCGGTCAATCGCGGTCGTCGGGGCCGGGCAAGCCGGGGTCGTGCTGTCGGCGGCGCTGGTGCGCGCCGGGTGGCGGGTGACCCTGTGCTCGGACCTGTCCGCCGACGACTACCTGGAGACGCCCGGACGGCCCACCGCGTGCCTGTTCGGCGACCAGGTGGCCTACGAGGCCGAACTGGGCCTCGACTTCTGGCCGGAGGCGCCGCGCGCCCACCGCATCCACCTGGACCTGCACGAGGACGGCGGGTCGGTGCTGTTCTCGGTCGACGCGCCGCTGCGCGGGCCGGCGCTGGCCGTGGACCAGCGGTTGAAGTTCGCCTTCGGGTTGCGCGAGCTGGCGCGGCGCGGGGTGCGCGTGGTGACCGGGGCGGTCTCGGTGGGCGACCTGGACTCGTTGGCGGCCTCGCACGACCTGGTCGTGGTGACGGTCGGGCACAAGGCCTTCCACGGCTTGTTCGCGCGCGACGACGCGCGCAGCACGCACACGTCGGCGCAGCGTCAGCTGTTCATGGTGAACGTGCACGGTTACGACCTGGACGCGTACCCCGAGCACCGGGACATCGTGTTCTCGTTCGTGCCGGGGACCGTGGAGGTGTTCTGGGTCCCGTTCTGGGACAAGGACGCCGGCCAGTCGCGGTCGATCGTCGTGGAGGCGGTGCCGGGCGGGCGCGCGGACCGGTTCCGCGAGGTGGCGTCGGCGGCCGAAGGGCTGGAGCTGCTCCGGTCGCTGGTGGGCGAGTTCTTCCCGGTGCGGTCGGGGTTCCTGGCCGGGGTCGCGCCGACTTCGGCGTGGCTCAAGGGGGCCGTGGTGCCGGTGGTGCGGGACCCGGTCGCCGTGCTGCCGTCGGGTCGGCACGTCCTCGGGATGGGCGACGCCGTGGTGCTCAACGACCCGCTGGCCGGGCAGGGCGCGAACAACGCGACCCGGATGGCCCGGTTCTTCGCCGAACGGCTGGACGCCTACGACGGCACGGCCCAGTGGCTGCGGGCGCGCTTCGACGAGTGGTGGGAGACCGGGCGGTACACCAACGCGTTCAGCGACGGGATGCTCGCGCCGCTGACGTCGTACCAGCGGGCCGTGTTGCTGGCGGCGTCCCGGGACCCGGTGATCGGCGAGCGGGTGTGGGAGGGGTTCAACGACCCGGCCTCGCTGTTCCCGTGGTTCTTCGACGCCACCGCCGCGTGGGACTACCTGGGCACGCGCGGGGTCGGGCGGTGGGACGTGCTGCGGTTGAAGGCGGCGGTGGCGCGCAAGGTGCTGGCGCGCAAGGTGTTCAGGCGACCAGCTCCCGCGTGAGCAGGTCCTTGAGCTCCTTCGCGGCGGCCCGTCCGGCCCGCGTGGCGCCGACCGTGCTGGCCGACGGGCCGTAACCGACGAGGTGGACGCGCGGGTCGGCCACGACCCGGGTGCCGTCGAGCCGGATGCCGCCGCCGGGTCCGCGCAGGCCGAGCGGGGCGAGGTGGTCGAGGGCGGCGCGGAAGCCGGTGGCCCAGAGGATGACGTCCGCGCGCTGTTCGGTGCCGTCGGGCCAGACCACGCCGTGCTCGGTGACGCGGGCGAACATCGGCCGCCGGTCGAGGGTGCCGTCGGCGAGGGCGGCGCGGACCCGCGGGGTGAGGCTCAGCCCGGTGACGCTGACCACGCTGCGCGGCGGCAACCCCGCCCGGACCCGCTCCTCGACCAGCGCGACGGCGGCCCGACCGACCTCGGGGGTGAAGGGTTCGTCGCGGAAGACCGGTTCGCGGCGGGTGACCCACGTGGTGGTGGCTGTGGTGGCGATCTCCAGGAGTTGCTGGACCGCGCTGGTGCCGCCACCGACGACGATGACGTGCTTGCCCGCGAACTCCTCCGGCCCCCGGTACCGGGCGGAGTGCAGTTGGCGGCCCTGGAAGGTCTCCTGGCCCGGGTAGCGCGGCCAGAACGGGCGCGTCCAGGTGCCGGTGGCGTTGACCAGCGCTTTGGTCAGCCAAGCACCTTGATCGGTCTCGACCTTGAGGAGGCCGTTGTCGTCGCGGACGGCGTGGACGTGCACCGGTCGGCGGACGTCGATGCCGTTGCGGCGCTCGAAGTCGGCGAAGTAGGCGGGCAGGACTTCGTTGGCGGGCGCGGTCGGGTCCGGTTCGGCGAACGGCATGCCGGGCAGGTCGTGGATGCCGTGCACGGTCGCCATCCGCAGGGAGTCCCACCGGTGCCGCCAGGCGCCGCCGGGTCCTTCGCCGGCGTCCAGCACGACGTGCTCCAGCCCGGCGCGCTTGAGGAAGTAGGCCGCCGACAACCCGGCCTGACCAGCCCCGATGACGACCACGTCCATGTCCCGGGCAACGCCCGGCGGGGGAGGCGCGCTTCCCCGGTGTGACGGACGAGTCAGTCGGGTCACAGCCGGAAGGCATCCGGCGGAACCGGCGTTGGTGCCGGTATGAGCCGACTTCGCGACATCCCGCTGTCCGTGCTCGACCTCGCCCCGGTCACGACGGCGACGGACGCGCGCACGGCGCTGCGCCACACCCGTGAGCTGGCCCAGCGCGTCGAAGCCCTCGGCTACCACCGGTTCTGGCTGGCCGAGCACCACAACATGCCCGGCATCGCCAGCTCCTCGCCCACGATCCTCATCGGCCACGTCGCCGACGCCACCACCACGCTGCGCGTCGGCTCCGGCGGCGTGATGCTGCCCAACCACCCGCCGCTGGTGGTGGCCGAGCAGTTCGGCACGCTGGGCGCGCTGCACCCCGACCGGATCGACCTCGGCATCGGCCGCGCGCCGGGCACCGACCAGAAGACCGCGCGGGCGTTGCGGCGCACCAGCGGGCCGCTGTCGGTGGACGACTTCCCGCAGCAGCTCAGCGAGCTGATCGGCTACTTCGACGGCACCGAGGACCTCAGGGCGGTGCCCGCGGAGGGCAACAAGCCGCACGTGTGGCTGCTCGGGTCCAGCGGCTACAGCGCGCAGGTCGCGGGCGTGCTCGGGCTGCCGTTCGCGTTCGCCCACCACTTCAGCGCCGAGAACACGCTGCCCGCGCTGGCGCTCTACCGGGAGCGGTTCCGGCCGTCGCAGGTGCTCTCGGAGCCGTACGCGATGGTGTGCGCGTCGGTCGTCGTCGCCGAGTCGGCGGAGCACGCGCGGTACATCTCGGGTCCCGGCGCGCTGGCGTTCCTGCGCCTGCGCTCGGGCCGCCCGCAACCGCTGGCCACCAACGCCGAGGCCGCCGCCTACCCGTACACCGACCTGGACCGGCTGATCGTGGAGGACCGGCTGTCCACGCAGGTCATCGGCGATCCGACGCAGGTCGCGGCGCAGTTGGGGCAGCTGCTCGCCGACACCGCGGCCGACGAGCTGATGGTCACGACGATGGTCGCCGAGCAGTCCGACCGGGTGCGCTCCTACGAGCTGTTGGCCGAACTCGCAGGACTCTCACGTTCATCCGAACGAGTGAAGACTGAAGTAGAGGTGTAGCGGACGGGCGAACGGCGGCGATCATTCCAGTGAGCGCGCACGCCCCCCGACGCGCTCATCAACTCCCGGGCCCCGCGCCCGGAGCAGGACCGCCGCCGCGGTCCGCGTGGGCAGCGCCGCACCACTGTGGCGCTGCCCACGCGGGCGGCCGGGCGTCATCACGGCTTGGCCACAGGCAGGCACCAGGTCCGCTTCAAGCCCCTTTTTCACCCCCGAGCGCCGCCGCACCCCGTCATGGTGGTGGGAGTCGTTGGAAGCCCACCGCCGGGGCGGGAAGGGGAGGTTCGTGAGATTCGCCAGACTGGCCGCCGGCCTGTGCCTGGCGGGGGCCTTGGCGGGATGCGCGGACCCTTCCGGTCTGGCCGACGCCGTCCCGAAGCCGACCTCCGCGAGCACAGCACCGGCACCCCCCGCCTCGACCTTCACCGCCTTCGGCGCACAACGGGTCTGGGGCAACGGCCTGTCGATCACGGTCTCCCCGCCGAAGTCGCTCAAGCCCAGCGACACGTCGTTCCCGAAGAGTCCGCGCACGGCGGTCTTCGTGGTCACCCTGGTCAACGGCACCGCCACCACCTACCGCACGGGCCAGTTGGCCGTCCGGGCGACGGTCGGCGGCGAACCGGTTCCCGAGGTGCTGGACACGGTGCAGGGCCTCAACGGCCTGTCGGCAGCGATCACCGAACTGGCCCCCGGCGCGGACACGAAGCTGACCTTGGCCTTCGCCGTACCGGAAGGCCCGGTACGCCTCCAACTCCGAATCGAGCCAAACGGCGCGAACCAAGAGCCGAACGCCACCTTCGAGGGCCTCGCCTAACCCCCACACGACCCCTCCACGACACCAGCGCCGCTCGACACGCAACGCCGCTCGACACGCAGCGCCGCTTCGACGCGCGCAGCGCGGAGCACAGGGCCTGGTGAGGTCACACCCCAATCCGGGCTTCTTGCTTGTGTCATCTCCGTATGGCCTGCCCGCAGGGCTACCACACTTTCCCGGGGTTGGGCCAAAAAGTTTTGCGAGGAACGAGCAAA
>NZ_BAAABU010000022.1:0-135070 GCF_039521145.1 Saccharothrix mutabilis subsp. mutabilis
GAAGAGCGAAAAGCGGCGCTCGCCGCGCGGCAGGCCCCCGGGGGTGGAAGGGCGTCGGTTCGTTCCCCGTACGGCCTGCCGGAGGCAACCACCCTTCCGCCTTCTCCGCAACCGGTGAAGCGTGGTTGCGGAGAAGGCGGAAGCGCGGTTGGGCTGCGCCCAGGCCGTACGGGGAACGAACCGAGGCCCTTCCTTTGGGCTTTGGAGCCCATCAAAGAGTGCGCCTGCGGCGCGGAAGGGCCTTGCGCTTCGCGCGGCCGTTCGACGGGGCTGGTGGCGGGTGTCGGGGGAGGCTTGGGTGGGCGCACCTGTAGCGTTGGCGCATGACCGAGCAGAAGCGCCTGTCCGTCGGCGACCAGGCCCCGGCGTTCACCCTGCCCGACAGCGAGGGCAAGCCCGTCTCGCTCTCCGACTACCTCGGCCGGTCCGTGGTCGTCTACTTCTACCCCGCCGCCGGCACGCCCGGGTGCACCAAGCAGGCCTGCGACTTCCGGGACAGCATCGGGGAGCTCGCGTCCGCCGGGTACGACGTCGTCGGCATCTCGCCCGACAAGCCGGAGAAGCTCGCCAAGTTCGCCGCGGCCGAAGGGGTCAACTTCCCCCTGCTCTCCGACCCCGAGCGCAAGGTGCTCGCCGAGTGGGGCGCGTTCGGGGAGAAGCAGAACTACGGCAAGACGGTCATGGGTGTGATCCGCTCGACCTTCCTGATCGACCCCGAGGGCAAGGTCGCCAAGGCCATGTACAACGTGCGCGCCACCGGCCACGTCGCCAAGCTGCTGCGCGAGCTGCCCGCCTGACCAGGCCGTACCCGCCGCCGGAACGCCGCGCGGCGGGTACACTGGGGGTCGAGGACAGGCCACGAGGGCCGCTCAGACCTCTGTAAGGGTGATAACCGTGTGTCGCGCGACGACACCCGACGCCCCCCGTTCCAAGTTCGTCATCCGGGTCCACTTCCCCACTCGCGGCGGTTGACGCGGGCGTTGCACCGACGCCTCCCACAACCGAACACAACCGCTCGGGACACCCGACATGTTGAAGTGGATCCTGCTCACCCTCGCCATCGGCTTCGAGGTCTTCGCCACGCTGTGCCTGAAGGCCTCCGACGGCTTCACCAAGACCCTCCCCACCGTCGGTCTGATCACCGGCTACGCCGCCGCGTTCTACCTGGAGTCCCAGGTGATCCGGCTCGGGCTGCCGGTCGCGATCACCTACGCGGTGTGGGCGGGCGGCGGCATCGCGCTCGTGGCCGTCATGGGGCGCGTGCTGTTCGCCGACCCCATCTCGCCCGCCGTGCTCGTGGGCATGGCGCTGATCGCCGCGGGAGTGGGTGTCGTGTCGGTCGCCGCGACGACGTGAGGCACCGACCCGGGTTACCTTGGACCTGGGGAGGGGCCGTCACCGGGCCGGAAACCGGTGACGCGACAGCGATCCTGGAGCACCCGCGGGAGGGCTGCGGCGTGCCGCGCGAACCGGCCCCGGCGTCAAGATCAGCTGCCGGCGTTGAGCTTGCGCAGCTCGGGCAGCAGCAGGCGCAGCGCCCGGCCCCGGTGGGAGAGCTTGTCCTTCTCCTCCGGGGTCAGCTCGGCCGACGTCACCTCGTGCCCCTCGGGCCGGAAGATCGGGTCGTAGCCGAAGCCGTTGGCGCCGCGCGGTTCCCGGGTGATCTCGCCGCGCCACTCGCCGCGCACCACCACTTCCAGCCCGTCCGGGCCGACCAGGGCCGCCGTGCACACGAACGCCGCGCCGCGCCGCTCGTCGGGCACGTCGCGCAGCTGGCCGAGCACCAGTTCCAGGTTGGCCAGGTCGTCGCCGTGCCGACCCGACCAGCGGGCCGACAGCACGCCGGGCATGCCGTTGAGGGCGTCGATCGCGATGCCCGAGTCGTCGGCGACCGACGGCAGGCCGGTGGCGTTGAAGGCGTCCCGCGCCTTGAGCAGGGCGTTGCCCTCGAACGTCGGCTCGGTCTCCGGCGCCTCCGGGAACTCCGGCACGTCGGACAGGCCCAGCACCTCGATGCCCTCCAGGCCCTCGAAGGCGAGGATGCGGCGCAGTTCGCCCAGCTTCTTGGCATTCCGGGACGCCAGCAGGAGCTTCACTTCTTCTTGCCCTTCGGCTCGGGCAGCACACCGGGGTAGGGCAGGGCCAGCGCCTGCGACTGCAACCGGTTCAGCTCCGCGCAGCCCACCAGCGCCAGGTCCAGCATCTTGTCCAGAGTGGACCGGGCGAAGGTCGCGCCCTCGCCGGTGCCCTGGACCTCGATCAGCGTGCCCGCGTCGGTGGCGACGACGTTCATGTCCACCTCCGCCCGCGAGTCCTCCTCGTAGGGCAGGTCCAGCCGGACCCGGCCGTCCACGACGCCCACCGACACCGCCGACACCGCGCACGACAGCGGCTGCGGGTCGGCCAGGCGGCCGGCGGCGGCCAGCCAGGTGACGGCGTCGGCCAGGGCCACGTACGCGCCGGTGATGGCGGCGGTGCGGGTGCCGCCGTCGGCCTGGATGACGTCGCAGTCGATGACGATGGTGTTCTCGCCCAGCGCCGCCAGGTCGATGCACGCCCGCAGGGACCGGCCGATCAGCCGGGAGATCTCGTGGGTGCGACCGCCGATGCGGCCCTTCACCGACTCGCGGTCGCTGCGGCTGTGGGTCGCGGACGGGAGCATGGCGTACTCGGCCGTCACCCAGCCGAGGCCCGATCCGGACCTCCACCGGGGGACGCCCTCGGTCACGCTCGCCGCGCACAGCACCCGCGTGTTGCCGAACTCGATCAGGACCGAACCCGCGGGCCACTGCTGGTAGCCCCGCGTGATCCGGATGTCGCGCAGCACGTCGTCGTTCCTGCCATCGGTCCTCAGCACGGCACTACCCTAAGGCGCTGAACCCGGGAACGTCCCACTGGCGTAGGGAGAGGCATGGCACTCGCAGACGACCTGGTGACGGTCTTCGGTCTGCCGGCGCACCCGCTGCTGGTCCACGCGGTCGTGGTGCTCCTGCCGCTGGCGGCGGTGGCCGCCGCCGCCCTGGCGGTGGTGCCCCGGTGGCGGCAGCGCTACGCGTGGCCGCTGCTGGGTGTCACGGTGCTCGGCGTGGGCGCGGTCCTGCCCGCGCAGAAGACCGGCGAGCAGTTGGAGGCGCGGCTGGCGGGGCTGGAGAACCCGCTGATCAGGCGGCACGCCGAGCTGGGGAACGACCTGCTGCCGTTCGCGCTCGGGTTCTTCGTGGTGGTCGTGGCGCTGCTGGTGGCCGGGCGGCTGGCGGACCGCGAGCGGACGGCCGCCGCGGACGACACGAACGTGCCCAGGACGTGGCGGCGGATCTCGGTGGTGGTGGCCGTGCTGGTCGTCGCGGCCGGCGCGGCGGCGACGGTGCAGACGGTCCGCATCGGGCACAGCGGTTCGACGGCGGTGTGGACCGGCGTCGGGCAGTAGGTCAGCGCTCGACCCAGGCCTTCAGGTCGCCCAGGTGCGCCCGCCAGCCGTCGCGGTGCGCGGCCACGAGTTCGAGCAGGGGCGTCCACCCGGTGTGGCGCACGCGGACCAGGGTGCCGCCGGGGACCGGGGTCAGCGTCACCTCGACCTCGGTGTGCGTCGGCCAGTCCTCGTCGGCCCACGTGAGCGCGAGCCTGCGCGGCTCGTCGCGGCCGACGACCTGGCCGGAGGTGACCTTGCGGGTGCCGTCGGAGTCGGTCCAGCGCTCCTCGAACGACGTCGCCGACAGCCGCATGTGCGGCCACCAGCCCTCGGGCGACACCAACGCCCGCCACACGTCCGACGGCGGCGCGTCGATGGTGACCGACTCGTCGATCACGGCGTGTGCAACGGGGTCGGCGGGGCCTTCTTCAGCGTCCGGGTGACGGTGCACAGCTGGTCGATCGCCCGGCGCACGGCGGCTTCCAGCGCGGCGCGCTGCTCTTCGTCCAACCGCGACACGTCGTAGTCCAGCGTCACCGGCACGGCGTCCAGCTCGTGCGCGCCCGCCGGCCGCACGTCGTCCGCCCGCGCGGTCAGCTCGCCGTCGACCCGGCGGGTCACCAGGGTCTCGGCGGTCACGATCGCGCAGCCCGCCGCCGCCGCGAGCAGCAGTTCGACGGGCGTGAACGCGCCCTCCGCGCCCGCCCGGCCGACGCGCACGGACGCGCCCCGGTCGTTCGTGGCCACGAAATCGTGCTGTCCGACCCGGCGCACCTCGACGTTCGACACGCCACCGACGTTAGTCGATGCGGTCGGCGGTGGCCCTTGCGATCTTGCGCACGTGCTCGATGTCGCCGCAGTCGTCGTCCAGCCGTTCCTGCCGGGCGGCGTGGAAGGCCTTGGCCAGCTCGGCGCGGCGCTCGGCGGGCACCTGCTCGCGGGCGTCGTTGAGGATGGTCCGCTCCTCCTCGTCGACGTGGTGGTTGAGCGCCTCGACCAGCTCCTCCAGCTTGTCCTCCCACTCCTCCGACGCGGTGTCGGCCACCTCCATCAGCGCCAGCAGCGCCTGGTGGCCCTCGGCGTGCTCCTCCGCGCCGTGGTCGACCTCGTCGCCGTCCACCTCCTTGTACCGCTTCAACGCCGGGTACACCTCGGACTCCTCGGCCTCGGCGTGGGCGACGAGCAGCGCGGCCAGCTCGCCCAGCAGGGCGGGGCGGTCCGAGGAGCGGTCGCGCAACTCGCGGAACAGCTCCTCGAACCTGCGGTGGTCGTTCAGGATCAACTCGACGACATCAAGTGCCATGGCCGCCTATTACCCGCACGACCGGCTCGTCAACCTCGTACTTCCCGCCCTGCCGCACGACTTCGACCGGTCCGGTGAACTCGGTTCTGGCTTCGGCCAAGACCACGTCGGGATCGGTCCACGGTGCGATGTGGGTCAGCAGGAGTCGGCCCACGCCGGCGTCGGCGGCGAGCCGGCCGGCGTCGGTGCCGGACATGTGCACGCCGGGCGGGCGGTCGTCGGCGTGGGTCCAGGTCGCTTCGGACAGCAGCACGTCCGCGCCCTCCGCCAGGGACCGCAGGGCGGCGCACGGGCCGGAGTCGCCGGTGAACGCCAGGACCGCGCCGGCCGTGGCGATGCGGAAGCCGTAGCACTCGCCGGGGTGGTCGACGCGGGCCGCGGTGATGGTGAACGGGCCGACGGTCGTCGGGTTCGGGCCCAGGGCGTGGAAGTCGAAGACGTCGGTGAGGTCGGCGGTGCGGAGTTCTTCGTCGCTCTCGGCGTAGGCGCGGGCGAAGCGGCGCGGCGCGTCGGACGGGGCGTGCACCGGCAGCCTGCGCGCGGACGTGTCGTGCGGCGGGTGGGTGTGGTACCGGCGCATGACGGCGAGCGTGGTGAAGTCCGCGCAGTGGTCCGGGTGCAGGTGCGAGAACAGCAGTGCGTCGAGGGAGAACGGGTCGCAGTGCACCTGGAGCGCCGCCAGCACTCCGTTGCCCAGGTCGAGCGCCAGCCGGTAGCCGTCCGCCTCGACGAGGTAGCCGGATGCGGGGCCCTGCGGCCCCGGCAGGCTGCCCGAGCAGCCGAGGATGGTCAACAGCACCGTTGGAGAGTGCCAGGTCATTCGTGGGGGTGGAAGGTGGCGTTTTCCAGGCCGGGCAGGAATCGGTGGGCCAGCCGCGTGAACTTGTCCACCGGGCCGGTGCTGGCGAAGCGCAGGTCGGGCGGTCCGCTGCGGAACAGGTCGCGCTCGTTGAGCACGCGGACCACGTCCTTCACGGTCTCCTCGGCGCTGGAGACCAGGGTCACGCCGTCGCCCATGACGATCTGGACCACGCCGGTGAGCAGCGGGTAGTGGGTGCAGCCGAGGACCACGGTGTCCACCTCCGCGCGTTGCAGGGGCTCCAGGTAGGCCTGGGCGAGGCCGAGGACCTGGCGGCCGGAGGTGGTGCCCTGTTCCACGAAGTCCACGAACCTCGGGCACGCGACGGCGGTGACCTCGACGTCCCGGGCCGCGGCGAAGGCGTCCTGGTAGGCGCCGGAGGCGATGGTGCCCTGCGTGCCGATCACGCCGACCCGGCCGGTGCGGGTGGTGGCGACGGCCCGCCGCACGGCCGGCAGCACCACCTCCACGACCGGGATGTCGTAGCGCTCGCGGGCGTCGCGCAGGCACGCCGACGACGCGGTGTTGCAGGCGATGACGAGCAGCTTGGCGCCGTCCTCCACGATCCGGTCGGCCACCTCCAGGGCGTGCTTGCGCACCTGGGCGATGGGCAGCGGGCCGTACGGGCCGTTGGCGGTGTCGCCGACGTACCGGATGCTCTCCTGCGGCAGCTGGTCCATGATCGCCCGTGCGACGGTCAGCCCGCCCACGCCGGAGTCGAAGATCCCGATGGGCGCGTCGGCGGCGCTCACGCGACCCCCGCCCGCTTCGCGTCGCGCGCCACGCCCCAGGCCGCGAGGACCCCGCCGAGCGCGCCGAACAGGTGCCCCTCCCAGGAGATGCCCGGCTGGCCCGGCAGCACGCCCCACAGCACCGCGCCGTAGGCGGCGAACACCGCCACCGCCACCACGATCTGCCACGGCGAGCGCACGAACAGCCCGCGCACCAGCAGGAACACCAGGAACCCGAACACCAGCCCGGACGCCCCGATGTGGCTGCCCGCCGCGCCGACGACCCAGGTGCCCAGGCCCGCGGTCAGCCAGATGACGACGGTGACCTGGGCGAACTGCTTGATGCCGCCGGAGGTGGCGAGGAAGCCGAGGATGAGCAGCGGCACGGCGTTGCCGGCCAGGTGCTCCCAGCCGCCGTGCAGCATCGGCGCCCAGATGATGTTGTCCCACTCGGTGAAGTCGCGCGGGATCACGCCGTCGTCGTCCAGCGCGCCGAACAGGACGGTGTCGATCGCCTCGACCACGAACAGCAGCCCGACGAACCCCGCCACGACGACCGCGGACAGCAGCGGTCGGGGCGGGATCACGCGCTGGGCGGGCGACTTCTGCGCCACTGGGGCCGGGTGCACGCTTCCAGGCTACGTGCGTTCGGCGTGGTCCGGGACGCCGGTTCAGCCACCCATGTCGACCATCACCGCCCACTCGCCGCGCTGCCCCTCGGGGACGACGCTGATCTCGACCGGTTGCCCCGGCACGAGGTCCGGCGGGTTGTGGCCGGAGGCGTCGATGCGACCGGTCGCACCGTAGGAGTAGCTCGCGCCGTCGTCGACCAGGACTCCGCCGATCAAGACCTTGATGCGACCGGGTGAGCCCCAGACGACGTGCAGCCGGGTCACGGTCCGCCACGGGACGACGACCTTCTGCGGCAGGTTCGGGTCGGCGGGGTCGGAACGCAGGACCACGTCCGCCGGGTGCACGAGGTGGTCGACCTCGACCGGCTTCTCCGGCGCCGGCGGCATCGGGTACTCGGTGATCGGGACCCGCCGGCCGACCGCCAGCGCCACCGGGATGCCGTCCGCGGCCGGCTCGACGTCGGCGACCTCCGCGGCGGTGTTCGGCGGACCGGTGACGCGCCCGAGCACGGTCAGCCGGACCACCGCCCGCCGGCCGGCCACCAGGCTCTCGCTCAAGGCGAGACTGCCGAAGCCGCCGGGCTCCTTGTCGCAGCCGAACAGCCGCACCTCCTTGCCGTCGACGGCGAGCGACACCTTGAGGACGTCCTTGGCGTCGATGTCGCAGCGGACGAACAGCCGGACGTCCGCCGGGTCGCCGGAGGGGGTGAAGGCGAGCGTCAACGGCTCCGGGGTGCGGCCGGTGGTCTGGGCGACGACCCGACTGCCGACGATGTGCTCGGGGAACGGTTCCGGGGCGGCGGGTTGGGAGTCGGTGCGGTTCGGGGTCGCCGCGAGCGCCCCGCCCACCAGGGCCAGCACGACGCACGCCGCGGCGACGAACGCCCGCCGCCGGCGGACGCCGCGGACCCGCGCGCGCACCGCGGCCATGCGCGCGGCGTGCGGGGTGTCCCCGGGCGGGTCGGCGTGGTCGTGGAAGACCTGGCTCAGGTCGTGCGTCTTCACCCGCGCACCCCTTCCCCGTCGAACTGCCCCCGCACGGACGGGTCCACCCGCAGCCGGGCGAGGGCCTTGCTGGTCTGGGACTTCACCGTGCCGACCGAGACGCCGAGCGCGTGCGCCACCTGCGCCTCGGTCAGGTCCTCGTAGAACCGCAGCACCAGCACGGCCCGCTGGCGGCGCGGCAGGGTGCCGAGCAGGCGCCACAGCCAGTCGTGCTCGTCCACCGCGTTCTGCGGGGCCAGGCCGGTCGGTTCGGGCAGCACGTCGGTGGGTTCCTCGCCGCGCCACCGGCGTCGCCACCACGTGGCGTAGGTGTTGACGATGATCCGGCGCACGTACGGCTCCGGGTCGCCCTGCACGCGCCGCCACGCGAGCCAGGCCTTGGTCAGCGACGCCTGCAACAGGTCCTCGGCGTGCCCGGCGTCGCGGGTCAGCAGGTACGCGGTGCGCAGCAGGCGCGGCGAGGCGCCCGCCACGAACTCCTCGAACCCCTCGGGTGGTTCCACTCAAGTCCCCCTCCGCGCGACCGCCTCGCCGGTACTACCAGTCGGGGCGCGCGGATGGTTGCCGTCGCCGGCGCGCGGCCATCCGGGTGGATTCGGCGGCTCGACGGTGTAGCAAGTCACACCGATCCGGTCGGGCGGGGCCGTCGCGGAGCCTAGGCTGTCCCGGTGTCGATCGACGTTGCGGTGCGGGCGGAAGCCGAACTGGGTGAAGGTCCCACGTGGGACCACGGCAGCGGCACCCTCCTGTGGGTCGACGTCCTGCGCAGCGAGGTGCACCGCTACTCCCCCGCGCGCGACCAGGACGCGGTCCTCGACGTCCCCCAGCACGTGGGCGCGGCCAAGCCCCGGACGCGCGGCGGCCTGGTGCTGAACCTGCGCGACGGCATCGCCCTGGTGGACCCGGACGGCACCAAGACGTGGCTGGTCTACTGGGCGCGCGACGGCTACCGCGGCAACGACGCGGCGGTGGACCCGGCGGGCCGGCTGTGGGCCGGGACCATGCGCTACGACGAGGACCCCGGCGGCTGGCTGGTGCGCGTCGAGCCGTCGGGCGACGCGAAGGTCGTGGTGGACGACGTGCGCGTCAGCAACGGCATCGGCTGGAGCCCGGACGCCACCGCCATGTACTACGTGGACTCGGCGACCCGCCGGATCGACGTCCTGGACTACGACCGGGACTCCGGTTCCGCCACCAACCGCCGGACCGTGGTGGAGGTGGACCGCGGCCTGCCCGACGGCCTGTGCGTGGACGCGTCGGGCGCGATCTGGGTGGCGCTGTGGGGCGGGGCGGCGGTGCGCCGGTACACGCCGGACGGCCGTCTGGACACCGAGATCGAGCTGCCGGTGGGCCAGCCGACGGCGTGCGCGTTCGGCGGCCCGGACCTGACCGACCTGTACGTGACCACGGCCCGGACGGGCCTGTCCGGCGAGGCGCTGACCGAGCTGGCCGGGTCGGTGCTGGTGGTCGGCGGGGCCGGCGAGGGCCAGATGTCACACTCCTTCGCCGGCTAGAACGCCCACCGGCCCCGGTTGGAACGCGCACCGATTGGAACGCGCGCCGGTTGGAACGCGTACCGCTCAAAGCGGTGCCGGTCAGTGCGGGTGCCGGTCAGAATGCGTACACGGCACCGGGTTCGGCCAGCGCCACCGGGCCGGTGAACGACTCGACGGCGTCCTCCAGCACACCGTTGCGGTCCGACCACGGCAACACGTGCGTGATCACCAGCCGCCCGACGCCGGCCTCCTCGGCCACCGCCCCGGCCTCGTGGCCGCTCATGTGCAGGTAGTTCGCCCGCCCGGCCTGTTCCCGCCACGCGGCGTCGGCCAGCAGCAGGTCCGCGCCGCGCGCCAGCTCGACCAGTTCGGGGCACGGCACGGTGTCGCCGGTGAACACGAGCGACTTGCCCCCGACCGCGATCCGGAACGCGTACGCCTCGCAGATGTGCCGCATCGCCGCCACGTCGATCGACACGCCGCCCACGTCGAACCGGCCGGCTTTCAACGGCACGAAGTCGTAGGTGTCGGACAGCCTCAGGGCCGCCAACTCCTCCTCCGACGCGGCGTGCGCGTTGGCCAGCCGCCCGGGTGCGTGCGAGGGGGCGAAGACCGGCAGCCGGCCGAAGGTCTTCGGCGGGGCCGGGTGGTGGCGCAGGTAGGTGGTCAGGGCGCTGAAGTCCGCGCAGTGGTCCAGGTGCAGGTGCGACAGCAGCACGGCGTCCAACCGGAAGGGGTCGCAGTACCGCTGCAACGCCCCGAAGACCCCGCCGCCCAACTCCACGGCGATCCGCACCCCACCGGCCTCGACCAGGTACCCGGACGTGGGCAGATCGGGCCCGGGAGCGCTGCCCGCGCAGCCGAGGACGGTCAACCGCATGATCGGCACGATAGCAGTCCGCAGGGGCGGCAAAATTGCGGAAAACGGGTGGCCCAATAGCGGTTCCCGCATTTCATCCGAGGGCCGGAAAAGCACTCCGGCATCCCGAACGCGTCGCGGTGGGGAGCCCGTGGACCCCCCACCGCGGGGTCAGGCCCAGAGGTGGCCGTCGAGGCGTTCCGCCGCCTCGTCCAGCGTGCCCGCGTAGGCGCCGGTGGACAGGTACTTCCACCCCGCGTCCGCCACGACGAAGGCCACGTCGGCCCGCTCGCCGCGCTGCGCGGCCTTCTCCGCCACGGCCAGCGCCGCGTGCAGGATGGCGCCGGTCGAGATGCCCGCGAAGATGCCCTCGACCTCCAGCAGCTGCCGGGTGCGGCGCAGGGCGTCGTAGGAGCCCACGGAGTAGCGGCCGGTCAGGACCTCGGCGTCGTACAGCTCGGGCACGAAGCCCTCGTCGAGGTTGCGCAGGCCGTACACCAGCTCGCCGTAGCGGGGCTCGGCGGCGACGACCTGCACGTCCGGCTTCTGCTCGCGCAGGTACCGGCCCACGCCGACCAGGGTGCCGGTGGTCCCCAGGCCCGCCACGAAGTGCGTGATCGTGGGCAGGTCCTTGAGGATCTCCGGGCCGGTGGTCTCGTAGTGCGCGCCGGGGTTGGACGGGTTGCCGTACTGGTAGAGCATCACCCACTCGGGGTGTTCGGCGGCGAGTTCCTTCGCCCGCGCGACGGCCTGGTTCGAGCCGCCCGCCGCCGGTGAGAACACGATCCGCGCGCCGTAGGCCTGGAGCAGCTGCTTGCGCTCGGCGGAGGTGTTCTCCGGCATCACGCAGACCAGGCCGTAGCCCTTGAGCTTCGCGACCATCGCCAGCGCGATGCCGGTGTTGCCGGAGGTCGGTTCGAGGATCGTGCAGCCGGGTTGCAGGCGGCCCTCCCGCTCGGCTTCCTCGATCATCATCAGGACCGGGCGGTCCTTGATCGAGCCGGTCGGGTTGCGGTCCTCCAGCTTCGCCCACAGCCGCACGTCCTTGGCCGGCGACAGCCGGGGCAGCCCCACCAGGGGCGTGCCGCCGACCGCGTCGAGCAGCGACTCGTACCGGGCCACCGGGATCAGCCCCCGGCGACGGCCGGGAGGATCGTGACGGTGTCGCCGTCCTTCACCGCCGCCTCGAGGCCGCCGGCGAAGCGGACGTCCTCGTCGTTGACGTACACGTTGACGAACCGGTGCAGCGTGCCTTCCTTGACCAGGCGCGCCTTCAAGCCACCGTGGTTGTTCTCCAGGTCGTCGATGACCTGCGCGAGCGTGGTGCCCGACGCCTCGACGGACTTCTGCCCGCCGGTGTGCGTGCGCAGGATCGTGGGGATGGAGACGGTGACAGCCATGCTGGGACCTCCGGGAGAGGAGCCGGGATTTTTACGGGGTCGAGCGGGGACGCGCGCTCAGGGACAGTCGGGCGTGTCGTCCGCGCCCGTGTGCGCGAACATGTACGACTCGACGACCTCGACCGGTTCTTCGGTGACGACGCCGTCAACGATCCGGTAGGAGCGCAGCTCGTGCGTCTCCGGGTCCCTGGTGGAGATGAGGACGTAGTGCGCCTGCGGCTCGCTCGCGTACGAGACGTCGGTCCGCGACGGGTAGGCCTCGGTCGCGGTGTGCGAGTGGTAGACGACGATCGTCTCTTC
Organism: Saccharothrix mutabilis subsp. mutabilis; assembly: GCF_039521145.1. Classification (NCBI taxonomy): domain Bacteria; kingdom Bacillati; phylum Actinomycetota; class Actinomycetes; order Pseudonocardiales; family Pseudonocardiaceae; genus Saccharothrix; species Saccharothrix mutabilis. The sequence continues at coordinate 11,995 of NZ_BAAABU010000022.1, forward strand.
GTCGTTGGCGCTCATCTCGCGGTGGACGCGGAGCTGCTCCATCGAGTCGAACCGGTAGAAGGTCGGGGAGCGCTCGGCGTTGTCCATGGGGATGAACCGCTCGGGGCGGTCGGAGCCCTCGGGGCCCGCGATGATCCCGCACGCCTCGTCGGGGTGGTCACGACGGGCGTGCGCCACCATCGCGTCGACGAGGTCACGGCGGATCACCAGCACACCCCCATCCTACGTGGTGGCGGAAGGTGTCCCGCTGTGTGAGAACCGGCACTACACCGGTTCGCGCTCCACGCCCGCCGCCTGCGCGTAGGCCAGGTGGCCGCCGACCAGGCCGCCGGCGGTGAGCACGCCCATCCCGATGCCGGAGACGACCCGCCCGACGACGCCGAACCCGTGCCCGCGCAGCCGGAACGAGGTCAGGTAGAGCAGGTTGGCCGCCGCGTTGGCCGCCAGGTGCACGAACGCCGTGCGCCGCTGCCGCTCGTCGAGCGTGGCGTACTCGGCCAGGCCGGTCGCGATGGCCACCGGCGCGGTCGCCAGCCCGATCCCGATCAGCGCCCGCGCCGCCTTGCCCTCGCCCGGCAGGAGGTCCAGCACGTTCGAGGCCGCGAACATCCCCAGCGGCAGGAGCACGGCCGCCGGGTGCGCGGGGTGCCCCATCGGCTCCCCGCGCAGCAGCCGGGAGCTGCGGACCCCCGAAGGGATGGCCTCGGCCACCGCCCCGGCCACCCGGTCGAGCGCCTTGTTGTCCTCAACCCACCGCAAAACCCGCTTGACCCGGTTCATACCGGACCGGGTACCTCAGGGGACCGCCCGGAACACGTCGTTCGCCGCTCCGGTGCACAGCGCGTCCAGCGGCGCCCCGGTCGCGACCCCGGTGGCCAGCGCGAACACCGTCGCCGGCACCCGCACCCCGGCCCGGACCAGCCCGTCGTGCGCCGACATGGCGACCCGCCGGCACCCGGCCTTGTCCAGTTCGGCGTCCACCACGACGACCGCCGCCGCCGTCTCGCCCACGAACACCACCGCCGGGGGCGCCGCGACCTCGACGGCGGCCTCGCACGCCGCGTGCCCGACGTCCTCGCCGGGACCGCCGACCGCCGCCGCGCACACGATGGGCACGACGCCGCCGTCCACGGGGAACCCGTGCCCGCGCTCGGCCAGCCACCGCACCACGCCGTTCGGGGTGGACGGGGCTTCTGAGAGGACGACCGCGTGCACCCGCTGGACCAGCGCGGACGGGTCGAGCAGGTCCAGTTCGCGGGTGCCCACGGGCGCGCCCCGCGTGTCCACGCCCGCCGCCACCCCGCCGGGGGCCAGCACGACCGCCGCCCCCGCCACCCGACCGACCAACACGCCTGCCGCCCCCGCGACCCGTCCGGCCGGCACGACCGCCGCGCCGGTGGCGCGTTCGGCCGGCCCGGTGGCGCGTTCGGCCGGCATCAGTCCATGACCGCCTCGACCAGCGTCTCCTGCACCCACGTCAACCAGTGGTAGACGCCCAGGTGCGGGGAGCGCGGGTCGTCGGGCGGGAGTTCGTCGGGCATGTCCTCCTGGACGTCCAGGGCCGTGCCCAGCGCCAGGCGGACGTCGTTGAGCGCCGCCAGCCAGGCCTCGGCCTGCGCGGACGCCAGGCGCACCTCGCCGCCGTCGGCCGGGCACGTGTCCAGCACGACCGCCGCCGCCGCCGTCTTGGCGTCCAGCAGGTCGGGCTCGTGCAGGGAGCGCAGGGCGTTCGCGGAGTCCACTTCGGCCGGATCGGGCGCGTCGGGGTCCAGGCGGTGGAAGTCGGGCAGCAGCCGGCCCAGGATCGGGTCGTCCGGCGGTGTCGAGGGTCCGGTCCGGATCCCCGTCAGCGCCGCCAACTCGTCCTGCGGCGCCTCTTCCGCGCGGGCCAGGAGCATGTCCTGGATCTGGCTCACCAGACCGCGCACCACGGCGGCTTCCTGCCGGTCGAACCGGCCGACCACCGCGTCGCCGACCCTCGTCCACTTCCTCACGACGAACGCTGCATCGTCGCCCAGAGGCCGGCCGCGTGCAGTTTCGCCACGTCCGCCTCCACCTTGTCCTTCGAACCGGATGACACGATCGCTTTGCCCTTGTGGTGCACGTCCAGCATCAACTTCGTCGCGTGGTCCCGGCTGTACCCGAACAGCTTCTGGAACACGTACGTCACGTAGGACATCAGGTTCACCGGGTCGTTCCAGACCAGCGTCTGCCAGGGACGGTCCTCCGTGCGGACGTCCACCGGCGACGGGTCAACCTGCGTCCGCTCATGCTCGACGGGCGTGGTCATACCGCCAATGGTGTCATGTTCCGGTCCGTGGCGGAGCCCATAGGGCCACCTGCCGCCCTCACGCGGCGCCCGAGCCTAGGCTTCTGGCTCATGTCGACGTCGCTGTTCACGGACCACTACGAGTTGACGATGCTCGCCGCTGCCCTGCGCGACGGCACCGCCGACCGGCCGTGCGTCTTCGAGGTCTTCGCCCGCCGGTTGCCGGAGGGCAGGCGGTACGGGGTGGTCGCGGGCACCGGGCGCCTGCTGGACGCGATCGAGGCGTTCCGCTTCGGCGAGGCCGAGCTGGAGCTGTTGGAGCGCACGGACGTGGTCGACCGGGCGACGCTGGACTGGCTCGCGGACTACCGGTTCACCGGGGACGTGGACGGGTACCCGGAGGGCGAGCTGTACTTCCCGGGTTCGCCGATCCTGTCCGTGCGGGCCCCGTTCGGCGTGGGCGTGGTGCTGGAGACGCTGGCCCTGTCGATCCTCAACCACGACAGCGCGATCGCCTCCGCCGCCGCCCGCATGGTGGGCGCGGCGAACGGCCGCCGCATGATCGAGATGGGGTCGCGCCGGACGCACGAGGACGCGGCCGTCGCGTCCGCGCGCGCCGCGTACCTGGCGGGGTTCACGGCGACGTCGAACCTGGAGGCGGCGCGGCGGCACGGCATCCCGACCGCCGGGACGTGCGCGCACGCGTTCACCCTGCTGCACGACAGCGAGGAGGCGGCGTTCCGCAGCCAGGTCGAGGCGCTGGGCGCGGGCACGACGCTGCTGGTGGACACCTACGACATCACCAACGGCATCAAGACCGCGGTGGAGATCGCGGGGCCGGCCCTGGGCGCGATCCGGATCGACTCGGGCGACCTGGGCGTGCTGGCCCGGCAGGCGCGCGACCAGCTGGACTCGCTGGGCGCGCGCAACACGCGCATCGTCGTGTCCGGCGACCTGGACGAGTACTCGATCGCCGCGCTGCGCGCCGAGCCCGTGGACGCGTACGGCGTGGGCACGTCCGTGGTCACCGGGTCGGGCGCGCCGACCGCGGGGATGGTCTACAAGCTGGTGGAGGTCGACGGCCGGCCGGTGGCGAAGCGGTCGTCGCACAAGGAGTCCCGCGGCGGCCGCAAGAACGCGCTGCGGCGGCACAAGGAGACCGGGACCGCGTTGGAAGAGGTGGTGTTCCCGGCCGCGGAGGTGCCCGAGCTGGGACCGCACGACCGGGTGCTGCCCGTCCCGCTGGTCCGCGGTGGACAGCGGGTGGCCGGGCTCGACACGCTGGCGGAGAGCCGGGAGCGGTTGCGCGCCGCCCTGGTGAGCGTGCCGTGGGAGGGCCTCAAGCTCTCCCGCGGCGAACCCGCCATCCCGACCACGTTCCTGTAGGGAGTTGCAGATGGCCAAGGCACTGATCGTGGTGGACGTCCAGAACGACTTCTGCGAGGGCGGGTCGCTGCCGGTCGCGGGCGGCGCGGCGGTGGCGGCGGCCATCTCGGCGCACCTGGCGTCGAGCGGGTACGACCACGTGGTGGCGACCCGGGACTACCACGTCGACCCCGGCGCGCACTTCAGCGCGACGCCGGACTTCGTGGAGTCGTGGCCGGTGCACTGCGTGGCCGGGACGCCCGGCGCGTCGTTCCACCCGGAGCTGGACGTGGCCCCGGTGTCGGCGGTGTTCTCGAAGGGCGCGCACGCGGCGGCGTACTCGGGCTTCGAGGGCGCGACCGGCGGCGGCGAGGGGTTGGCCGAGTGGCTGCGGGCGCGCGGGGTGACCGACGTGGACGTGGTGGGCATCGCGACCGACCACTGCGTGCGGGCGACGGCCCTGGACGCGGCGGCGGCCGGTTTCACGACGACGGTCCTGCTGGACCTGACCGCCGGCGTGGCGTCGGCGACCGTGGACACGGCGCTGACCCAGCTCCGCGAAGCCGGCGTGGCGCTGGCGGGAACGCCCCACGTGCCGTAGCCCCGCCTCTGTCGTACCCCGCTGGTTGACCGTGGATCCGGGGGTGCTCCGCTCAAGAGCACCCCCGCACCGCAGTGCCCACAGCCCTGCGCCGCCTCACGGGGCCGGGGCGACCACCGGCCGGCCGGTGGTCTCACCAGGTCGGTCGTCTCACGGGGTTGGGGCGCAGGCCGTTTCGCCGAGCTTGACCGTCCCGCTCACGCCCGACTCCGGGGTGAAGCGGAAGTGCGCCAGGGTCAGGGCGATGCTGCCGTCGTTCGGCTGGGGCGTGACCACCTCGCTGAACGTGACCCGCGCGAGCACCGTGCCGTTGCCGTTCTTCACCTCGTGCACGTGGTTGTTCGGGATCTGCTCGGGCAGCCCCGCGAACCCGCTGAGCCCGCCCATCGACCAGCCGGCCGTGGTGCCGGCGTCGGTCGCGTCGCAGGTGACCTTCCACTTGCCGACCTTGAGCCGCGGGCCGCCCGCGGACACCAGCGCGGACAGTTCGAAGCCGGTGCCGTTGGCCTCGGACTTCGTGGTGGTGGTGTTGTGCTCCGGGTCGACCACGGTGGTGGTGCACGCCGAGTCCGACGCGCCGAACCGGATGCCCGACGCGCTCACCGCCGGCGACGACGCGGTCGTGGGCCCCTCGACCGCGCAGCGCGCGTGGGGCGGCACGACGACGTGTCGGCCGTCCTTGGTGAAGTCGGCCGAGCCGGCGGACGCGATGCCCGCCGGTGCGGCGGCGAGCGCGGGTGTGCCGGTCGCTCCGATCGCGAGCGCCGCGGCCACCGCCCCGACCCGGCGCGCAAGGGTGTGTGTCATGGGTTGCCCTTCTTCGTGACGCTTTTCCCCACTAATCGACCACGGGCACTCGCGTGCCAACCTCTTTCCCGGGCAAATCACCCGCGAGCGGAAACGGGAATACACGATCGAGTGAGACATAACGCAGCGCAATAAACATCAGGACGGAATGCGCATGGGCAATGCCGTGGAAAACGCCGCCGGCAGCCCGACCAGCCTTTCCAACGCCGCCCGCACCCGGCGGGCCGCCGCGCCATCGCCGAACGGGTTGCGCCCCGGCGGCAGCCGCAGCCGCGAGCCGAGCACCCAGCCGGCCTCGGCGAGGATGCGCGTGACGTCGGTGCCGACCAGCCAGGCGCACCCGGCGTCCACGGCCGGCATCCGCTCGGTGCTCGACCGCAGGACCAGCACCGGCACGCCGAACGTCGGCGCTTCCTCCTGCAGGCCACCGGAATCGGTCAGCACGAGGGACGAGCGCCGCAACGCCCGCACCATGTCGGGGTAGTCCAGCGGCCCGCACACGACGATCCGCTCGTGGTCGCCGAGCACCCGGCGCGCCGCCGTCCGGACGGTCGGGTTGGGGTGGACGGGCAGCAGCACCCGCACGTCGGGGTGCCGGTCGGCCAGGGCGCGGACGGCGTGCAGGACCCGTTCCAGGGGTGCGCCCCACGACTCGCGGCGGTGCACCGTGACCAGGACGAGGCGCCCGTCGGAGGTGTCGAGCTGGTGTTCCAGGTCCACCAGCACGGGGTCGCGCGCGGGCAGGTCGGCGGCGGCCACCAGGCGCACGGCGTCCACCACGGTGTTGCCGGTGACGACGATGTCCGAGGCCGGCAATCGCTCCCCCGCCAGCGCCGACGCGGCGTCGTCGGTGGGCGCGAGGTGGAGGGCGGCGATCCGGGCGATCATCTGCCGCGTGCCCTCCTCGGGGAAGGGCCCGCCGAGGTCGCCGGTGCGGAGCCCGGCTTCCAAGTGCGCCACGGCGATGCCCCGGTAGAAGGCGGCCAGCGCGCCGGCCAGCGCGGTGGTCGTGTCGCCCTGCACGACGACGACGGCCGGGTCCCGGACGCGCAGGACTTCGTCGAACGCGGGGACCAGGCGGGACAACAGCTCGGCCTGGCTGCCGGTGACGCGGGGCACTTCGAGCACGACGTCGGCCTTGAGGTCGAACGCGCCAAGGGCCTGCTCCACCATGCCGAAGTGCTGTCCACTGTGGACAATGGTCGGCCGCAGGACGGGGTGGTCGGCCAACGCGAGGGCAACCGGCGCGATCTTCACCGCTTCGGGCCGGGTACCCGCGAGCAGCAGGACTTCCTTCACCAGACTCCTTCGTTCGCAGGGGGCCTCCGCACCGACTCGGGGTACGGTGGGGGGCATCGGTTCGGACCACAGAGGACGGTGGGTTCGGAATCACCCGATCGGGGACATGCAGGATCTGCGACCAAGTCGCCACTCGCGCGTCCCGTAGAGAGGGAGGAACGCGGGCCCACGGCGGGTGTGCGGTGGGGGCGGATGGGGGCGGGGCCGCGGCCGGGCGGCGTGGGGGCGCGGCGGGCATCGAGTCCGGGCCGCGGCGGACGGTTGGCGGGGACTCGGTGGACGGGCGCGGCAGGTTGGGTGCAGCGGGCGGCGCGGAGAACAGGCGGGCTTGGGGGCTCGGCGGGTGGGCGTGGGGCGCGGCAGGTCGGGTGGGGCGTGCGGGAAGGCGCGGCGCCCGGGAGTGTGGGGGTGCACTGCCGGGCGCCGCTCGCATCAGGTGTTCTCGGGTGTGGCTCGGTTGCGGCGGCGGGTGGCGTGGGTCAGGAGCACGCCTGCCAGCAGCAGCACCACGCCCGCGACCACCCACCACGTCACGCTCGCGCCGGTCGCCGCCAGGGACCCCACGCCCGTCCCCACGGCGACCCCGGTACCGGGGACCTTGTACATCGCGACCGACCCGCCCCTCAGGCCTTCGCCCGGCGGCGGAACAGCGCCACCGTCCCGGCCGGAACCGCGACCAAGCCCAGCAACCCCAGGCCCAGCCACAGGCCCGCGCCCGACGCCATCGGGATCGGCAGGCCGGCCGGGCCGCACCGCGCCGACGACAGCACCAGGTCGCCGGACCCCAGCGCGCCCAGCACGCCGCCGATCAGCGTCAGGTGCACGGCGTTGACCGTCAGGCTGCCGTCCTCGTGCCGGACCTGCTCGTTGAACACCAGCTTCGCGATGTCCACGCCGGCCAGGTCCACGTCCACCACCGTGTTGGGCGCGGGCTCGGCGTCGACCGTGCCCAGCTTGCCCAGCTCCAGGCCGACCAGCTTCGTCCCGCCGGCCACGCCCTTCTGGGTCGCGTCGCACCTGGCCTCGACGGCCTTCGCGGTGATCGCGCCCGTCACCGCCGCCAGGAGGTCCAGGCGAACGTCGGCGGTCACCGCTCGGGAGTGGACGCCGCCGGTCTTGTCGTCACGGGTCGCCGACGCGTCGAGCACGCCGGTCTTCAGCACGCCCGGCACGTCTACCGCCGCGAACGTGCCCGTCGTCGGGCCGTTCGCGTCGGCGGCGGCGAACGGTCCCGCCGACACCGCGTTCCCGCCCAGCAGCGACAGTTCCAGCTTCGCCGCGTAGGCGGACGCGTCACCGGGGGCGGCGGACGCGGGCGTGGCGCCGGCCAGCAGGGCGGCCAAGGCGGCCAGACCCGCCAAGCCCGTCATTCGCACACGCATGGAGCTCCTCTCTCGGGACGTTCTCGGGCTCGCGACTCGACGTGCCCGCCGCGGAACCGGACGAGCAGGGGCGAACGGGACGCGTCGGGCACCTCGGGGAGTGCACGGTGCGAGCATTTGCCCCTATCGGCGTTCCACCCGTCGGATTAAGGGTTGCTGACCGTAAAGGGGGACGGCGTCCACTCGAACCGCCCAACTGCGGCCACTCAGAGTCGATCAACCGCCCGAAAGCCCCTCGCGTTCTCACCCGATCCGGGAGTGAGGACCGGAAAAGAAGCCGCCGATGACCTTCGGGTAGCCCGATCGGGCGGTCCCCGGACGGATGAAAGGACTCTCCCGTGGCGTATGCCGTGCCCCGGACCGGACACCTCAACCGGGTGGTGGTCGTCGCACTGGTGGTGGCCGCCGCCGGGCTGGTGCTGCTGCACCGCGCCTACCGGACGGCCGAGATCGCGTTGTCCGGACTGGTGCTCAGCGTCCTGAGCGGCGACGGCGTCGCGGTGGTCGCCGAGCGCCAGACCGTCTACTTCGGACTCGGCTCGGACACGCCGCTGGGCCTGCGCATGACGCCGGAGTGCACGTCCGCGTTCCTCGTCCTGCCGTTGTTGCTGGTCGGCGCCGTGATGATCGCGCTGCGCCCGCGCATCACGCGCAGGGTCCTCACCGCGCTCGCCGTCGCCACCGCCGCCGTGGTCGTCGTCAACCAGCTGCGCGTGCTCACGCTCGTCGGCCTGGTCGACGCGCTGGGCGTGGACACCGGCTACTACTGGGGCCACACCCTGCTCGGCTCGATGGTGAGCGTGTTCGGCGGCGCGGCGGCGCTGGTGGCGTTCGTCTGGCTGGCCACGCGCAAGTGAGCCTCGACGTCGTCCTGGGGTTCACCCAGGCCCTCGCCCTGACGATGAGCGTCGCGTTCCTGACCTACGTGTTCCTCATCGTGGTGCCGTACCTGCGGCACAAGCCCGCGCCCACCGGGCCGCCCGACCGGTTCGAGTGGCACTTCCTGGTGCCGTGCCGGGACGAGGAGGCGGTCGTCGGCGACACCGTCCGCTACCTGCGGCAAATGTTCCCCATCGCGCACGTCTGGGTCATCGACGACGACTCGGACGACGCGACCGTGGGCGTGGTGCGGGGTTTCCGCGGCGACAAGCACATCCACCTGGTGCGCCGGTACCGGCCCAACGCCCGCACCGGCAAGGGCGACGCGCTCAACGACGCCTACCGCACGCTCAAGCTGTGGATGGGCCGGCACGCCGACGCCGACCGCGCGGTGGTGGTCGTGGTCGACGCCGACGGCCGGCCCGCGCCCAACTGCCTGGAGGTGTGCGCGGCGGACCACCTGTTCGGCGACCCGACGATCGGCGCGGTGCAGGTGGACGTGCGGATGGTCAACACCGGGGTGCGGCAGGCCGGTGTGTCGCGGTGGCGGTCGGTGTTCGGGGCGCTGCTGGTGCGCATGCAGGACCTGGAGTTCCGCACGGCGATCGCGGCGATCCAGCTCTCCCGCGGCGTCACCGGCACGATCTCCATGGGCGGCAACGGCCAGTTCACCCGCCTGTCCGCGCTGGACGCCATCGCCGGGCCGGGCGGTCAGCCGTGGCGCGGGTCGCTGCTGGAGGACTTCGAGCTGGGCGTGCACCTGCTCACGGCGGGCTGGCGGACCGGGTTCTCCATGGACACCCACGTGCACCAGGAGGGTCTCTACAGCCTGCGGCGGTTCCTGGCGCAGCGGACGCGGTGGGGCCAGGGGACCATGCAGTGCATGCGGTACGTGCGCCGGATCTGGGCGTCGCCGCACCTGACCACGCTGGGCGCGGCGGAGATGATGTACTACCTGGCCCAGCCGTGGATGCAGCTGCTCGGGACGCTGATCTACCCGGTCCCGCTGGTGCTGCTGGGGCACCGGGCGGTGACGTCGCCGGGCGAGGTGTGGCAGTGGCTCGCGGAGGGGGCGTGGATCCTGTTCGCGGTGTACGGGTCGTTCGGCCTGCTGCCGTTCGTGCTGTGGGGCCCGGTGTACCGGGCTCGGTGCGAGCCGGGGCTGAGCACGGGGCGCGCGGTGCTGTACGGCTTCGGGTACGCGCTCTACATCTACACCTTCTACATCACGTCGTGGCGCGCCGTGAGCCGCCTGGTCCGCGGTCGCAACGGCTGGACCAAGACCCGGCGCAACACCGAGCGCCCGATCGGCAAGGTGGCACTGGACACGTGAGATCGGCGACTTTGTAGAGCTTCGACAAAGACCGAACCTGTGATCGACGGTTAACCTCCGCAGACGACGTCGATCCACGGGAGGTCACTGTGTCCGTCCTCGCTGTTCCCGCCCGCCGCGTGCTGGCCGACCTCGTGCCGGGGTCGGTGGCCCGGGACATCGCCCTGGTCGTGGCCGGGGCCGGGTTGACCGGGTTGGCCGCCCAGCTCGCCGTGCCGGTGCCGGGCAGCCCGGTGCCGATCACCGGGCAGACGTTCGCCGCGCTGCTGGTCGGCGCCGCGCTCGGGTGGCAGCGCGGTGGGGCCGCGATGGTGCTGTACCTGATCGCCGGGGTCGCCGGGGTGCCGTGGTTCCAGGGCGCGTCGTCGGGGATGCCCGCCTCGCTCGGGTACGTCGTGGGCTTCGTGTTCGCCGGCGTGCTGGTCGGCCACCTCGCCGCGCGCGGCGGGGACCGGACGGTCCCGCGCACGGTCGGCACGATGGCGCTGGGCAACCTGGTGATCTACGCGTTCGGCGTGCCGTGGCTGATGGCCGCCGCCAACGTCGGGTTCGGCAAGGCGCTGGCCCTGGGCGTGACGCCGTTCCTCATCGGTGACGCCGTCAAGATCGCCCTCGCCGCGGGCCTGCTGCCGGCCGCGTGGGCGCTGGTGAAGCGCAAGTGAGCGACCACGTCGCCTTACTGGACGAGTCGGCGCCGGGCCTGGTCGCCGCCGTGCACGTGGTGGGGTCCACCGCGCTCGGCGACCGGGCGCCCGGGTCCGACCTGGACCTCGTGGTCGAGCTGTCCCGTCCGCCCTCCGACGACGACCTGCGCAAGCTGGCCGAGGCGCAGAGCCTGGAGCTGGACGTGGTCTACCTGGTCGACGGGCGGCCCGGCCCGTGGGGGCGCGACGGGCGGTTGAACACCACGCCCGCCGAGGTCACGCCCGTGCTGTTGGAGCAGCTCAACAACTACTCGCGGACGCTGCGCGGGCCGCGCCCGGCCTTCGCCGTCACCCGCGCCGAGGTCGAGCGGTGGTGCCGGCGGAACCTGGTCGAGTACTGGGCGCCGTTGATCGAGCTGGGCGCGGCGGCGAGCGGGCCGGTGTTCCGGGAAGGCCTGCTGTGGCTGGCGTTCGGGCCGGCGCGGCTGTGGCACACCATCCGGACCGGGGAGATCGTCGGCAAGTCCCGCGCCGGTGAGCTGGCCGGGCGGCACTGGCCGGACCTGGCCGGTCCGCTCAAGGAGCTGGTCGAGGCGCGGCACGACCCCGGCAGGGACCTGCACGACGGGCACCGCGGGGCCGCGGTGGAACTGGGCAGGCGAGTGCTGGCCGAGTTCTGACGGCGCCGCCGGGTACCGTCTTCGCCGTGCCGTCCACCACCGCGATCCCCGACACCAGAACGCTGCTCGCCGTCGCCGTGGAGGCGGTGGGCGGAGCCGAGCGCGAGGGCCAGCTCGCGATGGCCGAGGCGGTGGAGCGCGCGATCCGCACCGGCGAGCACCTGGCCGTGCAGGCGGGCACCGGCACCGGCAAGTCGCTGGCCTACCTGGTGCCCGCGATCCGGCACGCGGTGGCCGAGGAGTCCACGGTCGTCATCTCCACCGCGACCATCGCGCTGCAACGCCAGCTCGTGGACCGCGACCTGCCGCGCCTGGGCCAGGCGCTGCGCAAGGAGCTGGGCCGCGAGCCCCGGTTCGCGATCCTCAAGGGCCGCCGCAACTACCTGTGCATGCACCGCGTCCACACCGGCGCGCCGGACGAGCCGGAGGACGCGGGCCTGTTCGACCCGTTCGCCGTGTCCCGGCTGGGCCGCGAGGTGAAGCGGCTGCACGAGTGGTCCTCCGACACCGAGACCGGCGACCGCGACGAGCTGGTGCCGGGCGTGAGCGACCAGGCGTGGAAGCAGGTGTCGGTCACCGCCCGCGAGTGCCTGGGCGCGGCGAAGTGCCCCGTCGGCCAGGACTGCTTCGCCGAACGGGCCCGCGCCGAGGCCGGCAAGGCCGACGTGGTGGTCACCAACCACGCGATGCTCGCCATCGACGCCCTGGAGGGCTACCAGGTCCTGCCCGACCACGACGTGGTCGTGATCGACGAGGCCCACGACCTGGTGGACCGGGTCACGTCGGTGGCCACCGAGGAGCTGAGCGCGTCCCTGGTCTCGACGGCGGCGCGGCGCTGCGGCCGGCTGATCGACCAGTCCGTGGCCGACCGGATGGCCGAGGCCGGCGATGGCTTGGGCATGATCCTGGAGGACGCCCCCGTCGGCCGCCTCGACTCGCTCCCCCAGGCCCTGGCCGGCGCGCTGCGCGCCACCAGGGACGCCGCCCGCGCGTGCATCACCTCGCTCGGCCCGGACCGCAAGGAGGACGTCGAGGGCGCCACCGCGCGCAAGCTCGCGCTGTCCCTGCTGGACGAGGTGCACGACAGCGCGGCCCGCATCCTGGAGGCGTTCGACGACGACCACGACGTGGTGTGGGTGTCGGGCGACTCGGGCCTGAACCGCACGCCGTCGCTGCGCGTCGCCCCACTGGGGGTCGGCGGGCTGCTGCGGGAGCGGCTGTTCGGCAAGCGCACGACCATCCTCACGTCGGCGACGCTGACCCTGGGCGGCACGTTCGACACGCTGGCCCGCCAGTGGGGCCTGCCCACGTCGTCCGCCGCCCGCAAGGCCGAGGGCACGGCCACCGACAAGGAGCCGCCGTCGGACCTCGGGCAGCCGCGCTGGCAGGGCCTGGACGTGGGCTCGCCGTTCGAGCACGGCAGCAGCGGCATCCTCTACGTGGCCAGGCACCTGCCCCCGCCCGGCCGCGACGGCCTGCCACCGTCCTATGTGGACGAACTGGAAGGGCTGGTCAACGCCGCCGGCGGGCGCACGCTGGGGCTGTTCTCCTCGATGCGGGCCGCCAAGGCCGCCACGGAGGCGCTGCGCGGCAAGCTGGAGCACCCGGTGCTGTGCCAGGGCGACGACTCGACGGGCCAGCTGGTCAAGCGGTTCGCCGAGGACCCGCGCACGTGCCTGTTCGGGACGCTGTCGCTGTGGCAGGGCGTGGACGTGCCCGGCCCGGCGTTGCAGCTGGTCGTCATGGACCGCATCCCGTTCCCCCGGCCCGACGACCCGCTGGCGTCGGCGCGGCAGAAGGCCGTGGAGTCGCGCGGCGGCAACGGGTTCCTGACGGTCGCGGCCACGCACGCCGCGTTGCTGCTGGCGCAGGGCGCGGGCCGGTTGCTGCGTTCCATGAACGACAAGGGCGTGGTGGCGATCCTGGACCCGAGGCTCGCCACGGCCCGCTACGGCGGCTTCCTGCGGGCGTCGCTGCCGCCGTTCTGGACCACCTACGACCCGGAGGTCGTGCGGGCGGCGCTCAAGCGACTGGACGCGGCCCAGGGCGCGTGACCAGGCCCTGACCAGCGGATTCAACGATATCTCGACGCACGGCCCCTAGCTTCTCCCCCGCCGAACGACGGGGGTGGAGCGGATGGGTGTCCGGGTGGTCGGGCTTTGTCGGACTTACCGCAAGGGCCGGCGCGGGAACGAGGAAGTCACCGCGTTGGACGGGCTGTCGCTCGACGTGCCCGCCGGCGAGGTGCACGGCCTGCTCGGGCCCAACGGCGCGGGCAAGACGACGTTGTGCAAGATCCTGGCCACGGTCCTGCTGCCCACCAGCGGTCGCGCCGAGGCCTTCGGGCACGACGTCGTCACCCGGGCCGACGAGGTCCGCGCGCTGATCGGGATCGTGTTCGGTGGCGAGCGCGGGCTGTACTGGAAGCTGACCGCCCGGCAGACGCTGCGGTACTGGGCCGCCCTGCACAAGATCCCCGACGCCCGCGCCAAGGTGCGCGCCGACGAGCTGCTGGAGCGCCTGGGGCTCGCCGACAAGGCCGACGACCTCGTGGAGACGTATTCGCGGGGCATGAAGCAGCGGCTGCACCTGGCGCGCGGCCTGGTCGGCGACCCCCGGCTGATCCTGCTCGACGAACCCACCACCGGCATGGACCCCGTCGCGGCGCACGACTTCCGCGCGCTGATCGGCGAACTGCGGGCCGAGGGGCGCACGATCCTGATCACCACGCACGACATGGACGAGGCCGAGTCGGTGTGCGACCGGGTCACCCTGATCGACCGGGGTCGGGTGCTCGCCACCGAGTCGCCGCGCGGGTTGGCGGCGATGTCCGGGCTGCACCGGTGGGTCGAGGCGGAGACCGCGCTGGACGTCTCCGGCGTGCCCGGCGTGCTGGGCGCCGAGCGGCGGGACGGGCTGCTGCGGGTGCGGGCCGTGGACGACGCCGCGGCCCGGCGGGTGCTGGACTTCCTGCTGGACCACGGGGTCCGGTCGGTGCGGGCGGTGCCGCCCCGGCTGGAGGACGTGTACCTGGACCTCGTCGGCCGGCGCGGGATGGAGGTCTGATGCGGCTGCTGCTCACCGGGGCGCGCATGCAGTGGTGGCTGGTCCGGCGGCAGCCCGACGACCTGCTCACGCTGTGCACGATCCCGTTCACCGTGCTGGTGCTGATGTCGATCGTGGTGCACTCCGGGCGCGCGGACCTGCTGCCCAACGCGTTCCTCGCGCCCGTCCTGATCGGCCTGTGGGGGTTCGCGACCGGGTTGGCGGCGGAGGTGCTGGTCACCGAGCGGTGGACGCGGTCGCTGGAGCTGGGCATGGCCGCGCCGGTGGACTCGCACCCGGTGTACCTGGGGCGGGTGGCGGCGGTGCTGGTGCTGGGGGTGGTGCCGCTGGCCGAGACCTGGCTGCTGGGCTGGGCGGTGTTCGGCGTGACGCCCACCGTGCACCACCCGGGGGTGTTCTGGGCGGCGGTCGGGGCGTCGCTGTTCGCGATGGCCGGGACCGGGTCGCTGCTGGCCGCGTTCATGCTGGTCAACGACAACGGGCACTACCAGAACTTCCTGAGCTTCCCGGTCTACGTGCTCTCCGGCGTGATGGTGCCGGTGGAGCACCTGCCGGAGTTCCTGCGACCGCTGTCGCACGCGGTGTTCCTGTCGTGGTCGGCGGACCTGATGCGGGACGCCCTCGCGCCCGCCCCCGTCGCGGCGGTCGGGTGGCGGCTGCTCGTGGTGGTGGCGCTGGGCGCGGTCGCGCTGGTCGGCGGGCGGCTGGCGCTGGAGGCGACGCTGCGCCGGGCGCGGGCGGAGGGGTCGGTGGCGTATGCGTGACCAGCTCAGGGTGCTGCGGCACGGGCTGTTCGTGCAGTGGCGGGTGTTCCGGGGCCTGCACACCTGGCGGACGTGGACGTTCGCGTGGCTGTCCCGGCTGTTGGTGCAGGCGTGCTTCTACGCGCTCATCGGGCGGATGCTGGGGTCGCAGGAGCAGGTGGACTACCTGCTGATCGGCAACCTGGTGGCGATCATGGCGATCGACGCGACCGTGGTGGTCCTGCTGGCCGTGGGCGAGCGGCAGTCCGGGACGCTGGCGCTGATGGTCGCCGCGCCGGCCACGCACCTCACCGCGTACCTGGGCAAGGGCCTGGTGCACCTGGGTTCGGGCGTGGCGGCGTCGACGATCGCGTTCCTGGCCCTGCCGCCGCTGTTCGGGGTGGCGCTGCCGTGGCCGTGGGCGGGGTTCGTGCCGTTGATGATCCTCGTGGTCGGGGTGGCGTGCTACTGCTACGGGACGTGCGTGGCGGCGTTCGTGCTGGGGTTCCCGTCGGCGCGGTGGGTCGCGTTGAACCTGAGCTACCTGGTGCTGATGACGTTCACCGGGGTCAACGTGCCGACGTCGTTCTGGCCGGACTGGGTGCGGGCGCTGACGTCCGTGCTGCCGATGACGCACGGGTTGGCGGCGATCCGCTCGTTCGTGGCGGGCGGGCCGCTGCCGGGGGTGTTCGCGGACCTGGCGCTGGAACTGGCCGTCGGGGCGGGGTGGATCGCGGTGGCGGCGCTGGGGTTCGACCGGATGGTCACGCGCGGGCGGCGCGACGGGACCATCGAGTTCGCGAGCTGACCCGGGTCACCGGAAGTCCGCGACGTGGTCGCGCGCCCACCGGGCGTAGGCGCGGGCGGGCCGGCCGGTGGCGATCTCGACGTCCGGCCAGGGCTTGAGCAGCGCCGAGTAGTCGTCGTCGGAGAAGCCCTCGCCGGACGACCCGCCGCCGTCGTAGTTCACGAACCCCAGCAGCAGGTCGGCGTACTCGGCGGCGAACCCGCCCAGCCTTCGCAGCTCGGCCCGCGCCACCTCGCGCGAGACCTCCTCGTACCGCACGTCCTCGCCCAGCGCCGCCGCGATCGCCGCCACCTGCTCGCGGTTGGTGATCGACGCCGGCCCGGTCAGCGTGTAGGCGCGGCCGGCGTGCCCGTCCTCCAGCAAGGCGGCCACGGCCACCGCTGCGACGTCCGCCTCGTGCACCGGCACGGACGCCTCGTCGGCGAACGGGTAGCGCACCACGC
Source organism: Saccharothrix mutabilis subsp. mutabilis (assembly GCF_039521145.1). NCBI lineage: Bacteria > Bacillati > Actinomycetota > Actinomycetes > Pseudonocardiales > Pseudonocardiaceae > Saccharothrix > Saccharothrix mutabilis. Next base: position 28,314 of record NZ_BAAABU010000022.1, read on the forward strand.
GCCGGGCGCGGATCGACGGCGCCCACACCGGGAGCAGGTTCGCCATGAACCCCGCCGGCCGCACGTGGGTCCACTCGACCCCGGTCTCCTCGACGGCCCGCTCCACGGGGTTGTCGTGCAGCCCGATCGTGACCGAGGCGGCCGACAGGTCCACGATCCGCCGCACCCCGCACCGCGCCGCCACCGCGGCGGCCTCGCCGGCGCCGGCCGGGAACAGGTACAGGCGGTCCACGCCCCGGAACCACTCGGCGCGGGGTGCGTCGAGGTCGCCGTGCACCACCTCGACGCCCGCGGGCAGCCCGGTGGACGACCGGGTCAGCGCCCGCACCTCCCGCCCGGCCGCGAGCAGCCGCGCCACCACGTTCCGCCCCACCACACCGGTCGCGCCGGTCACCAGGATCGTCATGGCGGCGACGCTACGGGCGAAGTAGGTCGGATCACGGCCTACATGCGGCCACCGTCGCCGTTCCGGGGTCCACCTCGGTGTACCCGGCGTCCCGCACGACGACCGCGTCCGGCCGGGCCACCAGGGCGTCCCAGTCCGCCGGCGACGGCGTGCGGACCGCGCAGCGGTAGCCGGCCGCCGCCCACTGCTCCAGCTCCGCCTCGGTCAACGTGGGCGCGAGCAGCATCGACGCGTGCCCCACCTGGGCCGCCGCCTTGCCCGCCGTCATCTCCACCCGCGGGTTCAGCCACAGCACCTGCGCGCCCGGCGGGATGTCCCCGGGCTCGTCGGTCGGCAGCTCGCTGCCCGAGATCTGCAACCGCGACAGCTCCTTGGGCAGGTCGCCGACCCGGCCGGGCACGAACGCCCGCACCTGCGCCCCGCCCACGGTGACGGTCACCCCGGGCAGCGCCTGCACGGCCTCCCAGTGCGCCCCGCGCGCCCGCCGCGACACCTTCCGGATGCGGCCCCGCACCCACGCCACGACCTCGTCGTGCCACTCCCCACCCGGCTCGGCGCGCGGGTCCAGGCACACGGCGATCGCGGCGGCGGCAGCGGCCTCCAGCACGTCCGTCCGGCACGGCGGCGCGGTCCGCTCGATGCGCAGCACCATCGGCATGGCTCGAACGGCTCCGGGATCCGCTGTGTCTTCGGAGTCGGTGGTGTAGTGCCGGTCGACCAAAAGCTTCAGGATCTCGTTCACAGGCGCACCGCCTCCAGGCCGTCGGCGGCGTCCGCGGCCTCGACCTCGGCCCTGGTCACGCCCAGCACGAACAGCACCGCGTCCAGGAACGGGTGCGACAGCGCGGTGTCGGCGACCTCCCGCAGCGCGGGCTTGGCGTTGAACGCGATGCCCAGCCCGGCCACGCCCAGCATGTCGATGTCGTTGGCGCCGTCGCCCACCGCCACGGTCTGCGCCAACGGCACGCCCTCCTGCTCGGCGAAGCGCCGCAGCGCCACCGCCTTGCCCGGCCGGTCCACGATGTCGCCCACCACGCGCCCGGTCAGCTTGCCGCCCACGACCTCCAGCTCGTTGGCCGCGCAGAAGTCCAGGCCCAGGTCGTCCACCAGGGACTTGATCACCCGGGTGAACCCGCCGGACACCACACCCGCCCGGAACCCGAGCCGCTTGAGCGTCCGGACCGTGGTGCGCGCGCCCGGCGTCAGCTCCAGCGACGCGGCGACCTCGTCCAGCACGGACTCGTCCAGGCCCTCCAGCAGCGCGACCCGGCGGCGCAGCGACTCGGCGAAGTCCAGCTCCCCGCGCATCGCGGCCTCGGTGATCTCGCGCACCTGCGGCTCGACGCCCACGTGCGCGGCCAGCATCTCGATGACCTCGCCCTGGATCAGCGTGGAGTCCACGTCGAACACCACCAGCCGCTTCGCGCGCCGCTGCAACCCGGCCCGCTCCACGGCCACGTCCAGGTCCACCCGCACGGACACCTCGGCCAGCGCCTCACGCAGCGCGGCGTCCGCGTCCGGCGTGTCGTCCGCGACCGAAACCCGCAGCTCAAGGCCGGTGACTGGGTAGTCGGCCACGCCCCGGATCGCGTCGATGTTCACGCCCAGCGACGCCAGCCGCCGCGCCACCTCGGTGAACCCGCGCGCGGTGACCGGCCGGCCCAGCAGGATCACGACGTGGCTGGACTCCAGCCGCGCGGTCCGCTTCGAGTCGGCCCCGATCTCGACCTCGACGTGCATGGACACCGTCGCCATGGCCTGCTCGACGGCCTCCTGGAGCCCCTCGGGGTCGTGCGTGGCCGACACCAGCACGCCGAGCACCAGCCGGCCCCGGATCACGACCTGCTCGACGTCGAGGACGTCCACGCCGTGCCTGGTCAGCACCGCGAACAGCACGGAGGACACGCCGGGCTTGTCCGGGCCGGTTACGGTGATCAGGACGGGCGTCGCGCCGGGATTGCTCACTGGTGGCTCCTCTGCCAGACAGCGACGAGCCCCGACCGCGCACGGGCGATCGGGGCTCGTCGTTGAACCTGGGCTGAAGGTTACCGGTGGTCGGTGTGCTCGGACTCCGAAGCTGTGCCGGACTGCACAGCCTGGGTGGCCAGTTCGGACGGGGCCTTGGGGGCCTTGTCGTGCGGGATGGCCTTGCCGGTGAACGTGACGTGCGCCTCTTCGTGCAGCCGCTCGATCATGTGCGGGTAGTGCAGCTCGAAGGCGGGGCGGATGGAGCGGATGCGCGGCAGCTCCTTGAAGTTGTGCCGCGGCGGCGGGCAGGAGGTCGCCCACTCCAGGGAGTTGCCGAAGCCCCACGGGTCGTCCACGGTCACCGTCTCGCCGTAGCGGTAGGACTTGAAGACGTTCCAGATGAACGGCAGCGTCGACGCGCCCAGCACGTAGGCGCCGATCGTGGAGATCGTGTTCAGCGTGGTGAAGCCGTCCGAGGGCAGGTAGTCGGCGTACCGGCGCGGCATGCCCTCGTTGCCCAGCCAGTGCTGGACGAGGAAGGTCGCGTGGAAGCCCAGGAACGTGGTCCAGAAGTGCAGCTTGCCCAGCGGCTCGTCGAGCATCCGGCCGGTGATCTTCGGGAACCAGAAGTAGATGCCGGCGAAGGTCGCGAACACGATCGTGCCGTAGAGCACGTAGTGGAAGTGGGCGACCACGAAGTACGTGTCCGACACGTGGAAGTCGATCGCGGGGGCCGCGAGGAGCACACCGGACAGACCGCCGAAGAGGAACGTGACGATGAAGCCGATGCTGAACAGCATGGGCGTCTCGAAGGTCAGCTGCCCCTTCCACATCGTGCCGATCCAGTTGAAGAACTTGATGCCGGTCGGCACGGCGATCAGGAAGGTCATGAAGGCGAAGAACGGCAGCAGCACCGCGCCGGTGGCGTACATGTGGTGCGCCCACACGGCGACGGACAGGGCCGCGATGCCCAGGGTGGCGTAGACCAGGCCGTTGTAGCCGAAGATCGGCTTGCGGCTGAACACCGGGAAGATCTCCGACACGATGCCGAAGAACGGCAGCGCGACGATGTAGACCTCGGGGTGGCCGAAGAACCAGAACAGGTGCTGCCACAGGATCACGCCGCCGTTGGCGGGGTCGAACACGTGGGCGCCCAGGTGCCGGTCGGCCAGCAGGCCCAGCAGCGCGGCGGTCAGGATCGGGAACGCCAGCAGCACCAGGACCGAGGTGACCAGGATGTTCCAGGTGAAGATCGGCATCCGGAACATGGTCATGCCGGGCGCGCGCAGGCAGACCACGGTGGTGATCATGTTGACCGCGCCGAGGATGGTGCCCAGACCACCGATGACCAGGCCGGAGATCCACAGGTCGGCGCCGGCGCCGGGCGAGTGGATGGCGTTGCTCAGCGGGGTGTAGGCGAACCAGCCGAAGTCGGCCGCGCCACCGGGCGTGATGAAGCCCGCCATCACGATCAGGCCGCCGAACAGGTACAGCCAGTAGGAGAACGCGTTCAGGCGCGGGAACGCCACGTCCGGGGAGCCGATCTGCAGCGGCAGGACGAAGTTGGCGAAGCCGAACACGATCGGGGTCGCGTAGAGCAGCAGCATCACCGTGCCGTGCATGGTGAACAGCTGGTTGAACTGCTCCTGGCTGAGGAACTGCATCCCCGGCCGGGCCAGCTCGGTCCGCATGAGCATGGCCATCGCGCCGCCCACCATGAAGAAGGCGAACGAGGTGACCAGGTACATGATCCCGATCTGCTTGTGGTCCGTGGTGCGGAACATCCGCAGCAGGAACGAACCCTTGACCGCCTCGCGAGTCCCGAAGGGCCGCGTTGCGATCGGCTGCGGGGCTACGGCCGTCACGGTGCCTCCTGCACTGTCTGGTTCTGGCGTAGGCCTGGGGGCAGGCCTTGTCGGATCGTAGACGGACCGGTTCAGCGGGGTGCGGCTGGGCCGGTCCCTGGATCAAGGGAGGTAGCGCAGCTCACAGGACGGATGACCCCGTCCGTGGCGCGCGAATGGCCCGCCCCGGCGTCGCGGGACGGGCCATCGGGCTCCTCCCGCCTACCGCTTGACGAGGCCGCGCAACTTCGGCGAGGCGACGAACGCGGCACCCGCGCCCACCAGGGCCAGGCCGACGACGAGCAGCCAGCCGGAGCCGAAGCCGGTGGCGGCGAGCTGGTCGTTGTCGTTCGCCCCGGCCGCCGCGGCGGCGGGGGTGGTCGTGGTCACGCTGGTGGCCGGCGCCTCGGTCGGCACGGAGGTCGGCGTCTCGCCACCCGGGTTCTCACCGCCGGGGTTGGTCGGCGTGCTGGTCTCGCTCGTGGGCTCCTCGCCCTCGTCCTCGACGGCGCAGAGGAACCAGTGGCTGATGTCCGGGACGTTGCCGCCCGGGTTCAGCGGGGAGATCAGGCCGGTCAGCGGGTCGACCTTCGACGCGTCGTAGATGTTGGCGACGTTGCTGCCCTTCACCACGACACCGGTGATGGTGTAGCCCTCGAAGCCCAAGATGTTGATCTTGGTCGAGCCGTCGAGCTCGTACTTGACGCCGTCCTCTTCGTCGAACGGCGTGCCGGCCAGGCCGGCCACCTCGCAGACGTTCTCCTTGTCGTTGATCTCCAGGTTGCCCACGTAGACGGTGGCGCGCGGGTCGCTGATCCGCGTGTCCGGGTCGATGTCGCCGGGGGAGGCGAGGGCGGTCCCGGCGGTGGCGGACGTCACGGCGACGAGCAGGGCGGCTGCTCCGAGCAGGCGGCGGGCCGTCTGGCGCATGGTTGTACTCCGGCAGGGTGTCGAGGGGTGACGGTGGGCATCAAACTCCACCGCTCGCCCACCTATCGGGTTAGGACGATCGGGCGATACGGGTTGCCATCAATTCGTTATGCGTCCGTGGCCGGCGTTGCGACGATCGGCCTATGCGGACGTCCGATGTGGTGCGAAAAGTGTTCACTTCGGCCGGTCGGCACAGGTTCCCAACGGGCGACCCGATCCTGCTCGAAGACGGCGGCAACCTCCTCGACCACCTCTCCCCCGCGCCGGTCGTCGCCCGGGTCGGCCGCTCCTGGCGGCACGCGCGGGACATTTACCGAACCCGAACGCGCGCGGCGACCTGAACGCGACCGCCGCCGTGCCACGATTCCCGCCGTGCAACCCGAGGGCCGTGGGCTGGTGCTGGTCGTGGAGGACGAGCGGGCGATCGCCGAGCTGGTCACGCTCTACCTGCGCCGCGACGGGTTCGGCGTGCACGTCGAGACCGACGGGCGGGCGGCGCTCGCGGCCGTGCGGCGGCTCAAGCCGGTCGCCGTGCTGCTGGACGTGGGCCTGCCGGGCCTGGACGGCGTCGAGGTGTGCCGGGCGCTGCGCGCGGCGGGCGACTGGACGCCGGTGCTGTTCGTGACCGCCCGCGACGACGAGGTGGACCGCGTGCTGGGCCTGGAGCTGGGCGCGGACGACTACGTGACCAAGCCGTTCAGCCCGCGCGAGCTGGTGGCCCGGGTGCGGACCGTGCTGCGCCGCGGCACGCCCCAGGTCACCTCGGTGCACGTGCTGGGCCGGGTCCGGCTGGACACCGACCGGCGGCGCGCGTGGGTGGACGAGACCGAGGTCGCGCTGACGTCCACCGAGTTCGACCTGCTCGCCCACCTCATGCGCCACCCGGGCCGCGTGTTCGCCCGGGAGCAGCTGCTCAGCGCGGTGTGGGGCTACGCGGCGGCGGCCGGGACGCGGACCGTGGACGTGCACGTGGCGCAGCTGCGCGCCAAGCTCGGCGACCCCAACCCGATCCGCACCGTGCGCGGCGTCGGCTACTCGGCGGAGGGGCCGTGACCAGCACTCGGCGGACCAGCCTGGCGTTCCGGATCACCGCGCTGTGCCTGGCCGTCGCCGGCGTGGCGGTGATCGTGGCGGGCCTGGTGTCCGCCCGGCTGGTGCTGGGCGCCTCCCGCGAGGTGGCCCGCGCGTCGCTGTCCGACCAGGCCGACGTGGTCACCGAGCAGCTCGGCGAGATGGGCCGCAACGCCCGCCTCCGCGTGGTCGAGGTGCTGCGCGGGCAGGACATCGACGTGGTCGCCATCGGTCCGAACGGGCGGATGGTGGGCGACCCGCAGGCGGTGCGCGCGGTCCGGCAGGTCACCGGCGCGTCCGGCACGGTCGGGGACCTGCTGGTCGAGGTGCGGGAGAACGTCGCCCTGGTCCAGCGCGCCGACAACGCCGGGCTGGGCCGCCAACTCGTCCGCAACATCCTGTTCGCGCTGGGTGTGGGCCTGCTGGTCGCCGCGGTGGCCGGGTTCCTGCTGGGCAAGCTGGTCGCCCGGCCGCTGCGCCAGACCGCGAACGTCGCCCAGACCATGAGCACCGGCCGCCGCGACCTGCGCGCCCCCGAGCACGGCCCGGCCGAGGTGGCGGAGGTGGGCGGCGCGGTGAACGCCCTCGCTGACGCCCTGGCCCGCAGCGAGGCCCGGCAGCGGGAGTTCCTGCTGTCGGTGTCCCACGAGCTGCGCACCCCGCTGACCGCGGTCACCGGGTTCGCCGAGTCGCTGGCCGACGGCGTGGTCTCCGGCGACGACGTGCCCCGGGTCGGCCGGACCATCGGCGAGGAGGCCCACCGGCTGGACCGCCTGGTCACCGACCTGCTCGACCTGGCCCGCCTGGGCGCGGACGACTTCACGGTGGACCTGGCCGACGTGGACCTGCGGGACCTGGTGTCCTCCGCCGCGCGGGTGTGGCACGCGCGGTGCGCGGCGAAGGGCGTCGAGTTCCGCCTGGACCTGCCCGCGGACGCCCGGCCCGCCCGCACCGACCCCCGCCGCCTGCGCCAGGTCCTCGACGGCCTGCTGGAGAACGCGCTGCGCCTGACCCCGCCCGGCCGCCCGGTCGTGCTGGCCCTGGGCGACGCGCTGGAGGTGCGGGACGGTGGTCCGGGCCTGTCCGAAGAGGACTACCGGGTCGCGTTCGAACGCGGCGCCCTGCACGCCAAGTACGAGCGGTCGAGGCCGGTGGGCACCGGCGTGGGCCTGGCCCTGGTGCACGGCCTGGTGACCAGGCTGGGCGGCACGATCACCGCCGGTCCGGCGCCCGAGGGCGGCGCGGCCTTCACCGTACGCTTGCCCCATGCTGGAAGCGTTGTGGGACAAGGCGGTCCAGGCCCTGGGCGGACGTCCGGGCACGGCGGGTGACCTGGCGGCGCGGTACGCCGAGCCGCACCGCGGCTACCACAACGCGGCCCACGCGCTGGCCGTGACCAGGGACGTCACCGCCCTGGCCGCGCACCGGAGCCCCGAGGAGCAGGCGGTCCTGGCGCTGGCCGCCCTCGCCCACGACGTCGTCTACGCCGGCCGGCCGGGCGAGGACGAACGCGACAGCGCCGCCTGGGTCCGCACCCGGCTGGCCGAAGCCGGCGTGGACCCCGCACCGGTCGCCGACCTCGTCCTGGCGACCATCGACCACACCGCGGACGACGACCTGACCGCCCTGCTCATGGACGCCGACCTGGCCGTCCTGGGCGCGGACCCGGACGCTTACGAGCGCTACCGCCAGGCCGTGCGCCGGGAGTACGCCCACGTGCCGGAGGACGCCTGGCGGGTCGGCCGGGCGCAGGTGCTGCGAGCCCTGTACGACCGGGACCCGCTCTACCGGTCCCCTCAGGCCCGCGACCGGTGGGAAGCCCAGGCCAAGCGGAACCTCGCCGCCGAACTGGAGTCCCTCCGCTCCTAGCGCGCTTCCCTGGTGCGCCACAGGACGACGACGAAGTAGGGCGTGCCGAGCAGGGCGATGACCAGGCCCGCCGGGATCTGCGCCGGCGAGATGACCGTGCGGCCCAGCGTGTCGGCCGCGCTGACCAGCACCGCGCCCACCGCCGCCGCCACCGGCAGCACCCGGCCGTGCCGGCCGCCCACCAACGACCTGGCCAGGTGCGGCGCGACCAGGCCGACGAAGGCCACCACGCCGATCGCCGCCACGGCCGTCGCCGCCAGCGCCCCCGACCCGGCCAGCACCGCGAGCCGCGACCGCTCGACCCGCAGGCCGAGCACCCGGGGCGTGTCCTCGTCGAGGCTGTGCAGGTCCAGTTCGCGGTGCCGCCACCACAGCAGCGGGGTCACCACCAGCAGGGCCAGGGCGACCGGGAGCACCTGGTCCAGCGTCCGGCCGTAGGTCGAGCCGGACAGCCAGGTCAGGGCCTTCGCCGAGTTCCACGGGTCCGACACCACGATCAGCAGCGTGATCAGGGCCATGCCCGCCGACCACAGCGCGATGCCGATGACCACCAGCCGGTCCGGGTCCAGGCCCTTGCGCCAGGCCAGGCCGTAGACCAGCGCGAACGCGAGCAGCGCGCCCGCACCGGCCGCGCCGGCGATGTGCCACGCCCCGGCCAGGGGGACGAGCGTGATCATGGCGATCGCGCCCAGGCCCGCGCCGGCGGTGATGCCGAGCAGACCGGGTTCGGCCAACGGGTTCCGGCTCACCGACTGGATGCCGCAGCCCGACAACGCCAGCGCCGCGCCCGCGAACAACGCCGCCAGCACGCGCGGGAGCCGTTGGTCCAGCACGAAGGTCAGGGCGGTGCCGGTGCGGCCGGACACCCAGTTGACCAGGTCTCCCAGCAGCACCAACCGGTCCCCGAGCAGCAGCCCGACCACGGGCGCGACGGCCAGCAGCACCGCCAGCGCCACGCCGACCGCGGCCAACCTGCGCCGCGACCCGGCGACCCCGACCCGGCCGGCCGGGGCCTGGCGCGCGCCACCGCCGGAGGACCGGCCGCGGCGCGCCAGCCACACCAGCAGCGCCGCGCCGACGATCGTCGTGGTGACGCCGGTGGGCACGCGCAGCGCCTCCGCCGACCCGAGCACCGCGCGCAGCAGCACGTCCGCGCCCAGCACCAGCAGCACGCCGACCAGGCCGGACACCGGCAGCAGCACCCGGTGCACGGCGAGCTTGGGCGCGATCGGCGTGAGCAGCTTGGTGATCACGGGCGCGGCCAGGCCGACGAACCCGACCGGGCCGGCCACCGTGACGGCGGCGGCGGTCAGCGCGACGGTCAGCAGCACCGCCGACACCCGCGTCCGCCGCACCTTGAGGCCGAGCAGGGCGGCGTTGTCGTCGCCCAGGGCGAGGATGTCCAGCGACCGTCCCATGAGGACCAACACCGCGACCGCGACGACCACGACGGGCGTCATCCGCGCGGTCGCGTCGAGGTCGCTCACGGTCAGGGAACCGCTGCCCCACGCGAAGAGCCCGGTCGTCTCCTGCTCGAACATCAGCAGGAACAGGATGGTCAGCGACTGCAACGCCAGCGCCACCGCCGACCCCACCAGCACCAGGCGCGGGCTCGTCGACCCGCCGCCGGACAGGCCCAGCACCACCGACGCCGCCGCCAGACCGCCCGCGAAGGCCAGCACACCGGCGGGCAGCGTCGGCAGGGCCAACCCGAAGGCGGCGACCACGACGACGGCCAGGTGCGCGCCCGCGTTGACGGCCAGGGTGTCCGGCGACGCCAACGGGTTGCGCGCCACGGACTGCATGCCCGCGCCCGCCACGCCGATCGCGACGCCGAGCAGCAACGCCGTCAGCAGCCGCGGGACGCGGGAACCCTCCAGCACCGCGAGGGTCTGCGCGTCCCCCTGTCCCAGCAGTGCCTGGAGGATGTCGAGCACGCCGGTGTCGGACGTGCCCTGGGTGAGGTGGACGGCGGAGAGCGCGGCGATGGCCACCACGATCCCCGCCGTCACGGCGGCGGTGCGCAGCACGTCAGGCGGTGACGGCGCGGACGAGCTGGTCGGCGATCGAGCCCACGGACTTCGGGCCGCCGAACGTCCACGTGCCCGTGTCGAGCTTCGTGACCTTCTTGGACGCCACGAACGGGAGCCGCTGCCACACCGGGTTCCGCGCCAGGCCGGTGGTGAACACGTCGTCCTCGGAGGCGCTGTAGAACAGGACGGTCTTCGGGTCGGTCAGGCCGGACAGGCCCTCGACGTCGGTCTGGCCCAGGCCCCACTGCGGGTCCACCTGGCCGGTCCACGCGTTCTTCAGGCCGACCTGCTCGGCGACGTCGGAGACCAGCGAGCCCTTGCCGAACGGGCGGATGCTGACCGTGCTGCCCTCCAGCCAGCCGTCGGCCATGAGGAACGGCGTGCCCGAGGCGCCCCCGGCCTCCACCGCCTTGCGGCCCTCGGCGAGCTTGGCGTCCATGTCGGACAGCAGCTTGTCGCCCTCGGCGGACTTGCCGACCGCCTTGGCGATCATCCGCACGTCCTCGCGCAGGCGGTCGAGGTTGCGGGCGGCGTCGCTGGACTTGGTGACCACGACCGGGACGTACTTCTCCAGCTGCGGCACCAGGGTCGAGTCGCGCTCCTGGGCCATGACCACGACGTCCGGGTCGAGCGCGACGATCGCGTCCACGCTCGGCTCGGACCGCTTGCCGATGTCCTTGACCGACGCGTCCAGCGGGGCGGCGGCGTTCCACGTCTTGTAGCCGGCGGTGTCGGCGACGCCGACGGGCATGACGCCCAGCGAGGCGACGATCTCGGCCTCGCCCCACTCCAGCGCGACGACCTTCCGCGCCGGCGCCTTCAGCTCGACGTTCTTGCCGCGGGCGTCGGTGACGGTGACGGGACCGCCGGCCGCCGTCGTGGGCGCGGCGGAGGTGTTCTCCGTGGTGCCGCAGGCGGTGAGCACGATCGCGGCGGCCGCGATCAGGGCGGGGATGCGCATGGTTGTTCCTTCGAGCTTCTCGGGGGGTTGGTCAGACCGGGCGGGGCGTGTGCCGGCCGACGGGACGGCAGTGCACGGTGCCGGTGACCGGGTCGTGCGCGACGTGGACGGTGATGCCGTAGGCGTGCGTCAGGTGCTCGGCGGTCAGGACGTCGCCGACCGGGCCGTCCGCGACCACCCGCCCCTCGCACAGCAGCACGACCCGGTCCGCGACGGTCGCCGCGTGGTCGAGGTCGTGCAGCACCACGCCGACCGCGACACCGTGGTCGGTGGCGAGGTCGCGCACCACGTCCAGGACCTCGACCTGGTAGCGCAGGTCGAGGTGGTTGGTGGGCTCGTCCAGCAGCAGCACGGAGGTCTCCTGCGCCAGGCACGACGCGAGCCAGACGCGCTGCAACTCGCCGCCGGACAGCTCGTCCACGCCGCGGTCGGCCATGTCCTTGACGCCGGTCAACGCCATGGCCCGCTCGATCGCCGCGGTCCCGTCCCGGTCCACGCCGCGCCAGCCGGCGCGGTAGGGGTGGCGGCCGTAGGCGACGACGTCGCGCACGGACACGCCGGAGGGCGTGGGGCGGTGCTGGGTGAGCAGCGTGACGTTGCGGGCGAACTCCTTGCCGGACAACGTGGTGACGGCGAGGTCGCCGAGCCGGACGGTGCCGTCCTTCGGCTTGTGCAGGCGGGCGAGCGAACGCAGGACGGTCGACTTGCCGGACCCGTTGGGCCCGACGAGGGCGGTGACGGTGCCGGGGCGCAGGTCCAGCGAGACACCGTGCACGACCGTGCGGTCGTGGTGCGCGAGCACCAGTTCCCGACCGCTGAGCGACACGTCCGTAGGCATGAAGGTGAGGCTAACCTAAGCGAGCGGTTAACCCGAACGGGTGTGACCCCGGCCATCATCACGCCTCGGTAACACGAGCACAGCTCGCTTCCCCCGACAACCGCACCCCCATGCGGTAGTCGGGGGAAGCGAGTCCGCGCCGGAGGTCCCGGCCGGCGGGGGGCGCTCGGCCGGGACCTCCGGTCCCCTCCTGCGATGGCGGGGTCGTGGGGGGACCCCGCCGCCGACGCTCCACGGTCCACGTCGCGGCGACCAGCGTGCCGCCATGATCGGGGGCGAACCTAGGATGAACCTTGAACCGGCAGGTCAAGGGGGCTGCAAGCGTGGACTTCGGACTGCTCGGACCGGTCGAGGCGCGCGCCGGCGGCCGGCTGGTCGACCTCGGCCACACCCGGCAGCGGGCGGTGTTGGCGGCGTTGCTGCTCGACGACGGGCGGGCGGTGACCGTCGACCGGCTGGTGGACCGGGTGTGGGGCGAACGGCCGCCCCTGCGCGCCCGCGAGACGCTCTACGGGTACGTCTCCAAGCTGCGCGGACTCCTGCCGATCGAACGCCACCCCGCCGGGTACCGCCTGGAGGCCGCCACCGACCTCCACCGCTTCCGCGAACTGGTCCGGCAGGCCCGCACCAGCCCGCCCGAGGAGGCCGCGCCGCTCTACGACCAGGCCCTGCGCCTGTGGCGGGGCGACGCGCTGGCCGGCCTCGACTCGCCCTGGTTCGACGCCACCCGCGAAGCCCTGCACGCCGAGCGGCGGACCGTCGAGCTGGACCGCAACGACGTCGCCCTCGCCCTCGGCCACCACAGCGCCCTGCTGCCCGAGCTCCAGGCCCAGGCCCAGGAACACCCGCTGGACGAACGGCTCGCCGGCCAGCTCATCACCGCCCTGCACCGCGCCGGCCGCACGTCCGAAGCCCTGCGCCACTACGACGCGCTGCGCCGCGAACTGGCCGACCAGCTCGGCGCCGACCCCGGCGCGGCGCTCAAGGACCTGCACCTCAAGCTCCTCGGCCCGGAACCGGCCGTCCCCCGCCAGCTCCCGGCCCCGCAACGCTTCTTCACCGGCCGCACCGAGGAGCTGCACGACCTCGCCGAACCCGGCGGCACGGTCGTCATCACGGCCATCGGCGGCGCGGGCGGCATCGGCAAGACCGCGCTCGCCCTGCACTGGGCCCACCTGCACGCCGACGACTTCCCCGACGGCCAGCTCTACGTCAACCTGCGCGGCTTCGACCCGACCAGCGACCCCGTCCCGCCCGGCAACGCCCTGCGCGCCTTCCTGGAGGCCCTGGGCGTGGGCGACCCGCCCGCCGACCTCGACGCCCAGGCCGCCCTCTACCGCAGCCTGGTCGCCGACAAGCGGATGCTCGTCGTCCTGGACAACGCCCGCGACACGGCCCAGGTCACGCCCCTGCTGCCCGGCGGTCCCCGCTGCGCGGTCCTGGTCACCAGCCGCCAGCAGCTCGTCGGCCTGGTCAGCGCGAACGGCGCGAAGTCGGTCTCGCTCAACGTCCTGGACCCGCGCGAGGCCCGCGCGTTGCTCACCGCCCGCCTGGGCTGGCGCCGGATCACCGCCGAACCCGAGGTCGTGGACGCGCTCCTGGAGCTGTGCGGCGGCCTGCCGCTGGCGCTGAGCATCGTCGCCGCCCGCGCGCTGACCCAGCCCGACCTGCCGCTGGCCGCGCTCGCCGAGGAACTGGCCGAGCAACGCCTGGACGCCCTGGACGACCTGAGTTCCAGCCTGCGCACGGTCTTCGCCTGCTCGTTGCGGGTCCTGTCCCCGGACAGCCGCGCCCTGTTCGGCCTGCTCGGCCTGACCACCGCCGCCGACCTGAGCCTGCGCTCGATCGCCGCGCTGGCGGGCCTCACCCCGCCGCGCACGCGCACCCTGTTGCGCGAACTGGAGTTCGCCCACCTCGTCCAGCAACACGTGGTGGGCCGCTACCGCATGCACGACCTGGTGCGCCTCTACGCCGCCGAGGTGGCCCCGGACGACCCCGCCGCCCTGCGCCGCTTCGTCGGCTACTTCGCCGCCACGGCCCACGCCGGCGACCGCCTGATCGAGCCGCACCGCCCGCCCGTCGACCCGCCCGGGGGCGAAGCGGTCCCCCTGCCCGACGTCACGGCGGCGATGGACTGGTTCGACCGCGAGTACGAGTCCCTGCTGGCCGCCCACCGCCAAGCCACCGCCCGCGAGTGGCACGAACTGGTCTGGCACATGGCGTGGGCGCTCACGAACTACCACCTGCGCCGCGGCCACGCCGCCGAGGACCTGGCCGTCTGGCGGGCCGCCCTGACCGCGGCGGAAGCCCTGGGCGACAAGGACAAGCAGGTGGCGGCGCACAAGTTCGTCGGCATGGCCCTGGTGGACGTGGGCGGCTACGACCAGGGCAACCACCACCTGCGCCAAGCCCTCGACCTGGTCACCGACGACTACGGCAAAGCAGCCGCCCACCGGGCCGTGGCGTGGGCCCTGGAGCACCAGGGCGACCTGGAAGGCGCGCTGGAACACGCCAACGCCCAACTGGTCCTGTTCCGGGCCCTGGACATCCCCGTCCGCATCGCCGAAGCCCTCAACGACGTCGGCTACCGGGCCGCCCGCCTGGGCGACTACGAGCAAGCCGAACGGCACTGCCGCGAAGCCCTGGCGCTGAACCGGGAACTGGGCCACCGGGACGGCGAAGCGGCGACCTCGGACAGCCTCGGCTACATCGCCCACCGGCACGGCCGGGCCGCCGACGCCCTGGAGCACTACCACCACGCCCTGGCCGTCTACCGGGAGCTGGACAACTCCTACGAGCAGGCCAGCGTCCTGCGGCACCTGGGCGACGTGCAGGCGGAACTGGGCGACACCGACGCGGCCCGGTCCTCCTGGCGCCAGGCCCTGACGCTGTTCGAGGCGCAGGGCCGGGTGAAGGACGCCGAGGAGGTGCGCGGGCTCCTCTAGCCCCGCCGGGCCGGGAGCGGCGCCACCCCGCCCAGCGCCACCCCGCCCAGCGCCACCACCGCGGTCAGCACGGCGACACCGGTCCGCAACCCCGACGCGCTGTCCCCCGCCCCCGACACGACCAGGGCCGCCACCGCCGACACCAGCACGCGCCCGCCCGCGGCGGATCCGTCACGCGACCGGTCGCCCTCCCCGGTCACCGCAAGCCGACCGACCAGTCACGTGACAGATGCCCGCCCGGTCGACCGGCTCCTAACTTCGGTGCCCAGGCAACGAGGAGGGAACGAGAACAATGATCAAGCTCGCGGTCATCGTCGGCAGCACCCGCAAGGGCCGGTTCGCGCCGGTCGTGGCGGACTGGTTCACCGCGCAGGCCCGGCAGCGCCCCGACCTCGACGTGGACGTGCTGGACCTGGCCGACGCGGGCCTGCCCGACGTGCTGCACGGGTTCGGCGAGGAGCCCGCCGACGAGGTCAAGGCCGTGTCGCCGCGCCTGGCCGGGGCCGACGCGTTCGTGGTGGTCACCCCGGAGTACAACCACAGCTTCCCCGCGCCGCTGAAGAGCGCGATCGACTGGCACTACACCGAGTGGCAGGCCAAGCCCGTCGGGTTCGTCTCCTACGGCGGGCACGGCGGCGGGCTGCGGGCCGTCGAGCAGCTGCGGCTGGTCTTCGCCGAGCTGCACGCCGTCACCATCCGGGACACGGTCAGCTTCCACGACGCGTGGACGCGGTTCGACGACGACGGGAACCCGGTGGACGCCGAGGCCGTCAACGGCGCCGCCAAGACCATGCTGGACCAGCTCGTCTGGTGGGGCGCCGCGCTCAAGGACGCCCGCGCGAAGCGGCCGTACGAGGTCTGACGTGCGTGCCATCCGCCTGCGCGGGTTCGGTCCCGCCGACGCGCTCGAACCGGCCGAGGTCGAGGACCCGCGCCCCGGCCCCGGCCAGGTCCGGATCGCCGTGCGGGCCGCCGGGGTGCGGTTCGTGGACACGCTGGTCCGGCGCGGGGACGGGCCGTGGCGGCCGGAGCCGCCGCTGGTGCCGGGCAGCGAGGTCGCGGGGGTCGTGGACGCGGTCGGCGCGGGCGTGCCGGCCGACTGGGTCGGGCGGCGGGTCGTCGCGCAGCTCGGCTTCGCCTTCGGCGGGTACGCCGAGTGGGCCGTGCGGGAGGTCGACGCGGTGCACGTCGTGCCGGACGGGCTGTCGCTCGAAGCGGCCGTGGCGATGGTCTGCACCGGGGCGACCGCGGTGGGCGTGCTGGACGCGGCGGCGTTGCGGCCCGACGACGTGGTGCTGGTGACGGCGGCGGCGGGCGCGGTCGGGCACCTGCTGGTGCAGGGCGCGGCCCGGTCGGGCGCGTTCGTCGTGGGGGCCGCGGGGTGCGGGGAGAAGCGGCGCACGGTGCTGCGGTCGGGGGCCGCGGTCGCCGTGGACTACCGGGAACCGGGTTGGGAGGACCGGGTGCGGATCGCGCTGGGCGGTCGGGAGGTGGGGGTCGTGCTGGACGGGGTCGGCGGCGCGGTCGGGCGCTCGGCGCTGGAGCTGGTCGCGCCGGGCGGTCGGGTGGTGATGTTCGGCACGTCCTCGGGCGAGCCGACCGAGGTGTCCACAGTGGACTTGTTCGAGCGGGCGCTGAGCGTCACGGTCGCCGTCGGGCCGCACGTGGCGCGCAGGTCCGGCGGGGTGCGGGCGGTGGAGGCGCGGGCGCTGGCCGAGGCCGCCGCCGGCCGGTTCGCGCCGGTGGTGCAGGCGTTCCCGCTCGCCGAGGCCGCCGCCGCGCACGCGGCGCTGGAGCGGCGGCGGACGACGGGCAAGGTCGTGCTCGTGCCGGCGTTAGGGTCGTGACCATGCTGTACGGACGCTCGGCGGACCTCGCGCGCCTGGACGACCTGCTCGCCGAGGCGCGGGCGGGGCGCAGCGGCGCGCTGGTCGTGCGCGGCGAGGCCGGGATCGGCAAGTCCGCGCTGCTGGACCTGCTCGCGCAGCGCGCCGGGGACTTCCGGGTGCTGCGCGCGACCGCCGTCGAGGCGGAGTCGGTGGTGCCCTTCGCCGGGCTGAACCTGCTGCTGCGCCGGGTGGTCGGCGCGCTGGACGGGTTGCCGCCCAAGCAGGCGGGCGCGCTGCGCTCCGCGCTGGGCCTGGCCGCGCCGGACGGCGGCGACTGCTTCCTGGTGGGCCTGGCCGTGCTGACCCTGCTCGCCGACCTGGCCGAGCGGGGCCCGGTGCTGTGCCTGGTGGACGACGCGCACTGGCTCGACCCGGGGTCTGCCGACGCCCTGCTGTTCGCCGCGCGGCGGCTGGACGCCGACGGCGTCGCCCTGGTGTTCGCGGCCCGGGACCTGCACGCGCCGCCGTTCCCCGCGCCCGGCCTGCCCGAGCTGCGGCTGACCGCGCTGTCGGCGGCGGACTCGGCCGTGCTGCTCGACGAGCACGCCGCCGACCTGCCCCGGTACGTGCGGGAGCGGATCGCGCAGGAGGCCCGCGGCAACCCGTTGGCGCTGCTGGAACTGCCCGCCGCGCAGCGCGAGGGGCACATCCCGGCCGCGCACGGCCTGCGGGTGGCCGCGCTGCCCACGCACAGCCGCATCCAGCAGACCTTCGCCGACCGCATCGGGACGCTGCCGCCGGCCACGCGCGACCTGCTGCTGGTGGCCGCCGCCGACGACACCGGCGACCCGGGCGTGGTGTTCAAGGCGTCGGAACTGTTGGGCGCGGGGTTGGGCGACCTGGAGGCGGCCGAGCAGCGGCAGTTGCTGCGCTCGGACGAGGGGCGGCTGGCGTTCCGGCACCCGCTGATCCGCGCGGCGGCCTACCAGAGCGCGCCGCTGGTGCGGCGGATGGCCGTGCACCGGGCGCTGGCCGAGGTGTCCGAGGACGCCTTCCGCGCCGCCTGGCACCTGGCCGCCGCCGTGACCGGACCGGACGAGGAGGTCGCGCGGGCGTTGGCGCGGTCGGCCGAGGACGCCCGCAACCGGGGCGGGTACGCGGCCGTGGCCGCCGCCTACCAGCGGGCCGCCGAGCTGAGCCCGTCCGTGGTGGACCGGGGCAAGCGCCTGGTGAACGCCGCCCGAGCGGCCCTGGACGCGGGCCAGTACGACCGCGCCGCCGCGCTCGCCGACCAGGCGGGCGACCTGCTGGACCAGCCGCTGGAGCACGCCCGCATCGCGCGCGTGCGGGCGGTGGTGGCGGCCGAGCGGGGTCGTGGGGCGGAAGCCGCCGCCGTGCTGGCGAAGGCCGCGTACTGCGCGGTGAAGGGCGACCCGGTGCTGGCGGGAGACCTGCTGTTCGCCGCGGCGAGCAGCGCGTGGACGGTCCGCGACCTGGACGCCGTGCGGGCGGTGGCCGACCAGGCGGAGGGGCTGCCCGGCGCGGCGGACGTGCGGGCGGTGGCGCGGGCCGCGACCGGGCTGGACGGCGGTGACGTGGCGGACGGGATGGCCGCGTTGCGGTCGCTGGTGGCCGGCCCCCGCGTCGACCACGCGCAGGCCGCCTGGTGGCTGCTGGTCCTGGGTGACGACGAGGCCGCCTACGAGCGGGCGGCGGCCGTGGAGCGGGAGAGCCGGGCCACCGGTCGGCTGGGCATGTTGCCGCGCGCCCTGGCCTACCTGGCGCGGGGACGGCTGCACCTGGGCCGGCTGCGCGACGCCCGCGCGACCGCCGAGGAGGGGCTGCGGATCGCCGCCGACATCGGGCAGGTGTTCAGCGTCGGCTACCTGCACAGCGTGCTGTCCGAGCTGGCCGCGATCGAGGGCGACGAACAGCGGTGCCGGGACGCGGTCGCGGTGCTGGAGGGCGACGCGTCGCGGTCGGTCCGCGCCGCGTGCGCGCTGGCGCTGCTGGACCTGGGGCTGGGCCGCTACGACGCGGTGCTGGACCGGTTGGCCGACGTGGCGTCGGGCGCGCACCGGCTGTACGCGATCGCCAGCCTGCCGGACCTGGTCGAGGCGGCCGTGCGCGTGGGGAACCCGTCCGTGGCGCGGGGTTCCTTCGAGTGGTACGAGCAGTGGGCGCAGGAGTCGGGCCGGCCGTGGGCGCGGGCGGTGGCGGCGCGCTGCCGGGCGTTGATGACCGACGACGAGCGCTGGTACGCGGAGGCCGTCGAGCTGCACCGCGCCGACAGCCGGCCGTTCGAACGGGCCCGCACCGAGCTGCTGTACGGCGAGTGGCTCCGGCGCGCCCGCCGCCGCAACGACGCCCGCACCCACCTGCGCGCCGCCCTGGACGCCTTCGACCGCCTGGGCGCCGTGCCGTGGTCCGCCCGCGCCCGCACGGAGCTGCGCGCCACCGGCGAGAGCCGCGCCGTGCCGGGGCCGGACCCGTTGAGCGCGTTGACGCCGCAGGAGTTGCAGGTGGTGCGGCTGGCGGCGGAAGGCCTGAGCAACCGGGACATCGGGGCGCAGCTCTTCCTGAGCCCGCGGACCGTCGGCTACCACCTCTACAAGGCCTACCCGAAGCTCGGCGTGGCCTCGCGGGTGGAGCTGGGCAAGCTCGACCTGGGCTGAAGTGGTCTAGACCCATTGACACGGGTCGCCGGGATGCCGACGCTGGAGCGCACGTGTGGCCGCCGCCCGCTTCCCGAGGAGGACCCGTGACACTCCGAGCGAGGGTGGCCCGCGCGCTCGCCGTCCTGGCGCTGCTGCTCGGCGCGACCGTCGCGTGGAACGCCGCTTCCACGCCCGTGACCGCGTCGGCGGCCGAGCCGTTGCAGAGCATCGTGCCGGTGCCGGCGTCCGTGCAGGCCAACGCCGGTCAGGCGCACACCCTCACC
Source organism: Saccharothrix mutabilis subsp. mutabilis (assembly GCF_039521145.1). NCBI lineage: Bacteria > Bacillati > Actinomycetota > Actinomycetes > Pseudonocardiales > Pseudonocardiaceae > Saccharothrix > Saccharothrix mutabilis. Next base: position 47,949 of record NZ_BAAABU010000022.1, read on the forward strand.
GCGTCCACGACGATCCGCACGACCCCGGCCGCGCACGCCGTCGGCGACTTCCTGGCGGGCGTCCTGCGCCCGTCCACCGGCTTCCCGCTGCCGGTCGAGGACACCACCGGCACGCCGGCCGACGGCATCGCCCTGCTCATCGGCGGCGCGCCCGCGACCGTCGGCGACCAGGGCTACCAGCTCACCGTCACCACGGCGGCGGTGACGCTGCGCGCCAACACCCCCGCCGGCCTGTTCGCGGGCGTGCAGACGCTGCGCCAACTGCTGCCCGGCAAGGTCGAGTCCACGAGCCCGCAGACCGGCCCGTGGACCGTCCCCGGCGCCACCATCACCGACCACCCGCGCTTCGGCCACCGCGGCGCGATGCTCGACGTGGCCCGCCACTTCCACCCCGTGGCGACGGTCAAGCGGTACATCGACCAGCTCGCCCTCTACAAGGTCAACTACTTCCACCTGCACCTGACCGACGACCAGGGCTGGCGCATCGTCATCGACAGCTGGCCCCGCCTGGCCACCCACGGCGGCAGCACGCAGGTCGGCGGCGGCCCCGGCGGCTACTACACCAAGGCGCAGTACCAGGAGATCGTCGCCTACGCGGCGGCGCGGCACATCACCGTGATCCCCGAGGTGGACCTGCCCGGCCACACCAACGCCGCGCTGGCCAGCTACGCGGAGCTGAACTGCAACGGCGTCGCGCCGGCGCTGCGCACGGACATCGCCGTCGGCTACAGCTCGCTGTGCGTGGGCAAGGAGATCACCTACCAGTTCGTGGAGGACGTGATCCGCGAGATCGCCGCCCTCACCCCCGGGCCGTACTTCCACATCGGCGGCGACGAGGCCAACGCCACGACCGACCAGGAGTACCAGACCTTCATGAACCGCGTGCTCCCGCTGGTCGGCAAGTACGGGAAGAAGGCCATGGGCTGGCACGAGTTCGTCAAGACCACCACGGACACGACGGCCGTCCCGCAGTACTGGGGCACGACGACGTCCAACGCGGTCGTCCAGGCCGCCGCCGCGCGCGGCAACAAGGTGCTGATGTCCCCGGCCAACAAGGCCTACCTGGACATGAAGTACAACTCCAGCACGCAGCTCGGCCTGAGCTGGGCCGGGTACATCGAGGTGCAGGACGCGTACAACTGGAACCCGGGCACCCACCTGTCCGGTGTCCCGGAGTCCGCGGTGCGGGGCGTCGAGGCTCCACTGTGGACGGAGACGATCGTGACCCCGGCCCACATCGACCACATGGCCTTCCCGCGCTTGGCGGTCATCGCCGAACTCGGCTGGTCCCCGTGGTCCACGCACAACTGGGACGCCTTCAAGGTGCGCCTCGGCGCGCAGGCCCCCCGCTGGACGGCGATGGGCATCGACTTCTACCGCTCGCCCCAGGTCCCCTGGGACAACGGCGGCACCACCACGACCACGACGACCACGTCCAACCCGCCCTCCGGCACGTGGGCCCCGTGGGTCAGCTACGCGACCGGCGCACAGGTGACCTACAACGGCTCGACTTACCGCTGCCGCCAGCCGCACACCTCCCAGCCGGGCTGGGAACCGCCGAACGTCCCGGCGCTCTGGGAACGCATCTAGCCGGTGACCCGCTCCACTCGTCTTCGCGGACGGGTGGAGCGGGTTCAGCGGGCGGCGGTGATCTCGTCGAACGTCGGGAACCTCGTGGCGATGTCGCTGCCGGTGAAGTTGCCGATCCACCCGTCGTCGTCGTGGAAGAACCGGATCGACACGTAGTCCGGCCGCGTCCCCATGTCGAACCAGTGCGTGGTGTTCGCCGGCACGCTCAGCAGGTCCCCCGCCTCGCACAGGACCGCGTACACGCGCTCGTCCACGTGCAGGTAGAAGATCCCCGAGCCGCGGGCGAAGAACCGGTCCTCGTCGTCGTCGTGCGTGTGCTCGGCCAGGAACTTCAGCCGGGCCTGACCCGCCGCCGCGAGCCACTCCGGGTCGTCGGACGGGGTCATCTCCATCGCGTCGACCAGGACGTAGCCCTCGGTCTCGGTGACCCGGGCGACCCGGTCGCGGTAGGCCTCCAGGGCGTTGTCCCTGGTGACGCCGGGCAGCACCGGCCACTGCTCGTACCGCACGCCGAGCCGCTTGAGCTCGGCGGCGATCTCGGCCGGGTCGGAGGTGCGCACCACCACGGTCCCGGGGTCGGTGTCCGGCCAGACGGTCAGCAGCGTCATCGCGGGTCCCTCCTCGTCTCCAGCCTCGAAGTCTCCACCTTGAAGCGCAGCAGCCACTCCAGGCATTCCAACCGGTGGCGGGCCTGCACGAGGTCGTCGCCCCACACGTACACGCCGTGCCGCGCCACGAGCAGCGCCGGCACGTCCTTGCGGAAGCCCGCCTCGAACGCGTCGCCCAGGACGCGCATGTCCTGGCTGTTCGGCACGACGGGCACGGTCACCACGTCGTCCGCCTGCCGGCCGAAGCCCTTGAGCATCTCCAGGTCGCGCAGCTCGACGCCGTCGGGCCAGAACTCGGCGGCCACGACCGTCGCCAGCGCGTGCACGTGGATCACCGCGCCGGCACCGGCCACCGCCGCGATCCGACCGTGCAGGCCGGCCTCGGCGGACGGGACGCGCACCGGGTCGTCGGTCTCGCCGTGCTCGTCGACGAGGACCACGTCGTCGGCCGTCAGCTCGCCCTTGTCCTTGCCGCTGACCGTGACCGCGAGCCGCAGCGGGTCGCGGTCCACGACCACCGACAGGTTGCCGGACGTGCCGCGCATCCAGCCCATCGCGGTGAACCGGGCGCACTCGGCGGCCAGCGCCTCGCCGGGGGTCACAGCGCGCTCACCGTCCGGTGCGGGCTGAAGTCCGCGTCGCCGTACGGCTCGCCCGGCCGCGCCACGCCGACGGTCTGCCAGCCGGCCTCGGCGGCGGCGTGCAGCTCGGCGGGGACGTCCGAGTAGAACGTGATGTCGTCGGACCCCAACGCTTCGGCGATCCTGTGGTACGACGCCGCCTCGCGCTTGGGGCCGGCGTTCACGGTGTCGAAGTGGTGCTCGAACAGCCCGCGCAGGTCGCCGTCGGTGGTGTGGCCGAAGAACGCGACCTGGCCCGCGACCGACCCGGACGAGAACACGGCCAGCTGCACGCCGTCCTCGTGCCACTTGCGCAGCGCCGGCACGACGTCCGGGAAGAACTCGGCGACCAGGTCGCCGACCGCGTACCCGCGCTGCCAGATCAAGCCCTGCAACGTCTTCAGCGGTGTGACCTTCTGGTCGGCGTCCATCCACCCGTGCAGCACCCGCACCAGCTCGTCCGTGCCACCGTCCACACCGGACAGTTCGCGGATCTGGGCGACCGCCTCCACCACGGCCGGGTCGTCGGCGTGGTCGTCGATCCACGGTCCCAGCCGGGGCCGGGCGTAGTCGTAGAGGGTGACCAGCACCTGGTCCGTGGCGGACAGGGTGCCTTCGATGTCGAGCACGACCCACTCAGTCATGAACGTCCTTGCTGTCGTAGTACTCCGCGAGCCGGTCCGGAGCGTACGCGCCGCGGTCGGTGACCACGGTGGTGACGAACCGCGGCGGCGTCACGTCGAACGCCGGGTACCAGCCCCGGGCCTTGTCGGTGGCGGTGCGCCGGCCCAGGGTGTGCAGCACCTCGTCGCCGGGCCGGTGCTCGATCGGCACGTCGGCGGCGGTGGGCGCGAGCCGGTCCGGGGCCTGCACCATGGCCAGGAACGGCACGTCGAACGCGTGCGCGGCGACGGCCAGGCCCAGCGTGCCGACCTTGTTGACCACGTGCCCGTCCATGGTGACCCGGTCGGCGGCGGTGAGCAGCACGTCCACCTGCTTCTCGGCGAACGCCGCCGCGCCCATGCCGTCGGTGACCAGCGTGGTGTCCACGCCCATCTCGGCGAGCGTCTCGGCGGTCAGTCGCGCGCCCTGGAGGTACGGGCGGGTCTCCGTGCAGAAGAACCGCAGGCGCTTGCCCGCCCGTTGAGCGGCCTTCACCGTCTCGGTCAGGTACAGGTCGGCCCAGCAGTGCGTCAGTACCGTGCCCTCGTCGGGCAGGAGGGCGGCGGTGTGCTCGCCCAACGCCCGGCTGCGCCCGCGGTAGCGCTCGTCGCCCTGCCGCGCGCCCGCCAGCGCGCCCGTCTCGACGTCGTCGGCCTGGTCGACGCCGGCCAGCACCGCCGCGACCGCCTTGCGCAGGGCGTTGTTGGTGCGGCGGGTCTCGACCAGCAGCGTCCCGGCGCGTTCCAGGTGCTCGCGGGCTTGGTCGCGGGGCAGGTCGCGGGCTTCGCGGGCGGCCAGGACCATGCCGTAGAGCGTGGCGAAGTACGGGCCGGAGGACTGGGTGACCATGTCCTCGATGGCCTTGGCGACCTCGGCGACGGTCGTGCAGCGCACCCAGGTCCGCTCGAACGGGAAGTTCCGGCGGTCGAGGATGAGCACGCCGTCGTCGTCGAGGCGGACGCTGTTCGCGAGGACGGGTTCCATCAGCTGTACCCGGTGAACGGCGCGCGCTCGCCGGTGAGGTGGTACGCGCCGAGTTCGCGTGCCTTGTAGGACACGGGGTCGTGCAGGGTCAGGGTGCGGGCGTTGCGCCAGAACCGGTCGAACGCGTAGCCGGCGGCCGTGGCCCGCGCGCCGCACAGCTCGAACACCTTGCTCGTGGTGTGGTTGGCGACCCTGGTGGAGACGACCTTGGCGGAGGTGATGCGGGCGGCGGCGGTGGCGCGCTGCTCGACGGTGAGGTCCGCGCCCAGGTCACTGGCCTCGCGCAAGGCTTCGGAGGCGGCGTCGGCGAGCAGGCCCGCGGCCTCGACGTCGGCGACGAGTTCGCCGTAGGTGGCGAGGATGTACGGGTCGGCGGTGGCCGCGTCCACGCCCGAGAGGAACCAGGGGCGGGTGGTGGTGCGGGTGTACTGGGCGGCCTCGGCCAGCGCGCCCTCCGCGAGGGCCACGTAGAGCTGGGCGAGGACGAGCTGGAAGCCGATCGCGGCCAGGGACTGGCGGGGGCTGTGCTCGTCGTGCGCGCCCAGGACGCGGTCCGCGGGGACCTCGACGCGGTCGAACGTGACGCCGCCGCTGGCGGTGAGGCGCTGGCCGATGTTGTCCCAGTCGCCGTGGTAGGTGATGCCCGGGGCCTTGGCGTCGAGGGTGAAGGTGACCTTGCCGCCGGTGTCCGTGCGGGTGGCGCTGACGACCAGCCGATCCGCCACCGACGCCCCGGTGGCGAACGTCTTGCGCCCGCTCACCAGGAACCCGCCGTCAACCGGCTCCAACCGCAACGCGGCATCCAGCGGATTGCTCACGCCCGCCCAGAACAGATCGTCGGACTCCTCAACAACAGGATTGTTGAACAATCCCCTCCGCCACACCTGGAGGTAGTGGTACCCGAGCAGGTGCCCGACGTTCCCGTCCGCCGCGCCGACGACCCGGGTGACGGCCTGCTGGGTCGCCCAGTCCCGAACCGCCAACAACCCGGCCCGCCGCAACACCTCGACCTCGGCGACGGGTTCGCGCCCGGCCCGGTCCCGCTGCGCGGCGTCCAACCGCAACCCGGTGGCCACCTCGTCGGCGACAGTCAGCCACTTCTGCCGACCATCGATGCTCGTCATCCAACAGCCTCCACGCTCTCGTGCTCCCAGCCAACCGAGCCTAATCGCCGCCGACCGACCGTCACTGAGCGTTCCGCCACATGGGAGCCGACCGCAACTGGTCAGGAGCGGGTGCCCGGCACGTACTCCGCGCAGTCCGACAGGCGCAGCACGTCCAGCACGTGCTGCGCGTCCGACACCCGCCACGCGTGCCGCTTCCCCAGCCGGCTCACGAACTCCCGCCACCGCGCCCGGTCGGTCCGCAGCGCCTCCAGGTACCGCACGCACAGGTCCGGCGTGATCGCCCCGCACAGCTTGCGCGCCGCCAGCAGCGCGACCTCCATGCGCAGCACGGCAGCCTCCGACAGCGGCTCGCCGTCGTCACCGCGCACCCCGCCCCGCACGCGGTCCAGGACGTCGTCGATCAGCCCCAGCCGGGCGCGCAGGAAGCCCTCCCAGTAACCGGCGTCCGTCGCCGCCGCGTACCGGCCCTCGTCCAGCAGCGCGAACACGCCCTCGGCCAGGGTGTCGCCGAACTCCTCCACCCGCGCCCGCAGGTCGTTCGCGAACGGGTCGTAGGGCTTCTGCTCCACCGACCCGACCAGCGCCGACCCGCGCAGGCCCACGTCGTCGAGCAGGAAGAACCAGTCCTCGTTGTAGATGGTCGGGAAGAACGACTCCGTCGCCTCCGGCCCGACCACCAGCGCGCCGCCGCCGATGAACGTGCCCTGCTTGCCGCCGGTCTCGCGGTTGGCGTGGCAGACCACCGAGTTGTCCGGGAACCCGCCGACGCGCAGGCCCACCGCCGACACCGACCCCGTCACCGCGCCCGCCGCCAGCTCCAGGTCCTCCGGGATCGGCACGGTGATGTCGTCGTCCAGGAACGCGATCCGCTCCCACGCCATCAGCCGCGCGATCACCAGGCCCAGGTTGCGCTTGAGGCTGGTGTCGGTGCGCCGGTCGAACTCGGTCTCCTCGACCAGCCTGGTGGTCTCGAAGTCGGGCAGCACCCGCGCGGGCAGCGCGGTCACGTCCACCACGACCAGGTCGAGGCCGGCCGCCAACTCCTTGGTCGCCGCCGGCGAGGCGTTGCCGCTGCACAGCACGACCAGCGTGGCCTCCAGCCGCCGGGCCAGGGACACCGCCTCGGCCAGGTACCCCGGCTCGCGGTTGGTCGGCACGATGACCGCGTCCACCCGGGCCCGGGCGGCGGGCTCGACGGCCGTGAGCAGCTTGTCGTGCGATTCGTGGTGCTCGGCGGCCTGGTGGTGCTCGTCGGCCACCGATGCGGTGGGGTTCAACGCCGGCCCTCCGGCCATTCGTGGAGACGGAATTCCGGCAGGTTCCAGTCCGGTGTGACCACCCGCCCGTTCACCACGGTGACCCGCGTCAGGACGCTGTAGGCGTCCAGCCCGCCGAAGGTCTTCCGCAGGTACTCCGCGTTGCGGTCGCGGAACCGCTCGTCGGTGAGGGCACGGACCGCGCCGAGCGTTCCCCGGCCGTACATGCCGTTGCAGATCGTGACCGTCCGCTTCCGGTTGAACGGGTTCGGTCCGCGGTAGAAGTGCGCGATGTCCTCCTGGAGCACCTCGTGCTCGCCCAGCTTGGGCGCGAACACGCGCTGGTCGCTCCCCTCCCCGACGACGAACCCGCCCGACTCGGACTCGTCGTGCCGCGTCACCTGGCGGACCGGGAGGTCCACCCGGTCCAACAGCTCGCGGGTGACGACGTTCCAGTCGACGCCGCCGAGCAGGACCAGGTGGGAGGTGTAGTCGTCGGGCGCGAGGCCGGAGGCGGTGCGGAAGTGCACCCGGCTGCGCGGGTTGAGCGCCCGGATGTGGCCGTGCAGCTCGATCAGCGCGTCGAGGTCGGCGTAGGTGTAGAGCTCGACGTAGTCGGGCTTCGTCGGGTCCGCGTACGGCATCTGGTCGCGCATCGCCTTGGGCAACTGGGCGACGACGATGGTGATGTTGTTGCGGTCCGGGAAGTACCAGAAGTCGTCGCGGCCGGGCCGGTCCACCTCGGACACCGCGCCGTTGTCCTGCCGCACGGCGGCGGCGCGCAGCTCGGTCAGCTCGGCCAGCAGCTCTTCGCGCCGCTGCGCCTCCTCCGGCGTCAGCTCGTCCAACGGCAGCAGGCGGTACGGGTAGCGGACCACGGACCGGCGCGTCGCGAAGAACGTGGCGTACGCGGCGAGCCGGCTCAGCGGCGGCGCCTTGGGGTGGGTCCGGCTCTCCCACGACGACAGCAGCGGCACGCTCGCCCGCTTGTCGGCACTGAACGCATCCGCAAGATCACTTTGCGTGATCACCTTGTCCGGCCACTGCTCCTCGCGCAACGCCCGGAGGCGGTGCGCCAGCGCCAAGGTGTCACCCGAACCGACCACGTCACCCGCGCCCTTCAGTTAACTTCAGCATACAAGCTGAAGAGCGCAACATACACGACGATCCACTCTTAGCTGAAGATGGAACACCCCTTGGTGAACCCCGGTACGCCCATTACGCCTCTTGCCAGGCACAAAGGCCACCCCTACCCTGAATCTCGCTGAGGTTCAGTCAACTTCAGTGAGCTAAGTGAAGTTCACCCAGGAAGCCATCCGGGGGTAGCCATGAACACGCTCACCGCTTTAGCTCAGTCGACCGAGACCACCGAGTGGACCCCGCTGGTCCTCATCCTCCTCATGGGCGCGATGACGCTGGTCCTGGGCCTGGCCCGGCTGCTGCGCCGCCTGCTCGGGATGCTCACCCGCGTGCTGCTGTCGGCCGGCGCGGCCATGACCGGGATCGCCACCATGCTCGTCATGTGCACCGCACTGACCACTCTCCTCCTGGTGTACGCCCGCTGAACCGACGGGTGCGGACCGATCCCTTCGACTACGGTGTGCGGGCCCGTATCGAAGGGGGAGTCGCACGATGGACCTGTCCCGCAGATCGTTCTCCGGGGCGACCGCCGTCGCGGTGGGTGTCACCGCGGCTCCGGGGACGAGCGCGCGCCGTGAGCCGCGTCCACACCGGACGTCCACACCGCACCTGCTGGAGGCCGAGCAGCTCGTCGGCTACCTGTCGCTGCCGACATGCCCGCTGTCCAACAACCGGTACAAGACCCCCGACCAGCCCAACATCGTCACCTGGGGCTCGCCCGGCGACGCGTCCAGCTGGGTCAACCAGAGCCAGTGCGCCTCCTTCCAGACCGCCGTCCTCAAGCGCACCTACAAGTGGGCCACCTCGAAGTTCTTCGCCAACCACTTCGGGCTGGCCAGCCCGTTCGCCCGCGACTACCAGGCCGCGTTCGCCCGCGACGACGTGCCGCACTTCCAGCGCGTCACCCGGGTCGCCGACCTGCGCCCCGGCGACCTGGTCGCCATCGACTACGCCAACGACCAGGACACCAACACCGGCCACATCGTCATGGTCCGCTCGCTGCGCGGCACCTACGTGGCCCCGTCCGGCGGGTTGAACTTCCCCGGCGAGACGCAGTACGCGGTCGAGGTCGTGGACTGCACCGCCGAACCGCACGGCCTGCACGGCGTGGGCGGCTACTTCGCGTTCCCGGACAGCCGCATCTTCAACGCCACGGCGGCCACGGACGGCGCGGGCTTCGGCCACATGATGTTCTACGCCTCCGACGAGACCGGCGAGTTCACCCGGTACCGGTGGAGCGTGAACACCAACTCGGCCGGCACCTACTCGCTGGCCGAACGCCCGGTCTCGGCCGCCCGCATCGTCTGACGGCCGAGGGGCAGCCGGCCCGCGAGCAGGCCGCCGAGGGTCAGGACCAGGCAGAGCCAGGCGAACCAGTCGCCCAGCCGCGTGTACGGCGTCGCGCCCGGCCCCACGGGCACGTCGGCCACGATCGTGGTGACCGGGCCAGGGCCGCCGGTGTTCGCGTCCGCCGTCACCCGGCCATGGCCGTCGGCGATCATCAACGTCCCGGTGCGCGCCGACCACACCGTGGCCTGGCCGTGCTCCACGCCCCGGATCAGCAGGGTCCGGCTGTGCTGCCACCCGTTCTCCGTCTCGTCGGACGCCGGGACCAGCAGCAGCGTCGTCCCGGCCGCCGCGTAGTCCCGGATCGGGTCGGGCTGGTTGACGTCCGCGCAGATCGCGACGCCGTCGGTGGCGCGGACGAGCAGGTCACGGCCGGGCGGGCTGGTGGAGTCGTGGTGCTTCAGGTAGGTCAGGGGTTGGCCGCCGTCGCTCGGGAAGACCAGGGCGTAGTTGTACTTCGCCCGCTCGGCGCGGTGGACGTAGCCGACCACGATGTCCAGCTCGCGCTCACCCGCGACCCGGCGCAGCGGTTCGACCAACGCGCTGGGGTTGGCTTCGGCGGAGCCCACGGTGCCCTCGGGCAGCACGACGGTGTCCACGCCGGCGGGCAGGCCCTCGATCTCCCGGACGTAGGTGGCCACCAGGTCCCGCGCCTCCGACGTCGCCACGTCGGGTGCCCAGTGCTTCTGGTTGGTGGCGATGGCCGCGACCTTCCGCACGGGCCCGTCGTCCCCCGACAACCGGACCACCCCGCCACCCAGCGCCACCCCCACGAGAACCAACGCCACGACCGCGGTGCTCCTCCCGGGGGCGCTCACCAAGGCCGCGATGGCAGCGGGAACGTAGAGGACCAGGAACTCCACGCCCCACATGCCGGCCACCGCCACCGTCTGCATCACCACCGGGACGTCGGCCACGTCGTTCGCGAACGTCCCCGACACCCCCATCGGGTTGACCAGCGAGACGAGGTAGAGCAGCCCGGTCCACAACGCGGGCGCGGCGAGCGAGGCGAGCACCGGCCGGCCGCGCGTGAGGTGGTGCCGGAACACCCACACCACCAGGGCGAACGTGATCGAGCCGCCGATGTTGATGATCAACCCGGCCGGCACCATCGGCACGTCGTGCGACCGGAGCTGGAACGCCCAACTGTTGGCCGTGCCCAGCAGGTAGGCCACGAACCCCAGCGCCGGCGCCCACCTTGTCCGCGCCGCGAGGAGCAGCACGGGTAACGGGGCCAACCACGTCAACGCGGGTAACGCGGACATCCCCGTGCCGAAGAAGAACAACACCGCCGAAGCCAGTACGGCGCTAAGTCGCAACACCATCGAGCACTCTCCCCACCGTGCGCTTGCACAGCGCCCTGAAGTCCTTTTCGGACAGTTCGATGCGTCCGCCGTGGCGCAACTGCACCAGTCCCAGCACCGGAGTGGTCAACGCCAACGTGATCTCCAGCGGGTCCCCGTCCCGCAGCACGCCGTCCCGGACGCCTTGCCGGACAACGTCGAGCACCGGCGCGAACGCGGGCGAACCGGCGAACTCGTCGAGCCGACGCGCGCCCTCCCACCGCTCGGCCATCACGGTGTACGGCGTAGACCTCGGGCTCAGCCGAGCTGGAAGACCTGGTGAGCGCCGCCGTCGCAGGGGTCCTGGATGAGCTGGACGCCCTCCTCGCGACTCCCGCCGTACACGCCCACGCAGTAGCGCGCGCCCGGGACGGAGTGCAGCCGGTAGCCCGCGTTGACGGGTTCGAGCGTGAACCGCTGGTCGGCGCGGTCACCGCAGTTCGTGCCCGCGATGAGCACGCCGGTGTCCTTGCCGCCGTAGTCGACGGTCGCGCAGCCGACGCCGTACTGGGCGTTGTGCAGCTTGATGCGGTAGGAGCCGTCGGGCAGGCGTTCGAGTTCGGTGGGCGGGGTGGCGGTGGCGCAGTCGTGCTGGCCGAGGACGATGCGCGGCTCGGCGCTGAACCGTTCCTGGCCTTCGCCGACGCACAGGCCCGTGTGGCCGAGGCGGATGCGCTGGATGCCGTCCCTCGGACTGCCGGCGGGCGGCGGTTGGGGGCGGTCGACCGTGGTGGTGGTCGTGACGGGGGTGGGTTGGGGTTGCGGGTTCTGCGGTGCGGGGGCTTGGGCTTCGGCGGGGGCCGTGGTGCCGGCGGTCGTGGCGGCCGTCGTCTCGGCGGCGGTGGTCGTGGTGGTCGAGGTGGTGATCGAGGTGGAGGCGGCGTTCGGGCCGGCGGACGGCGGCGGACTGGTCAGCACGGCGACCAGCACCAAGGCCAACACGACCGCCGCGATCCCGGCCACGACCGCCACCACCCGACTCCGCCGCACCGCCGCCGACGGGTGGGCCGCAGCCGGGACCGACACGGCCGGGGCGGGCGCGGTCTCAGCGGGCGCGGGCGGGGTCTCGGCGGGCGGGGTCTCGGCGGGCGGGATCTCGGCGGGCGGGGCTTCGGCAAGCGGGGCTTCGGGAGCCGGGGTCTCGGCGCGCGGAGTCTCGGCGCGCGGGGCTTCGGCAAGCGGGGTTTCGGGAGCCGGGGTCTCGGCGCGCGGAGCGGGGATGGCTTCGGTCGGCGTGGCGGGCTCGGCGACCGGGGCCGGATCGGGTTCCGGCGCGGCCTCCGCTGCTCCAGGCTCACCAGCGGCCGGTTCCAGGTCGGCGGTCGCCAGGTCGGCTCGTACCCGGGCCCAGGCCGCCGCCGTCTCCTCGTCCCCACCGCAAGCCCGCACGAACGCCACGACGATCTGCTCCCGCGGCAGCGTCGAGCGCGACAACGCCGAGTTCAGCGTGGACGTCGGCAGGACCTCACCCAGGTTCGCGGCACGTCGTTCCAGCACCCGGAAGCTGTAGCCGGACCGCACGCGCAGCGCCCTCATCGCCGCCACGAACTCCGCCGCGTCCTTCGCCTCCGGCGGCCTCAAGTGGTGTGCCTCCACTGATCCCTCCCCCAAGGTGCGCCGCAGATCATGGCACAGCGCCGGCACCTCCCGTCCGCGCCACCTCCCGGACGACTTCCGCGAACGCCATCACCAGCGGGTTGGCGCAGTCGGCCGGCCGGGCCAGGGCGATGCGCAGCGGCGCGATGTCGGTGATCGGCCGCCACGCCAGGTCCGGGCGGGCGTGGTAGGCGGCCATCGAACCCGGGCCGATGCACACCGCAACGCCGGCGGCCACGTGGTCCAACATCTCCTCCACGTTGTCGTTCTCCGGACCCCACACCGGTTCCGAGCCGTCCGGCCGCGGGTTCACCGCCCACCAGTCCACCCAGTGCCGCGGCGCCCTGCGCGTCCACACCAGCGGTTCCTCGCGCAGGTCCGCGATGGTCACCGACGTCCGCGCCGCCAACCGGTGCGACGCCGCCACCCCGACCAGCCTCGGCTCCACCGCGACGACCTCGGCGCGCAAACCGGTCGTGTCGGCCGGCAACCACACGAAAGCCGTGTCCACCAGGCCTTCCCGCAACGCCTCCACCTCGCCACCCCAGTCGAACCGCTTGGGCTCGACGGTCACCTCCGGGTGCCGCGCGCTGAACGTCGTGCGGGCCCTGGTGCCCAACGCTCCCGCGCCGGTCGCCTCGAACCCGATGCGCAGCACCGCCGACACCCCACGCGCGGCCCGTTGCGCGGCCTGCCAGTCCGCGATGATGCGCCGCGCCGCCGGCAGCAGGGCCGCGCCGGCGGCCGTCAGCCGGACCTCGCGGCTGGTCCGCTCGAACAGCGTCAGCCGCAGGTCCTCCTCCAACCGCCGGATCTGCCTGCTCAGCGACGGCTGCGACACGAACAGGCTCTCGGCGGCCCGGGTGAAGCTCAGGTGCTCCGCCACGGCCACGAAGTAGCGCAGGACGCGCGTGTCGACGTCCACCGGTGCTCCCGCCCCTCGGTGTGATCTATGCGCACAGGGTATGACCGGAGGTCTTGGACGTGGAGGGCGTTCCGCCGGTCTCCTGGAACCCATGCGGACCCATCAGCGCGTCACCGCCGCCGCACTGCTCCTGCTCGCCACCGCGTGCGGGACCACCGAACCGGCGGCCACCCCCACGACGACCACCGCTGCACTGTCGGAAGCCGACCGCACCGCCGCGCCCGAACTCGCCCAGCGGTTCGTCGACGCGGCCAACGCGGGCGACTCGGCCGCCGTCGCCGCCACCTTCGCCGAGGACGCCCGGTTCGACAGCGTCGGCCGGATCTACCCGTCCCGCCGCGACATCATGGACCGCTTCCTCGACCCGGAGGTGATCGACGCGGGCGGCCGGTACGAGGTCACCGGCACCCGGTGGAACGGCGACCGCTACCGCGTCGACTACACCTTCACCACGCGCGGCGGCGCGCGGGAGGTCTTCCACTACGAGTTCCTGGTCCGCGACGGCCTCATCCGGGACGTGATCGGCCGCTACAACTGACCCGCCGCGGTCACAGCCCGTCCACCGCCCTACGAAGGAACAGCCACGTCCGCACGTCCCGGTAGCCCAACGCGTGGTTGACGCGGATCATGGCGTGGTTGCCGGTGCCGGTGCCGGTGAGCACCGCCTCGACGGCCGGCAGCTCGGCCGCGACCCAGCGCAGCATGTGCGCCTTCAGCACCAGTCCCAGCCGCCGGCCCCGGTGCGCCGCCACCACGGCGGTGTCGCCCTGCGTCAGCCACTCCGGCGAGGCCGGGCGGGTCTCGACCTCCGTCAGCCCCACGACCCGACCGGCGTGCAGCGCCACGACGACCCGCTGCTCGACGCCCTGCCGCCGCCGCGCGGCCTCCTCGGCCCGCACCCGGTCCACCGTCCAGTCCGGGTGCTCGTAGTCCGCCTCCCCCAACGGCGAGTCGCTGATCGCGTTGCGGGCGCGGGCGTAGGAGGCGACCACGTCCTCCGGCGCGGCCCCGACCCAGGACCGCAGCTCGTAGCCGGGCGGCACCGGCACGTCCGTGCGCGCGGCCGGCAGGTCCAGCCGCTGGAGCACCATCCGCCGCAGCTCGCGGAACCCGAGCGACAACGCCCACCGCTCGCCGGCACCGCCCTCGTCGACCTGCCACGCCTCCACCGCCGTCCGCCCGCGCCGCGCGACCTCGGCCACGACCGCGCGCAGCACCGCCGTCCCGACGCCGCGCCGGCGGTGGTCGGGGTGCACGGTCACCGTGATCAACGCGGTGTCCGCGTTCTCCTCCTCCGGGAAGTACGCCACCGCGCCCCCGACGACCCCCGCACCCGACCGCGCCAGCCAGTGCACAACCCCACCAGGTCGTCGTGGTCGGCGCGGTCCGGATCGAACCGTTCCACGTCCATGCCAAAAGCCCCCCTTCGACACCACCATTCTGCCAAGCATTCGGCGGCATATCGAAACGACATAACTTTTCGCGATGAGACCAGCGTTTCAGCTGGTCATAGGCCTTTTGCGGCATTTCGCACACTGGCAAGTGTTAAGGCTCGATGGGCCTACCCGGGGGCGTTACACAAGAGTGGTCTAGTCCACATCGCCGGACCCGGCGAGGCCGCCGCTTCCGAGTTCTCGGTATTCCCTGCATGCCCGAGGAGCTGGCATGAAACGCAGAACAGGCACAGTACTGGCCGCCTGCCTGACCGCCCTGTCGATCCAGGTGGTCGGAGGTCCGTCCCAGGCCGCGCCCGCCCCCGCCGACCCGGTGGCGCTCGCGGTGGCCGCGGCCGACAAGGCCGCCGCGTCCGGCTTGGACGCCCTGGCCAAGGGCCCGGACGAGCAGTTCCGCCGCCAGGCCGTCCACAAGGGCGGCGTGCCCGGTCGCAGAGACCTGTACTACGTGGCCTACGAGCGCACCTACAAGGGGCTGCCGGTCGTCGGCGGCGACGCGGTCGTGGCCACCGACGCGGCGGGCAAGGTGCTGGAGACCGTCGCCGCCAACGAGGGCGGGCTCGCCGTCGACACGCGGCCCCGCATCGACAAGGCGCGGGCCGAGCGGATCGCCCGCGCCCAACTGTCCCGTGTGGACGGTGTCGAGGGTTCGACGCTGTCCGTGCTGGCCCAGGGCCACGGCAAGCTGGTCTACGAGACCGTGGTCACAGGCGTCCGCAACGGCGAGCCCAGCCGGCTGCACGTCTTCGTCAACGCCCGCACCGGCGTGGTCGAGGACCTGGTGGACGACGTCCGGGCCGGGACCGGCACCAGCGAGTGGAACGGCCCGAACCCGCTGACCATCGACACCAGCAACAACAGCACGGTCGACGACACGCGGCCCGGCTTGCGGTGCGTGGACTACGCGACCAACCAGCCGTTCACCAAGGCGTCCAACAGCTTCGGCAACGGCCAGGCCACCAGCAAGGAGACCGGCTGCGTCGACGTGCTGTGGTCCACCCAGAAGCAGTGGAACATGCTGCGCGAGTGGTTGGGGCGCAACGGCATCGACGGCAACGGCCGCGGCGTCACGGTCAAGGTCGGCCTGGACCGGGTCAACGCCTACTGGACCGGCCAGCACATCGAGATCGGGCGCAACAACGCCAACCAGTGGATCGCCTCGATGGACGTCGTCGGCCACGAGCACGGCCACGCCCTCGACCAGTACACCCCCGGCGGCGCGGCGCGCGAGGCCGGGCTCGGCGAGGCCACCGGCGACATCTTCGGCGCGCTGACCGAGGCCTACGCCAACGAGCCGACGCCGTGGGACACCCCGGACTACCTGGTCGGCGAGACCGTCAACCTGGTCGGCCGCGGGCCGATCCGCAACATGGCCAACCCGCAGGCGGTCTCCAACCACCCGAACTGCTGGTCCAGCGCCATCCCCGGCACGGAGGTGCACGCGGCGGCGGGCCCGTTCAACCACTGGTTCTACCTGCTGGCCGAAGGCTCGAAGAACAGCCCGACCTGCGACGGCTCGACGATCCCCAGCGGCATCGGCATCCAGGCCGCCGGCCGGATCTTCTACAACGCGATGCTGCTCAAGACGTCCGGGATGACGCACTTCAAGTACCGCATCGCCACCCTCACCGCGGCGAAGAACCTCGACCCGACCTGCAAGCAGTACAACGCGGTCAAGGCGGCGTGGAACGCGGTGAGCGTGCCGGCGCAGTCCGGTGAGCCGACGTGCCAGTCGGTGCCGGTGGACGACTTCAGCCTGGCGCTGACCCCGGCGTCGGGCACCGTCCAGGCGGGCGGGTCCACGACCAGCACGGTCAACACCACCACGGTCGCGGGCAACCCGCACACCGTCACCCTGACCGCGTCCGGCGCGCCGGCCGGTGTGTCGGTGTCCGTGACGCCGTCGTCGGTGACCTCCGGCCAGTCGGCGACGTTGAACGTGTCCACCACGGCGTCCGCTGTCCCGGGCACGTACCCGATCACCGTGCAGGGCGTCGGCGGCGGCAACACGCACAGCGTCACCTACTCGCTGACCGTCAGCGGCCAGCAACCGGTGAACGACTTCGCGATCGCCGTCAGCCCGGACGCGGGCACCGTCGAACCGGGCGGCGCCGCGACCACGACGGTCGGCACCACGGTCACGTCCGGCCAGTCGCAGAAGGTCGCGCTGTCGGCCACCGGGCTGCCCGCGGGCGCGACGGCCGCGTTCGACCCGGCCACCGTCGCCGCCGGCGAATCGGCCCGGCTGACCATCGCCACCAGCGCGTCGACGCCGGCGGGCGAGCACCGGATCACCGTCACCGGCACGGGCCCGGACGCGACCCGCTCGACCACCTACACACTGACCGTCGGCGGTGAGCCCCCGGCGAACGACTTCTCGGTGGCGCTGAACCCGACCAGCGGCACGGTCCGGGCGGGCGGTTCGGCGACGAGCACGGTCGGCACCACCACGACCGCCGGCTCGCCGCAGAAGGTCCACTTCACGGCGACGGGCCTGCCGACCGGCGCGACGGCGACGTTCACGCCGCTGTCGGTGGAGTCCGGCGAGTCGTCCACCCTGACGATCGCGACGACTTCGGCGACCCCCCAGGGCACCTACACGATCACCGTGACGGCGAACGGCGCGGACGCCACGCACACCGCCACCTACACGCTGACCGTGGAGGGTGACGGCGGCGGTGGCTGCGGCGACCTGCCGGCGTGGAACGCGAGCACCGCGTACGTCCCGAACGACGAGGTCTCGCACAACAGCAAGAAGTGGCGGTCGACCTGGTACTCGACCGGCGCGGAGCCGGGCGCTCCCGGCTCCTGGGCGGTCTGGCAGGACCTCGGCCCCTGCTGATGTCCTCCTGAGGTCCGCCGCCGGGCGCGTTGCCCGGCGGCGGACCGCTTCGCGGCGGAAATCCGCGTGGAGTCCGGTGGCGGGCCGCACTAGCGTGCCGCCGTGAGCATCATCAACGTCGTGGACGTCGAGGCGACCTGCTGGGAGGGCAACCCGCCGCCCGGTCAGCCCAACGAGATCATCGAGATCGGCCTCACCGTCGTGGACCTCGCCGCCGGCGTCCGCACCGCCCGGCACGGCATCCTGGTGCGGCCCCAGCGCAGCCGGGTCAGCCCGTTCTGCACCGAGCTGACCGGTCTCACCCAGGCCGAGGTGGACACCGGGCTGACGTTCGCCCAGGCGTGCAAGGCGCTCGCCGCCGAGCACGACGCCGGTCGGCGGCCGTGGGTGAGCTGGGGCGACTACGACCGCAACCAGTTCATGCGCCAGTGCGGGGCGGCGGGCGTCGAGTACCCGTTCAGCCAGGACCACACCAACGCCAAGGTGGTCTTCACCGAGTCCCACGGGCTGCGCAAGCGGCCGGGCATGGCGCAGGCGCTGGAAATCGCCGGGCTGCCGCTGGAAGGGCGGCACCACAGGGGCGAGGACGACGCGTGGAACATCGCCGCCCTCGTCCTGCACCTGCGGGACCGGGGCGACTGGGTCAGCGCCGGCCGGTCATGATCCCGTCGATCGCCTTGCCCAGCTTGGCGTACTTCTCGGTGTAGAGCACCGGGAACAGGCCGGGCTGGTCGGCGGGCCGGTGCGGGTCCACGTAGTCCGTGCCCAGGTTGCCGAACACGACCACGATGTAGTTGCGCTTGTCCTTGCCACGCAACGATTTCACGATGCCGGCGTCACTGCCGGTGGTGTCCACCCAGCCGTTCTTGTGGGCGTAGGCGACCTCCGCCCGCGCGTCGCACGGCCGCACGTCCTGCCCGTACACGGCGTCGCCGACGGTCACCGTGCCGTCCGGCTGCACCCAGCGCTGGGGCGTGACCTGCGGGATGCCCTGCGCCGGGTAGTCGCGCCCGCACCAGTTGGTGGTGGACAGCATCTCGTTGTGCCCCTGGTCGCCCAGCGTCCTGAGGAAGAACGCCCGCGACGACCGGCTGAGCGCCTCCCGCGTGACGGGCTTGCCGTCCGTCGTCCGCCACAGCACGCCCGGACCACCGTTGACCAGCAGCAACAGCTTCGCGGTGTCGATGCCGCTCATGTTCGAGCCGATCCACCGGCCGCCGTTCTCCGGCAGCGTGCCGGTGATCATCAGCGTCGGCATGCCCAGGTCCGCGAACGACGCGTTCAGCTCGTCCATGGCCTTGAGGTCGTGGATCATCTTGATCAGCGCGCAGGTGGACTCGTTCTGCGACTTGGTGATCATCTCGTCGAAGAACTGCCGCACGGTCTTGGTCTGCTTGCCGCCGCACGCCGGTCGCGGCACGGTCGGGTCGTAGGCGTAGTCGCCGTCCAGCGCGACCCGGCCCTGGTCGACCAGCCGCAGCACGCCGAACCCGACCATCAGCTTGAGCACCGACGCCGGGTAGGGCGAGGAGAAGTCGATCGGGGCGTTCTCCCGGCCCGCGAGCACGTCCCGCGTGCCGCGCCCGCCGTTGACGTCCCACTCGGTGTCGTCCCACCAGCGGTAGCGGACCTGGTCGGTGGACAGCGTCCGCCGGTCCACCGGCACCACGACGCCCTGCGGGTGCTGCGGGCTGAGCAGCACGTCGGCCATGGCGCGCGGGCGGCCGGCGTCGTCCAGCTCGATCACCGCGACGTCCAGGTTCGGCGTCTGGTGCAGGGGTTTCCCGGCGGCGGCGGCCAGTCGGGCGGTCCGCTGGGCCGGGTAGCCGTCGTACTTCTCCACCGGCTCGGCCGACCGCGCGGTCAGGCCCGGCTCGGGCGGCGTCAGGTCGATGACGTCCTTGAAGTCCTGCGCCACCACGGCCTGCCGGATCGCCTCGGCGAGCCGCGCGGCCCGGTCGCCGGCGTCGGCGACGGCCGCCGGGTTGCCTGCATCAGCCTCGGCGAGCCGCGCGGCCGGGTTGCCGGCGTCGGCCGCGGCGACCGGGGTGACCGTCGCCGCGGCCAGCGCCACCAGCGCCGGGACGGCCGCGAACCTTCGTAGTCTCATGCGCTTTCCCCCATCAGCGAGCAACACACTGAGAGCGAAGTTAGTGCATAAGTGACCGATGCGTCGCTACCGGTAGCGGGGGTTGGTGTTGTGCCACTCGAAACCGCCGCCCATCCAGGACTTCAAGCCGCGCAGGAACCTCTGGAGCTCCGGCGACGGCAGCGGCAGCAGCGAGCGGTGCAGTTCCTCGAAGTCGCGGACGACCTTGTTGTGCAGGTCCACGACGACCTCGGTGGCCTCCTCGACCGGGATGCCCCGGTCGGCGGCGACCTGGAGGACCATGTTGACCACGGGCTTCTCGTCGGCCGCGTCCTTCTTCACCGACAGCAGGTCGTTGACCAGCACGGACGCCGTGCCGGCCTGGAACGCGGCACGGCGCACGTCCGGCTCGTAGTACAGGTTCGCGGGCACCTCGTAGCCGCCGACGGCGTCGATCAGCGTCATCGACGTGTAGAAGGTGTCGTGCTGGCGGGTGGCCAGGTACTTCCACGCGGGCGGGTACTCGCCGGTGTGCCGCCAGGCCGCGTAGCTGGTCCAGCTCACGAACATGGCGAAGGTCGAGTAGTTCACCCGCTGCACGATCGACGGGGTCCCGTACCGGGTCAGGTGGTCGATGCCGGTGCGCAGCGCGCGCAGCACGACGTCCGAGGCGAGGGTTTCCGCCAGCGGCACGGAGAACTCGCCCGCGTCGGGCAGCGGGTCCATGGCCGCCATCGCGATCGCCAGGCGAGGCGGGAGCTGCGTGGGTTCCGCGCCCATGTCGCTGTCGTCGGCGTACAGGTCGTCGGCGGCCCACCAGGCGGCGTTGAGCTTGGCGGCGATGAGCAGCCGGTCCGGGTCCTCGGTGTCGACGTGGGTCAGCACGGCGAGCCGCCCGAACCCGGCCTTGCGCATGTGGTCGAGGTCGTCGCCCTCGAACCCGACCTCCTCCGCCCACGCGGCGAGGCCGTCCTCGACGACCTCGGTGAGCGCGTCGTCGATCCGCTCGGCGACCGGGACGTACAGCGGCGGCGCGGTCCCGTCGCCCCACGGCCGTTCCAGGTAGCCCGGCTGCGGCGGCTCGACCTTCGTCAGCTCCGCCACGACCCGCGCGGCGGACGTGCCCAGCCCGCTCGGCACGGTCCAGTCCGCGGCAACGGTCTCCGTCATCGTGTTGCGCCCCTTGGGTTCGGGCGCGGGGGCGGGTGCACTCCGCCCCCGCGCCACGGCGGTCAGATGCGGTCGGCGGCGATCAGCAGGTAGTGGAAGCTGCCCTCGCGGTAGGCGGTCAGGAAGGGGTCCTCGATGCCGGTCGCGACCGAGGACTTGGCGCGCAGCTCCCAGTACGGGATGGTGGCGGCGGTCAGGTCCACCACGTTGATCGGCACGAAACCGTTGTCCGCCAACGCCTTGAAGTACTCGCTGCGCGGGTGGATGTTGCAGATGTAGTGCTGGTCGATCTGGCTGACCGCGCGTGACCGGCCGCCGGTGACGTCGTTGTAGCAGCCGGTGATGCACACGTACCGGCCGCCGGGGGCGATCAGCCGCGCGAACTCGCCGTAGAGCTGCTGGAGGTCCACGTACATCGTGGTCTCGTTGGTCCAGATGCCGCGCATCGAGCCGGTCTCGAACCCGGTGTCGAGCATGTTCTTGAAGTGGAACCGGACCTGGTCGGCGACGCCGCGCTTGCGGGCCTGGTCGTTGGCGAACTCGACCTGGGCCTCGGAGATGCTGACGCCGTCGACGCGCGCGCCGAACCGCTGGTTGGCCATGAAGCTGGTGCCGCCGCGGCCGGAGCCGCCGTCCATCATGCGGTCACCCGGCTGCACGACGGAGCCGAAGTGGTCGAGCAGGACGTCGGCCTGCGCGGTCTCCAGCCGGTGCAGCTCGGCGATGATCGCCTGGTCACGCTGACCCGCCGGCGCCTCCAGCACGGCCGGGTCGTAGGCCCCGATGCCGTAGTGGTGGTGGTACAGCCCGTCGACCTCGCCGAGCTTGATGTTGACCGGGTCCTTCTCCTGGTTCCAGTACTCGGCGACCGAGCGCTGGTAGGCGCTGCGCAGCACCGGCTTCACATCGGTGGTCGGGGATTGTGCCGTGGCCATGGTCCGAGGCGCTCCTCACGGGTCGTCGTCTGGCGGTCCCGGGCGCCAGGGCGGCGTCCGGGACCGTTGACGAGCCTGGCAGCGGGCCGCACCACGGGGCCATCCACCGGGCGGGGACGGGACCTGCACCAACGAGTGGTTCGCCGGTCGCCGCCGAATGCGCCGGGTGAGCTATCGGCGCGGCGTTCGGCGGCACACCCCCGGCCACACGGGTGCTGCGGTCAGCGTCCGACCGGCGGCGACAGCGGTGACCGGCGGGTACACCGACTGGCCCGACCCGGTGTCGCCCTGTCGGGCGAACCGTCCAGCCGGTCAGGCTGGCGCCGTGGGCGAAGATGGCGAGCTGGACCCGGTTGGCGACGCCGAGGCGCTGGAGGATCGCGGTCATGCGGCCGGAGGCCGCCGTCCTTCCGCGCCGAAGCCAGCCGGAGGCCTGCCACCAGCGCGTTCACCACCCGCACCTCCACCTCCCCCGCCGTGCGCACGACCCGCACATCGACCTCACTCCCAGGCGCGTGCCGAGCCGCGTTGGTCAGCCCTTCCTGCACCACCCGGTGCACCGCCCGCCCGACCAGGTCCGGCAACTCCTTACCGCCGTCGTCCAGCCGCACCACCATCCCGGCCGCGACCGCCCGCGCGACGAGGTCAGCCACCCCCTCCCCCACCGGCGCCACCGAGGTTCCCCGCAGCAACCCGACCGTCCGCCGCAACCGATCGGTCGCCACCACCGCCGACTCCGACAACCCGGCCGCCGCCCGCCGGTTCTCCTCACTCAGGTCCGGCGCCACTCCAACCCGCCGGCCCGGAACGCGATCAACCGCTGACTCTCTGACCTGAGCGAACAGCGGCGGCGTCGACGAAGATCCAGGCGCCGAACGGAGTGAGCAGGCGATCCGCCGAACCGGTCGGGCAACGACACGCCCGGCGACCCGATCCGTCTGCCGCGACCTCCGATCAGGCGGTCATACCGTGCTCAGCTCGCCCCCATGCGAACTGTCGTACGTCCCAACAGAGCCAGCACGGCAACGGCCGCGACAGTCATCCACGCCTTGCCGATGATCTGACCGGGCAAGTACTCGAACGAGTTGAACGCCAATTTGAGGAAGAGCAGGCTGTCCGCGAGCAGGCCCACGACGTTGGAGCCCACGACGGCGATGATGAGTCCACGCTTGCGCAACGGCTCGTAGACCGCGAAGTCCAGGCACTCGGCCAGCGCGAAGGCCGCCGCGGAAGCGGTCGCGAGTGCTGGGTCCGCCAACAAGTAGGACAACACCGTGCCGATGACGATCGCGACCAGCACCGCGCCTCGGCCCGCGCTCTCCCGGGCCAGGTCGCGGAGCACCAAGGCGAGCCCGGCGAAGTACACCGCAGCGGGCGCGAGGTAGCCGAACCCCACCGGGACGACGCCGAAGCGGCTGACCACGAAGTTCGCCAACGGAATGGTGGCGATGTAGGCGACGAGCAGCACGGCCCCACCGGGCGTGATCTTCCTCAACATGTCCTTGCCTTCGAGGTTCGGCATCAGCCGACGATGAGCGCCACGGCGTCGTGGCTGTGGATGCTCTCGAGGTTGCGCACGTGCACCTGGTGCGCTAGTCCACGAGCCCGGCAGGCCAGTGAGATGCCCCGGGCCATGTCTTCAACGAACACTGGGTGGTCATACGCCTGCATCGTCAACGTCCGCTCGTCCACCCGCTTCACCAGCGGAACGACTGGAGCGGAGCCGCTGCCGCGGATGATTTCGACCGCGTCCACCACGGTCAACGGGTACAGGTCGTCCCCGTCACCGGTGACCGAGAGGGTCACCTTGCTGCGCTGGTTGTGCGCGCCGTAGTCGGAGATGCTCTTCGAGCAGGGGCAAAGGCTGGTCACCTCGGACGTCACGGAGGTCGTGACGCGGCAGCCGCCGTCCTCCCAGGTGCCGGTCACGATGATGTCGTGCACCGTCATCGATTCGAGTTCGCTCGTCGGAGCCGCGGTCACGGTGGCGATCGGCATGCCGAGAGTGACCGCGATCTGCGGCGCGTCCAGGTCGGCGGCTCCCGCCTTCAGCGTCTGCGCCAGGTCACGCGGGTCGAAGACCCGCAGCCGGTCGTGCACGAGCGCGACCATCCTGCTCATGTGCGTGCCGCGGCGATCCGCTTGGAGGCGGACGGTGACCGACACGTCGGCCACGCCGCGCTCGGTGATGACGCCGTCCTCGAACAGCACGGGGTACCGCAACCCGGCGATACCCACCTGGTCGACCTCGACCTCGCGGGGGTCGTACTCCCCCTGGATGTCGTGCACGGTCACCGACCCCGGTAGGTGCACCCGGAGGTGCAGGTTTCGCGAACGGTAACGCTGGACAGCCCGGGCAGTCCAGGCGCCAAACGATCCCAGATCCACACCGCGAGGTTTTCGCTCGTGGGGTTCTCCAACCCGGGTACCTCGTTCAGGTAATGGTGGTCGAGTTGCTCCTCCAGGGGCTTGAAGGCCGCCTTCACGTCACCGAAATCCATCACCCAGCCCGCGGTCGGGTCGACCGGCCCTTCGACATGCACCGTCACGCGGTAGGAGTGACCGTGCAAGCGGGCGCACTTGTGCCCTTCCGGCACCTCGGGGAGGCGGTGCGCCGCTTCGAAGGTGAACTCACGGAAGATCTCCATCAACGAATCCCCAGGTACTTGTGGGTCTGCAAGGACAACGACCAGCGCGGGTTCTTCATGCAGTACTCCACCGCCGCGCGCGTGTGGCTGTCCCGTTCCGCGTCATCGAGGGGTTGGAGCCGGAACGTCTGGAAGTCGAGGTGTTCGAACTGCGCGGGGTCGCCACCAACCTGGGGGTAGACCAGCTTCAACTCGTCGCCCGCGGTCACCACCAACTCCGCTCCGATCTTCGGGCTGACGCAGAGCCAGTCCACGCCGACCGGCGGCACGCGAGTGCCGTTTGTTTCCACGGCAACCTCGAAACCCCGGTCGTGCAGGGCGGCGACCGCGGCATCGTCCAACTGGAGAAGCGGCTCTCCGCCGGTGCACACCACGAACCGGTGGTCCCGCGCCTCCGACGGCCACGAGCGCTCAACCGCTTCCGCAAGTTCATCGGCAGTACCGAACCGTCCACCGCCTGTGCCGTCGGTGCCGACGAAGTCGGTGTCGCAGAACTTGCAGATCGCCCGGTAGCGGTCCTTCTCCAGACCGGTCCAGAGGTTGCAGCGCGAGAAGCGGCAGAACACTGCGGGTCGCCCGGCGTGTGTGCCTTCGCCCTGGAGCGTGTAGAAGATCTCCTTGATCAGGTAGGTCATGCGGTCGTGGTCCGGTACACGACGGGATCGCTGACGCCCGCTTCGGAAAAGCCCTTCAACCGGAGGAGGCAGGTGTCGCAGCGGCCACACGCCCGCCCCCGCTCGTCGGGGTCGTAGCAACTCGACGTGATCGAGTAGTCCACGCCCAACCGGAGCCCTTCCCTGATGATGTCGGCCTTGGACATCTCGATCAGGGGGGAGTGCAGGCGGAGCCGGTTCGTGCCCTCGATCCCCGCACGAGTCGCGAGGTTGGCCATCTCCTCGTAAGCCGCCATGTACTCGGGACGGCAGTCCGGGTAACCGCTGTAGTCGACGGCCGTGACACCGGCGAAGATGTCGGTGGCCCCGCTGACCTCGGCGTAGGCGAGGGCGAACGAGAGGAAGATGGTGTTGCGCGCCGGCACGTAGGTGATCGGCACGTTGTCGGCAGCGACCTCCCCCACGTGGTCGTGCTTGGGAACCTCGATGTCGGAGGTGAGCGCCGAGCCGCCGAAGACCCGGAGGTCGATGTCGACGATCACGTGCCCCGCGGCGCCGAGGCTCTTGGCGACGCGCTCGGCGGCTTCGAGTTCCACGCTGTGCCGTTGGCCGTAGCGGAAACTCAGCGCGTACGGCTCGAAGCCCTGGTCCTTCGCGATTGCGAGCACCGTGGTGGAGTCGAGACCGCCGCTCAGCAGTACGATCGCCGGTTGTGCCATCGACGTATCCCTTCAATTGACGGTTCGCCACCGAAGATCCTAGCCCAGTAACTGGACAGACGAGTAAACCGCACTGCGGTCGAGTTAGCTCTCGAGGGAGCCCGCGAGGCGTGAGACAACTATCCGTGGTTGTGACCTGCACGGACCGTAAGATGTTCGATCCGTTGCCCGCCCTCCGCGCTGGTTCCCTTCCCGACGGCGCGGTCGCCGATCGACTGGAAGCGTGGGGTGAGCGCCTGCGCGCCGCTGAAGAGCGAGTTCCGCTCATCAAGCTGTACAAGGGCGAACAGTGGGTGCAGGCTGCCGCTGTGCTCCGGGCAGCCGAGAACGCCGGGTTCGAACCCGATCTGTGGGTGGCTTCAGCCGGACTCGGCCTCCAACCGGCGAAGAAGAGATTCCCCGCGTACGCGGCGACGTTCAGTCCCGGCAGCCCGGACACGGTCGCGGCCGCCCCTGTCGATCGACGACGGTGGTGGAAAGGGCTCCGGAAGCACGTGCGCGGGTCGCGCGTCGAAGCGCTGGGTCGCGACCGGCCGGTCCTGCTCATCCTCTCCGAGGTCTACGGGAGCGTGCTCAAGCCCGAACTCGGGGAGCTGGGCGCGAACGGCCACGGGGTGCTCCTCATCGGAGGTTCGGCCGACGACGGTGCGATCGATGGTGTGCACCACGTCCCGGCGAACGGTGCTCTGCGCAAAGCTCTGGGAGGTACCCTCACGGGGCTGAACGCGCGGATGGCCGCCACCTGGCTCGCCCAGTGCGAGAACGGGGACCTGATGTCCCCACGCACGAGCGGCTCCTGGGAACGTTGGGCGAAACGGTCGGCGCAACCGGAACGGTTCAACCGCACGCCGATGACCGACGCGGACGTCAAGGAGTACATCCGCACGTCGGTGGCCGAGCAACCCGACGTCTCCCGAACGAGGTTGCACCGGCAGCTTCGGGAGAGCGGCAGGGCGTGTGAGCAGGGGAGGTTCGCCAACCTCTACGCCGAAACGATGGGAGAGCGGTGAACCTCAAGCGCCGGGCCTTGAAGGTCCACCAGCACCCGACCATCCCGCTCTACATCTTCACCCTCGCCGCCGAGGAGGTCGCGCAGATCGCCGATGTGGCGCGCATCTCCAGGGACGAGGCCGGTCGCCTGCTTGGCTACCAGCGTCCGGAGAAGAAGCAACACGTGCAGCAGATCCTGGAGTACCTCGACAGCGACGAGGTACTGTTCCCCAACGGGTTGATCATGGCCCTGCCGAACTCGGTGCGCTTCCGCTCCAGCCCGGGACCGAGCGCCTCTGACGGCCTCGCCACCAGCGGAACGCTCGAGATCCCGATGGCGCAGCACGAAGACGAACCGCGACCCGCGTGGATCGTCGACGGTCAGCAGCGCAGCCTGGCCCTGGCGCGCACAAAGAAGAACCGACTCCCGGTCACCGTGGCGGGGTTCGTGGCGGAGGACATCGCCACCCAGCGCGACCAGTTTCTCCGGGTCAACACTGTTTCCCCGCTGCCGGCGAACCTCGTGTCTGAACTGCTGCCCGAAGTGGGCACCCCGCTGCCGGCGAAGTTGTCGGCGAGGAAACTGCCCTCAGCCCTGGTCACCATGCTGAACCAGGACAGCGACTCACCGTTCCGCGGTCTGATCAAGCGTCCGTCGACCAGCCCCGAGCACCGGGGTACGGCGGTCGTGACGGACAACAGCCTGGCTTCCGCCGTGGAAGAGTCGCTCAACTCGTCAGCCGGTGTGCTGTTCCTCTACCGCAACCTGTCCAACAGCACGATCGACACCGCCGCCATCCGCAAGATCCTGATCTCCTATTGGACCGCCGTCCAGCAGACCTTCCCCGACGCGTGGGGACTCCCGCCGACGAAAAGCAGGCTGATGCACGGCGTCGGGATCAGGGCGATGGGCCGGCTCATGGACAAGATCGTCCCGAACGTCAACATCGAGGCTTCGGACGTCGTCGACCAGATGCGTCGGGAGTTGGCACACGTGGCGGACCAGTGCCACTGGACCAAGGGCCGTTGGAGCGATCTGAACATCGCGTGGAACGAACTCCAGAACACACCGCGGCACATCAGCGTGCTGTCGAACTTCATCATCCGCGTGTACGTCAGGTCGAGGAACGCGTCGTGAAATTCTACTTCCCGGACAGCCAGGACCTGGTGAGTCCCACTTACGACTTCATCAACGACGAGTACCTGCCCACGCGGGTCCGTCAACGCGACGACGTCTACGCGCACGAAGTGGCGAAGCCCTCGCCGTACGACGGCATCCTCGTCAGCAAGGCGATCGTGGACGGCTCGATGAAGGGTTCGGGCAAGTACGCCGCACCTCAACGAGCCCGGCTCTACCGCCTCGGTGTCCGCGAGTTCTTCAGGTTGCCTGCCAAGATGTCGAGCCTCGGTGACTGCGGCGCTTTCAACTACGTCGATGAGGAGCACCCTCCTTACACCGTCGACGAAGTGCTCGACTTCTACGAGGAGTGCGAGTTCGACGCAGGTGTGAGCATCGACCACGTCATCTTCGGCTACATGCCCGGTGCGGGTGAGTCCGACGTGGATACCGCCTGGGTGAAGCGGCGGCACATCTCACTGGAGTTGGCCGAGAAGTTCTACGCCGCGGTGCAGGAACGTGACAGTCCGGTCGAGCCGGTTGGTGCGGCACAGGGCTGGAGCCCCGCCAGCTACGCGGACAGCGTGGCGCGCTTGCAAAACATCGGTTACCGGCGAATCGCTCTCGGTGGCATGGTGCCCTTGAAGACCCATGAAATTCTTGCCTGCCTCGAGGAGATCGCCCCGCTCCTGTTGCCCGACACCCAACTCCACCTGCTCGGCATCACCCGGGTGGACAGCATGGAGCGCTTTGCGGAGCACGGTGTGACGAGCTTCGACAGCACGTCCGCGTTCCGACAGGCCTTCATGGACGACCGGAACAACTACCACACGGCGGACGGCGCTTACACCGCGGTGCGCGTGCCCCAGGTCGACGGAAACCCGGCGCTGAAGAGGGCCATCCTGTCCGGGGCGATCTCCCAACGGGACGCCATCGCCGCCGAACGGGCTTGCCTGGCTGCTTTGCGCGGTTACGACAAGGGCACCGTCGAACTGGACGAGGTCATGACCGCCCTGGCGACCTACGAGGAACTCGTCATCGGCAGCACGCCCACCAAGAAGAGCTACCTCACCCACTACCGCAGGACACTGGAGGCCCGCCCCTGGAAGTCCTGCCCGTGCGCGCTGTGCAAGGAGCACGGCATCGAGATCGCGATCTTCCGCGGCACAGAGCGCAACAAACGGCGTGGGTTCCACAACCTGACCGTGCTGGAGGCGAAAATGCGCACACTGGCCACCTGAGCGGCTCCCGACGAGATGGTCCCCTGAACTAGGAGAGAAAGTGGCTGATAGGTACACCCTGCGACTCCCTGCCCTGGAGGTCCGGCAGGGGCGTCGGCGGATCTACTGCTTCGCCGTCGACGGGAAGAAGCTGCACAGCTTCGCAGCGGTGTCGCGCATCCGCCGTGACGACGGCGAGCAGCTGCACGGCTACCAGCGTCCGGAAGTGCTCAGCCACATCCGCGGCATCCGCAAGTACCTCGAGTCCGACGGCGCGATGCTGCCCAACGCGATCGTCATCGCCTTCAACGACCGGGTCGAGTTCGTCCCGTCGCTCATGGTCCCGAGCGACACCGTCGAGTACTCGGTGCCGGGCGAACTGGTCATCGAGGTGGACGAAAGCCTCTCTGAGGCAGAGAAGCCCGCTTGGCTGGTCGACGGCCAGCAGCGCACCGCGGCGATCCGCGACGCGGACCTCGCGGAGTTCCCCGTGGCGGTGGTCGGGTTCATGGCGGATTCAGAGGAGGAGCAACGCTCGCAGTTCATCCTGGTCAACTCCACGAAGGCGCTGCCCAAGGGGTTGATCCACGAACTGCTCCCCGACACGACCGGTCACCTTCCCGACTCGTACGTGCGACGTCGGTTGCCGGCGCAGTTGATGACCCGGTTGAACGGCAGCAAGCGCAGCCCGTTCTACCGCATCATCGCGTCGCCGACCGCTCCCAACGGCTACATCAAGGACAACAGCGTCCTGAAGATGGTCGAGCACAGCCTGTTCGAAGGCGCTCTCTACCAGTACCGCAACCCCGTCGACGGCTCCGGCGACGTCGAGCGGATGTTGACGCACCTGATCGGCTTCTGGTCGGTCGTGCGCGATGTGTTCCCCGAGGAGTGGAGCAAGCCTCCACGCAACTCGCGTCTGACGCACGGCGTCGGCATCCAATCGCTCGGCTTCGTCATGGACACCCTTACCGAAGGCGTGCCCGCCGAGGGCGTCAAGTCCTCAGAGCTGCGGGCAGCACTGGAAAGCCTGCGTCCCCACGTGGCCTGGACGTCCGGTACGTGGAAGTTCTCCGACGGCGAGGACCGACGTTGGAACAACCTCCAGAACACCCCCAACGACGTTCGCCAACTGACGTCGCACCTTTTGAAGCTGCTGCGCAAGCGCAAGCGGTGACCTGACGACGCTGCTCCTCCCGTGTGCGGCGAAGCTTCATCGGGAGGAGCGGCGAGTCCGCCGACCTCGTAGCGAACGGCCAGGTCAAGCCGAAGACCTCTCTCCGGTGCCGGCGACGATCAACGCCAGATAAGCCGTAGAAGACCTGGCCTCCACGCGCGTGCCACGCTGCGGTCGTCGCCTCGTCGGGAACCCGACCCGGCCGGGTCGTACAAGGCTTGGAACGCTCAACCCAGGTGCCGACGTCCGCAGCGAGGTCGCTGGGCACTCCGGATCGCTCGCCAACCGTTCGGTCGAGCAGTTCGCCGGCACAGGCTCTCTGTCCTCGACCACCCACAGCGGGTCCGTGCCCCGCACAGGTTCCAGCCGCACCGACATCACTTCGGCCATCGCCCCACACCCTGTCGTCCGGATCCGTGTCACGGGCGGCCGGTGAGCTTGACCGTCGATCACTGCCAGCAGAAGAGGAAGGGGCGGAGTCCGGCTTACCGGAACCCGCCCCGAATGGAGTTCTTGCATTCAATTCTTGTGGAGCTGAGGGGACTCGAACCCCTGACCCTCACACTGCCAGTGTGATGCGCTACCAGCTGCGCCACAGCCCCGTGTTGCTCACGTTCGCGGCGGTTTGAGGCCTGCCGTTCTCGTGTGGCAATACCGTACAACATGTGCCCTCCTGGATGGAAATCGGGGGTACCCCTGGCGCGTTTTGGCTGCTAAACCGGGGTGCATGGGTGCTGTGGCGTTGGTGGAGCCGGACGCTGAGGGTGTGCGGCCGGAGGTTCGGCGTGGGGTGCAGGAGCGGCGGTTGCGGGGGCTTGTCGGGCGGTTGTTGCGGGCTGGTGGGTGCAAGGGGCTCGGTTGCGGGACGTTGGGGTGGGGGGTGTGGGGGATGTCTCGTTGGATGAGCTTTGGCGGTTGCCCTTTGTGACCAAGCAGGATCTTTGGGATCACTACCCGGACGGGTTGAGGGCTGACGAGCCGATTGTGTGCATTCATGGATCGTCCGGGACCGGTGGGCGGCCGACCCTGGTGCCTTACTCCGCGCACGACGTGGATGTGTGGGCCTCGGTGATGGCTCGGGCGTTGGGGGGCGCCGGAGCTACGCGAGGCAGTCTTGTTCACAACGCCTATGGGTACGGGTTGTTCACCGGCGGGCTTGGGGTGCATCACGGGGCGATGCGGCTTGGGGCCACTGTGTTGCCGTTGTCCGGTGGGATGACCGAGCGGCAGGTGCGGATGGTCGCCGACTTGCGGCCGGATGTGTTGTGTTGCACGCCCTCCTACGCGATCCACCTCGGGGAGGCGTTGCGGCGGAGCGGGGTGCAAGCCTCGTTCACGGTCGGGGTGTTCGGGGCGGAGCCTTGGACTGAGGGGATGCGGGGGCAGATCGAGGAGTTGCTCGGGATCAGGGCGCTCGACATCTACGGGTTGAGCGAGATCATCGGGCCCGGGGTGGCGTGTGAGTCCCTTGATTCAGAAGGGATGTTGAACGTCGCCGAGGACCACTTCCTCGTCGAGGCCATCGACGGGGAAGGGCGGCCGGTGCCGGACGGCACGCCGGGCGAGCTGGTGTTCACCACGCTGACCAAGACCGGGATGCCGTTGCTGCGCTACCGGACCGGTGACATCGCCACTCTCGCGCCGCCGGTCCCGGACAGCCCGCGCACGCTGCGTCGGATGAGCAAGGTGTTGGGACGCCGGGACGACATGCTCGTCATCCGCGGTGTCAACGTGTTCCCCACCGAGATCGAGGCCGTGCTGCTGGCCGACGAACGGGTCAGCCCGCACTACCTCATCGTCGAGGATCGCCGTGCCCGGCCCGAACTCTGGGTCGTCGTGGAGGCGGACGAGGAGGTGCGGGAGGACCTGACCAAGGCGCTCAGGCAACGGCTTGGGCTCACGTGCCGAGTGGTGGCGACGCGGGAAGGCACGGTGCCGCGCACGGAGACGGGCAAGGCCCGGCGGCTCGTCCGCTGGACGGAAGGTGAGCCGCCGGTCCCCGGTCTCACCCCACCAGCTTCTTGATCCAGTTCTCGTCGCCCACGTCCACGCCCTGGCCGTTGTGCGCCACGCTCGGCGTGCCCTTGAAGAACGGCTGCGCGCGGGCCGCGTCCAACTCCGCCTGGGCGTCCTTCTCGAACGCGC
The DNA here is from genome assembly GCF_039521145.1 of Saccharothrix mutabilis subsp. mutabilis. Classification (NCBI taxonomy): domain Bacteria; kingdom Bacillati; phylum Actinomycetota; class Actinomycetes; order Pseudonocardiales; family Pseudonocardiaceae; genus Saccharothrix; species Saccharothrix mutabilis. The sequence goes on from NZ_BAAABU010000022.1 coordinate 80,268, forward strand.
CGCCGTCGACGCACGGCTTGAACTTGTCCGCGGCCAGCCCCAGGTCGGTCCCGATCTTCACCAACTCCTCCTTGGTGTAGCCGGGGCCGCCCTCCTCGGGCTGCGCCGCGAACAGGGCCTCGTGGAACTCCCAGAACTTGCCCTGGTCGGCCGCGCACAGCGACGCGTTGGCCGAGTCGCGCGAGTAGCCCTCCGGCTTGGACAGGCGCACCAGGAACGGCAGCGCGTGGTAGCGCACCCGCAGGGTGCCCGCCTCGATCGCCTGCTTGATCTCGGCGCCGTAGATCTTCTTGAACTGCCCGCACGCCGGGCACAGGTAGTCCTCGTACACGTCGATGGTGGCCTTCGCGGTGTCCTTGCCCACCACGACGACGCCGCCTTCGCGCGCGATCGGCGCGTTGACGCCCGCCACGTCGGTGGGTGGCTTCAGGGAGTCGGAGGAGGACTTGGAGGTCCAGATCACCCCGCCGATGACCGCCACCGCGAGCACCACGACCACCACGACGCCGATGACGACCTTGTTCCGGTCGCCGCTCGACCCGCGGGCCGAGGCCACCGCCTTGGCCGCCCGCTGCTCCTGCTTCTTCTTCCGAGCGTTGCGCTCAGCGCCACCCACGTCACTACCCTCCCGGTCAACCGCGCCATGCAGGCTACCGAGACATGCTGAGTGGAACCTGAGTGCTCACGCGTCCGGTTGACGCGGCCGGCCCGCCAGGCGCTCGCCGGTGGGCACCTCGGGACCCTCGTCGATGCGCCCGCACTCACTGGCCACGACCTCCGCGACGTGCTCGGACGGCTCGCGCGGCAGGGTCTCCGGCGCGAACAGCCAGAAGACCAGCGCCACGATCATGGTCGCCCCGGTCAGGGTGAACGCCGCGCTGTAGGACACGTGGTCGACCAGGAGACCGGCCAGCAGCGGGCCGATGATCGCGCCGCAGTCGCCGACCATCTGGAACGCGGCCAGCACCGGCCCGCCCTTGGCCTTCGCGCCGATGACGTCCGCCACCACCGCGTTCTGCGGCGGGTTGAGCAGGCCCGCGCCGACGCCGGACAACAGGGACGCGGCCATGAACATCGGCACGTCCGTGGTGAACCCGAGCCAGATCGTGCCCGCGGCGGACACCGCCAGGCCGACGATCGCGACCGGCTTGCGCCCGATGCTGTCCGACAGCTTCCCGGACACCATGAGCACGGCCGCGTTGCCGGCGGCGAACACCGACAGGGAGATGCCCGCCACCGCCGGGCTGCCGTACAGCGCCTCCACCACGAACAGCGGCACCAGCGAGATCCGCACGCCGAACACCGCCCAGGCGTTGGCGAACCCGGACGCGAGCGTCGCGCGGTAGGCCGGCGAGCCGAGGGCCTGGCCGACGGTCATCGTGGCCTGCGGCGCGGAGTCGAGCGCGGCCAGCGTGGACCGGCGCAGGAACCACCACACGACCAGCGCCGCGAGGATCAGCGCGACCGCGTAGACCACGAACGGGACGCGGATGGAGATCTCCGCCAGGCCCGCGCCGACGATCGGCCCGGCGATGTTGCCCAGCAGGAACCCGGTCGCCCACAGCCCGGACGCGCGCCCGCGCAGCGGGGCCGGCGTGATGCGGATGAGCAGGCCGACGGCGGCCACGGTGAACATGGTCGAGCCGACGCCCGCGAAGGACCGGAACACCAGCAGCTGCCAGTACGCGGTGGCGAAGCCGCAGGCGGCCGTGCCGAGGGCCACGATGAGGATGCCCCACACGTAGATCTTCGTCTCGCCGAACCGGGTCACCAGCCGGCCGCTCAGCGGCGCGAACAGCAGCCGGACCAGGGCGAACGCGCTGACGATCGCGGAGACCGCGGTGGTGCCGACGTCGAAGCCCTTGGCGTAGGCGGGCAGGACGGGCGCGACGATGCCGAAGCCGATCGCGATGATGAAGCTCGCCGCGACGAGCACCCACACCTCGCTGGGCAGCCGGGGCTTGGACTTGATCTCGATCCCCGGCACTGGGCACCCTCCCGATCTCCGTTAGCTGTGCTAAGGATATGCGAAGGGTCAAACAAATACTCAATCCAACAATTCGTCGACTCTGCGTGCATAGGCGGTTACGGGATAGCCACCGCCGAACCCGCACGCCTCCGCGAACCGCTCCCCCGCGCCGCCCTCCGCCACGTGCGCGGCGACCAGCAACGCACCCAGCTCGCGCAACGCCGCCACGGACGCGCCGACCAGCGCGGACCCGACGCCGCGCCGCCGCCGCGCGGGCCGCACCACGACGTGCTCGACCAGCCCGACCCCGCGGTCGGCGAACCCGCTCGCGAACCCGGCCAGCCGGTCGCCGTCGTCCACCGCGAGGAACACGCACCGCGGGTCGTCCTGGCGCTGCGCGAGGTGCTTGGCCAGCCGCACGGGTTCCGCGCCCAGGTCGTCGGCGAGCAGCGCGGCCATGCCGTCGAGGTCCGCGTCGACGGCCCGCCGCACCGAGGGCGCGAAGTCCGCCGGCCCCCGGTGCACGACCGCCAGCGCCTCCTCGACCGCGTACCAGCCGGCGTCGTCGGCGATGCCCTCGATCTCGGCGACCGTGGTCGGCGACGCGTACACGACCGCCTCCGCCCGACCCACGTCCGCAAACGTTTGCTCCAGGCGCATCAACGTGCCCGCGACCTCGGCGGACGACCCGTCCAGCGCGCACGCGTGGTTGCCCAGCGGCAGCGGGTTGTCCGGGTTGACCACGACCTGCGCGCAGCCCACGCGGCCGACCCGGCCGTACCGGACGGCGCCGGACGCGAGCCGCGCCGCCTCCACCAGACCGGCCAGCTCGCGGGCGCGGTACGGGTCGAGCAGTTCGGGGTCGTCGGGATCTCTCAGCGGGTCGACCACGATCTCCAGCCTGGCACGGACCGGTCAGTCGCGTACGTCTCGGCCCTTCCAGGTCGCGCCGCCGCGCAGCGACCGCCACGCCGCGTCCAGCGCCAACACACCCAGCGCGACCGCCCCGAAGGGCGCGAGAACGGCCGCCGACCGGGGCTGGCCGACGCGCCGGAAGTACGCCCAGTGCGCCAACGCCTGCGCCAGCCACGCCACCGCGCCGGGCTTCGAGCCGCGCGACGTCGTGACGATCGGCGCCACCCCGTACGCGATGTGCGCCACGCCCATCGCGCCGAGCACCAGGAACGCCGTGGCGGGTCCCCGCTCGGCCACGCCGGCGGCGAGGCTCTTGCGCATCGACCGGTAGGTGGCCCCGAAGGTCGCCAGCCCGGACGTGGTCAGGGTGCCGCCACCGTCCACGTACCGCGTCCGCCCGCCGGCGTCGCGCACGAGCGTGGCGAAGTCGATGTCCTCGCTGCGCGACCCGGCCACGGCCCGCCACCCGCCGGCCCGTTCGCACGCCTCGCGCCGGACCAGGACGCAGTGGCCGATGGCCAGCGCCTTGCCGCGCGTGCCGTCCACCGAGGCGGACTCGAACAGCAGCGCGTTCACCGGCGGGAGCAGCAGCCACCAGCCCGCGTTCGCGGTGGTGGACCGGCCGGCCGTGGACACCAGGTCCACGCCGGCGGTCGTGGCCGCCGCGACCAGCCGGCCCACGAGGTCGGGGGTGGCCTCGGTGTCCGCGTCCACGAACAACAGCCAGTCGGACCGGGCGTCGGCGGTGCCCACGTGCAGCGCGTGCACCTTGCCCGCCCACCCGGACGGCGGCCCGGCGCTGCGCACCAGCTCCACGCGCGGGTCGTCCTCGGCGTGCCGGCGCACGATGTCGGCGGTGCCGTCGGTGGACGCGTCGTCCACCACCACGATCCGCAGGTCGCCGTAGTCCTGCTTGCGCAACCCGGTGAGGCACCGGTCGATGGTCGCCGCCTCGTCGCGCGCGGGCACGACCACGGTGACCGAGCCGTCCTCGACGGCCTCGCGCGGCAACTCCCGCACCTGCCGCCACGTGCTGATCGTCCGCACCGCGCGGGCCAGGGTCACCGTCGCGCCGAGGACACCCCATTTCGACATGGGCCCACATTGGCACACTGGCACACCGTGGAGCTGCCGATCACCGGGGTTTTGGACGAGCTGGTGCGCACTTTGGACGCGCACGGCACCGCGGTGCTGGTCGCGCCACCGGGCACGGGCAAGACGACCCTGGTGCCGCTCGCGCTCAAGGGACGCGTGGTCGTCGCCGAACCCCGCCGCATCGCCGCCCGCGCCGCCGCCGCCCGGATGGCGAGCCTGCTCGGCGAACCCGTCGGCCGGACCGTGGGCTACTCGGTGCGCGGCGACCGCAAGACCTCCCGCGACACGCGGATCGAGGTGGTGACGTCGGGGTTGCTGGTGCGGCGGTTGCAGCACGACCCCGAGCTGGCCGGCGTGGACACCGTGCTGCTGGACGAGTGCCACGAGCGGCACCTGGACGCGGACCTGCTGCTGGCGCTGCTGCTCGACGCGCGGGCCGGGCTGCGGCCGGACCTGAAGCTGCTCGCGACGTCGGCGACGGTGGCGGCGGACCGGTTGGCCGGGCTGCTCGGGGACGCGCCCGTGCTCCGCGTGACGGCCGCGACCCACCCGGTGGAGACGGCGTACGTGCCGCCGCTGCGGGGTGAGCGCGTCGAAGCGTGCGTGGCGCGGGCGGTCCGGCGTGCACTGTCTGAAGTGGACGGTGACGTGCTGGCGTTCCTGCCGGGTGTGGCGGAGATCCGGCGGTGCGCGGCGTTGTTGGACGGCGTGAACGTGGTCCCGCTGCACGGCCGGCTCGGGTCGGCGGTGCAGGACGCGGCGCTGCGGCCCGGCGCGCGGCGGCGGGTGGTGCTGGCGACGGCGATCGCGGAGTCGAGCCTGACCGTGCCGGGCGTGCGGGCGGTGGTGGACTCGGGGCTGTCGCGCGTGCCGCGGGTGGACCACCGGCGGGGCCTGGCGGGGTTGGCGACCGTGCGGGTGAGCGCGGCCGTGGCCGACCAGCGCGCGGGCCGGGCGGGGCGCGAGGCCGCGGGCCGGGTCTACCGGTGCTGGCCGGAGCACGAGCACAGCACGCTGCCGCGGTACCCGGAGCCGGAGATCCGCACCGCCGACCTGACCCGGTTGGCGCTGGAACTGGCGTGCTGGGGCGTGCCGTCCGGCGAGGGTCTGGCCTGGTGGGACGCCCCGCCGCCGGGCGCCCTGGACGCCGGCCGCGCGGTCCTGCGCGCCCTGGGGGCCCTCGAACCGCCGCCCGCCGACCGGATCACCGAGCGGGGTCGGCGGATGGCGGACCTGGGCCTGCACCCCCGGCTGACCCGCGCCCTGCTCGACGGCGCGGCCCTGGTCGGCGCGCGGACAGCGGCCGAGGTGGTGGCCGTGCTGGACGACGACCGCACCGCCGCGAGCGTCGAACTGTCCACCCGCGACGCCGACCCGCGCGAAGCCCGCCGCCTCGCCGCCCGGGTCGAGGGCGTGCGATCCGACCACCGGCCACCGTCGACCGCACACGACGCGACCGCGCTGGTGGTCGCGCTCGCCTACCCGGAGCGGTTGGCGCGCAGGCGGTCCCCCGGTTCGCCGGTCTACCTGATGGCGGGCGGGACCGCGGCGGAACTGCCGGAAGGCACGTTGAGCGGTGCGGAGTGGCTCGCCGTGGCGGTCGCCGACCGGGAGCCGGGGCGCAGCCACGGGCGGATCCGGCTCGCCGCGCGGGCGTCCGAGGAGCTGGCCCGCCGCGCCGCGCCGACGCTGCTGGTCGAGGAGGACGACGTCCGCTGGGACGGTGACGTCGTCGCCGAACGGGTCACGAGGCTGGGCGCGATCACGTTGTCCGGCAAGCCCTTGAACGACCCGGAGGCCACCCGCAGGGCACTCCTCGCGGGCCTGCGCGCGGAAGGGCTGGGGCTGCTGCGCTGGTCCGCCGACGCGACCCGGACCCGGGAGCGGTTGGCGTTCCTGCACCGCGTCCTGGGCGAGCCGTGGCCGGACCCGACCGACGACGCCGTGCTCGCCGTGCTGGACCTGGGCGCCGCCCGCCGCCGCGCGGACCTGGCGAAGATCGACGCGGAGCACGCGGTCCGGGCGTTGCTGCCGTGGCCGGCGGCGGCGCGGTTCGACGAACTGGCGCCGGACCGGCTCGAAGTCCCGTCCGGGTCGAGGATCCGGGTGGACTACTCGGGTCCCGAGCCGGTGCTGCCGGTCAAGGTGCAGGAGGTGTTCGGCTGGACCGACACCCCGCGGCTGGCGGACGGCCGGGCCCCGGTCGTGCTGCACCTGCTGTCCCCGGCGGGCCGGCCCACGGCGGTGACCGGCGACCTGGCGTCGTTCTGGCGCACCGGCTACCCCCGGGTCCGTTCCGAGCTGCGGGGCCGCTACCCCAAGCACCGCTGGCCCGAGGACCCCTTCACCGCCACTCCCGCCCGCCGCTGACTCCTTGACGCCGACCGGGCGGACGGCCTGGCCCGGCGGCTCGCCGCGGTCGTCGAGGGTGACGACCACCAGGCGGCGGTGCACGCGCTCGGCGCGTCCCTGGGCGGCATGGTCGCCCAACACCACCGTCGAGCGGTACGACGACACGCACGCCGTGCTGGCGACGAACCACCGGCTCGTCGCGACCCTTGTGAAGAAGTTTCTCGTTAGCCGCTAACCTCGGGTGACATGACGATCACCCGCCGTGCTCTCCTGGGCGCTTCCGCCCTCACCCTCCTCGGCCCGAAAGCCCACGCCACCACCTCGCACGCGCCCGCCGTCGTCGTCGGCAGCGGGTACGGGGCGTCGGTCGCCGCGTTGCGCCTGGGGCAGGCCGGGATCCGGACGCTGGTGCTGGAGATGGGGCAGCGGTGGGACACGCCGGGCCCGGACGGCAAGGTGTTCTGCGGGATGCTCAACCCCGACCACCGCTCCATGTGGTTCAAGGACCGCACCGAAGCCCCGGTCAAGGGGATCCTCTTCCTGGACCTCGCCAACCGGCCGATCCGGCGGCACGCGGGCGTCCTCGACCGGGTGAACTTCGCGGGCATGGGGGTGTACGTCGGCCGGGGTGTCGGCGGCGGGTCGCTGGTCAACGGCGGCATGGCCGTCACCCCGGACCGCGAGTACTTCGCGCGGCGGTTCCCCACCGTGGACGTGGCCGAGATGTACGACCGGTTCTTCCCGCTGGCCAACAAGATGCTGCGGGTCAACCACATCCCCGGCCACTTCTTCGAGGCGAGCGAGCACTACCGGTTCTCCCGGCTGTCCCGGACGCACGCGGCCCGCGCGGGCTTCGACACCGGGTTCGTGCCCAACGTCTACTCGTTCGACCACATGGCGCGCGAGGAGCGGGGCGAGGCGCCCAAGTCCGCGCTGGGCGCCGAGGTCATCTACGGCAACAACCACGGCAAGTTCACCCTCGACCAGGGCTACCTCGCCGACGCCGTCGCCACCGGCAACGTCACCATCGCGCCGCTGCACCAGGTGACCCGCGTCGCGCGCGAGGGCGGCGGCTACGCGCTGTCGGTCCGCGAGATCGACGCCGACGGCCGGACGGTGGCCGAGAAGCACGTGACGTGCGACCGGCTGTTCCTCGGCGCGGGCAGCCTGGGCACCACCGAACTGCTCCTCCGCGCCCGCGACACCGGCGACCTGCCGGACCTGCCCGCCGAGGTCGGCGAGGGCTGGGGCCCCAACGGCAACGTCATGGTCGCCCGCAACAACCACCTGTGGGACCCGACGGGCTTCCTCCAGTCCGCGATCCCGACGCTGGCCATCACCGACCCGTCCCGCGAGGTGTTCGCCGAGATCGCGCCGGTGCCGGCGGGCGTCGAGACGTACGTGAGCCTGTACCTGGCCATCAACCGCAACGAGGAGCGCGGGCGGTTCGTCTACGACCCGGCCACCGACCGGGCGGTGCTGCGCTGGCAGGGCTCGGCCGCCGCCACGGCCGCCACCGGGACGTTCGACCGGATCAACGACGCCAACGGCACCGGGTACCGCCACGACGTCTTCGGCGGCGGCCGGGCCTTCGCGGACGACTTCTGCTACCACCCGCTGGGCGGCGCGGTCCTGGGCCGGGCGACCGACGACCACGGCCGGGTGAAGGGCTACCGGAACCTGTACGTCACCGATGGAGCCCTGGTGCCCGGTTCCATCGGCGTCAACCCGTTCGTCACCATCACGGCCCTGGCCGAGCGCAACCTGGCGACGATCCTGCGCGAGGACCGCTGACCCGCCGCCACCACCTCGATCTCCACCATCCAGTCGGGCGTCAGAGTGCGGCGCACCACCGGTTTCGCCGACGTCAGCGCGATGGCGCACGAACACGCCCGTGCGCACGAAAACGGCGGACGCCCCGAGTCGGGACGTCCGCCGTCTGGTTCCGGTGGAGGTGCCGGGAATCGAACCCGGGTCCTCTGCCGCCTCACCAAGGCTTCTCCGTGCGCAGTCCGCTACGCCTCTGCTCGGCCCCGACGATCACGCGGACAAGTCGTCGTGACGGGCCCAGTCACTGTTTGGTGTCCCTACCGCTCCCCGTGACCGGGAACGGAGGTGAAGCCCCCTAGCTGATGCCGGCGACCGGAGCGGAGGCACCTCCGGGCCGACAGCGTCGCTCCTAGCCTCAGGCGGCGAGGGCGAACGCGCGCTGGTCGTTAGACTCGGCGCTTATTGGTTTGCGATGACGCTTGCGGTGGTCTCTCGCCTGCACCGGCACGCTTCCCTTGGATCAACGCACAAAGTCGAAACCGTTCACCCCCTGGTCCTGAAGGTCGTCACTCATCATAACGCCCCGGACCCCCGGGTTCATTCCAATACCCTGGGTAGGGCTGTCCCCACCTCCCGAACGCCGGCCGACCTGATGGTCCCCGCCACACGCACGGGTGATGCTGGTCGGGCACATCAGGGGCGTGAAGGTGGGGAGCACAATGACGGAGCGGGCCAACCCCGACATCGCACGGATCAGCGGGTACTTCCTGCTCAACCTGGTCACGGGGATCTTCTGGTTCTGCCTGCTGGTGCCGCTGCTGGCGGTGAGCGTCGGCACGATGGTGATCTGGGTCGGGTTCCCGCTGCTGGCGCTGACGCTGGTGCTGGCGCGCGCCGCGGCGACCGCCGAACGGGCCTGGCTGCGGGTCACGCTGGGGGTGGACATCCCCCGGCCCTACCGCCCGCTGCCCGACGGCAACGCCTACGAAAGGGCGAAGGCGCTGGCGACCGACCCGGCGACCTGGCGCGACTTCGCCTACTGGCTGATCATGCTGCCGCTGGGCGTCATCGAGTTCGCGCTGGTCGTGGCGTTGTGGCCGACGGTGCTCAGCGCCGTGTTCTTCCCGGTCTACTTCAACCTCCTGCCGGCGACGTTCGAGGTCACCATCGGCGACTCGGTGTGGCTGCTCGACTCCCTGCCCGAGGCGGTCGTGGTCACCGTGCTGGGCATCGGGCTCGCGATCGTGGTGATGCCGCTGGTCAAGGGCCTGGGCCGGGCGCACGCGGCGCTGGCGAGCGGGCTGCTCGGGCCGTCGCGGACGGCGTTGCTGGAGGCCAAGGCCGACCACCTGTCGGCCAGCCGGGCGCGCGGCGTCGAGGCGGCCGAGGCGGAGCGGCGGCGCATCGAGCGCGACCTGCACGACGGCGCGCAGCAGCGCCTGGTCGCGGTGGCGATGGGGCTGGGCCGGGCGCGCAACAAGATGGAGACCGACCCGCGGGCGGCGGCCGAGCTGATCGCCGAGGCGCACGCCGACGCCAAGCTCGCCATCTCCGAGCTGCGCGACCTGGCCCGCGGCATCTACCCGTCGGTGCTCGGCGACCGCGGCCTGGACGCCGCCCTGTCGTCGCTGGCCGCGAAGTGCCCGATCCCGGTCGAGGTGTCGGTGGACGTCGACCCGCGCCCGCCGACGGCGGTGGAGAGCACGGCCTACTTCACCGTCGCCGAGGCGCTGACCAACATCGCCAAGCACTCGAGCGCCACGCAGGCCCGCGTGCAGGTGACCCGCACCGAAAACTCCGTGGTGGTGGAGATCACCGACGACGGCCGTGGCGGCGCGGAGGTGCGCCCCGGCGGAGGGCTGGCGGGCCTGGCGGACCGGGCTGCGACCATTGACGGCGTGGTCGTGGTGGTCAGCCCCGTCGGGGGGCCGACCGTGATACGGACGGAGCTGCCGTGCGCGTGGTGATCGCCGAGGACTCGGTGCTGCTCAGGTCGGGCGTGGAGCGCCTGCTGGCGGACGAGGGCATCGAGACCGTGGCGGCGGTGGAGGACGGCGACGCCCTGCTGGCCGCCGTCGAGCGGCACCGGCCCGACCTGGCGCTGGTCGACGTGCGGATGCCGCCGACGTTCACCGACGAGGGCCTGCGGGCCGCGATCGAGGCGCGCAAGCGGGTGCCGAACCTGCCGGTGCTCGTGCTGTCGCAGTACGTGGAGGAGCGCTACGCGGTCGAACTGCTGGCCGGCGGCGCGAGCGGCGTCGGGTACCTGCTCAAGGAGCGGGTGTCCGACGTCGCCGAGTTCGTGGCGGCGGTGCGCCGGGTCGCCGAGGGCGGCACCAGCATCGACCACGAGGTCATCACCCAGCTCATGGTCCGCAGCCGCCGCAAGCCGGTGGACTCGCTCACCCAGCGCGAACGCGAGGTCCTGGGCCTGATGGCGGAGGGCCTGTCGAACACGGCCATCGCCAAGTCGCTCGTGGTGTCCGACGGCGCGGTGGAGAAGCACGTGGGCAACATCTTCGCCAAGCTCGGCCTGGAGCCCAGCACGTCCGAGCACCGGCGCGTGCGCGCGGTCCTGGCCTACCTGGACATCACCGGCTAGAGGTCGCGCGACCCCACCGGCGGCCGGTAGACGCCAGCCGCGCCACCTCTGGGGGACCACGCGGTCCCACTCCCCCGCGACTCACCGGCGGACGCGAGCACGCCCGCGTGCTGCACCGTCCACAGGCGCATGGTCAGAGCTTCAGCAGGCGGGCCGGGTTGTCGTGCAGCACGGCCCGCAGGAAGGGCTCGCCGAGCCGGTCGTCGGCCGCCGCCCACGACTCGATCGCCGCGAGCTGCACCCCGTACTCGTAGGGGATGTTCGGGAAGTCCGAGCCCAGCACCACCCGCTCGGACACGTCGACCAGCCGCGACGCCCAGTCCCGCGGCAGCGCCGCCTGCGCCTCGGTGAACGGCACGCCCACCATCGTGGTGTCCAGGTGCACGCCGTCGTACCGGTGCACGAGGTCCAGCGCGTCTAGGTAGTCCGGCATCCCCGCGTGCGCCAGCACCGCCACCAGCGCCGGGTGCCGTTCCAGGACCTCTTCGAACACGTCCAACCCGGTGTGCGAACCGGGGATCGGCCCGTGTCCACAGTGCACCACCACCGGGACCCCGGCCTCGGCCAACAGGCCCCAGGCCCCGTCCAGCAACCGGTCGCGCGGGTCGTACGAGCCGACCTGCACGTGCGCTTTCACGATCCGCGCCCCGCGCTCCACGGCCCGCCCCAGGTACCGCTCGACGCCCGGCTCGGGGAACAGCGTCGCGGTGGGCACCGCCTCCGGCACCGAAGCGCCGAAGTCCAGCGCCCACTCCGTCAGCCACTCCGCCATGCCGGGCTTGTGCGCGTACACCAACGGGGCGAACCCGACCACGCCGAACGACCGCAGGGCGTCCAGGCGCTCCCGTTCGGGCAACCGGTAGTGGATCGGCCACGACACGCCGTAGTGCTCGGACGCCGCGTCGAAGAACGCCCAGACCTTGTCCAGCACGCGCTCGGGCATGAAGTGCACGTGCACGTCGACCAGGTTCAATAGCGGCCCTTCAGGGCACGGCCGTGCGCCTTCTGGATCTCCCGCTGCGCGTCCCGCTTGGCCAGGTCCTGCCGCTTGTCGTAGGCCTTCTTGCCGCGCGCGAGCGCCAGTTCGACCTTGACGTAGCCGTCCTTGAAGTACATCTGGAGCGGGATGAGCGACAGGCCGCTCTCCTTGGTCTTGCCGATCAGCCGCTCGATCTCCTTGCGGTGCAGCAGGAGCTTGCGCTTGCGGCGGACCTCGTGGTTGGTCCAGGTGCCGGCCACGTACTCCGGGATGTGCAACGCGTGCAGCCAGATCTCGCCGTCGTCGACCTGCGCGAAGGCGTCCACCAGGGACGCCCGGCCCATGCGCAGGCTCTTCACCTCGGTGCCGACGAGCACGACACCCGCTTCGTAGGTGTCGAGGATGGTGTAGTCGTGCCGAGCCTTGCGGTTCGACGCGATCACCTTCTGACCGCGTTCCTTGACCATGCCGAAACCTTACGTGACCACGCCAGGCATTAAATGCGCACGTACAACCGCAGGGTGACGTAACCCGTCAGCGCCGAGATGAGCACGGCGACGCCGAGCAGGATGGGCGACACCACCACCACGTCCAACATGCCCATAGACGGCAGGATCTGCGAATCCATCAGGTTGCCGGACACCCTGGTCGCGCCGAACGCGAGCGCCAACAGCAGCCCGATGCCCACCACGGCGCCGATGACACCCGCCACCACCGCCTCGATGAGGAACGGCAGCTGCGTGTACCACCGCGTCGCGCCCACCAGGCGCATGATGCCGACCTCGGTGCGTCTGGTGAACGCCGACACCTGGATGGTGTTGGAGATCAGCAACAGCGCCGCGACGGTCTGGATGAGCGCGAACCCGAGCACGATGTTGCGCCCGCCGTTGAACAGGTCGATCAGCCGGCCCAGGAACTCGCCCTGGTCGTTGACCGCCTTCACGCCCGCCTTGCCGCTGAACGCCTGCACGATCACGTCCGCGCGCTCGGGGTCCTCCAGCTTGACCCGGAACGTCGCGGGGATCGCCTCCGGCCGGGCCAGCTTCACCAGCTCCGGCTGCGCCTCGAAGATCTGCTTGAACCGCTCGTAGCCCTTCTCGCGGTTCTCGTAGACCACCGTCTCCACCCCGGACGTGGTCTCCAACGCGCTGCGCAGGCCCGCGCACGGCTGTTGCGCGCAGTCCTTGTCGCTCGCGCTGACGTCGTTGGTGAGCAGGACCGACACTTCGAGCTTGCTCTGGTAGTTGTCCTGCACCTTGTCGACCATGCGGACGATGAGCAGGCCGACGCCGAGCATGAAGAGCGAGATCGCGGTCGTCAGGATCATCGCGATGGTCATCGTCACGTTCCGGCGCAGACCGGTGACGACCTCGCTGAAGACGAAGCTGGTACGCATCGGGGGGTTACGGTCCTCGCTGGTCGGGGGTAGGGGTTAGCGGCCCACGCCGTAAACACCCCGCGCGTCGTCGCGGATGATGCGGCCGTGGTCCAGCTCGACCACGCGGCGGCGCATGGAGTCGACGATGGAGTGGTCGTGGGTGGCCATCAGCACCGTCGTGCCGGTGCGGTTGATCCGCTCCAGCAGCAGCATGATGTCCTGGCTCGTGTCCGGGTCCAGGTTGCCGGTGGGCTCGTCGGCCAGCAGCACCAGCGGCCGGTTGACGAACGCCCGCGCGATCGCGACCCGTTGCTGCTCGCCGCCGGACAGCTCGTGCGGCATGCGGTCGGCCTTGCCGTCCAGGCCGACCAGCTGGAGCACCTCGGGCACCACCTTGACGATGGTGTTGCGCGGCTTGCCGATGACCTCCAGCGCGAACGCGACGTTCTCCGCCACGGTCTTGTTGGTCAGCAGCCGGAAGTCCTGGAACACGCAGCCGATGGACTGGCGCAGGCGGGGGACCCTGCGCCGGGACATCTTGGCCACGTCGAAGTTCGACACGTACACGCGACCCTTGCTCGGCACTTCCTCGCGGAGCAGCAGGCGCAGGAACGTGGATTTGCCGGACCCCGAAGGCCCGATCAGGAACACGAACTCACCCTTGTCGACCTCGACGGAGACGTTGTCGAGCGCGGGGCGCGTGGAGGTCTTGTAGACCTTGGACACGTGTTCGAGGCGAATCACGACGGGGGAGTCTACCCGTGGCCTGGGTAAAGCCTCCGTCTCGCCCGTCCTAGTGCGGCGAGACGGAGGACTTGAACGATCACGAACCGATCACGAACGGGTCAACCTCAGGCGCTCTGACGCTGCTTGCGCCAGCGGATGCCAGCCTCCAGGAAGTCGTCGATCTCGCCGTCGAGCACGGCCGAGGGGTTGCCCACCTCGTGCTCGGTGCGCAGGTCCTTGACCATCTGGTACGGGTGCAGCACGTAGGAGCGCATCTGGTTGCCCCAGCTCGACCCGGTGTCCTTGAGGGCGTCCATCTTGGCCTGCTCCTCCTGCCGCTGCCGTTCCAGCAGCTTGGCCTGGAGGACGGCCATGGCGGTGGCCTTGTTCTGCAGCTGGCTGCGCTCGTTCTGGCAGGACACGACGATGCCGGTCGGGATGTGCGTGATGCGCACCGCGGAGTCGGTGGTGTTCACGCCCTGGCCGCCGGGGCCCGACGAGCGGTAGACGTCGACCCGCAGGTCCTTCTCGTCGATGTCGACGTGGTCGGACTGCTCGACCACGGGCACCACCTCGACGCCCGCGAACGACGTCTGCCGGCGGCCCTGGTTGTCGAACGGCGAGATGCGCACGAGCCGGTGGGTGCCCTGCTCGACGCTGAGCGTGCCGTAGGCGTAGGGCGCGGTGACGCGGAAGGTGGCGGACTTGATGCCCGCCTCTTCGGCGTAGGAGGTGTCGAACACGTCGACGGCGTAGCCGTGGCGCTCCGCCCACCGCGAGTACATGCGCAGGAGCATCTCGGCGAAGTCCGCCGCGTCCACGCCGCCCGCCTCGGCACGGATCGTGACCAGGGCGTTGCGCTCGTCGTACTCGCCGGACAGCAGGGTCCGGACCTCCAGCGACGAGATCTCCTCGCGCAGCTTGCCGCGCTCGGCGTCGGCCTCGGCGAGGCTGCCCGCGTCGTCCTCGTCCTCGGCCAGCTCGTAGAGCACGCCGAGGTCGTCGAGGCGGTCCCGCAGGCCGGTGACGCGGCGCAGTTCGCCCTGCTTGTGGGAGAGCTGGCTGGTGACGCGCTGCGCCTTCTCCTGGTCGTCCCACAGGTCGGGGCGGGCCGCCTGCTCCTCCAGCTCCGCGACCTGGGCGCGCAGCGAGTCGAGGTCCATCACCGCCTCGATGCTCGCGAGCGTGGCGGAGAGGTCCTTGATGTCTGCTTCGACGTCCGGGTTCACGGCAGAAGATTACGCCAGGACCGGTCGCGGAGTGCGACCGGTCGGCGCGCTTCGGCCCGCCGGACCCGCCGGTTCAGCCGGTCGGGATGGCGTCGAGCAGCTTGAGGACGGCCTTGGCGTGGGCGAGGCCGAACTCGGCGACCGCCTTCGCGTAGGCGTCCTCCGCGGTCTTCACCGCGGTCTTGGCGGCCTCCTGGGCGGCGCCGTAGCTCGCGCGGGCCGCGTCGACCAGCGCCTGGCGCTGCTTGGCCGTCAGCGAGCCCGCGTGCACCAGCCGCAGGATGAGCGGGCTGCGCAGGTGGTCCGGGCCGGGCTCGGAGAGCAGCCAGTTCTTGAAGGCCTTCTTGCCCGCTGCGGTCAGCACGTACTGCTGACTGGAGCGCGGGCCCTGCTTGCCGAGGCGCAGGAGACCGGCGTCGGCAAGTGCGGGCAGCTCGCGGTAGACCTGGCTCCGGGTGACGCTGAAGAAGGCGCCGAAGCGCTCTCCGGCCTCAGCCACGAGCTGGCCACCGGTCTTGGGTCCGTCGTGCAGCAGCCCGAGCAGGGCGGCGGCAGTCGCGTTCAGGTCCGACACGACGTCAACGGTGCCACTTTCGAGTGCGGCTGTCCACAATGGTCAGCCGTTCTGTCCACTGTGGCTGATCACGGGCTAGTGGTGTTGGGCCATGCGGAGCAACGAGAAGCTCCGGTGCGTGACGACGTCCCGATCAAGCGCCACGCTTTCGGCCGCTTGACCGCCGGTGTCCAGCCCGCGTGGAAAATGGTTGCCGCACAAGGGAAACCGCACTATTGCGTTCACCCGAACGGCAACTCAAACATCACTGGGCGCTCTGTTGGTCTTGGTTCGGGGCCTCACCCTTAGCACGACCCGGTGATGTCGCGCTCCTGGTCTGGCGGATACGTCCAGTGCTGGGATCATCACTCCACGTAGGCGTTAGTTCCTGGGAGGTACCGGTGGGCATCAAGTGGATGGAAGCCAAGGTCGTCAAGAGCGCCCGCGCCTGGGCCAGCGGGTCGATCCCGGAACAGGCGGGCAAGGACGAGTGCATGGTCTGCGGCAAGCAGATCCGGCGGCACCGGACGGTGAGCGGCGAGGGTCGCGTCTGCTCGCTGGTGTGCGCGCAGTACTGGGCGGAGAACATGACCTGAGCCCAGGGGAAGCGAAAGGCCCCCTCTCCGGTTTTCGCCGGAGAGGGGGCCTTCGTTTTAGTAGCGGGGACAGGATTTGAACCTGCGACCTCTGGGTTATGAGCCCAGCGAGCTACCGAGCTGCTCCACCCCGCGTTGGGTAAAACCCACTCTACACCACCGCGCGAACCCCTTTTCACGGGGGGTCGTTTTCGCCGCGCGGCACCCCTGACCATGCAAAAGGCCCCCTCTCCGGTTTTCGCCGGAGAGGGGGCCTTCGCTTTGGTAGCGGGGACAGGATTTGAACCTGCGACCTCTGGGTTATGAGCCCAGCGAGCTACCGAGCTGCTCCACCCCGCGTTGGTAATACGAACTCTACGCGGGATTAACCGAGGATGCAAATCGGGTGGCCCGGACGTGTCCCAGGCCACCCGATCCGCTCAGCCGGTCGGCGTGGGCGAGGGCTGGACCGACGACGGCGGCGGCTGGTTGGCGGCGGCGCTGGCCGTCTCGAACCGCTTGGTCGCCTCGTCCAGGGCCTTGTACGCGTTGCCCAGGGCGGCGAAGTCGCCGCTGCTCTGCGCGGACTTGATGGCCGCCAGGGCGCTCTGGATGTCGCGCACCGCCTGCTGCAGCTCCGACGACTGCCCGTTGCCGTTGGTGGGCGGCGTGGTGGTCGTCGGCGGCGTGGTGCCCGGCGGCTGGGTGCCCGGCTGGTCGGGCAGGTTCGCCGAGGCGCCCGTGAGCACCTTCTCCAGCGCCTCCTTCAGCGTGGAGGCGTAGCCGACCTTGTCGCCGAAGCTCACCAGGACCTTGAACAGCTGCGGGAACTGGGTGTTCTGGCTGGCCCGTTCGATGTAGATGGGCTCCACGTAGAGCAGGCCGCCGCCGACCGGGAGGGTCAGCAGGTTGCCGTAGACCACCTTGGTCTGGCGCTGGGTGAGCAGGTTCAGCTCGCCCGACACCTCGCCGGAGGTGAGGAACTGGGTCTGGATCTGCTGCGGGCCCTTGGCCTCGTTGTTGAGCGTGAGCACGCTCATCTTCCCGTAGTTGTCCGGGTCGGACCGCACGCTGACGTAGGACGCCATGAACTCGCGGTTCTGCCGGACCAGGGCGCTGGTGAGCTGGAAGCTCACCTTGTTCGGGTCACCGGTCGGGTCGCCCGCCAGGACGTAGAACGGCGGCTGCTGGTCGCGCTGCTGCTGGCTGCCCTGTTGCTGCTGCTCGACCGTCGTCGCGTTGTCCACGGTCGGGTCGGACGGCACGCCCCAGAACGACACACCCGAGTAGAAGTCGCGCGGCGCGTCGACGTGGTAGCGGGCCAGCGTGTCGCGCTGCACCTTGAACAGGTCCTCGGGGTAGCGCAGGTGCTCGCGCAGCGACTGGGACATCTCGCTGCCCGGCTTCACCGTGCCCGGGAAGACGCCCATCCACGCCTTGAGCACCGGGTCCTTGTCGTCCATCTGGTACAGGGTCACCGTGCCGTCGTAGGCGTCCACGGTGGCCTTGACCGAGTTGCGGATGTAGCTGACCTGCTTGTTCGGCTGCTGGATGCTGCCGGGCAGCGAGTCGTTCGTGGCCGCCGCCAGGGACGTGCGGCGCGCGTACGGGTAGTTCTCCAGCGTGGTGTAGCCGTCGACGATCCACGTGATGCGGCCGTCCACGACCGCCGGGTACGGGTCGGCGTCCACGGTCAGCCACGGCGCCACGGCCTCGACGCGGTCGCGCGGGTGGCGGTTGAAGATGATGCGCGAGTCGTCGCCGATGGCCGAGTTGAACAGGATGTTGCGCTCGCCGTAGGCGGCGGCGAAGACCAGCTTGTTGAAGATGCCGCCGATCCGGACGCCGCCCTTGCCGTCGTAGGTGTAGGAGGCGCGGTCGGTGTCGTACTCGCCCGGCGAGCCCTCGCCGCGACCGCCGACGATGGCGTAGTCGGCCGCGCCGCCCAGCTCACCGAAGTACGTGCGCGGCTGCTGCACGCCGAACGGGCCCGGCTTGACCTTGCCCTCCGGGTCCACCTCGGCCACCTCGAACACCGGGTAGCCGCCGTTGCCGCCCTGGTCCGCCGGCGAGTTGATCTTGCTGGCCTCGGCGAACACCATGCCGTTGCCGTGGGTGTAGATCAGGTGCTGGTTGATCCAGTCGCGCTGGCCCTCCGGGATGCCGGAGGTCTGCAGCTCGCGCACGGCCACGATGTAGTCCTGGAGCTGGCCGTCCACTTTGTACCGGTCGACGTCGAGCTTCTCCGGGAACGCGTAGAACGGGCGCAGCTGCTGGAACTGGGTGAAGGTCTTGGAGATCACGGCCGGGTCGAGCAGGCGGATGTTGCCCAGCGTCGCCTGGTCGTTCTTCAGCTCGTCCAGCGAGACGTTCTGCTTGCCCTCGTAGGGTTTGGTCTCCACCTTGTCGTCGGTGAGCCCGAACGCGTCCTTGGTCGCCGCGATGTTGCGGCTGATCGATTCCGCTTCCTTCTCGATGGCGTTGGGCCGCACCGAGAACTGCTCCAGCACCGCGGGCCACGCCGCGCCGACCAGGATGCTCGACAGCACCAGCAGCACCGTCGCGATCGCCGGGAGCTGGAGGTTGCGCAGGATGGCGCCGGCGAAGAACGCCAGGGCGCAGAACACCGCGATGCACAGCAGGATCAGCTTGGCCGGCAGCACCGCGTTCAGGTCGGTGTAGGTGGCGCCGATGAACTTGTCGTTGCGGTCGCTGAACAGCAGCTGGTACCGGTCGAAGAAGTACGCCACCGCCTTGAGCAGCACGAACACGCCCGCCACGATGGACAGGTGGGTGCGCGCCGGGCCGGAGAGCTGGCCGCCGCGACCCGCGAGCCGGATGCCGCCGAACAGGTAGTGCGCCACCACCGCGCCCACGAACGACACCGCGGTCGCGATGAACAGCCACGACAGCAGCCAGGAGTAGAAGGGCAGCTCGAAGGCGTAGAAGCTGATGTCGTGCTTGAACTCGGCGTCCTCCGCGCCGAACGGCACCGAGTTGAGGAACAGCTGGAAGTGCTGCCAGTCGCCCTGCGCCGATGTGCCCGCGATCAGGCCGACCAGCAGCGGCAGGCCGATGGCGAACAGCCGCATCCGCCGGGTCACGACCGCGCGGTAGCGGGCCACCGGGTCGTCGGGCCCGGACACCGGCACGAACACCGGCCGGGTCCGGTAGGCGAGGACGAGGTTGAGCGCGACGAGCCCGCCGACCAGCGCCCCGACCGCGAAGAACAACCCGAAGCGGGTCGCCAGCACGGTTCCGTAGACGCTGCGGAAGCCGACCTCGCCGAACCACAGCCAGTTGACGTAGGTGCCGAGCAACCTGGAGCCGGTGATCAGACCGACCAGGACCACCGCACCGACGATGAGCAGAATCCGGCTTCGACGGGACAGCCTGGGCAGTCCGACCGGGGGCCGAGTGGCCACTGGGCACGCTCCTGGATCGCGGTAATGGCTTTCGTACGTTCTGTCCAACTGTACGGAGGCCGCCGAGGGTTCCCCGTTCGGTCGGTCGATTCGGGTGGATGGGACCATGGCGGGCGTGCCAGCCAGTGAGAAGCCGACCGTCGCGCTGCCCGCCGTGGCCCGAGAGGTCGAACAGTTCGTGTCCGCCGCCGGGTGGAACCAGCCGCCGCAGCTGTTCGCGCTGGTCCCGACCACCGACCTGCTCGCGCAGCAGCCGGAGCTGGCCGGTCAGCTCGACCCGCTGTCCTCGCCGCTGACCCCGATCGCGCAGGACGCGCTGCCCTCCGACCAGCTCGACCGGGCGCTGGCCGGCATCGTGTGGCCGGAGGTCGTGCGCGGCTGCGCGCTGGCCCAGGAGATCGTCGTCCTGCCGCCGGAGGCCGAGGAGGCCCTGTCGGAGGAGGAGCTGGACGACGAGGCGGCGCGGCGGTTCGCGGCCGAGCACCCCCAGCGGCGGGAGGCGCGCCTGGTGGCGGCCGTGCTGCGGGACGGGTCGGCGGCGTGCGTGCTGCGGCTGCGCGGCAGCGTGGAGGTCCCCGAGGAGGTCGTGGAGCACCCGGAGCTGGCGCCCAACCTCACCCACGCCCTGCTGGAGACGCTGAAGCCGTGAGCTAGCAGGTCGGGAAGTCGCGGCCGGCGTTGATCGCCTCCAGCGAGGAGACGGCGTCGGCGAGCTTCTCCACCTTGACCAGCTTCATGCCCTCGGGGGCGTGCTGCTTGGCCTCGTCGCAGTTGCCGGCCGGCACGAGGAAGGTCTTCGCGCCGGCCTCGTGCGCGGCGACCATCTTGAAGTTGATGCCGCCGATGCGGCCGACGTTGCCCTTGTCGTCGATCTCGCCGGTGCCCGCGACGGACTGGCCGCCGTTGAGCTCGCCCGGCGTCAGCTTGTCGACGATGGACAGCGCGAACAGCAGGCCCGCGGACGGGCCGCCGACGTCGGACAGGCTGATCTTGATGTCGAAGTCCACGTCCGCCCGGTCCACCGGGAGCACGCCGAGGAACCCGTTCTGCCGGTCGTCCTGCTTGCCCAGGGTCACCCGGGCGGTCTGGCGGGCGGACTCGCGCTGGAAGGTGATGTCCACCTGGTCGCCGGGCTTGGTGCCCTCCAGCGCCGTGCGGACGTCCTCGTACTGCGCGACCTCCTTGCCGTTGACCGCGAGCAGGCGGTCGTTGGGCTGGATCACGTTGTCGGCGGCGCTGCCCTTGGTGACCTCGGCGGCGACGACCTTCATCGGGTACCGCAGGTAGCGCAGCGCGGCGACCTCGGCGCTGGTCTGCGAGTCCTGGAAGGCCTTCACGTTCTGGTCGCGGACCTCCTGCTCGGACTCGCCGGGCCGGAAGAACTCCTCGCGCGGCGCGAGCGCGTACCGGCCGCTGACCCACAGGCCCAGCGCGCCGAACAGGGACACGTCGTCGGTGAGCGACACCGTGGTCATGGTGAGCGTGCCGTTGGTCGGGAAGGTCTGCTGGCGCTCGATGTGCACCACGTCCGCGCCGTTGACCTGGCTGAGCGTGTCGTAGGTCGGGCCGGGCCCGAGCGCCACGTACGGCACCCGCGCGAACCCGCCGAGCAGGCCGAGGCCGAGCACCACCGCCAGGCTGACCACCAGCGTCCACGTCCGCCGGGTCAGGCCGCGCCGCGCCGGGGCGGGCGGAGGGGTCGGCTGTTCCACGACGGTGTCGGTGCCTTCGCTCACGCCCGACAGGGTACGCACCACCCCCTCACGCCGTGGGCGAACCGGTCCCGCGCACCACCTGTGTCCCGCGTACCGTGGTGGCATGAGTGACGTGCCCTTCGGGTTCAGCCCGCAGGACCCCGACGACCGCGACCGCAAGCCCCAGGAGCCGGGCGGCAACCCGTTCGACTTCTCGCAGCTCGGCGCGATGCTGAGCCAGCTCGGTGCGATGTTCAGCGGCGCGGGCACGTCGTCCGGTCCGGTCAACTACGACCTGGCGAAGCAGATCGCCCTGCAGCAGTTGGCGGGCAAGGGCGGCATGGGGTTCGCCCCGGACCAGAGCGGCGCGGTGGCCGACGCCGTGCACCTGGCGGAGATGTGGCTCGACCCGGTCACGGCGCTGCCCGCGGGCACCACCAAGGCCGAGGGCTGGAGCGCGCGCGACTGGGTGGAGCGCACGCTGCCGACGTGGCAGCGGCTGTGCGACCCGGTGGCGCGGCGGATGTCCGGCGCGTGGGTCGAGGCCATGCCCGCGGAGGCCAAGGAGGCCGCCGGCCCGTTGCTGTCGATGCTGGGGCAGATGGGCGGCATGGCGTTCGGGTCGCAGCTGGGCGGCGCGCTGGCGCAGCTGGGGTCCGAGGTGCTGACCTCCACCGAGGTCGGTCTGCCGCTGGGTCCCGAGGGGACCGCGGCGCTGCTGCCCGCGAACATCGAGAAGTTCACCGAGGGCCTGGAGCGGCCGGCCAGCGAGGTGCTGGTGTTCCTGGCCGCGCGCGAGGCCGCCCACCAGCGGCTGTTCAGCCACGTGCCGTGGCTGCGGCAGCGGCTGCTGGACACGGTGGAGGAGTTCGCGCGGGGCATCACCGTGGACACCTCGGCGCTGGAGCAGCTCGCGGGCCAGGTGGACCCGGCGAACCCGGCCTCGATCGAGGAGGCCATGAAGTCCGGCGTGCTGGAACCGCAGACCACGCCCGAGCAGAAGGCCGCGCTGACCCGCCTGGAGACGCTGCTCGCGCTGGTCGAGGGCTGGGTGGACGTGGTGGTGGCCGAGGCGGTCACCGAGCGGCTGCCGGGCGCGGAGGCGCTGCGGGAGACGCTGCGGCGGCGGCGCGCCTCGGGCGGTCCGGCGGAGCAGACCTTCGCCACGCTGGTCGGGCTGGAGCTGCGGCCCCGGCGGCACCGGTCGGCGGCGGCGCTGTGGAAGCTGCTCGGCGACCAGCAGGGCGTCGAGCAGCGGGACAGCGTGTGGGAGCACCCCGACCTGGTGCCCACCGCCGAGGACCTGGACGACCCGATGGAGTTCGTGGAGCGGTTCGGCCAGACCCGCAAGGCCCTCGAAGACCCGATCGCGGAGCTGGAGCGCACCCTGCGCGACACCTCCGCCGACTCCCCGGACTCGGACTCCCCGGACTCGGACGGTCCGGACTCCGACGGTCCCGAGGCCGGCAAGCGCGAGGACTGACCTCCCCCGATCGTGTGAACAACGCCGACCCACCCCTCCCGGGCGGGTCGGCGTTCGCGTTCGCGCTCAGTCCTCCTCGGTGATGCCCAGGCCGGCGGCGGCCGACAGGCCCTCCAGGTAGCCGATGGCCCGCTCGGACTTCGGGTAGCGGTGGACCAGGTCCCAGAAGTCCTTCCCGTGCCCCGGCACGCGCAGGTGCGCCAGTTCGTGGACCAGGACGTAGTCCAGCACCCACGCGGGGACGTCGCGCAGCCGCTCGCTGATCCGGATCGTGCCCTCGCTCGGTGTGCAGGACGCCCACCTGGTGCGCATCGGCGGCACCCACCGCACGCTGCTCGGCTGCACCCCGTCCAGGTAGCGGTCGGCCAGCTCCTCGCAGCGCGCGAGCAGGGCCGCGTCGGACGTGCGCGTGGGCGAACGCCGGCGGGTCTCGCTGCGCTGGAGGCGGCTGAGCATCTCCGCCACCCAGTGCTTCTCCTCGCTCTTGCTCATGCGCGCCGGCAGCAGGACGACGACGGTGTCCCCCTCGCGGTACGCGCTCACCATCCGACGGCGCCGAGCGCTGCGCCGTACCTCCACCTGCGGTTCGGGCATGGGCATCACGGTAAGGCCCGGCACCGACAATCCGCGGCGGCCAAGCGGCGGTCTGTGGATGGTCGGCGGAACAGATTCGCCCGAACGACGGCTGGACACGCGGGAGGCGGCGTGCAGCGGCGACGCGTCCGCACAGGTAGCGTGCTGCGCAGCCCCCGAGTGTGGCGCAGATCGCTCCGCACTCACGAAGCGAGGAGGAAGCCGTGGCCGAGACCTACAACGGCTACTGCGTCAAGTGCCGTGAGAAGCGTGACTTCACGGGCGAGGTGCACGAGAGCAACAACCGCAGGATGGCCAAGGGCAAGTGCCCCGTCTGCGGGACCACGGTGACCCGGATCCTGGGCAAGGCGAAGGTCTGACCGCGTGGTGGCCGGGCCACGCGTCCGGCCACCCGTCAAGGCCGCCCACGCCGGCTGTGGACAGCCCCAAGACCTGTGGACAACCGATTCGCCGCAGGTCACGGGGTCGCGGCAGGCTGCCGGCCGTGACGCCACCCCACCGCCCCCGGGTCCTGCCCGGCCTGCCCGTGCTGCGCCGCCGCCACGACGCCGTGCAGCTGGGCGCCGACGACCGCCACGCCGTCCTGGTCGAGGACCTGACGGCGCAGATGGCGGCGGCCCTGCTCGGCCTCTCCGGCCGGCACACCCACGCCGAGCTGCTCGACCAGTTGCCCGCCGACCAGGTGGAGGACTGGGTGCGGTTGCTGCGCGCCCTGGTCGCGACCGGTCTGGTCGAGGAGACCGTGCCCGTGCCGCACCCGCGCCTGGCCGCCGAGGCCACCGCGTGGGCGCTGCGCACCGGCCGCCCCGCGCCCGGACTCGCCGCCGCGCGGGCCGCCAAGTCCGTCGTCGTGCACGGCGACGGCCGCCTGACCAGCGCGGTCGCCGGCCTGCTCGCCGCCGCGGGCGTCGGCCACGTCCGGGTCGGCACGCGGGGCCGCGTCGGCCCGGAGGACACCGGCGCCGGGTACACCGAGGACGACGTCGGCCGGTGCCGCTCCGACGCCGTCCTGGACGTCCTGCAACGCGCTTGCGGCTCGGTCCGGACGGGTCCGCGGACGAAAGCACCCGATCTGGTGGTGCTCGCCGACGCGCCGGTCCCCCGCCCGGAACTGCCGCACGGCCTGCTCCTGGCGGGCACGCCGCACCTGGCGGTCCGGGTCCGGGAAGGGCTGGGCGTGGTCGGGCCGCTGGTGGTGCCGGGTCGCAGCAGCTGCCTGCGGTGCGCCGACCTGCACCGGACCGACGCCGACCGGGACTGGCCGGTGCTCGCCGCCCAGCTGGTCGACCGGCCGCAGCACGGCGACCTGGCCACCGTCACGGCCACGGCCGGTCTCGCGGCGGCCCAGGTGCTGCTCGCGCTGGACCACGGGACGACCGCCCGCACCCGTCCGCCCACGTGGGACGCCACGCTGGAGGTGAACGCGTTCGCCGGGCTCGTGGAGCACCGGATCGCGCCGGTGCACCCACGCTGTGAGTGCCGCTCTCTTGTGTGAGTCGGTCCTCAGGGTGCGCTGTGTAGGTTCTGATGTGGACAAGGTCGTTCGTTCCGTTCGTCGGGGCGGGGGGAGAATCTTCGGGTGAGCGAGATCCCGCGCAAGGCCGTGCAGCGCACCGCGAAGCTGGCCAGCCTGCCCATCGGGGTGGCCGGCCGGGTCGTGGGCGGCTGGGGCAAGCGGCTGGCAGGCCGCAGTTCCGAGGAGGTCAACGCCGAGGTGTCGGCGAAGACCGCCGAACAGGTCTTCGCGGTGTTGGGGCAGCTCAAGGGCGGTGCCATGAAGTTCGGGCAGGCCTTGAGCGTGTTCGAGGCCGCGGTGCCGGACGAGCTGGCCGAGCCGTACCGGGAGGCGCTGACCAAGCTCCAGACGGCCGCGCCGCCGATGCCCGCGCGCACCACGCACCGGGTGCTGGCCGAGCAGCTCGGGTCGGGGTGGGCGAAGCGGTTCGCGTCGTTCGACGACGAGCCGGCGGCGTCCGCGTCGATCGGCCAGGTGCACCGCGCGGTGTGGCACGACGGCCGCGACGTGGCGGTGAAGGTGCAGTACCCGGGCGCCGACGAGGCGTTGCAGGCGGACCTGAAGCAGTTGCTGCGGTTCTCGCGGCTGTTGCAGGCGATCATGCCGGGCGCCGAGGTGAAACCGCTGTTGGAGGAGCTGCGGGACCGGTACCTGGAGGAGTTGGACTACCGGACCGAGGCCGCGAGCCAGCGCGTGTTCGCGAAGGCGTTCGAGGGCGACGACCACGTGCTGGTGCCCAAGGTCGTCGCGAGTTCGCCCAAGGTGATGGTCACCGAGTGGACCGACGGCGTGCCGCTGTCGAAGATCATTCGATCAGGTGAGCGCGAGGAACGCGACCTGGCCGGGCGGCTGCTCTCGGAGTTCCACTTCTCCGCACCGAGCCGCTCGGGCCTGCTCCACGCCGACCCGCACCCCGGCAACTTCATGCTCGGCGCCGACGGCCGCCTGCGGGTCCTGGACTTCGGCGCCGTGGCCCGCCTGCCCGACGGCCTGCCCAAGACCCTGGGCCTGATGACCAGGCTGGCCCTGGACGGCCGCTCGAAGGACCTCCTGGACCTGCTCAAGTCGGAACGCTTCATCCGGCCGGGCACCGAACTGGACGAGGAAGACGTCCAGGCGTACCTCGGCCCCTTCGTGGAGCCGCTGCGCACGGAGACCTTCCACTTCACCCGGAAGTGGCTCCAGAAGCAGGCGGAACGCGTGGGCGACCTCCGCAGCCCCGATTCCCAGACGGGCCGCTCCCTGAACCTGCCGCCGCAGTACCTCCTGATCCACCGCGTGACCCTGGGCGCGACCGGCATCCTCTGCCAGCTCGACGCCCACGTGCCCGCGCGCGCGATCGTGGAACGCTGGCAACCGGGCTTCGCCGACTGACACCCCTCACGCGCCGCTTCCGGCCGTCCTCCCACGCCGCTTTCCGGCCGTCCTCGCGCGCCGCTTCCGGCCGTCCTCCCGCGCCACTTCCGGCCGTCCGGGTGGGCGAGTTGTCCACAGGCCCGGAGTTGTCCACAGTTCCCGATCCGGTCCTGGCGACGACCGGCTCCCCGGCCGATCCTCGACTCATGGACGTGATCAAGACCTCGGACCTGAAGGCCGCGGGCATGCCCCGCTACAAGATCGACCTGCGCTGCCGTCCCGGCGGCCCGTGGCAGCGCGTCATGCCCGGCGTGCTGCTGCTCGGCGCGGCGCCGCCCACCCGGGCCGACCGGGTCCGGGCGGCGCTCGCCTACGCCGGCCCGGAGGCGGTGCTGACCGGAGTGGACGCCCTCCACGCCCAGGGCTTCCCCGAGCTACCGCTGCCACCGCGCGTGCACGTGCTCCAACCGGCCGGCCGCCGAAGATCGGGCGACCACCACGTGCTGCTGGAGCGCACCACCCGCCTCCCCCGGCCGGTGGTGGAGGACGGCTTACCGCTGGCGCCGCCGGTGCGGGCCGTCCTCGACGCGGCACGCGCCGAACCGCACCCCGCCCGAACACACGCCTTGCTGGTGGCCGTGCTCAGGTCGGGCGTGTGCACCACAAGGGCGCTGCTCGCCGAACTCGACGCCGGCAGCACCCGCGGCACCGCCGCCCCCAGGGCGGTTCTCCACGCCCTGTCCCGTCCGTCCACGCCCACCCGCTGAGCAGCCGGAAGGAGTCGCCATCACCAGTAGTCGGCAGGCAGCTTGCCCTCGATGTCGCGGACGTGGTTCCGCGCGCACACGTGGCACAACCACCGGTCGTGCCCGCGGTCCCGCTCGCGGACCCACGCCAGCAGTTCGGCCGGGTTCGTGACGGACTCGCGGGTCCGCCCGCAGCGCGCGCACGTCCCGTCCCCGGCCGCGGTGCTCACGGCTTGCGACCCAGGTGCACGGTGTTCGCGATGAGCAGGAACACGTCGTCGCGCAGACCGAGGTACGCGGGGTCCCGCGGGTCGAGGAGCTGTTCGACCGCGCGCCGGTCCGCGGGGTGCAGGAAGTCGCCGCCGACGTCCGCCAACCACTGGAGCCGCTCGACGGCCCACTCCCGCACCGCCTGCTTAGCGGGGGCCGGGTGGTCGACGAGGTAGCTGAACGCGGTCACGTCGAGCAGGCCGGCCTCGGCCAGCACGGTGTTCCAGCCGACGGTCAGCCGCACCCGGTCGGCCATGGACTCGCGCATGCGCACGAACCACTCGGCCCGCGCGGCGGACAGGCGTTCCGGCAACCCCGGTTCGCCGACGCCGAGGTCCCACGGCAGGAACCGGCCCTCCAGGCCGCCCTCGCCGAGGGCGAGCACGCCTCCGGGCGCGAGCGCGTCGACCAGGTTCGCCACGCCCTGCCGCTGGTCGGGCAGGTGGTGGACGACGCGCGAGGCCCACACGAGGTGCGCGGGGTCGGTGAGGTCGGCCGGGCGTTCGACGGCGACGTCGGCCAACACCGGCCGCACCTTGACCGTGGGCGTGGTGTTGTCGTGCCCGTAACTCGCGGCGGCGCGGGCGGCGGTCGTCGCGGCGTCGAGCAGTTCCGGCACGGCGTCGACAAGCACCACCGTGCCACCACCGCGCGCGTTCAGTGCCTCGACCAGGGCGACGCTCATGCCACCCGCGCCACTGCCGACGTCGACCACCGTCGGGTCGTCGGGCAACGAGCGAACCAGCCTGCGCGCGACCACGCGCACGGCCTCGGCATCGAGTTCGTCCGCCCGCCGCAAGGTGGTCAGGCGCGATGCCCAGTCGATTCCGTCATGAGTGTGAGCGGCCACACCCAGACCGTACCGACGACAAGGCCCGCCCTCCCCTCGAAACCGGGGAGGACGGGCCAAGTCGAACGGCATCAGTCACGCACGAGACGTTCACCCGCGCCGGCGATCACGTGTCTGCCCGGGGTGCGGTGTCGGTCGCGTCGACCGGCACCGGACCCCGCGGCCCCGGATCACCGGGACCGCTCGGACCACACCGATCGCTCAGATCGCGCGGGCCTTCAGCAGGGCCCTGCGCTGGGCCCAGCCGGCCAGTCGCCGCCACCGGCGGGCGACGACGAGGCGGTGGGCCACGCGTTGCCGTTGGGCGAATACCTCGGCGTCATGCATTCGGGATCTGGCCAGGTTTTCTTCGAGCAACATGGGGTTACCTCGCGGGTTGAGTTCGATGATCACTGCTTCGTCTGCGGTGGTGCGGTAGCCGTTCACGCGGCGGCCTCCTGGTCGGTAGCCCCCCGGACGGTGGTGGTTGCGGCGGGCGCCGCGGGCACAACGGGAGCGGCGTCCTTGCGCGGACGGCCACGGGGCCGCTTCCGCGCGATGACGGCGCCGCGCTCGAAGATCTCGCCGCCCCAGACCCCCCAGGGCTCGTGCCGGGCGAGCGCGCCCGCCAGGCACTCGGCGATCACCGGGCACGTGGCGCAGAACGCCTTCGCCTGCTCCAGCTCGGCGGGAGCGTCGGCGAACCACAGGTCCGGGTTGTTCGTGCGGCACGGAAGGTCGAGGCCGGCGTCCGGCGCGGTGTCGATCAAGTTGGCGACACCGGCGGTGGTCAGGTCCTCAGCGGACAGCGTCCCGGCTATCGGGACGGTCGCGGTCAACATCAGGTGGACTCCTGTCACAGGTCTTGCGATGGGGTTTGTCCTGCTAAAACGGGTCGAACAAACACGAAGGCCGCGGATCCGGTTACGGGTCCGCGGCCTTCGTGGGCTTCAGGTGGCCTGATGCTGGTGGGCTCAGGTCCTTCGCCTGTGCGCGGACGGCGCAACGTTCTGAGTCGGGACAACGGTCGGCGTGTACTGCGCCGGCACCTGGATCACGTGAACTCGCTCGCCGCCCCGCTCGAAGGCGCGGCGATCGCGGGCAGACTTCTCCCCCGCGACGCGAGCGTTGCCGGACACAGCGCAGACACCGGTCATGAGGAGACCGGGCATCCCGACAGTCATCGGAGTGTTCACAACCGGTCACCTCCTCGGGTGGCTAGTCTCGAAGCAACGCTCTTCATCCCCAGCGGGCGCTCCGCGCCCGGCTTCAGCAGGTTATGACCCTGCCCCGGACCGGTGCAACCGGTTTTTCCTAATACCTGTCGATCGTGTGAAGTTTCAGCGTTTGCCCTGCACAAGGGCGAGGACGTCGGCGCCGTAGCGATCGAGCTTGGCCGCGCCGATGCCGGCGATCGCGACGAGCCCGGCGATGTCCTCGGGGCGTTGCTCGGCGATCGCGACGAGCGTCGAGTCGGTGAAGACGACGTACGCCGGCACCTTCAACTCCTTCGCCCGGCCCGCACGCCACGCCCGCAAACGGCCCAGCAGCTCTTCGTCCAGATCGGACGGGCACGTGCCGCACCGGCTGAGCTTGACCGCCTGCGCGTCCACCAACTGCGACCCGCACACCCGGCACTGCGGCTTGGGCCGCTTCTGCAACGGCTCCCGCTTGGCCGCCGTGCGCGACGCGGGGTGGTCCTCGGGGATCAGCCCGTACAGGAACCGACTGCGCCGCCGGAACCGCCGCCCACCCGCCGCGCGCGCCAACGCCCACGACAGCCACAGGTGCTCGCGCGCCCGCGTCACCCCGACGTACAGCAGCCGGCGCTCCTCCTCGACCGCGGCATCGTCGCCGTCGGCGTGCAGGATCGGCAGCGTCCCCTCGACCAGGCCGACGAGGAACACCGCGTCCCACTCCAGGCCCTTCGCGGCGTGCAGCGACGCCAGCGTGACGCCCTCGACGGTCGGCGGGTGCTGCGCCTCGGCCCGCACCTCCAGCTCGGTGACGAACTTCGGCAGGTCCGCCCCGTCCACGGTGGCCGCCAACTCCTCGGCCAGCTCCACCAGCGCGAGCAGCGACTCCCACTTCTCCCGCGCCGCGCCGCCCGCGGGCGGGTCGTCGGTCAGGCCGATCCCGGCCAGCACCTCGCGCACCACCTTGGGCAGCTCGCCCGGCGGGTCCTGCGCCGCCGCCTGCCGCAGCGCCACCATCGCCTGCCGCACCTCGGCGCGTTGGAAGAACCGCTCCCCGCCGCGCACCTGGTAGGGGATGCCCAGCTCGGCCAGCGCCTGCTCGAAGACCTCGGACTGCGCGTTGACCCGGTACAGGATCGCGATCTCGCTGGCCGACACGCCCTCGTCCAGCAGCGCCTTCACCCGGCGCGCGACGGCGGCGGCCTCGGCGGGCTCGTCGTCGAACTCGGTGAACTTCGGCGCGGGACCGTCCGGGCGCTGCCCGATCAGCCGCAGCCGCGCGCCCGCGGGACGTCCGCGCGCCCACTTGATGACCTCGTTGGCCAGGGCGACGACCTGGGGCGTGGACCGGTAGTCGCGCTCCAGCCGGACCACGGTCGCCTCGGGGAAGCGGCGGTTGAAGTTCAGCAGCGGCATCGGCGACGCGCCGGCGAACGAGTAGATGGTCTGGTTGGCGTCGCCGACGACGGTCAGGTCGTCGCGCGCGCCCAGCCACGCGTCCAGCACGCGTTGCTGCAGCGGGGTCACGTCCTGGTACTCGTCGACCACGAAGCAGCGGTAGCGGTCGCGGAACTCCTCGGCGACGTCGCCGTGCTCCTCCAGCGCGGCGGCGGTGTGCAGGAGGAGGTCGTCGAAGTCGAGCAGCTGGGCGTCGTTCTTGAGCTGCTCGTAGGTGCGGTAGACCTGCACGACCTGCTCGGCGGGGGCCGGGGTGTCGCGGTGCGCCTTGCCGGCGGCGACCGGGTAGTCGTCGGGCGTGACCAGCGAGGCCTTGGCCCACTCGATCTCACCCGCGAGGTCGCGCAGCGAGTCCGACTCGGTGGACAGCCCCGCCCGGTTGGCCGCCTGCGCGACCAGGCGCAGCTTGTTGCGGTCGATCAGCTCCCAGTGCGGCCCGCCGACCACGCGCGGCCAGAAGTAGCGCAACTGCCGAAGCGCCGCGGCGTGGAACGTGCGGGCCTGCGCGCCGTGCACGCCGAGCGCCCGCAACCGGGTCCGCATCTCGCCCGCGGCCCGTGCGGTGAACGTGACGGCGAGCACCTGCCCGGGGGCGACGTGACCGCGTTGCACCAGGTAGGCGATGCGGTGGGTGATCGTCCGGGTTTTACCGGTGCCCGCCCCCGCGAGCACGCACACGGGACCACGCGGCGCCTCGACCGCGGCCCGCTGTTCCGGATCGAGTCCCGCCAGCAGCCGCTCCATGCCCCGCATCCTCGCATTGGACACCCACCGCGCGGTGATGGGGCGAGGCGGCGCGCCGTATCCTGGTGGGTATGGCTGGTAAGGACAAGGCGGCGGCGAAGGCAGCGGCCAAGGAGCGCCGCGCGGCGGCGAAGGCCCGACGGGGCCAGATCTTCGAGGCGTTCAAGATGCAGCGCCGCGAGGACAAGGCGCTCGTGCCGCTGATGCTGCTGTGCCTGCTGGGCGCGACGGCGGCGGCGTTCCTCATCGGCCTGATCTGGGACATGCAGTGGGTGCTGCTGCCCCTGGGCATCGCGGTGGGCGCGCTGCTGGCGGTGATCGTCTTCGGCCGGCGGGTGCAGCGCACCGTGTACGCGAAGGCCGACGGCCAGCCCGGCGCCGCCGGCTGGGCCTTGGACAACCTCCGGGGCCGCTGGCGCGTGACCCAGGGCGTGGCCGGCACGACCAGCGCCGACATGGTCCACCGCGTAATCGGCCGCCCCGGCGTGGTTTTGGTGGCCGAAGGCGCCCCGCACCGAGTGAAGGGCCTTCTCGCCCAGGAAAAGAAGCGCGTAGCCCGCGTTATCGGCGAAACCCCGATCTATGACGTGATCGTGGGCAGCGAAGAGGGCCAGGTCCCCCTCCGCAAACTGCAAAGCCACCTCATGAAGCTGCCCCGCAACATCTCCGCGGCCCAGGTGGACACCCTGGAGAACCGCCTCCAGGCCCTGGCCAGCCGAGGCACAGCCCTCCCGAAGGGCCCCCTCCCCCAGGGCGCAAAGATGCGCAACATCCAACGAGCCATGCGCCGCCGCTAACCGACCGTACCCGAACACCACTCGTTCATTTGGTTGCATCCCGCAGCAAGATTCACTCAATGCTGCGAATTAACGACGAGCCGGGCACGATCCAGCCACAAAATTCGTTGCCGTAAAGAATATGGAGGCGGCACGGCAGCAAGGCACGACTCCCGCAGCCCGCATACCTGTGAGCGGCAGGCCTACGATCGCCCCGGACGCAGCCGTGCAGCCATGGTCCACTCGCCACCCCGCAGCGTGGGCCGCCCACCGCTCCCCAGCCATAGGCATCGCGCACGCGAGCCCACCGCCCGCTAACCCCGGTCCAGTGTTGGGGTCGGCTGGCCAAGGCTGGGCGGGTTCAGTCAGCGGAGCGTGGCCGGTTCAGGTTCGGCAGGGCATCGCGGCGGCACCGGCCGAGCGGGCTTGGCCGCTCTATCCGGCCAGGGCGGCGCGTTGCCAGCTCGCACGGCGCACGGCGTGTGGCTGGCATAGGCAGCGGGTGCGGGGCAGCGGGTGCGGGGCAGCGCGTGAAGGTCAGCGGGTGCGGAGGACGATGGTGCCGGAGGCCTTGTCGTGGAGGCAGCGGCCGTCGGCGTCCCAGACCACGGCTGGGATGATGGGGAAGATGAGCAGCGAGCGCAGCGCTGCTCGGGGCAGGCCCACGGTGGCGGAGCCGTCGGTCCTGGCCACGCGCAGGCCGAAGACCGCGTGGCCCGGGGTGAAGCCGAAGAAGCCCACCCCGATCACCGTGATGGCGAACCAGGCGAGCAGGCTCCAGTTCTTGGGCAGCTCCGGGTAGGTGAAGACGCTGGCCACGCCCATCGCCAGGGCGAAGTCGAGCAGGATCGCGAACGCGCGGCGGCCCGTGCCGGCCACCGCTCCCGGGCCCGACTGCGGGAGGCCCAGGCGTTCGCCGCGCCAGCGTTGGGTGGTGCCGTCGCCCGAGTCGGCGCCCGGCTCCAGTGCCGCGCGGGGTCCTGACAGCCACGAACCGGTCCACTTGCTCACCCCACCAGAGTAAGGCCGTGCTCAGCGGGTGAGGATGGGCAGGTCGGGTTGCCCGTCCCGGGCGGCCCGTTAACACTGGCGAAACATCAGGGTGATTGCTGGGCAACACCGCGGTCTTAGCGTCGGCCCCGATGGCAGGCCGCCAGACACCGCGGCGAACAACCACGCCCCCACCGCAGTAGAGGAGTCGACGAGGGTGTTCAAGAATCCCGACGAGGTCCTGAAGTTCATCTCCGACGAGGGCGTGAAGTTCATCGACGTCCGCTTCAGCGACCTGCCCGGCGTGATGCAGCACTTCACGCTCCCGGCATCCGCGTTCGACGCCGACGCCATCGAGGAGGGCCTCGCGTTCGACGGCTCGTCGGTGCGCGGCTTCCAGTCGATCCACGAGTCGGACATGCTCCTGCTGCCCGACCTCTACACGGCGCGCCTCGACCCGTTCCGGATCGAGAAGACGCTGATCGTCAACTTCTTCGTGCACGACCCGTTCACCCGCGAGGCGTACAGCCGCGACCCGCGCAACATCGCGCGCAAGGCGGAGCAGTACATCACCGAGTCGGGCATCGCGGACACCGCGTACTTCGGCGCCGAGGCGGAGTTCTACATCTTCGACTCGATCCGCTTCGACACCACCGCGAACGCGTCCTTCCACGAGATCGACTCGATCTCCGGCTGGTGGAACACCGGCCGTGAGGAAGAGGGCGGCAACCGCGGCTACAAGGTCAAGTACAAGGGCGGCTACTTCCCGGTCACGCCGACCGACCACTACGCCGACCTGCGCGACAAGATGGTCCTCAACATGGAGGCCCAGGGCTTCGTCGTCGAGCGCGCGCACCACGAGGTGGGCACCGCCGGCCAGGCCGAGATCAACTACCGGTTCAACACGCTGCTGCACGCGGCCGACGACCTGATGCTGTTCAAGTACATCATCAAGAACACGGCGTGGCAGGCGGGCAAGACCGTCACCTTCATGCCGAAGCCGCTGTTCGGCGACAACGGCTCGGGCATGCACACCCACCAGTCGCTGTGGAAGGACGGCGCGCCGCTGTTCCACGACGAGTCCGGCTACGCGGGCCTGTCCGACACCGCGCGCCACTACATCGGCGGCATCCTGCACCACGCGCCGTCGCTGCTGGCGTTCACCAACCCGACGGTGAACTCCTACCACCGCCTGGTGCCGGGCTACGAGGCCCCGGTGTCGCTGGTCTACTCCCAGCGCAACCGGTCGGCGTGCGTCCGCATCCCGATCACGGGCAACAACCCGAAGGCCAAGCGCATCGAGTTCCGCTGCCCCGACTCGTCGGGCAACCCGTACCTGGCCTTCTCGGCCATGGTGATGGCGGGCCTGGACGGCGTGAAGAACAAGATCGAGCCGCCGGCCCCGATCGACAAGGACCTCTACGAGCTGCCGCCGGAGGAGGCCCGCGACGTCAAGCAGGTCCCGGCCTCGCTGGACGCCGTGCTGGACAGCCTGGAGAGCGACCACGAGTTCCTGCTGGAGGGCGGCGTGTTCACGCCGGACGTGATCGACACCTGGATCGCGTTCAAGCGCGAGCAGGAGATCGACCCGCTGCGCCTGCGCCCGAACCCGTACGAGTTCGCGCTGTACTACGACGTGTGATCGGTGCGGGGCTTTGACCAGCCGTTTCACCGATTGAGGCCCCACACAGGCCGTCTCCAGGCCGTCTGACCCGGAGAGGCCGTCCCGAACGAAGGCCGAGGGGCCGGGTGACCATTCCAGTCACCCGGCCCCTCGTTCATTGCGCTAACAGCAGCGTCATGCAGGCATCGCAGCTAGAGCCCACTTTCGTCCTGTTCGATTGGCAATGGGATTGTATCGCCAACCCTTGGATGAATCTGGTCAAGCTTGATTATGAAGTCTTGCCAGTCGGTGCTTAGCTTCATCAGCGTGACCACAGACCCGAGATGTTCACGCAACTTCGGATAGCCGATATTGGCCGTCAAGCGCTGGAAGAACTTGTGCTTGGGCCGACCACTCTCATTCTTGGGCGTGACCCGCTTAAGCTCCTCCAGCACACCAGGCGCAAGGCGCTTGTAGACGATGTCATTAGTCAGCCGTCCGAAGTACTGCGGACGCTTAACCGTGTCCATGGGAAACTCAAGTCCACGCAGACGAAAAAGCTCACGATAGAAGTCATCCGGGAACGTGCGCACCCACGCTTGCAATTCTTTATCAATAAAAGCTTCAAGAATCTTGGCGAGAGCGTCACGTGCCCGAGCTTCCTGGTATCCCGTCGCCTCATCAACGAGCGCTATGATGCCGACATGGGCAAGTCCGCGAACAAGTATCTCAGCCTGACGGGCAACATGGACCTGCTGCCGATCCAGAAGCCCCGCATCACGCGCCTTCAGATAAATCTCGCACACTACAGGCAGGAGTTCAGCGCTGTAGCCGCTGGCCCGACCCCCAGTTGGCATACGAAAGGCGATGGGGCGAGCCTTTTCACGCACTTCATCAGTGACGAAGTTGCTGACCGCCTTGCTTTGTAGGATTGGAAGGATCGGGTTCCCGCCATCTTCCCGAACCGCGCTCGCCTTCGCGCGAGGGTGGCGGCCGACAGCCCGCAAGAAGGCCGCCTGAGTAATGACACGCGTCCCATCCCCGAGCACATAGCACTCGATTTCAATGTCGCCGATTCGAAGCGGCCGGTCAGGCGATCCAGAAACCGCCTCCGCTAGCGAGTCCGACCATCGAGCCTCTGCCGCCTTCTTCGCGATGGCGCTCCGACGCTGCGGAGACAACTGCTTAGCCCTCTCGACTCCTCCGCGAGCCCGACCGCGACGCTCCTCGTCGACCACCCCAACCTCCTATGCTTGCTCCGATGCTTGCATCGTCGCACGACGGACGAGCGCATGCAAGCATCTCGGGGACGATGCTTGCATGCGCGAGTGCCCCGTACCGGTGCGCTAGCTGCCCTGTCGCACGAACACCTTGTCAACGGCGACCCGCGTACGCTCGTGGCTCGCGGGCATCAAATGGGTGTAGACACGCAGCGTGAACGCCGGGTCACCATGCCCCAGGTACTCGGCGAGTGCCCGGATGCTCACCCCCGCCTCCAGGAGCGACGAGGCGTAGAAGTGCCTCAGAGCGTGGAAGCCGTGCGCCCGGCCCGGCGACTCCACTCCGGCCGCCTCAAGTGCCGGCTTCCAGACGTGGTGGTTGAACGAGTGCCGGTAGAGCTGCTTCGACTCGCGGGTGTAGATCAGCAGCGGCACCGTCACGAGCTTGCCGTCAGGAGTGCCCCACGGCAGCGTCACCGGTAGCGGCTTGAACTTCTCCGTGTGCACCTTGATCGCAGCCGCCACGCTCGCCGCCAGCGGAACGTCACGACTCTTTCCGTGCTTCGGCGGACCAAAAACCATCTTCCCGCGCACAATTTTGATTTGCCGCAACACGTGGATGACTTCTTCCGACTCGTCCACATCGTCCGGCGAGAACCCGAACACCTCACCCTGCCGCAGGCCGCAACCCGCGCCGAGGTTCACGCCGACGCGGTATCGCTCACCCAACGCCGCCCGCACCGCGTGCACCCGCCCCTCTTCCCACGGCACGATCTTCGGGTACTCACCCCGTGGCTTGATCACCGACTTCCCGTTGCACGGGTTCTTACGCAGCCGCTCGTCATCAATGGCAGCCGTGAAGATTGCCGAAACGTTGGCGAAGATCGAGCGCCGGTAGGTCTCCGCCAGCCCTTTCTGTTGGAGCTTGCGGTCCCACGCCTGGATGGTGGACGGCTGGATGAGCCGCAGCTCCGTGTCCCCGAAGTACGGGTACACGTGGAGCTTGAGCCGGAACTCCACACCCTCGCGCGTGGACTCGTCGAACGTCCGCGCGTCGATCCAGTGCTTCTCGGCGTAGTCCCTGAAGGTGATCTTGCCTGCGTCCGGGTCGAGGTAGGTTCCCTTGTTCTTGTCGTTCTCCATCTCGTGCAAGAAGTCGTCCGCCTTCTTCTTCTGCCGGTCCGGGAAGGTCTTGGAACGTTCTCGACCGTCCGGCCCGATGAACCGCACCTTGTAGCGCATTCCCTTGCCGTATTGCGCCGTCTTCTCCCGCTGACCGTCCCGAACGGTCCACCAGCGGTCTTGTACGTGCCCCATGACAGATTTCTCCTGTGTGTCGAATTGCCGAAGCTTCTAGGCCGCGTCGAGGTCCAGGCGCTCGAACCACTCGCGGACCTTGGCCGGGTCCCACCGCAGGTGTTTGCCGACCTTCCGAGCCGGTGGCCCGTAGTTTTTGCTGCGCCAGCCACGGATGGTGTGCACCGGCACACCCAGGAACGCCGAGAGATCGTCAACGCCCCACAGCCGGTCGAACTCGTTCCCGCTCATTGCCGTCCCCCTCCCCTGCTCAGGCCGCTTGTGGAACTGCCGAAAGATCCGGCGGTGCACCGCTGGCCGCGAGTAGGGCGCGGTCGTACTCCGCTTTCCACGTGACCCGTTGGGCGATGGCGTGCATGAGTAGGTGCGCGCGCGGTGGGACGTTCGGGTCGCCGGGCCGGACCAGGTGCCAGGACAGGTGTGAGGTGTCGCGTTCGGGCTTCTCGATGCCCACGGCCTTGAGCGCTTCCAGGACAAACCGCTTCCGGTCGGCCCGGTGGTCCGCGAGCGTCTTGCCCGACCACTTGCGCGAGACCAGGACCCGCCGGCCGGGCAGGCCGAGGGTGGTCCGGCGGTGCGCCCGCCCTTTGCAGTGCCCCGGGACCATGCGGGAGCCGGCGTTGCGCGGCTGGACCCCGTAGAGCAGCCAGACCGCGCACCGGTCCGAGCAGGGTGTCATGGCCAGCTCGTCCGCCAGGCGGTCAGCGTGCCGCCGCTGCCGGTCGGTCTTCTGCTCGACCACTTCACCGATCGACTTGGTGAGGTACTTGGTCAAGTACCCGATGTGCCGTCCGGCTTCTTCGGTGCCGCCGAGGATGCCCTTGGAGTGCACCTGCCGCCCGAACCGCACGACGTGCGCCGGCTCGTCCACCGCCTCAACCGCGTCCTCCCACGTGGCCAGCGGCCGGCGAGTGTCCGGGTCCACGAACGTCTTGGCGCTGCCGTCCCAGACCGGCAGGTGCTCCCCGCTGTAGACGCGTTCGTCGTGCGGTGGCCACCACACCTGGTGGTAGGTAGCCGCCGTGACGAGCCGGATGGTGTCGTGCGGGACCGAGCCGCGGAATGCCGCATGAAGGTGCGGAGCGGCCCGGCGCTGTGGTTCGACCGTGGCGAAGTACTGCACGTCCCACCCGGCGACGCGCCGCAGGTTCTGCCACCACCGGTCAACCAGGGACGCGAAGTGCACCGCGTCCCGAGCCGCCCGCCGGTAGTCGTAGCTGTCCGGGTCCACCGGCGTCCCGTCATCGCGCACCCGCCCGTAGGTGTCGAGGGTGAGCGTGACGAACATGGACGGCCGGAACCGCCCCGCGTACTCCCGCCCCACAGTCCGCTTCTCCACCCGCCGTCGAGGCAGCTCCGGCGCATCCTGCCGCCGCTTCGTGGACCGCTTGACCGGACGCTTAGCGGGCGCATCCGGCGAGGGCAGCCGGCCCCGCACACCGAGTTGCCGAAGTTCCGCGTCCACCGAGTGGATCTCGTCCCGCAACTCGTCCGCGTCGCCCGCCTGGCCGCCCTCGACCGCATCCCGGTACGCCGTGACCAGATCCGCCCGGAAGGTCAACAGCTCCTTCTGATCACGACTGGGCGGGTCCGGCGTGAAGTCGGGCTCCTCCGTCAGGTGCCACCCTTCCCGGCACTGCGCCATCCGCAACGCCTTGGCCTTCTTCGCACACGGTGCACAGACACTCTCGATGGTCGAGCCACAGGGCACGGCCACGTACCGGACTTCGAAGCTCTCCCGGTCCTCGACTTCCATCGTGAACGGCCGCACGCACACCCCGTGCTGCTCAGCAGCAGCCTTGACCACGTCGAGCGCCATCGGTTGACGCATCCGCTCCGCGCGAGTCCCGCCGCTCATGCCGCAGCACCACCCTCGCTGCCGCCGGGTTGGCCGGGGAACTCGTGGACGGTCGCAGGGGCGAGGAACAAGCCCAGCTCGACCAGGTCCGCGTCCGTGACGTGGAAGGCCCGAGCCCGATCCGGCTCCCGCTGCCCGTCCGTCTTCACCCAGGCGACACCGGGTGTGTTCTCGCTGATCTCGTGCGCCGCCGCCCCGCGCTGCCGGACACCGTCCCCGAGGACCATGTCCACCTGTTGCGGCTCGTCCAGCCGCAGCGCCACCCGCGTGGTGAACAGGTGCCGGAAGCTCACGACCTCCTTGCGCGGGTCCTGGACCAGCCCCACGACCGCGTACCCCGGTGCCCGGCCCTGGGAGGTGATCGTCTGGATAGCCCGCGCCGCCCGCTCCCGAAGCTGCTTGTCCGGCTGGTACGCGATCAGGTCCGCCAGCTCGTCCACCACCAGGACCGTGAACGGCTCACCCGTTGACCGTGCCCACAAGCGCCGGATGCCCCGGTAGCGGGTGGCCCGCTCCTTGACCTCAGCGGCGATCTCTTCCAGGAGCGCAACGGCGTCCGGTCCGTTGTCGTAGACGACCCGGTCGAAGGCGTCGGGGCACTGCCCGAGTTCCATCCCGCCCTTGGGGTCGATGCCCACCAGGCGCACCAGGCCGGCCCGGACCGCCGGCGCGAGCTGCCACACCAGCGCCCACAACACCGAGCCCTTACCCGCGCCAGGTACGCCGACCACGAGCACCTGCGACCCGAGCAGCCGCAGCCGCCACGGCTTGCCGTTCTCCGTCCGGCCGACCGTCACCCGCCGCAGGTCCACCTCCGCCGAGTCCACCAAGGCCGGGACCGGCAAGGGCCGCAGCAGCGGGTCACGGTGCACGAAGTCCAGCTCCAACAGCCGGGGCCGCAGCACCCGCACCCGGCACGACCGAGCACCGAACGAGTGCGCCAAACCCTCGCGCCGCAGCTCCCAGGCTTCCGGGGACTGGGCAGGGATCATCCGAACCCGCACCCGGTCCCGCCAGCCTTCCGACCGCACGCGCCGCAACCTGGGGCGGTGCTCACGGCCCCGGCTGTCCTTGGTCAGCTCAGCCAGCCGCACCACGGTCCGCCAGCGAGGCACGTACACGGTCGCCCGCCGCCACTCGGTGACGATCCGGTACCAGCAGTGCCACAGGAACGACTCCCGCGCCAACCCGTACCAGACCGACAAGGCACAGACCAGCGACAACACCGCCAAGACCAGCGGCGACAGGCCGAACCGCAACCAGCACCAGGCCGCCAACGCCGGCACCAACGTGGCCACCGGATACCGGACGACGAGGAGCACCAGGCGCACGACGAGAACGAGCAGCAGCCACACCAAGGCCAGCAGGCCCGCCAGCCACTTCACCCTGCCCGGCAACAACATCCACCACGGCACCCGAGGCCGAGCACCCTCGAACGGAGCCGGGTCCACCCACTTCCCGCCGTTCATCGCGCACCACCCGCACGCACGATGAAGATCAGCGGCAACCACCCCAGGCACCGGCAGCACGTGAACTGGTTCGGGGCGTAGATACCGAACCGCTTGCACCCGCCACACCGCCGCCCGTTGGGCAACTTCCACGTAGTCGAGGGACGCCGACTTGACGCACGACCCCCCGTAGCCCTTACCCTTGACATGACCGGAACCCCTTGTGTGACAACAAAAGCGCGCGAGAAACCCGGTCGGCATGTCGTCGGCTGAACAGTTCCAGGCCCGCCAAGACTCAGGGCTGTTCACCGGCGACCACCAACAGGTCAGTGATCGTCTTCAGTTGTGTTGGCAAGGGGCGGGCACTACACCCAGAGCACCCGCCCGACCGCCGTCAATCAGCGTCCGATGTGGACGAGTTGCCCTTGATCGCCTCTCCGTTCGCCCGCTCACG
Organism: Saccharothrix mutabilis subsp. mutabilis; assembly: GCF_039521145.1. Taxonomy (NCBI): domain Bacteria; kingdom Bacillati; phylum Actinomycetota; class Actinomycetes; order Pseudonocardiales; family Pseudonocardiaceae; genus Saccharothrix; species Saccharothrix mutabilis. The sequence goes on from NZ_BAAABU010000022.1 coordinate 121,388, forward strand.
GGACGCCCAGTACAGGGCTTCGTGGTGGTGTCCCCGATCCACTTCCGCGATCCGCGCGTACGCCTTGGCGCTGTGCTGGTAGAACGTCCGCCAGCTAGTAGGACCTGCGTCAGGCGCGGGCATCACCTTCCCCAACGCCTCGTGCACCTGCGCCAACGTTTCGCACTCCATCGCAAGCTTCCACAGGTCACGCTTCTTCGGCTGCGCCACCACCGGCCCCCTTGTTCGGGTCGATCAGGTTGACGCGGGCTTGCTCCACACGCGCCCGCCGTTCGAACTCCTCAGCGGCGATGGAGCAGGCATGACGAGCCCACAGGGCCACGGCCAGATCAGCGGCCAAGATCCGCCAAGCCTGCGCCACCGCCGAGTAACCAACCGCCAGCCGAAGCGCCGCCACCGGCTCGTCCGAGGCAGCAGCGGCGAACAGCGCTTCGGTCTGCTCCGCGTACGCGGTGTTCCACCGGGCGACCGCCTCACGAGACGGCCGCGACACGTCAGGCCGCCTTCTGCTCGCCCTGGGCCGGCTTCTCGCCGGACCGCTTCGGAGCCCCGCCCACCTGCGGCGAAGCGATGCCCGTAGCCCGGATCGTGAACCCCTGGTACCTGAACTTGTCGCCCATCACCCGCGGCTCGACCGTCAACCCTTCGAACGAGACCGGCCGCACCTCGACACCAGGCATGACCTGCACGGACTGGGGCGGCACCGGCTGGACGTCCGCCAGGATCGTCACCGTCACCGACGCGTCCCGCTCCTTCTCGGCGGACGGGTCGGTCACGACCACCTTCCACTGCCGCTTGCCCGTGCGCTCGTCCACGCGCTGCTTCGCCTGCTTGCCGCGCCCCCGGTCCTCAGCGCTCAGGTACTCCATGTCCGGCGCGACCTCACCGACCATCAACGCCCCCATCGGGAAGACCTGGTCGAACGAGGCCGCGAACCGAGTGCCGTACGGAACCGCCATGACTAGCTACCTCCGTCGTCAGCTAGCCCGCCTATACGAGCTAGACAACTCACAAGGTAAGCCAGCCTGGCTAGACAAGTCAAGCGGTACAGGTAGCTAGCTCCCTAGGCTGGCTAGACAGGCTGCATGTTCGCGCGCGAACATACTGCGAACAGACCGCTTTGCGCTCACTTTGCACCGCTTTGCGCGAGGCCAGCCGAGATGAGGGAGCTATGGCGCTGGACCCGAACGACCCGCGACCGCCATACGTGCAGGTGGCGAACGCCCTTCGAGCCGCCATCCTGACCAAGGTCTTCAAGGCCGGGGACAAGCTGCCCTCCCGCGCTGAGTTGGCGAGGAAGTACGACGTAGCGCCGATGACCGTGCAGAACGCTCTACGCGAGCTGCGCGACGAAGGATTGATCGTCTCCAGGCAGGGCAGCGGCGTCTTCGTCCGAGAGCGCACAGAGCGCCCGGTCGGACTGCGCCCCCACATCGAACGAGCCTTCGACCAGGACCACGTCACGATCGACTTCGCCGGCTTCTCCGGCGAGACCCTGCACGGCGTCATCCAGGAACCCTTGGACAAGATCCGCATCGGCCGACTCACACCGGAGTCCGTCCACGTCCGCATCCTGGTGCCCGACCCCACCGTCCCGTGGTCGGTCCCCTGCACCGTCGAGGACCAGGCCGACAGCCCCGCCTTCCGCGAACGCGCCGCCGAGATCATGCGCCGCCACACCCTGGCGATCGTGGACAACGTGACCGAGCTGGGCGCACTGGGCCTGGTCAAGGAAGCCACCGCTGAGGTCCGCGTCCACCCGGCCGCACCCCTGTTCAAGCTCTACCTGATCAACAACGACGAAGCCTTCTTTGGCTTCTACCCCGTCCGCGAACACGTCCTTTCCCTTGGTGGACAGACGCAGGCGATCTACGACCTCATGGGCAAGGACGCGATCCTCTTTCACCACAGCGCCAACGACGACGACACCAGTACCGGTAGTCAGTACGTCGAGCAGGCCCGGACCTGGTTCGACAGCCTGTGGAACACCATCGCAACGGAGTACAAGCGGTGACGGCTGAGCACGTGCCGGTGGACGACCCCGAGGTCTTGCGACACATCCTGGCGGCCACCGACGCACTGTTGCTCGACTTCGACGGCCCGGTCTGCGCGGTCTTCGCCAACCTCCCCGCTCAACATGTCGCCGACCAGCTTCGCCGTGTACTCGCCGAGGGCGGCCACAAGGAGCTGCCCGCCGTGGTCGAGAAGACCGAAGACCCGTTCGACGTCCTCACCTATGCCGCGACACTCGGCATGGACGAAGCCCGCTACATCGAGGCCGCCCTACGAGCGCACGAGGTCGAAGCCGCCACCACCGCGCCGCCCACTCCAGGCGCACACGACCTCATCCATGCGTGGCGCACAACCGGCCGCAAGCTAGCGATCGTCAGCAACAACTCCCGGGCAGCCGTGAACACCTACCTGCACCGCCACGACCTCACGCCGCTCATCCACATGGTCTCCGCTCGCACTCAGTCCGATCCCGAGCTGTTGAAGCCCAGCCCGCACCTGCTCGACCAGGCCACCAACGTTCTGAACGTGCAGGCATCCAGGTGCACTCTGGTCGGGGACTCCCTTACCGATCTTCTCGCCGCCCAGGCAGCCCGCGCCCGAGTCATCGGCTACGCCAACAAGCCCGGCAAGGCGGACTTGTTCGCGGCGGAGCGCCCCGACGCCATCACCACGGACATGGTGTCCCTCGCCCGCGCCGTCCACTCCGCGTAGCTCTGCCGAACTTGGCTCTATGGGATCAAGGCGCGCCGCCTGCGGCGGCGCGCGGCCAGGTGCGACTCACGTTGCACCGACTCCCCGCATCGCGGCACGCCGGGCTCCCGCTCCGCTCCGCCCGTCGGCCGCGCGCGGAGTCGGTGCACGTGGCTGGGCCGGCGGCGCGCCACCACGTTGTCGCCGACCTATTGAGCACTTCCAGCGACCGGGCTCGGGACGATCGCGCGGTCACGCGGCCCGACAGCGCTGGGCACGGCGATCGGCTGCCGCGACGGCTTCGCCGCCTTGCCCACGGTCAGTGTCATGGGTGTACGAACACGAAAGAGTGACCGTCTACGGTCGCACTTCTGACCACTGCTGTGACGGCGTGACACTTGCACCGGCGTACTGCACCGAGAACAGGAGGTGCGACATGAGCGACCTCGCCACCAGTGCAACGATCGTCGTACCGATCGGCTCAGAGCAAGAAGAAGAGGCCAGGAACGCTCTTCAGACCCTCGTCGCAGACATCGGCGGCGGGCCGAGTGAGGTCTGGAGGGAGAACGCTCCTGGACAGAACATCACGTTCACAGTTCGCGTGAAGGGCCGCACCGTTGATGAGGTGAGCGCACGACTCGCCGAGTTGAGCGGGCTGACGTTTGACGTCGAGGACGACTCCGACACTTCGACTGACTGAAGGCGTCGATTCAGGACCACTCAAGATCAGGCCGTCGTCAGGCCGTCAGATGTGGATCAGTGATGCTCAACGACGGTCAACGTCGAGTGGAAACGCGCAGATCAGAGTAGGTGCGGCAGAGCGAACCGCAGGTCACCGCCGACCGCTGGCAGTACTACGACGTGTGATCGGCGCGGGGCTTCGACCGGCCACTGGTTGAAGCCGGCGTCCTGGACGAAGGCCGAGGGCCGGGTGACTGCTCCAGTCACCCGGCCCTCTGTCGTTGCGCGGTTCGCGCTACCGCGGAACGGGCACGCCCGTCGCCGAGACCTCGCCGCCCGTGGGGGCGAGTTGGCCGATGATGCCGGAGAACGTGAGCGTCAGCGAGGAAGCCTGGGAAGGCACTCGCTGGTCCAGTTCCACGTACCCGCTGATGCTGGAGTTCTTCGCGATCGACGCCGGCCACTTGCTGGTGGACAGGGACGCGCCGTAGTCGCGGTTCGTGTCGTCGACGGCCGAGACGGAGGCCAGGGGCAGGTCCATCTTCGCCGTGCTGGCGTTTATGGCCGTCACGTGCAGGCGCAGCCGGCCGCCGGCGTTCTCCACCCTGGTCACCTCCACCGTCAGCAGGCCGCGGGTGACCTTCCACGAGCCGGTGGCGACCTTGGTCTCCGCCGTCGTGGTCGGGGTTTGGTCCGTGGTGGTGGTCGTGCCGGCGAGGGCGCCGTCCAGTTCGGTCGCGGACGTCCTCTTCTGGGTGGTCGTCGGGGTGCTCGACTGGAAGGTGACGCTGAGTGCGCCGATGCCCACGGTGCCCGCCGTGGCCGCCTGGACGACGCCCAGCAGCACGAGCACGCCGAGGACTACCAGGCCGACCTTCAGCGCGGCGTTGTTCTTCTTGCGGTGGTGCTGGTGGATCTCGTCGTCCATGACGTCCTTCGTCCGGGCGCACGCGTGCGAACGTTCATCTCCCCCAGGAGCCCCGTCAGTTTCCGCAGAACAACCACCAATAGTCAATGCGTGCAGCTGGATGGCATACCCCTGTCCACGCTGCGTGCGCGCCCGCGGACGCCGTGTGCACCAGGGGTAGGTCGTCGCACGATCGTGGTGGGCGGTTAGGGTCGCGCCGTGTCTGATGACGTCGCAACCGCGCAGGTGCTGTCCACCAACATCTTCGGCTCCGCCGCCGAGGCGATCGAGGCGATCGGCGCCGCCGACGTGCTCGGCCTGGGCGTCAAGGTCTCCAACCGGCTCGTGCCGGACGAGGACGGAGACGACTCGTTCGTGGAGGAGTGGGTGGTCGAGCTGCTCACCTCCGTCCCCACGGTCGACGAGGACTGAGACGGGACCGGGGCCTCCCGACGAACCGGGAGGCCCCGACCACCCGTCAGACCGTCAGCACGATCTTGCCGCGCACGTGCCTGCCTTCGAGCAGCCTGTGCGCCTCCGCGGCCTGCGCCAGCGGGAACGTCTGCTGCACCGTCACCTTCAGCTCGCCGCTCTCGGCGTGCCGGGCCAGCCACTCCAGGTCCGCCTGAACGGGCTTGGCGTAGGCGTAGGCGCCGCCGATCTCCAGCACGTTGGTGTCCACGATGGACACGATCCGGGCCGCGTCGCGCACCAGCGCGGGCGAGTCGTTGAGCGCCGCGCCGCCCACGCAGTCGAACGCGACGTCCACCTTGCCGTCCCCGCCGACGAGTTCGGCCACGTTGTCGACCAGGGCGTCCCCGTAGGGGACCGGTTCGGCGCCCAGTGACCGCAGGTAGTCGTGGTTGCGCGGGGACGCGGTGCCGATGACCCGGGACGCGCCCAGCACGCGCGCGACCTGCACGGCCAGGTGCCCGACCCCGCCCGCGGCGGCGTGCACGAGCACCGTGTCGCCCTCCGCCACGCCGACCTTGCGCAGCGCCTGCAACGCCGTGAGCCCGGTCAGCGCCAGCCCGCCGGCCTCCTCGAACGACAGCGCGGCGGGCTTGTGCCACAGGCCGCGTTCGGTGGCGGCGACGAGTTCCGCGTACGTGCCGTGCTGCACGTGGTCTTTGCGCTGGTAGCCGAACACCTCGTCACCCGGCTTGAACCCCTCGACCGCGGGCCCGACGGCGCGCACCACGCCGGCCACGTCCCAGCCTGGGATGAGCGGGAAGTGGTGGGGCAGGGTGTCCTTGGCGTAGCCGAGGCGGATGAGCCGGTCGACGGGGTTCACGCCCGCCGCCCGCACCTCCACCAGCACCTGGTCGAAGCTGATCGCCGGGTCGGGCAGTTCCTGGAGCGAGAGGACGTCCACATCTCCGAACGAGTTCTGCGCAATCGCCTTCACGCTCTCCAGTGTTCACGAACCGTAGAAGACGCGCTCGACTACAGCGCGTGCGCGGCGGGCGGTCCGGCGGTAGGCGTCGAGGAACTCGCCGGGGTCGCCCGGGTGCCCCATCACGCCGGCCACCGCCGCGAGGTCGCGCCCGGCGGTCGGGAGCTGGTCCCCGGCCTTCCCGCGGACCAGCACGATCGCGTTGCGCGCCCGGGTCGCCATCATCCACGCCTCGCGCAGCGCGGACGCGTCGTCGGCGGTCACCAGCCCGGCTTCCTCGGCGGCCCGCAGCCCGCGCACCGTGGACGGGGTGCGCAGCGACGGCACGGCGAAGGCGTGCTGCAACTGCAACAGCTGCACGGTCCACTCCACGTCGGCGAGCCCGCCCCGGCCCAGCTTGGTGTGCAGGGACGGGTCCGCGCCGCGCGGCAGCCGTTCGGCCTCGACACGCGCCTTGATGCGCCGGATCTCCCGCACGGACGCCGCGTCCAGGCCCTGCGCCCGGTACCGGACGGGTTCGACCATCTCCAGGAACCGCGCGCCCAGCTCCGCGTCGCCGGCGATGAACCGGGCCCGCAGCAGCGCCTGCGCCTCCCACAGCTCGGACCACTGCGCGTAGTACGCCCGGTAGGACTCGAACGTCCGCACCAACGGCCCCTGCCGCCCCTCCGGCCGCAGGTCGGCGTCCACCTGCAACGGCGGGTCCTGCGAGGGCGCGGACAGCAGCCGCCGCACCTTCTCCACCACGGAACTGGCCCACCGCGCCGCGTCGGAGTCCGACACGCCGGCCAACGGCTCGCACACGAACATCACGTCCGCGTCCGACCCGTATCCCAGCTCACGCCCGCCCAGCCGGCCCATGCCGATCACCGCCAGGGACGCCAACGGCTCCCCCGACGACCGCTGCACGGCGTCCAAAGCGGCCTGCAACACCGCCACCCACACCTCGGACAGCGACACGCACACCGTCCGCAGCGGAGCCAGCCCGAGCAGGTCCGCCGACGCCACGCGGAGCAACTCGTGCCGGCGCAACGACCGGGCGGCGGCGACGGCGCGGTCCAGGTCGTTGTACCGGGACACGGTGCTGCGCAGCGGGTTGCCGATGGTCATCGGGTCCCGCCCGGCCAGCGCGGCGGTGTCGGCGTAGAGCCGCAGCACCTCCGGCGCCCGCACCAGCAGGTCCGGCACGAGCTTGGACGTGCCGAGCAGGGCCGCGAGCCGGTCCACGACCGTGCCCTCGTCCCGCAGCAGCCGCAGGTACCAGGGCGTTTCGGCCAACGCCTCGGACACCCGCCGGTAGGACAGCAGCCCGCCGTCCGGGTCGGGCGTGGTCGCCAGCAGGTCCAGCAGCACCGGCAGCAGCGCCGTCTGGATGCGCGCCCGCCGCGACACCCCGCGGGTCAGCGCCTCGATGTGCTTCAACGCCCCGTCCGGCGCGGCGTAGCCCAGCGCCGCCAGCCGGGCGGCGGCCTCGCCGGTGGTCAGCCGCAACGCCTCGGTCGGCACGTTCGCCACCGCTTGCAGCAGGGGCCGGTAGAACAGCTTCTCGTGCAGCCGCCGCACCTGGTTCGCGCGCTTGCGGAACTCGGCCAGCAGCACCTGCCCCTCGGACAGCCCGCCCTCGCCCTGCAAGCCCGCCGCGCGGGCCAGCCGGCGCAACGCCGAGGCGTCGTCGTCGGCCGGGAACAGGTGGGTGCGCAGCAGCCGCTGGAGCTGCAACCGGTGCTCCAGCGTGCGCAGGAACCGGTAGGCGCGGCCGAAGTCGGCGGCGTCGGTGCGCCCCACGTACCCGCCGCGGCCCAACGCCGCCAGCGCCGCCGTGGTCGTCGGGATGCGCAGCGCCTCGTCCCCGCGCCCGTGCACGAGCTGCAACAGCTGCACGGCGAACTCGACGTCCCGCAGGCCGCCCCGGCCCAGCTTGAGCTCCCGGTCGGCCAGGCCCAGCGGCACGTGGTCCTCCACGCGGCGGCGCATGGCCTGCACGTCCGGCACGAAGTCCGCGCGCTCGGCCGCCATCCACACCAGGGGCCGCACGACCTCCAGGTACCGCTGCCCCAGCTCCTCGTCACCGGCGACCGGCCGGGCCTTGAGCAGCGCCTGGAACTCCCACGTCCGCGCCCACCGCTGGTAGTAGGACGCGTGCCCGTCCAGGGTCCGCACCAGCGCGCCGGCCTTGCCCTCGGGCCGCAGCGCGGCGTCCACCTCGAAGCACGACCGGCCCGCGACCTGCATCATCGTGCTCGCCAGCCGCGTGGCCACGCCGATGTCGCCCTCGCCGACGAACACCACGTCCACGTCGCTGACGTAGTTCAGCTCCCGCGCGCCGCACTTGCCCATCGCGATCACGGCCAGGCGGCACTCGTCCGAGCGCGGCACCTGCCGGTGCGCCACGTCCAAGGCGGCCTTGAGAGCCGCCACGGCCAGGTCGGACAGCAGCCCGGCGACGTCGTCGTAGCTGACGTAGGGCAGCTCGGGCTCGACCACGTGCGCCAGGTCCTCGGCCGCGACCCGGCACAGCAGCGCCCGGTACTCCAGCCGCAGCGCCCGCACCGCGTCCGCGCCGGTCAGCCCGTCGACGGCGGCGACCAGCGCCGGCGCGAACGACTCCGCGTCCACCGGTTCGGCCTCGGCCAGGGACCGCCACCGCGCCGGGTTGGCGACCAGGAAGTCCGACAGCGCGGTGGACGACCCGAGCACCGCCAGCAGCCGGCCGCGCAACACGTCGCCGGTCCGCAACGCGTCGTCCAGCTCGGCCCACGCGTCACCCAGCGCGACGCGCAGCCGGTCCACGCCGAGCAGCGCCAGGTCCGGGTCAGGGCTGCGGGACAGCGCCCACAGGATCGGCTCGGCCCCTTCGGACGGTCGGCGGTCGGCCCACCACCCGGCCGCCCGCAGGTGGTCACCGCCGCGTGCCTCGGTCAGGCCGAACCGAGCGGGGGACGTCGGGGTGCGCGCTGGATCGGTCATCGACGAACACCGTAGTCCCGGAGGCGGGGCGGTGAAGCGTCAGCGCGCCACGATCAAGTAGATACCGAACAACACGACGGTCAGGCACGCCACGAGGCACGCGCCGGCGACCCCGGTGGCCACCACCGCCGACCCGCCGCGCTCCCGCGCGTCCTCCCGCGCCGACAGCGCCCGCAGCGCCACCGCGAACAGCACCACCAGCCCCAGCACCACGCCGAGGCTCACGCCGAAGACGGTGCCCAGCGCCGCCCAGTCGACCTTCATGCCGCCACCTTGTGCGTCTCGGCCTGCGCCGCGATCTCGTCCACGATGTGCTCCGGCCGCACCGGCTCCCGGCGCGACAGCAGCCAGATGCCCAGCGACACGGCCACGCCCGCCACGGCCACGACGACGACGCCGACCGTGCCCGTGGACGCGACCTTCCCGGCCAGCGCGCCGACGATGCCCGCGGCGGGCAGCGTGAGCATCCAGGCCAGCGCCATCCGCCCGGCCACGCCCCACCGCACGCCGTCCAGCCGGCGGCCCAGGCCGGAGCCCATGATGCCGCCGGACGCCACGTGCGTGGTGGACAGCGCGAAGCCCAGGTGCGAGGACGCCATGATCACCGTCGCCGCGCTGGTCTGCGCCGCGAAGCCCTGCGGGGCCTCGATCGTGGTCAGGCCCTTGCCCATGGTGTGCGTGATGCGCCACCCGCCCAGGTAGGTGCCCAGGGCGATGGCGATGGCCGCGCTCAGGATCACCCACAGCGGCGGCTCGGCGCCGGGCGCGAGGGTCCCCGCCGTGATCAGGGTCAGCGTGATGATGCCCATCGTCTTCTGGGCGTCGTTCGTGCCGTGGGCCAGCGACATCAGCGCCGCCGACGCGACCTGCCCGGCCCGGAAGCCCTTGGCCGCCACCGACGCCTTGGCCCGCTTGGTCAGCCGGTAGGTCAGGTAGGTGGCCAGCAGCGCCACGATGCCCGCGACCAGCGGCGCGGCGATCGACGGCACCACGACCTTGTCGACCACCTTCGCGAAGTGCACGGCGTCGGTGCCCGACGCGATCCACGTCGCGCCGATCAGCCCGCCGAACAGGGCGTGCGACGAACTCGACGGCAGGCCCACGTACCAGGTGACCAGGTTCCACATGATCGCCCCGACCAGGCCGCCGAACACCACGGCCGGGGTGATCCGGGCGTCGTCGACGATGCCGCCCGAGATGGTCTTGGCGACCTCGACCGACAGCAGCGCGCCGACCAGGTTCAGCACGGCGGAGAACGCCACGGCCGTCCTGGGCTTGAGCGCGCCGGTCGCGATGGACGTGGCCATCGAGTTGGCGGTGTCGTGGAAGCCGTTGGTGAAGTCGAATGCCAACGCTGTTATGACGACGATGATGACGAGGAGCGAGGCATCCACGCTGATTCCTCCGGCTGAACCGACACAGTCGTGGATGAACGCTACCTTGACGGCCGATGAACACTCACATCGGCGGAGGTTCGTCACACCAGCGGCAGGTTCCTCCGCCGCGCGAGTTCCCCGGCCGCCAGGCGGACGAACCTCTCGGCGAACGGCTGCCACACCTCGGCGATGTCCTCGTGGCCCTGGTCGAGCCGCTCCGGGTCGAGGCGGGCGGACGCGGCGGCGTCGGGCGCGCCGGCGGCCCAGCGCAGCACGATCTCGGGCGTGGTCTCGATGTGGAACTGGATGCCGTAGGCGTTCTCACCGACCCGGAACGCCTGGTTCGCGCACTTCGGCGAGGACGCGAGCAGCTGCGCGGTCGGCGGCAACGAGCCGATCTCGTCCTGGTGGAACTGGAGCACGTCCGGCGTCCACGGCAGCTCGGCGAACAGCGGGTCCGCGCCCGCCACGTCCCGCTTGGCCACCAGCAGCACGCCGACCTCGGACCCCTGCGGGTTGCGCCGCACCTGGCCACCGGTGGCCACGGCGAGCAGCTGCGCCCCGAGGCAGATCGCCAACGTCGGCACCCGCTTGGCGACGGCGTGCGAGAGCAGTTTGCGCACGTCCGCGAGCCATGGGTGCTCGGCGTCGTCCAGCGCGCCCATCGCGCCGCCCAGGCACACCACACCGGCGTACCCGTCGAGCGTCTCCGGCACGGGCCGCTCGTAGGGCTTCACGACGTCGAGCACCGCCCCGGCGGCGGTCAGCCAGTCGCCGAGGCGGGCGATCGGGTCGCTGTCATCGGGTTGCAGCACGAGCAGGCGCGTCACCCGTCCGAGACTAGATCAGCAGTCGCACGTGACGCCGTGGAGGTTGCCGGGGCGCTCGACCTCGCTGCCCTCGGCCGGGTAGCCCGCGTCCAGCCACGCCCGGATGCCACCGGCCAGCCGCTTCACCCGGAACCCGAGCGTGGACAGCTTGAGCGCGCCCTTGGTGGCGGCGTTGCACTCGAAGCTCTCGCAGTAGACGACGTAGACCAGGTCGCGGTCCCAGTCCTTCGTCGTCTCCGCGTCCATCTCCCAGTGCGGCAGGTTGACCGCGCCGGGGATGCGGGCCTTGGCGAACGCCTCGGCGCTGCGCGCCTCGACGAGCTGGAAGCCGGCGGTCGTGCCTTCCTTCAGGTCGCGGACGACGTCGTCCGGGTCGGCCTCGAAGGACAGCTCGGCGGCGAAGAACGCGGCGGCGGTGGCGGGGTCGGCGGGGCTGAAGCGCAGCGTGTTCGTCATGGTGGAAATCCTGCTGGGTGGCCGTTGCCGAGCACATGCGGAAGTCCAGGTCTTCGCGGCCTTGTGCCTACGATTCCCCGGTGGAACTGGACGACCTGGACTGGAAGTTGCTGGAACTGCTCCAGCGGGACGGGCGGATGACGTTCACCGAGCTGGCCAAGCGCGTGTCCCTGTCCGCGCCCGCGACGACCGAGCGCGTGCGGCGGCTGGAGCAGGCCGGGGTGATCACCGGGTACCGGGCGGTGGTGTCGCCGCAACGGCTGGGGCTGCCGATCGAGGCCATCGTGCGGGTGCGGGTGCGCAGCCTGGACACGCCCCGGTTCCGGGAGCGGATCGTGACCATGGCGCAGGTCCTCGACGCCGACCACGTGACCGGTGACGACTGCTGGCTGCTGCGGGTGGTGTGCCGGTCGATGGTGGAGCTGGAGGAACTGGTCGAGCAGGCCCAGCGGTACGGCGACACGACGACGTCCCTGGTGTTCTCGTCCGCGGCGCGCGGCCGGCCGGTGACGCGCGAAGCCTTCGGGGGTATCGTTTCTCGATAATATCGAAAAACGATATGGGGGGGTACATGTCGTCTTTGGTGAACCCGCTGCAACCGTTCACCCGGGTCGTGCGGTTCCTGTGGGCCGCGACCGCGGTCGGCTTCGCGTTCGGGGCGCTGATGACGCTGTACCAGTCGCTCACGTTCCAGCTGTGCTTCACCACCAGCCGGGTCCTCTCGTCCGGCCCGGTGCGCCCGGAGGAGTACCGGAACGTCGTCAGCACGTACCCCACCGGGACGCGGATCTGCCTGGCGGAGGCGACCTGGTGGGACCAGGTGCTCGGGTTCCTGGGGCACGCCCCGTCCGCGTTCGCCACCGCCGGCGCGTTCCTGCTGCTCGTCCTCCTGCTCGAACACGCCACCCGGCACGGCATCCACACCGACGCCACCGCCGACCGGGTGCGGCGGTTCGGCTGGTACCTGCTGGTCGCCCTGCCCGCCACCACCCTGGTCGAGGCCGTCGCCCGGACCTGGTTGCAGCGGCGGGCCACCGTCGTGCCGTCGTACGCGATGGACTTCCTGACCGAGTGGGACTTCCCGTGGTGGGCGGTCGTCACCGGGCTCGGCATGCTGTCCCTGGCGAAGATCGTGCGGACCAGCGCAGCGATGCGCGAGGAGCTTGAGGGAACGGTGTGAGCGTCCAGGTGCACCTCGACCGGCTGCTGGCCGAGCGCGGGATGACGTTGACCGAGCTGTCCGAACGGGTCGGCGTGACGGTCGTCAACCTGTCCATCCTCAAGAACGGGCGGGCGCGCGCCATCCGGTTCAGCACGCTCACCGCGTTGTGCGAGGTGCTGCAGTGCCAACCGGGCGACCTGCTCAGCCACGTCCCGGAGCGGGCTCGGTGAACGCGAACTCCGCCGCGTCGGTCACCGGCCGGTACCCGATGCGCTGGTAGATCGAGTTCGAGACCGGGTTGGCCAGGTCGGTGAACAGCACCACGTGCTCCGCGCCCGCCTCCATCGCCCACGTCGACACCGCGGCCGTGACCGCCGAGCCGTACCCGCGCCCGCGGTGCTCCGGCGGCGTGTAGACCGGGGCGACCCGCGACATGCCCGACAACGGGGTGCTCGCGGCGGCCAGCGACACCGGCTCGTCGCCGTCGACCCACAGCACTTGCCCCGTGCCGACCGCCAAGGCGCGCTCCACGAACCGCCGCGACCGGTCCAGGTCCGGCTCGTGCGGGACCGACTCGTCCACGAACGCGTAGTGCCAGCGGACGAGGAGGTCCAGGTCGGCCTCCGTCGCGAGCCGGGCCGAACCCGGGACGTCCCGCGGCGGGTCCAGCTCGTCCAGCCGGAACAGCCGGAGCGACTGCCGCTCCTCCGCGTTCCAGCGGGTGCGCTCGGTCCACGCGAGGACGAACGCCTCGACGGAGTCCCGCCGACCGCTGACACCGGGCAGCTCGACGTCCTCGTGCGCCAACGCCTCGGCCACGGCCGGCGCCCACCGCACCGGCAGTCCCGTGACCTCCAGCGGGAACGGCGGGGTGCGCAGGGCCGCGCCCACCACCCGGCCGCCGTCGGTCACGGTGACCAGCAGCGGCGGTTCGTCGTCCGGGATCGGGTTGCGGAGCCGGAGTTCCGCCGCCGTGATGGGCACGGTGTGCAGGACCGGGTCCGCGGTGTAGAAGTCCCTGGTCAGAGCCCAGAACTCCGCCAGGTCGTGGTGCCGGTGGACGTCCGCCATGGCGGGACCGTAACGCAAAAAGCCCTCAGGGGCACCTGAGTCGTCGGGTGCCCCTGAGGGAAAGAATGTTCGGCGGCGTCCTACTCTCCCACACCCTCACGAGTGCAGTACCATCGGCGCTGGAAGGCTTAACT
>NZ_BAAABU010000023.1:0-133024 GCF_039521145.1 Saccharothrix mutabilis subsp. mutabilis
CCGCCAGCTTCTCGAACATCGCGATGCCGGCCGGGATCGAGTCGTGGCGGTACGCGCCGGCGGCGGTCTTGCTGAACAGCAGGACGTGCAGGCCCTCGGGGTGGGCCGAGGCGACCGGGACGTTCAGCCCCAGCACCAGTAACGCGGCCCCGAGGATCGAGGCCGCCCTCCGCAATCTGTGGCGCATCAGAACTTCCTTCCCTATGCGCGGCAGGGGGCATCGAACCGGTTCGACCGACCCTGCACGCTACGCGGGCATCCGTCGAACGGACAACGCATCGCTGGATCGAATCGCTTCGCTGTCCGAAAGTCGCCATGCCCTGTCGCGTGGCTTGGCGCCGCGCTACGCTGACCCGCTGGTGTTAGCGCTAACAACGTGGAGCACACCCATGACGACCGCACCGCTGCTGTCCGTCCGGGGCCTGGTCAAGCGGTTCCCCGGGGTCACCGCCCTGGCCGGCGTGGACTTCGACGTGCGCGCGGGCGAGGTGCACTGCCTGCTCGGCCAGAACGGCGCGGGCAAGTCCACCCTGATCAAGGTGCTCGCCGGCGCGCACCGCCCGGACGAGGGCGAGATCCGCGTGCTGGGCGAGGTGGTGTCGTTCCCCGACCCGACCGCGGCCATGCGCGCGGGCGTGGCGACCATCTACCAGGAACTGGACCTGGTGCCGGGATTGTCGGTGGCGGACAACGTCTTCCTGGGCCACGAGCTGTCCTCCGCCGGCTTCACCCGCCGCGCCGAAACGCGCCGCCGGACCCGCGCCCTGCTGGAGCGGTTGGGCCACCGGGACATCCCGCCCGACCGCGACGTGGGCTCGCTGCCGGCCGCGCGGCAACAGGTGGTCAGCATGGCCCGCGCGCTGTCGCGGGACGCGAGGCTGCTGGTGCTGGACGAGCCGTCGGCGGTGCTGGACCAGGACGAGGTGCGCACGCTGTTCGGCGTGGTGCGGGAGCTGACCGCGCAGGGCATGGCCGTCGTCTACATCTCGCACCGGCTGGCGGAGATCCGCGAGATCGGCGACCGGGTGACCGTGCTCAAGGACGGCCGCACGGTCGCCACCGGCCTCGACGCCCGCGCGGTCGGCACGCCGGAGCTGATCCGGTTGATGACGGGCCGGGAGGCGCGCAACGCCTACCCGCCACGCCGCCCGGTGGCAGAGGATGCCGCTGAGGCGTTGGTGGTGCGCGGGCTGGTGGTGGGCGGTTCCGTTGGCTCGTCGCGTGCCGACTCGGCGGCGGGCACACGTGCCGACTCGGCCGGTCGCGCTGGCGTGGACTTCGCGGTTCGCGCGGGGGAGGTGGTCGGGTTGGCCGGGCTGGTCGGGGCGGGGCGCTCGGAGATCCTCGAAGCCGTCTACGGGGCGCGGAAGCCTGCGGCGGGTGAGGTGGTGGTCGGTGGGCGGCGGCTCAGACCCGGTAGCGTCGGCGCGGCCGTGCGGGCGGGCGTGGGCCTGTGCCCGGAGGAGCGCAAGAGCCAGGGCCTGCTGCTGGACCAGGCCGTCTACCGCAACATCACCGTGTCGTCGCTGCCGCTGTTCGCCCGCCTGGGCTTCCTGGACGAAGCGGCCGAGCGGTCCCGGTCCGCCGAACTGACCTCCTCGCTGGACGTCCGACCGTCCGATGTGGACCGCGTGGTGCGCGCGCTGTCCGGCGGCAACCAGCAGAAGGTCGTGCTCGCGCGGTGGCTGTTGCGCGGCTGCCGGGTGTTGTTGCTGGACGAACCGACCCGGGGCGTGGACGTGGGCGCGCGTGGCGAGATCTACCGGCTGGTCCGCGACCTGGCCGAGCGGGGCGTGGCCGTGGTGGTCGTGTCCAGCGACATCGAGGAGGTGCTCGGGCTGGCCGACCGGGTGCTGGTGGTGCGCGAGGGCGTGGTCGTGCACGAAGGGCCCGCGCAGGAGATCGACGAGTCCCGGGTCCTGGACCTGGTCATGGAGGGAACCGCCGCATGATCGGTCAAGGAGGGAACCGCGGCACGACCGGTCGTGGAGGGAACCGCCGCGTGATCGGTGATGGAGGGAACCGCCGCGTGGTCGCCGACGCCGCGCCGCGCACCGCCGGGCGCTTCCTGGCCTCCGCGCCCGGCCGCAACACCGGCCTGGTCGTGGCCCTGGTCCTGCTGTGCCTGGTCGGCGTGGCGACGGCGGGGGACCGGTTCGCCGACCTGGACAACGTCCTGACCATCCTGCGGCTGGCCTCGGTGATCGGGGTGGTCAGCATCGGCATGACGTTCGTGGTCACCGGCGGCGGCATCGACCTGTCGGTGGGCGCGATCGTCGCCCTGGCGTCGGTCTGGGCGACCACCCTCGCGACCCAGGGCATGGCCGCCGACACGCACTGGCTGGTCGTGGTGTTCACCGCGCTGGCCGTGGGCGCGGGCTGCGGCGTGGTCAACGGGGTGCTGGTCGCCTACGGGCGGATCGTGGCGTTCATCGCGACCCTGGCCATGCTCGCCGCCGCCCGCGGCCTCGCCGAGATCATCTCCAACCGCCGCACCCAGATCCTGAACGTCCCCGGCTTCACCGCCTTCTTCGACGCGTCGGTGCTCGGAGTGCCCGTGCTGGTGGTGATCTTCGCCCTGGTCGCCGCCGGCGGCTGGGTGCTGCTCAACCGCACCACCTTCGGCCGCCGGACGTTCGCCGTCGGCGGCAACCCGGAGGCCGCGCGCCTGGCGGGCATCGACGTGCGGCGGCACACCGTCGTGCTCTACACCCTGCTCGGCGTGTGCTGCGGCATCGCCGCGGTCATGCTCATCGCCCGCACCACCACCGGCAGCTCCACCCACGGCGCGCTCTACGAGCTGGACGCGATCGCCGCCGTGGTGATCGGCGGGACCCTGCTCTCCGGCGGGCGCGGCACGATCGCGGGCACCGTGTTCGGCGTCCTGATCTTCACCACCCTGTCGAACGTGTTCACCCTCAACAACCTCTCCACCTCCGCCCAGGCCGTCGCGAAGGGCGCGATCATCGTGGTCGCCGTGCTCCTCCAGCAGCGGCTGGCGCGCCGTGGTGGTGCTTGACCGCCGCAGCACCCGACCCGCTGCGGCAGTGCTTGACCTTCGACCGCCACACATTCCGGGAGCACACCCATGCCACACAGGGCTTTCGTCCGCCTGCTCGCCTGCGCCGGGCTCCTGGCGCTCACCGCGTGCACGGGAAACACCGCGGCGCCGCCGTCCGGGACGACCGGGCAGGGCGGCGCGAAGGTCGCCAACGACGAGCCGGGCGAGAAGGTCGTCATCGGCTTCTCCGCCCCCGCCGCCGACCACGGCTGGATGGCCGCCATCACCAACGCGGCCAAGGCGGAGGCGGCCAGGTACTCCGACGTCGAACTGCGCCTGGTCGAGGGCACGAACGACGTGAACCTCCAGATCAGCCAGGTGGAGACGTTCATCAACGACAAGGTCGACGCCATCGTGCTGCTCCCGTTCGACGGCGCGGCGCTGACCCCGGTGGCGCTCAAGGCGATGAAGGCCGGCATCCCGGTGATCAACGTGGACCGCGAGTTCGACAGCCCGTTCGCCGCGCGCTCCACCGTGCTGGGGGACAACTACGGCATGGGCGTCTCCGCCGGCACCTACATCTGCGAGCGCCTCAAGGGCAAGGCGGACGCCGTGGTCGCCGAGATCGCCGGCATCGACTCGTTGCCGCTGACCCAGGACCGCAGCAAGGGCTTCGCCGACGCCCTGCGGGAGTGCGGGTTGAAGGTGGCCAACCGGGTCGCCGCCGAGTTCACCGTGGAGAGCGGCGAGAAGGCCGCCGCGAACCTGTTGCAGGCCGCGCCGCGCCTGGACGCCGTGTGGAACCACGACGACGACCAGGGCGTCGGCGTGACCGCGGCGGTCAAGAACGCCGGGCGCAGCGAGTTCTTCCTGGTGGGAGGTGCCGGGTCGGCCAACGTGATGCGGGAGATCAAGGCGGACAACGGGCTGCACAAGGCCACCGTGGTCTACCCGTCGACGCAGGGCGCGGACGGCATCCGGCTGGCGCGGCTCGCGGTGCAGGGCAAGAGCCTGGGCGACCTGGTGGAGGTGGAGATCCCGCGTCAGATCGAGCTGTACGCCCCGGTCGTCACCAAGGACAACGTCGACCGCTACCTGCCCGCGGCCTTCGAGTCCTGAGTCCTGGGGAGTTCGTGATGACACCGGAACTGCGCATTGCGATGATCGGCCACGAGTTCATGGGATCGGCGCACTCCCAGGCGTGGCGCGTGGCCCCGCGCTTCTTCGACCTGCCGCTGCGGCCGGTGATGGCCGTGCTGTGCGGCCGGGACCCCGGGCGCACCCGGGCCGCCGCCGACCGCCTGGGCTGGGCGGAGGCGGCCACCGACTGGCGGGCGGTGGTGGAGCGCGACGACGTGGACGTGGTCGACATCTGCGCGCCCGGCGACACGCACGCCGAGATCGCCGTGGCGGCGCTGGCCGCGGGCAAGCACGTGCTGTGCGAGAAACCGCTGGCCAACACGGTCGCCGAGGCGGAGGCGATGGTGGCCGAGGCCGACCGGGCCGCCGCGTCTGGCGTGCGGGCGATGGTCGGGTTCACCTACCGGCGCGTGCCCGCGTTGAGCCTGGCCCGCGACCTGGTGGCCCGGGGTCGGCTCGGGCGCGTCCACCACGTGCGCGCGCAGTACCTCCAGGACTGGATCGTGGACCCGGCCGCGCCGCTGTCGTGGCGGTTGCAGAAGGAGAAGGCCGGGTCGGGCGCGTTGGGCGACATCGGCGCGCACATCGTGGACGCGGCCCAGTTCGTCCTCGGGGACACCATCGCCGAGGTGTGCGGGACGATGGAGACCTTCGTGACCGAACGGCCGTTGGCGGCGGAGCACTCGGGCCTGTCCGGCACCGCCGTGTCCGATCGCACGGGCCCGGTCACCGTGGACGACGCCGCCCTGTTCCTGGCCCGCTTCACCGGCGGCGCGCTCGGGTCGTTCGAGGCCACCCGGTTCGCCAGTGGCCGCAAGAACGCCCTGCGGATCGAGGTCAACGGCTCGGCGGGCAGCGTGGCGTTCGACTTCGAGGACATGAACGTCCTGCACTTCTTCGACGGTGGCGAGGACGCCGCGGTGGCCGGGTTCCGCCGGATCGTCGTGACCGAACCCGACCACCCGTACGTCGGCGCGTGGTGGCCGCCGGGGCACGTGCTGGGGTACGAGCACGCGTTCACCCACCAGGCGGTGGACTTCGTCCGCGCGATCGCGGCCGGTGTCGATCCGAGTCCGTCGTTCGGTGACGGGCTGCGGTTGCAGCGCGTGCTGGCGGCCGTCGAGGCGAGCGCGGCGTCTCGTGCTTGGCAGGCCGTCGAGGCGAGCGCGGCGTCCGGTGCTCGGCAGGCCGTTCAGGGGAGCGCGGCGTCTGGTGCTCGGCAGGCCGTTCAGGGGAGCGATTCGACCAGCGCAAGTCGTGTAGGGGAGTGACGATGGCACGTCCGATCACGTTGTTCACCGGCCAGTGGGCCGACCTGCCGTTGGAGGAGGTCGCGCGGCTGGCCGCCGGCTGGGGTTACGACGGCCTGGAACTGGCCTGCTGGGGCGACCACCTCGACCCGTGGCGGGCCGCCGAGGACGACGACTACGTCGCCGACCGGCTGGCGCTGCTCGCCGAGCACGACCTGAAGGTGTGGACGATCTCCAACCACCTCACCGGCCAGGCGGTGTGCGACGACCCGATCGACCAGCGGCACCAGGGCATCCTGTCGGCGCGGATCTGGGGCGACGGCGAACCCGAGGGCGTCCGCCGGCGCGCGGCCGAGGAGATGAAGGCGACCGCCCGCGCCGCGGCGCGCTTGGGAGCGGACACGGTGGTGGGCTTCACCGGCTCGTCCATCTGGAAGACGGTCGCGATGTTCCCGCCCGTGCCGAAGGAGATGGTGGACGCCGGGTACCAGGACTTCGCCGACCGGTGGAACCCGATCCTGGACGTGTTCGACGAGGTCGGGGTGCGGTTCGCGCACGAGGTTCACCCGTCCGAGATCGCCTACGACTACTGGACCACGGCACGGGCTCTGGAGGCCGTCGGCCACCGCCCCGCGTTCGGCCTGAACTGGGACCCGTCGCACTTCGTGTGGCAGGACCTGGACCCGGTCGGCTTCCTGTGGGACTTCCGCGACCGGATCTACCACGTGGACTGCAAGGACGCCCGCCGCCAGGTCGGCGACGGCCGCAACGGGCGGATGGGATCGCACCTGCCGTGGGGCGACCCGCGCCGGGGGTGGGATTTCGTGTCCACCGGGCGTGGAGACGTGCCGTGGGAGCGGGCGTTCCGGATGCTCAACACGATCGGGTACGCCGGGCCGGTGAGTGTGGAGTGGGAGGACGCCGGAATGGACCGGTTGGTGGGTGCCCCGGAGGCGTTGGACTTCGTGCGGCGGAACGCTTTTGACCCGCCTGCGGCGTCGTTCGACGCGGCCTTCGCCGCTGGGGACTGACGCCGTGACGGTACTGGAACGGATCGGGTTGTGGCTCAACGGTGGCCGGGGGTCGGTGGCCACTACCGCGATCACCGGACTGCTTGCGTTGAGGTCCGGGCTGGTGGAGCCCGTTGGGTGCGTCACGGAGTTGTTGGACGCGCCTTTGTCGCCGTGGCGGGCGTTTGTGGTTGGCGGTCATGATGTGGTGACAACGCCTTTGGTGAAGCGGGCGGAGTTGCTTACGCGTGACGGTGTTCTGCCGCCCGGCTTGGCCGCTGGGTTGTCGGATGAGTTGGCTGCGGTGGACGCGGAGATTCTGGCTGGCTACCAACCGGGTACGTGCACCGGTAGCCAGGCGGACGCCGCCCGCAGACTGGTTGAGGACATCGAGGACTTTCGGGGCAGGCACCAGTTGAGTCGGGTGGTGGTGGTCAATGTGGCTTCCACCGAGCCGCCGGTGACGGTGGGGTCCGGGTCGTTGGCGGCGTTGGACGACGAACTGGAAGTGCCTGGGCGGGCTGTGCTGCCGCCCAGCTCGTTGGTGGCTTACGCGGCCTTTCGGGCGGGCTGCGCCTTCGCCGACTTCACCCCGTCTACGGGGGTGGCTCTGCCCGCCCTGGACGAACTGGCGCTCCGGCAGGGTGTGCCGTATGCAGGGCGGGACGGCAAGACCGGGGAGACCCTGCTGCGGGCGGCCTTGGCTCCGATGTTTGTGTCCAGGGCTCTGAGAGTGCGGTCTTGGACCGGCACCAACCTGCTGGGTGGGGGTGACGGGGCGACCCTTGCCGATCCGGGTCATGCTCGGAGCAAGTCCATTTCGAAGGCGAAGGGGTTGGCGTCGCTTCTGGGTGAAGACGTCACCGCGCCGTTGCACATCGACTACGTGCCGGATCTCGGTGAACAGAAGACCGCTTGGGATCACGTGTCGTTCGAGGGCTTCCTCGGCGCGCGGATGACACTGCAAACCACCTGGACGGGGTTGGACTCCTCGCTGGCCGCGCCACTCGTGCTCGACTTGGCGAGGTTGCTGGCTGCGGCGCACGCGGCGGGGAGGTCGGGGGTTCAGGAAGCGTTGGCCTTCTTCTTCAAAGATCCTTTGGGTACTGACGAGCACAGGCTGCACGAGCAAGCTCGTGTCTTGGGTGTGTGGGCAGCCGGATTGCGCTGA
Organism: Saccharothrix mutabilis subsp. mutabilis; assembly: GCF_039521145.1. Classification (NCBI taxonomy): domain Bacteria; kingdom Bacillati; phylum Actinomycetota; class Actinomycetes; order Pseudonocardiales; family Pseudonocardiaceae; genus Saccharothrix; species Saccharothrix mutabilis. Next base: position 7,573 of record NZ_BAAABU010000023.1, read on the forward strand.
AGCGCTTTATCAAAAGCTGAAAAGCGAAGAGCGAAGAGCTGAAAAGCGGCGCTCGCCGCGCGGCAGGCCCCCGGGGGGTGGAAGGGCGTCGGTTCGTTCCCCGTACGGCCTGCCGGAGGCAACCACCCTTTGGTCTTCTCCGCAACCGGAAAAGCTGGTTGCGGAGAAGACCAAAGGGTGGTTGGGCTGCGCCCAGGCCGTACGGGGAACGAACCGAGGCCCTTCCTGTGGCTGGTAGCCCGTGGCGCCTGCGGCGCTAGGCTCGGCTTAGGTGGAAGCGTTGGTTTGTTGCGCCTGTGACGGACCACTGGGAGATCCTGGTGCCGTCCGTGGTTGCGGCTTGCCAGATGTCCAGGGCCAGGCCGCTCAGGCGGTTGACCAGTGAGATCGTGCCGCCGCCGTGGTCTACCAAGCGCCACTGTTGGGCGGTCGAGTTGGTGTCTGGTTGTTGGACGATGTCCGCGCCGCTTGTTGTGCTGGTTGCTTGGAGGACCAGGCCGCTGTGACGGGCGCGTACGCGGTAGTGGCCGTCGGTGGAAGGTATGAAGTCGAACTGTTGGTTCAGGCCGCTTCCCGTTGTCCACTGGATCAACAGTGCGCCTGGCGCTGTTGAAGCGCCGTTGATGTCTGCTGCCTTTCCGCTGTGCGCCGCAACCAGTCGGTAGTGCACGCCCGGCTCGACCACACTTCCTGAAGCCGTCACGGTGACGCGGTACGTGTGGCCGGATTGGGTTGCGAACGTGATCACGTCCGGCTCGGGGCGCGTGAACGTGACCGGTGTTCCGGTTGTGGTGTCGTGGAGTTCGACGGTTCCGGTGAGGGTTCTGTTGCGCAGCTTCACGGGGCCGGTGCGGTCTGCTGCGATGGTGATGGTCGTGGCTTGGCCGTTGGCCCACGTTGCCCCTACGGTGTAGCCGCCACGGCCGCGCAAGCCTGTGACGCTTCCGGTCGGCCAGGCCGGTGGTAGGGCTGGCAGGGTGTGCAGTTCGCCGTTGTGGCTGTGCAGGAGCATTTCCGCGATGCCAGAGGTGGCCCCGAAGTTGCCGTCGATCTGGAACGGCGGGTGCAGGTCGAACAGGTTCGGGGCCAAGCGGTCCGGTCTGATCAACGCTCGGATGAGGTCGTGTGCTCGTGTTCCCTCTTCCAGGCGCGCCCAGAAGTTGATCTTCCACGCCAGTGACCAGCCCGTGCCCGCGTCGCCGCGCAGTTGGAGGGTGCGTCGGGCCGCGTCGAACAGGGCCGGGGTGCCTCGCTTGGTGATCTGGTTGCTCGGGTGCAGTCCGTAGAGGTGGGAGACGTGGCGGTGGTTCGTCTCGGGTTCGACCCAGTCGTGCAGCCACTCCTGGATGTTGCCGCGGGAACCGACCTTCATCGGCGCGAGCCTCGACCGTGCGGACGATAGTTGGCTGCGGAAGTCCGCGTCCACTCCGAGGATCTCGCTCGCCTTGGCGCAGCCGTCGAACAGGTCGCGCAGGATCTGCATGTCCATGGTGGGGCCGGCGCAGATGGAGGCGCCGGAGTGGTGGGGCAGTTCCGGCGAGTTCGACGGGTTGGTCACCAGGACCCGCAGCCTCGGCTCTTCCACCAGCGTGTCCAGGAAGAACCGGGCGGCGCCCTTGAGGGCCGGGTAGCGGGAGCGCAGGAAGTCGACGTCCCCGGTGAACAGGTAGTGGTCCCAGATCATGGTGGCCAGCCACGCCCCGCCCGTGGGCCACATGCCCCACAGCGCGCCGTCCACGACCGACGCGCCGCGCCAGCCGTCGGTGTTGTGGTGGGTCACCCAGCCGCCCGCGCCGTACTGCGCCGACGCCACCCGCGCGCCGGTCACGGTCAGGTCGTCGATCATGTCGAACACCGGCTCGTGGCACTCGGCCAGGTTGGTGGTGTCGGCGGGCCAGTAGTTCATCGGCAGGTTGGCGTTCAACGTGTACTTGCTGTCCCACGACGGGGCCATCTGGTCGTTCCAGATGCCTTGCAGGTTCGCGGGCTGGGTGCCCGGCCTGGACGACGAGATCAGCAGGTAGCGGCCGTACTGGAACAGCAGCGCCGACAGTTGCGGGTCGTTGGTGGTGGCGTGGTTGGCGATGCGGGTGTCGGTGGTCTGGTCGGCGGCCGGGGTGCGGCCCAGGTCGAGGGTGACGCGGGTGAACAGGCGCTGGTAGTCGGTGACGTGCCGGGCGCGCAGCGTGTCGTGGGCCGGTGCGGCGTTGAGGTGTCGGTGTGCGATGCCGGCGTGGTCGCCGTTGACGTTGCGGTAGTCGACGTAGCTGGTGCCGATGGAGACCAGCAGGGTGACGCTGTCGGCGTTGGTCACGCGCAGCGTGCCGCCGGAGCTGGTGGTGCCGCCGCCGGCGGTGACGGCGCGGGCCAGGGCGGTGAAGCGGACCGCGCCGGGGATGCCGCGGTGGTCGCCGGAGACGCCGGTCAGCGCGATGGTGGTGGCGTCGGGGCTGGACGGTGTCGCGCGTTGGGGTGTGCCGAACGACGCGGTGAACGAGATCGACCCCGGTCGGTCGGCGGTCAGGCGCACGGCGATCACCTGGTCGGGGGCCGAGGCGAGGACTTCGCGCCGGAACCTGGTCCCGTTGGCCACGTAGGTGACGACCGTGGTCGCCGTGGTCAGGTCCAGCCACCGCTGGTAGCCGCTCACCGTGCCCGGCGCGGGGAAGACCAGTCGCAGGTCGCCCACGGGCTGGTAGGCCAGCTGCGCGGCGGGTTCGCCCAGCATGGTGCGGTTGGCCAGGTCCTGCGCCTGGGTCCACTGGTCGGCGAACACCAGCCGCCGGATCTCCGCCAACGACGCCGCGCCCCGGGGGTTGGTGTAGTCGTGCGGCCCGCCGGCCCAGAGGGTGTCCTCGTTGAGCTGCAACCGTTCGGCGTCCGTGCCGCCGAACACCATCGCGCCCAGCCGGCCGTTGCCGACCGGCAGCGCTCGCAGCCAGTCCGTCCCGGCGGGCTCGTCGTACCAGAGGGACAGGTCGCCTGCCGGGGACGCGGCGTGCGCGGTCACGGGCAGGCCCACGGACGTCAGGGCCGCGCCCAGCACGATCGCCTGCCGTCGGGAAAGTTCCGTCATGGGTGTGCTCCACGGGTCGAACCGGTTCGAGCGGAGCGGCGTCACGTCAACGTAATGACGGGCGCAACGCTGCGCAAGGCTCGTATGATCGCCTGTGGTCGAACGCGTCGAACGGCGCGTCGAATCGGTTGGACGGTGAGCGCATGAACATCGGCGAGATCGCCAGGCGCGCGGGCGTGGCGCGCAGCACGGTGTCCTACGCGCTGAGCGGGAAGCGGCCGGTCGCCGAGGCCACCGCCAAGCGGATCAACGACGTGATCAGCGAGCTGGGCTACCGCCCCAACGCCAGCGCCCGCGCCCTGGCCGAGGGTCGCACCCGCACGCTGGGCCTGGTGATCCCGCCCGCCGGCGCGCGGCTGACCGGCGTGCAGCTCGGGTTCGTCGCGGGCGTGGTGGAGGCGGCGGCGGCGCACGACCTGGACGTGCTGGTCTCGCCCAGCGGCGGCCGGCACGACCGGTCCTTCGAGCGGATCGTCACCGGGCGGCGCGTGGACGGCGTGGTGCTGATGGAGATCCTGCTGGACGACCCGCGGGTGGCCCGGCTGGAGGAAAGTGGCCTGCCGTTCGTCACCATCGGCCACGTCCAGGACCCCGGCGCGTCGTGGTGGGTGGACGTCGACTACGCGGCGCTGATCCGGCGGTGCGTGCACCACCTGGCCGACCTGGGCCACGAGGAGGTGGTGCTGGTGAACCGGTCCGCGGAACTGGTCGCCTCCGGGTACGGGCCCGCCGCGCGCTCGACGGCGGGCCTCCTGGAGGCGGCGGGGGAACGCGGCGTCCGGGCGCACGTGGTCACCTGCCCCGACGAGCCGGGGGCCGGGTTCGCCTGCTTCGAGGACATCCGCACCCGCCTGCCCGGGGTGACCGGGCTGGTGACGATCAACGAGGCGGCCCTGCCCGGCCTGCAACGCGCGTTGCAGCGCGCCTCCCTGGAGGTGCCGCGCGACTTCTCCATCACCGGCGTGGTCGCCGACCACCTCGCGGAGGACTTCCACCCGCCGCTGACCGCGGCCGACGTGCCGGCCGTCGAGATGGCCCGGATCGCCCTGGAACTGCTGGTGGAACGCATCGCCGACCCCGCGGCGCAGCCCCGCCACGCCCTGCTGGTGCCGCCGGTGACGCTGCGGTCGAGCACCGGGGCCAGGCGCCGCTGAAACAGTTGCGCGAAACGTTTCGCGTTGTGGCGGCCATTGTGTGGTCGCCGAAGCCCGGCGTACGGTGATCCGAGCGCTCGAACCGGTTCGACCCTCGTTCGGCTCCGGGAGTTCGATGTGGACACCACCCGCCACGGGTTAAGCGCCGCCGCCGTCATCACCGCGCGACCGTCACCCGACGGGTCCGTGGGCGTCGACTTCTCCGTGACCGGCGGCGCGCCGACGCACCGGGCCTCCGGCTGGCTCTACGGCATGACCGAGGACGCGTCCGCCCCGCCGGACCGCTTCTTCCACGACCTCCGCTTCCGCGCCCTGCGCGCGGGCGGCGCGCAGCTGGACAGCCCGGGCGGCTGGGTGTCGGGCCGCTACGACCGGCGGTGGCGGGCCACCCGCGCCCAACTGCTGCGCGCCCGCGCGCTCGGCGGCGAGTTCGTCCTGCTGCTGCACGACCTGTGGGGCGCGGACGGCCACCCGATCGCCCGGTTCCCCGGCGACGACGGCGACTGGGCCGACTACGACGACTTCCTCACCCGCGTGGTGGCCGACGTGCGGGCGACCCGCGCGCCCGTGCGGTGGGACCTGTGGAACGAGCCCGACCTCGCGGCGTTCTGGAACCGCCCGCGGGCGCAGTACCTTCAGCTGTGGCGACGCACGCACCGCCGCGTGCGCGCCGAGTTCCCGGCGCACGCGGTCGTCGGCCCCAGCACGGCCGGCGTGCCGACGACCGGGCCCGGCTGGTGGACGCGGTTCCTGGACTTCGCGTGCGCGCACGACGTCGTGCCGGACGTCGTCAGCTGGCACGCGCTGCCCGGCGACCCGGTGGCGACCGCGGCGGCGGCCGACGCGAGCCTGGCCGCCCGCGGCGTCCGACGCCCGTGCCAGATCAACGAGTACGGGGCCGCGGACGAGCAGCACCCCGCCGGCGGCGCGTGGTACGTCGCGCGGCTGGAACGGGCCGGTGTGGACGGCCTGCGCGCCAACTGGGCCGCCGGCGGCGACCTGCACGACGACCTGGCCGGCCTGCTGGTCCGGGATGCGTCCGGCCGGCACCGGCCCAGGGGCGAGTGGTGGGTCTACCGGTTCTACGGCACGCAGACCGGCGTGACCGCGTCGGTGTTCCCGGGCGCGGACCACGACGCCTTCGCCACGAAGACCGTCGGCAGCGCGAAGGTGCTCGTCGGTGGTCGAACGACCGGGGACGTCGTGGTCGGCTTGCACCGCCTGGACACCACGAGCGGCATCGTGGTGGACGACCGGGTGCGCGTGCTCGTCGAACGCATCCCGCACAACGGCGGCGCGGCCGTGGACGGGCCGGTGACCGTGCGGGACGCGGTCGTGACCCTGACCGACCACGGCACGACGGTGCACCTGCCGCACCACGCCGCCGAAGACGCTTTCACCATCACGCTGCTACCCGCTCGCTGACCCACGCGGTCAGCACGGCACCCGCGCCGGCCGCGTACTTCTGGGAGCGCTCCCGGAACCTGGCCATCCTCCAACGGCGAAGGAGAACCATGACCCTGCACACCCGCCCGACCCGTCGGAGGCGGACGCTCCTGCGCTCCGCCACCGCTTCACTCGCCCTGGCCGCCGCGGTGACGCTCGTGCCGACCCCGGCGACAGCGGCCGAGACCACGCTGGGCGCTGCGGCGGCCCAGAGCGGTCGCTACTTCGGCGCGGCCGTGGCCGCGGGCCGCCTGGGCGACAGCCAGTACACGACGATCCTCAACCGCGAGTTCAACTCCATCACCGCCGAGAACGAGATGAAGTGGGACGCCACCGAGCCCTCCCGCGGCACGTTCACCTTCGGCGGCGCCGACCGCATCGCCAACCACGCCCGCGCCAACGGCAAACGCCTGCGCGGCCACACCCTCGTCTGGCACTCCCAACTGCCCACCTGGGTCCGGGACATCCGCGACGCCGCCACCCTGCGCAGCGTGATGAACAACCACATCACCACCGTCGCGACGCGCTACCGCGGCCAGATCGACTCGTGGGACGTGGTCAACGAGGCGTTCGCCGACGGCACCACCCAGTTGCGCCCCTCGGTGTTCCGCGACGTGCTCGGCAGCGGGTTCATCGAGGAGGCCTTCCGCACCGCCCGCGCCGCCGACCCCGCCGCCAAGCTCTGCTACAACGACTACAGCGTCGAGGACTGGAACGCGGCCAAGACGCAGGGCATGTACGCCCTGGTCCGCGACTTCAAGGCCCGCGGCGTGCCGATCGACTGCGTCGGCTTCCAGGCCCACTTCGGCTCCGGCGGACCGCCCGCCACCTTCCAGACGACGCTGACCAACTTCGCCGCGCTCGGCGTGGACGTGCAGATCACCGAGCTGGACATCGCCGGCGCGCCGACCACCGGGTACGCCAACACCGTCCGCGCCTGCCTGAACGTCCCGCGCTGCACCGGCATCACGGTGTGGGGCATCCGGGACAGCGACTCGTGGCGGTCGGGCGAGAACCCGTTGCTGTTCGACCGCTCCGGGAACAAGAAGCCCGCCTACGACGCCGTCCTGTCGGTGCTGAACGGCGGCACCAGCGGCGGCGGGGTCCAGGTCGGCGTGAACTACCGGCTGGTCGCCACGCACAGCGGCAAGGCGGCCGACATCTCCGGCGCGTCCACCGCGGCGGGCGCCCAGCTGATCCAGTGGACCGCCGGCAGCGGCCTCAACCAGCAGTTCGACTTCCTGTCCTCGGGCGACGGCCACTACCGGGTCCGGGCGCGGCACAGCGGGTTGGTGCTGCAACCGGCCGGCACCGCGTCCGGCGCGGACGTCACCCAGCAGCCGGACACGAACTCGGCGGCCCAGCAGTGGCGGGTGGTCGAGCACGGCGGCGGCGTGGTCAGCCTGGTCAACCGGGCCAGCGGCCTCGCGCTGGACGTCTGGGGCGTCTCGACCGCCGACGGCGCGCGCATCTCCCAGTGGACCCACACCGGCGCCGCCAACCAGCGCTTCACCCTCACCCGCGCCTGACCCGAGACCGAAGGTGTTGCCCCCCATGAAGAACAGACTGACCGCGGCGCTCTCGGCCGCCCTGCTCGCGGTGGCCGGGGCGGTGGCCGTCACCACCGCGACCGCGCCGCCCGCCGCCGCGCACGGCGTCAACCCCGCCGACTTCCAGCAGGTCGAGCTGGCCAAGGGCGTCGCCGAGATGGGCGAGCCCATGTCGATGACCGTCCTGCCCGACCGCTCGGTCCTGCACACCTCCCGCAACGGCGCCATCCGCCGCACCACCGCGGCCGGCGCCACCAGCGTCATCGGCACCATCCCCGTCTACACGCACGACGAAGAGGGCTTGCAGGGCATCGCGGCGGACCCGAACTTCGCCACCAACCGGCACGTCTTCGTCTACTACGCCCCGCCGCTGAACACCCCGGGCGGTGACGCGCCGTCGGCCGGCACCGACTTCTCGGCGTGGAACGGCGTCAACCGGCTGTCCCGCTTCACCCTCAACACCGACTTCACCCTCAACACGGCCAGCCAGGTCACGGTGCTGGACGTGCCGACCAGCCGGGGCATGTGCTGCCACGTCGGCGGCGACATCGACTTCGACGCGGCCGGCAACCTGTACCTGTCCACCGGCGACGACACCAACCCGTTCGACTCCGGCGGCTACACCCCGATCGACGAGCGCTCCGGCCGCAACCCCGCCTACGACGCCCAGCGCAGCGCGGGCAACACCAACGACCTGCGCGGCAAGGTGCTGCGGATCAAGGTCAACCCGGACGGGACCTACACGATCCCGGCGGGCAACCTGTTCGCCCCGGGCACCGCCCGCACCCGGCCCGAGATCTACGCGATGGGCCTGCGCAACCCGTTCCGGTTCAACGTCGACAAGGCCACCGGCACGATCTACCTGGGCGACTACGGCCCCGACGCGGGCGCGGCGAGCAGCACCCGCGGCCCCGCGGGCATGGTGGAGTTCAACCGGATCACGTCGGCGGGCAACTACGGCTGGCCGTACTGCGTGGGCGGCAACACCTCCGCCGAGGCCTACGTGGACTTCACGTTCCCGTCCGGGCCGTCGGGCAGCCGGTTCAACTGCGCCGCGCCGGTCAACAACTCGCCCCACAACACCGGCCTGGGCACCCTGCCCGCCGCGCGGGCGGCGTGGATCAAGTACGACAACTGCTCGTTCGCCGCGTTCGGCTGCGGTTCGGAGTCGCCGATGAGCGCCCCGGTCTACCGGTACGACGCGGCCAACCCGTCCCCGGTGAAGTTCCCGCAGTCGCTGGACGGCCACGTGTTCACCACCGAGTTCGGCCGCCGCTGGATCAAGGTCGTGGACGTCAACGCCGACGGGTCGGCCGGGCAGGTCAGCGACTTCCCGTGGCGCGGCACGCAGGTCATGGACGCCTCCTTCGGCCCGGACGGCGCGCTGTACGTGCTGGACTACGGCACCGGCTGGGGCAGCGGCGACGCCGGCTCCGCGCTCTACCGCATCGAGTACATCGGCAGCGGCAACAACCGCGCGCCGATCGCCAACGCGTCCGCCGACCGCACGTCCGGCGGTGCGCCGCTGGCGGTGAACTTCTCGTCGAACGGCTCCTCGGACCCCGAGGGCGGCGCGCTGACGTACTCGTGGAACTTCGGTGACGGCACCACGTCGACCGCGGCCAACCCGAGCAAGACCTTCACCGCCAACGGCCAGTACACGGTGACGCTCACCGTGCGCGACCCCGGTGGCCTCACCGGCAGCACCAACCTGACCATCACGGTCGGCAACGCCGCGCCCGTGGTCACGCTGAACACACCGCCCAACGGGTCGTTGTTCAGCTTCGGCGACACCATCCCGTACACGGTCACGGTCACCGACGCCGAGGACGGCACGATCGACTGCACCCGGGTGAAGGTGTCCTACATCCTCGGCCACGACAGCCACGGCCACCCGATCACGTCCAAGACCGGCTGCTCGGGCACGCTCCAGATCCCCGTGGACGGCGAGCACGACACGGCGGCGAACCTGTTCGCGGTGTTCGACGCCGAGTACACCGACAACGGGGCGAACGGCGTGCCGCCGGCCACCACGCACACCCAGCACACCCTTCAGCTGCGGCACCGGCAGGCGGAGCACTACACGTCCCAGTCGGGTGTGGGGCTGTACGACAAGACCGCGGCCGAGGGTGGTCGCACGGTCGGCGATGTGCACAACGGGGACTGGATCGCCTTCCAGCCCTACAACCTGACCGGCGCGACCCGGTTCACCGCGCGGGTGTCGTCGGCGGGGGCGGGCGGCACGATCACCGTGCGCACCGGCTCGCCGACCGGGCCGGCGCTGGGCGCCGCGACCGTGCCGGTGACCGGCGGCTGGGACACGTTCACCGAGGTCTCGACGGGTTTGACCGGCGTGCCGACCACGACGGGTCCGCTGTACCTGACGTTCGCCGGCAGTGGCACGGGTTTCCTGTTCGACGTGGACGCGTTCACCCTGGGGGCGTCGACCGGGACGCGCACCGGTCCGATCACCGGCGCGGGCGGCAAGTGCGTGGACGTCAGCGGCGGCAGTACCGCTGACGGGGCGCGCATCCAGTTGTGGACCTGCAACAGCGGCACGAACCAGCAGTGGACGGTCCAGGGTTCGACGCTGCGGGCGCTGGGCAAGTGCATGGACGCGGCCGGTACCGCCGACGGCAGTGCGGTCCGGTTGTGGACCTGCAACGGCGGCACGGCTCAGAACTGGTCGGTCGGTGCGAACGGGTCGCTGGTCAACGCGTCCGGCAAGTGCCTCGACGCGAACGGTGCTTCGACGGCGGACGGGACGGCGCTGATCGTCTGGTCCTGCCACGGCGGTGCGAACCAGCGCTGGACGCTGCCCTAGGCCTGTGGGAGGTTGAGATGAAATCCTTTGTGAGAAGGGCGTTCGGCGCCGCCTCGGCGGTGTTGGTCGCCGGTGCGGTGGTCGGCGCGCCACCGGCCGCGGCCGTGGACACGCCCTACGACGTGCTGGTGTTCTCCAAGACCGCGGGGTTCCGGCACGATTCCATCGCCGTGGGCACCCAGATGATCCGAGACCTGGGCGCGGCCAACAACTTCACGGTGACCGCGACCGAGGATTCCGCCCAGTTCAACGCCACCAACCTCGCCCGCTTCGAGGCCGTGGTGTTCCTCAACACCACCGGAGACGTGTTGAACGCGACCCAGCAGACCGCGTTCGAGTCCTACATCCGGGGCGGCGGCGGGTACGTCGGCGTCCACTCCGCCGCCGACACCGAGTACGACTGGCCGTTCTACGGCGAGCTGGTCGGCGCGTACTTCTCGTCGCACCCGGCGATCCAGCAGGCGACCGTGCGGGTGGAGAACCGGGCGCACCCGGCGACCGCCCACCTGGGTTCCAGTTGGGTGCGCACCGACGAGTGGTACAACTACCGGACCAACCCGCGGTCCACGGCCCGGGTGCTGGCCACGTTGGACGAGTCGACGTACTCGGGCGGCTCGATGGGTGGCGACCACCCGCACACGTGGTGCAAGTCGGTCGGCGGCGGGCGGTCGTTCTACACCGGCAGCGGTCACACGCAGTCGTCGTACTCGGAGGCCGGGTTCCGGTCGATGGTGCTGGGCGGGCTGCGGTACGCGTCCGGTCGGGCCAAGGCCGACTGCCGGCCGGAGACCGGGTACACCGCGCTCTACAACGGTTCCACCACCGGGTGGTCGCAGGCCGGGCCGGGCAGCTTCGCCAATTCCGACGCGACTCTGCGGTCATCCGGAGGGATGGGGCTGTACTGGTACAGCGCCAAGGAGTTCCGGTCGTACTCGCTGAAGGCGGACTGGCGGGTCGACGGGGACGACAACTCCGGGGTGTTCGTCGGGTTCCCGGCCAGTTCCGATCCGAACTCGGCGATGGCCAACGGGTACGAGGTGCAGATCGACGCCACCGACACGCCGGACCGGACCACCGGGTCGGTGTACGGGTTCAAGGCGCCCGACACCGCGGCCCGGGACGCGGCGTTGAACCCGCCGGGGGAGTGGAACACGTTCGAGCTGCTGGTGGAAGGCGAGCGGCTCCAGGTGTTCCTGAACGGGGTGAAGATCAACGACTTCACCAACGCCGATCCGGTCCGGTCGTTGGCCTCCGGGCACATCGGCTTGCAGAACCACGGGACCGGCGATGACGTGTCGTTCCGCAACGTGCGCATCAAGGAGCTGGGCGGCACTACGCCGCGGACCGGGCCGATCCGTTCGGCCGGCGGGAAGTGCGTCGATGTGAGTGGCAACAGCTCGGCTGATGGTGCGCGGATCCAGTTGTGGAGCTGTCACAGCGGGGCGAACCAGCAGTGGACCGTCGAGGGATCGACGCTGCGGGCGTTGGGCAAGTGCATGGACGCGGCCGGCACCGGTGATGGCAGCGCGGTGAGGTTGTGGACGTGCAACGGCAGTTCCGCGCAGAACTGGACTGTCGGGTCCAACGGGTCGCTGGTCAACGCTTCGGGCAAGTGCCTTGACGCCAACGGCGGGTCGTCGGCGGACGGTACGGCGTTGATCGTCTGGTCTTGCCACGGTGGCACCAACCAGCGCTGGACGTTGCCATGAGTGGCCGGGGCGTTGTCGCAGGTGCTGTGACGCTGCTCTTGGCCGGAACGCTTTCCGGGTTCGGCGCACCGGCGGCCTCGGCGGCGACCGTGGACACCAATGCCTGGTACGTCCTGGTCAACCGCAACAGCGGCAAGGCACTGGACGTTTACGGTGCGGCCATTGGTGACGGTGTCCGGGTCTCGCAGTGGACTCGGAACGATGGCGCCAACCAGCAGTTCCAGTTCGTGGACTCCGGCGGTGGTTATTACCGGGTGAAGGCGCGGCACTCCGGCAAGGTGTTGGACGTGTCGGGGGCTTCCACCGCCGATGGCGCGGCGGTCCAGCAGTGGTCTGATCACGGTGGGGCCAACCAGCAGTTCCGGCTGGCCGACTCGGCCGATGGCCACGTGCGGCTGATCAACCGGAACAGCAACAAGGCGGTCGAGGTCCAGGGAGCGTCCACCGCGGACGGTGCGAACGTCGTGCAGTACAGCGATCACGGCGGGAACAACCAGCAGTGGCAGCTGGCGAAGGTCGACGGTGGCGGCACGCCGGGCGGCTCCGGGTGCGGCAAGGCGCCTGGGCTGAGCAGCGGGTCGCACACGATCACGAGCAACGGGAAGTCCCGGAGCTTCATCGTCCGGGTGCCGACCGGGTACGACCAGAACCGGGCGTACCGGCTGATCTTCGCGTTCCACTGGCGCGGCGGCACGATGAACGACGTGTCGTCGGGCGGGACGAGTGGTGCGGCGTGGTCGTACTACGGGATGCAGGAGCAGTCGAACAACAGCGCGATCCTCGTCGCGCCGCAGGGTTTGGGGAACGGGTGGGCGAACTCGGGTGGCGAGGACGTCACGTTCGTCGACGACCTGATCCGGCGGATCGAGGGTGCGCTGTGCGTGAATCCCGGGCAGCGGTTCGCCATGGGGTTCAGCTATGGCGGCGGGATGAGCTATGCGCTGGCTTGTGCTCGGGCGACGGTGTTCCGCGCGGTGGTGGTGTACGCGGGGGCGCAGTTGAGCGGGTGTTCCGGTGGTAGCCAGCCGATCGCGTACTTCGGCATCCACGGGATCTCGGACAACGTCCTGAACATCGGGCTGGGACGGGGGTTGCGGGACACCTTCGTGCGGGCCAACGGGTGCACGGCGCAGAGTCCGCGTGAGCCCGGGGGCGGCAGCCTGACGCACATCACGACGGCGTACTCCGGGTGTCGTGCGGGGTATCCGGTGCAGTGGGCGGCGTTCGACGGTGGGCACATGCCGGGGCCGGTGGACGGGTGTGCTTGTGAGAGCGGGGTGCGGACCTGGACCAAGGGTGAGGCCTGGCGCTTCTTGTCCCAGTTCTAGCTCTGCTCGGCGATGAGCCCGGCGCTCCTCCTCGGGGCGCCGGGCTTTCCATCGGCAGTGGTCGCGGAGATTCACGTGATCGTGCAAGGGGTGCCGTTGAGGGTGAAGCCGGTCGGCTTCGAGGTGTTGCCGGTGTGGGTGGCTTGGAAGCCGATGGTCGTGGGCGTGTTGGGCGGGAGGGCGGCATTGTAAGGGGCGTTCTTCGCCGTCACCTGGCCCGACGCCGGCGCGTAGGTGGCGTTCCAGCCGCTGGTGATGGTTTGGCCGCCGGGCAACGTGAAGGTCAAGGTCCAGCCGTTGATGGTCGTGGGACCGGTGTTGGTGAGGGTGATGTTCTCGGTCAGGCCGGTGTTCCAGGCGTTGATGGCGGCGGTCACCTGACAGGTGCCGGGGTTGGGCGTCGTCGTGGTGGTGGTCGTGGTGGTGGTGGTCGTGGTCGTGGTGGTGGTGCCCGGGCTGGTCAGGCCGAAGAAGGCGAGGGCCTGAGCGGCCATGCCGGCGCTGGGGAGGGTGTGGCCGGCACCCTGGATGCTGTAGGCCTCGACCTGGGCCGTTCCGGTGCTGTCGGCGTAGCGGCGGCGGTTCCAGCCGGGTTGGGGGGTGTCGGTGTTCGTGGGGGTCTGGGACAGGCCGAAGACGTTGGTCCACTGCTCGATCGACTCCTGGAGCAGGGAGTACGGGACCAGGGTGTCGTTGGTGCCGTGCCACAACTGGATCCTGGGGCGTGCACCGGTGTAACCCGGGTACGCCTGGCGGACCGCGTCGCCCCACTGTTGGGGAGTGCGGTTGGCGCCTCCGCTCCCGGTGCACTTGCTGGAACCCGGCGGGTAGTCGGCGGCGTTCGCGAAGCAGTTGAACGGGACGCCCATGAACGCCGCGCCCGCCTTGAAGACGTCCGGGTACAGGGCGAGCATGTGGTTGGTCATCATGCCGCCGGAGGAGGAACCGGTGGCGAAGACCTTGCCGGGGTCGGCGCCGTAGCGCTGCTCGACGTAGTTGATCATCGAGATGATCGAGCTGGGGTCGCTGCCGCCGCCCCGTCGCTTGGCGGCGTCGGACCAGGTGTCGAAGCAGTTGCCGAAGCCCGCCTGCTGTTGGGCGCTCGGGTAGATGACGACGTAGCCGTGGCGGTCGGCCAGCGACGAGAACTCGCTGCTCTGGTGGAAGCCCGGCCCCGATCCGCCGCAGCCGTGCATCGCCACGACGATGCCGGGAGCGGCGGGGCGGGAGTCGGGCACGTAGACGTGCATCCGCATCCCGCCGGGGTTGTCGCCGAAGTTCGCGACCTCGGTCAGGGTGGCGGCCGATGCCGGTTCGGGAGTGGCGGTGACCAGGGCTGTGACGGTCAGTGCGGTCACCGCGGCGAACACCACGCTCGGTAGGACCTTCATGCGCTTGACCCCTTCGTTTCGCGCACGGTCGAGGAAGGTGGCGGTGTGACACTTAGCCTGGCGGCGGGACCGGGAACTGTCAAACATCGCGTCTCGATCGCCCGGTTAAAGTCGGCTCGTGACTAGCCCGTACGACATCGAGGAGATCTTCCCGGACGACGGGGTCCGGTTGCCGCGTAGGCAGAGCGGGGGATCGCCCCAGGGGTTGGCCGTCACGCTGTTGGCCGACTACACCCTGCGTGATCGGGCTTGGTTGCCGACGGGAGCGCTCGTGGCGTTGCTCGGCGAGGCCGGGGTGAGCCACGCCGGTGCGCGGGCCACGATCAGTCGGTTGGCCCGCAGGGGTGTGCTGGAGGGCAGCCGGCGGGGGCGGACCAGTTCGTACCGGTTGACGGTGGGCGCGGCGGCCGTGTTGGCGGCCGGTGGTCGGGTGATCTTCGCCCCGGCGCCGGACTACGAGTGGGACCGGTGCTGGACGTTGATCGCCTTCACGTTGCCCCAGGGGGATGTCGCGGGGCGGCGGGAGTTGCGGGGGAAGTTGCGGTGGCTGGGGTGCGCGCCGCTCTACGACGGGTTGTGGATCTCGCCGCACGACCTGACCGGTGAGGCCCGGTCACAGCTGGTGGGACTGGCCTCCGGGGCGTTGACGGTGTTCCGGGCGCGGCACGTCGACCTGGGGGAGTCGGTGGGGCGTGACCCGGTGGAGGCTTGGGACACGGCCGCCATCGCCGAGCGGTACGACGCGTTCATCCGGCGTTGGGAGCCGGTGCGGGGGCGGGTTGGTGGGATCACCGGGGCGGAGGCGGTCCGGACTCGTACCGAGGTGATGGACACCTATCGGCGGTTGCCCGTGCTGGATCCCGGGTTGCCCCGGGTGTTGCTGCCGCCGGACTGGCCGCGTGAGCCCGCGCGGGAGCTGTTCGCGGCGCTCTACGACGGGCTGGCGGGAGCAGCGGAGGACCACGTGCGGGAGGTGGCCGGCCCCGGGGTTCGGGCGCACACGGTGGCGGAGTTGGTGGCAGGGCTCTGAGTCACTCGGGTTCACGCTGCCCGTCCCGGGGTCGGGTTCGGGCGGAACTGAGGTCTTCACGGTTCGGGACATCTCCGCTACCTTCTTGGAAGCGTTCCCAGGAGCTGCGCGGACGGCCGGTTCAGGCCACAGTGGACAGATGACCGCGCGGCCGTCCTGTCGATCCCGTTTCCCCGCGCGCCTTCCGCGCTGCGTCGACCATCCACGGAGGACACCCAGTGCACCGGTCCCGGGTGGCGGCCACCGCCGTCCTCACCGCCGCGTTGACCGCGGCCGGCACCATCACCAGCGCCCCGGCCCAGGCCGCCGAGGGCTGCCGGGTCGACTACGACGTGACCAACCAGTGGCCGGGCGGGTTCACCGCCGACGTGCGGGTCACCAACCTCGGCGACGCGGTCAACGGCTGGCGGCTGACGTGGTCGTTCGGCGCGGGCCAGCGGGTCACCGCCTCGTGGGGCGCGACGGCCACCCAGTCCGGCGCGCGGGTCACCGCGGTCAACGCGAGTTGGAACGCGGCCCTGGGCGCCGGCGCGTCCGCGTCGTTCGGCTTCAACGCCAACGCGGGCGGGTCCAACCCCGCGCCCGCCGACTTCGCGCTCAACGGCACCGCGTGCACCGGCGCGCCCGCGCCCGCCGACCCGCTCGCCCGAGCCCACACCGCGGGCCGGGTCACCCCGGACGCCCGCTACTCCTGGCCCGGCGTCTACTTCGAGGGCCGCGTCCGGGGGACCGGCGTCGGCATCGTGCTGGACGACGCGAACAACGACTACGACGTGCAGGTCGACGGCACGACCGTCGCCACGCTGGTCACCCCCGGCAAGACCACCCACTGGGTGAACGGCCTGAGCGACACCGAGCACCGCGTCCGGCTGGTCAAACGCACCGAGAGCACGTGGGCGGCCGGGCAGTTCGGCGGCTTCGTGGCCGCGCAGGGCGGGCAGGTGCTGGAGAAGCCCGCGGCGCGCACCCGGCAGATCGAGTTCATCGGCGACTCCCTGACCGCCGGCTACGGCAACATGTCCACCCAGCGGGACTGCTCGTCCAACGGCGGGGTCCACCGCAACACCAACACCGACCTGAGCTACGGGGCGCTGACCGCGCGCTCGCTCAACGCCGACTACCAGGTCAACGCGTTCTCCGGCATGGGCATGGTGCGCAACTACAACGGCGGTTCCCCCAACGTCACCTACCGCACCTTCTACGACCGCGCGCTGCTGCACGTCGAGGGTGACGTGTGGCAGAACCCCGGCACGTGGAAGCCGCAGCTCGTCGTCGTCGGCCTGGGCACCAACGACTTCTCCACCGCGATCAACCCGGGCGAGCCGTGGACCCCGGAGAGCCTCCTCGCCGCCTACAAGTCCGCCTACCAGGGCTTCCTCGACAAGCTGCGCGCCCGCTACGGCCCCGGCGCCACGATCCTGGTCAGCGCCCACGGCTCCGGGACCCTCCCCGACGCCGCCCGCCAGGTCGTGCGGGACCGCAACGACCAGGGCGACAGCCGGGTCCGCTTCTGGGGCTACGACGGCAGCGCCGCGCTGGACCTGCTCGGCTGCGACTGGCACTACTCGGCGCGCGACCACCGGCTGCTGTCCGGCTCGCTGGCCGACCACGTCGCCCGGCTCGGCCTGGCGTGGTGATGCCAACGGTCCCTTCCGCCGTGCTGCTGCGCCTTGAGCCGTAGCTTGTTCGCGTTAACAAGCATCGGCGGAACTCGCCCTCGGAGGCGCAGATCAGGGCGCGTGAGCGCTAACAAGCCGCCGTTGACGCTGGGTGTCTCGCTCGTTACATTGGCCCGAAAGTTAACAGCTTCCCTGTCGAAAATTTCGAAACGCTCGGCTGCCCGACCGATCCCAGGAAGGTCTGGTCATGCTCTCGATACGACGCTTCTCGTCGCGACGGGCCAAGGTCGCCGTCGCGGCGCTCGCGCCGGTCGCCGCCCTGTCCGTGCTGACGGCGGTCTCCGCGCCGGCCTCGGCCGCGCCGGGCTGCTCGGTCGCCTACACCTCCCCGTCCCAGTGGCAGGGCGGGTTCACCGCGAACGTGGCGATCACCAACGTCGGCGACGCGGTCGACGGGTGGACCCTCACGTGGTCGTTCCCCGCCGGCCAGCGGGTGACGCAGGCGTGGAACGCCGACGTGACGCAGAGCGGCACGGAGGTGGCGGCGAAGAACGTCTCCTACAACGGGTCCATCTCCACCGGCGGCAAGGTCGAGTTCGGCTTCAACGGCTCGTGGACCGGCAGCAACCCCGCGCCGGAAGCCTTCAGCCTCAACGGAACCCCCTGCACCGGAGGCGTCGTCCCCACCACGACCACGACCACGACCACCACCACGGGCACCCCGCCGACCGGGAGCCTGCCGTCGAGCTTCCGCTGGTCCTCCAGCGGCATCCTGATCAGCCCGAAACCCGACGCCACCCACCCCAACGTGGCGGTCAAGGACCCGAGCGTGGTCTACCACAACGGCAAGTACCACGTGTTCGCCTCGACCTACACCAACGGCTACAACCTGATGTACACCAGTTTCACCGACTGGTCCCAGGCGTCCTCCGCTCCGCACCACTACTTGGACCGCACGGCCATCGGCACCGGCTACAAGGCCGCGCCGCAGGTGTTCTACTTCGCGCCGCAACGGCTGTGGTACCTGGTCTACCAGACCGGTGACAACGCCTCGTACTCCACCAACACCGACATCGCCAACCCGGCGACGTGGTCCGCACCGAGGAACTTCTACGCCGGCGGCATGCCGCAGATCATCCGCGACAACATCGGCAACGGTTACTGGGTGGACTTCTGGACCGTCTGCGACAGCGCCAAGTGCTACCTGTTCTCCTCCGACGACAACGGCCACCTCTACCGGTCGGAGACGAACCTGTCGCAGTTCCCCAACGGCTTCACCAACACCGTGATCGCGATGCAGGACGCGGACAAGAACAGGCTGTTCGAGGCGTCGAACGTCTACAAGATCGCGGGCAGGCAGCAGTACCTCCTGGTGCACGAGGCGATCGGCACCGACGGCCGCCGCTACTTCCGCTCCTGGACCGCGCCGCAGGTCACCGGCCCGTGGGCGGCGCTGGCCGACACCGAGGCCAACCCGTTCGCCCGCGCCAACAACGTCACGTTCCCGAGTGGACAGTGGACCCGGGACATCAGCCACGGCGAGGTGGTGCGCACCAACGTCGACCAGACGATGGAGATCAGCCCGTGCCAGCTGAGCTACCTGTACCAGGGTCTGGACCCCAACGCGGGCGGTGAGTACAACCGGCTGCCCTGGCGCCTGGGCCTGCTGACCCAGACCAACTCCACCTGCTGAGGGCACGCGGGACCCGCGCCCCCATCCGCCGCCGCACGCAACCCTCCCAGTAGACGGCAGAAAAGAGCTGCTCAATGTCGAGGCACAGACTCTTCGGGCCGGCATCGGCCGCCGTGTTCCTGGCCGTGGCGCTGGTCGCCACGGCGGTCGTCGCCGGCGTCGGCCAGGCCACGTCCACCACGTCGTCCACGTCGGTCGGCACGCTGGCGGCCAGCGCCGGCTGCGGCAAGGCGCCGACCCTGCGCAGCGGGACGCACACCATCACCACCAGTGGCAAGAGCCGCCAGTTCGTGCTGCGCGTCCCCGACGGTTACGACAACACCCGGCAGTACCGGCTG
Organism: Saccharothrix mutabilis subsp. mutabilis; assembly: GCF_039521145.1. Taxonomy (NCBI): domain Bacteria; kingdom Bacillati; phylum Actinomycetota; class Actinomycetes; order Pseudonocardiales; family Pseudonocardiaceae; genus Saccharothrix; species Saccharothrix mutabilis. Next base: position 26,731 of record NZ_BAAABU010000023.1, read on the forward strand.
ATCTTCGGCTTCCACTGGCGCGGCGGCAGCATGAACGACGTCGCCACGGGTGGCAGCAGCGGCGCGGCCTGGGCGTACTACGGGATGCAGGAGCAGTCGAACAACAGCGCGATCCTCGTGTCGCCACAGGGCTTCAACGCCGGCTGGGCCAACTCCGGCGGCGAGGACGTCACGTTCGTCGACGACATCATCAGGCGCGTCGAGAGCGACCTGTGCGTGGACACGGGGCTGCGGTTCGCCATGGGGTTCAGCTACGGCGGCGGCATGAGCTACGCGCTGGCGTGCGCGCGGGCGACGGTGTTCCGCGCGGTTGTGGTGTACGCGGGCGCGCAGCTGAGCGGGTGCGCCGGCGGTACCCAGCCGATCGCGTACTTCGGCATCCACGGCATCTCGGACAACGTCCTGAACATCGGGCTGGGCCGGGGCCTGCGCGACACGTTCGTCCGCAACAACGGCTGCGCCGCGCAGAGTCCACGCGAACCGGGGGTGGGCAGCCGGACGCACATCACCACGACGTACTCGTGCCGAGCGGGCTACCCGGTCCAGTGGGCGGCCTTCGACGGCGGCCACGCCCCGGCTCCCGTGGAGGGCTGCGGCTGCGACGACGGCGCCCGGACGTGGACCAAGACCGAGGCGTGGAAGTTCATCTCGCAGTTCCAGGGCGACACCCCGCCGACGAGCACCACCACGACGACCACGACCACGACGACCACCACCACGACCACCACCACGACCGGCAACCCGCCCGGCGAGAGCTGCCGGGTGACCGACGCCGTCAACGCCTGGAACACCGGCCTGACGTCGGAGATCGTCATCACCAACACCGGCAGCTCACCGATCAGCGGCTGGTCCCTGGTCTTCACCCTGCCGGGCGGCCAAACGATCACCAGCGGCTGGAACGCGTCGTACTCGCCCAACTCGGGCCAGGTGACGGCGCGCAACGTCGGGTACAACGCCGACATCGCGCCGAACGGGTCGGTGAGCATCGGCTTCCAGGCGACGCACACCGGCAACACCGCCGAGCCGACGTCGTTCACGCTCAACGGCGCCAACTGCACGGTGGTCTGACCGGACGCTTCGCGCGAAGGGCGGCGGCGCTGTCCGCCACCCTTCGCGCCGCGGTGTGCCCGCGAGTGGCGGCCGATGATCAGGCGTGGTGTGAGTGGTGCGTGGTCAGGCGTTGGTGGTGGGGCGGTCCCGCCCGGTCTGATCTCGCCGCACGCGCAGCCCGAGCCCGTCCGCGGCTCGACCTGGCTCGGTGTCATCGGTCGCCACTCGTGCTTGCGGGCAACCGTCTCAAGTGGTCGATCGCTTGACACCGGATCTCCGCCTCCAGTCCACTGTTAGCGTTAACATCTCCGCCTCGACGATGAGGGAGAACCCGATGCGCGCACGGTTGAGGCGGTTGTCCGCCTTCGCTGCCACCCTGGTCGCCGCCGCACTGCTGCCCACCGCCCCCACCCCCGCCCACGCCGAGTCCAACGGCGGCACCCGCGTGATGCCCCTGGGCGACTCGATCACCGAAGGCACCCAGGTCCCCGGCGGCTACCGCATCGGCCTGTGGCAGCGGTTCGGGTCCGGGAACTACCGGGTCGACTTCGTGGGTTCGCAGTTCAACGGCCCCGCCTCGCTCGGCGACCACGACCACCAGGGGCACCCGGGTTGGCGCATCGACCAGATCGACGCCAACGTCGTCACCTGGCTGCGCAACACCAACCCCCGCACGGTCCTGCTGCACATCGGCACCAACGACGTCCTCCAGAACTACAACCTCTCCGGCGCGCCGGGCCGGCTGAGCGCCCTCGTCGACAAGATCACCGCGACCGTCCCCAACGCGGACGTGTTCGTCGCGACGATCATCCCGATCTCCAACGCCGGCCAGAACTCCGCCGCCCGCGCCTACAACGCCACCATCCCCGGCATGGTGCAGAGCAAGGTCAACGCCGGCAAGCGCGTGCGCCTCGTCGACATGCACTCCGCCCTCACCACGGCCGACCTGATCGACGGCGTCCACCCCACCGCCACCGGCTACGACAAGATGGCCGCGACCTGGTACTCCGCACTGCGCTCGGTGCCGGGCAGCATCGGCGACCCGGTCGCGCCGGGCAAGCAGATCGTCGGCATCCCCTCCGGCCGCTGCGCGGACGTCCCGGGCGCGACCACGACCAACGGCACGCAGCTCCAGCTCTGGGACTGCCACGGCGGCACCAACCAGCAGTGGACGCACACCAGCGGCAAGGCGCTCACCGTCTACGGCACCAAGTGCCTCGACGCCTCCGGGTCGGGCACGGCCAACGGCACCCAGGTCGTGATCTGGGACTGCCACGGCGGCGCCAACCAGCAGTGGAACGTCAACTCCAACGGCACCGTCACCAACGTGCAGTCCGGCCTGTGCCTCGACGCCTCCGGCTACGGCACCGCCAACGGCACCAAGCTGCAGCTGTGGTCCTGCACGGGCCAGTCCAACCAGCAGTGGCGGATCTGACCTCCACGCAACGGAGTTCGCCGCCCCGCGGGCAGGAGACCCGCGGGGCGGCGCTCTTTCAGACGATCACCAGTTCGAGATCGAGAAGCTGTTGCTGCGGAAGTCCATCCCGCCGCTCGACGACGTGATCTCGAAACCGAACTGCACCTCGCCGACCGTCACGTCCCCGTACCAGCCCCGCGCCCGGATCCAGTCCAGCACCGCCTTGAGGTCCACCGTCCCGGCGTTGGTGTTCCCCCGCCGGACGAACGAGAACACCGCGTTGGACCCGTTGGAACCCCGGTGGACGTCCCAGCTGTGCCCGCCCACCGTCGCGGTGGTCTGGTAGCCGCCGATCGGGCCGACGGCGCCGAACTTGTTCGTCCACACCATGATCTCGTACGCGTGGTTCTGCGCCCAGATGTCGTACGTGGTGGTGTACGCCCCGCCGCCGGGCACGGTGACGTCGAAGCTGCTGCTGATGCCGCCGATCCGGCTCAGCGGCCGGCCGATGTTCTTGCCGGAGTGCGGGTAGGACTTCACCCCGCCGGTGTTCGGGTGGTTGGCCCACACGCCCCAGTTGCCGTACGAGTTGGCCCAGATCGCCTGGAACCCGACGCCGCTGCCCCACACGTTGTTGCGGACCGTGTATCCGCCGTTGGACCAGGTCGCCCACTTGTCCGAGGACTCGAAGGTGGCCGCCCGGGCGGTGGGTGCGGTGATCGTGGCCGCGAGCAGGGTCGCGGCGGCCAGGGCTGTCGTTCGGATCAGCTTGCCCATCATGTGCTCTCCGTCGAGTCGGGATGGAGGTGCGGCGGGGTCTTGGAGGCCCCGGACGTCCCACGCGCCCGGGTGCGGGGGCCGACGTGCCGCGACTTCGATGAGCGGGACGACATCACGCCTGCTCGTCGGTGCGGAGCACGGCGCAGCCGCCGGGTGGGACGTGCGCCACGACCCGGTCGGTGACCAGGTCGTGCGCGGGGCGGGGGAGTGGCACGGTGTCCGCGCCGTGGTTGAGCAGGAACAGCCACCGGCCGCGGGTGACCGCCTCGACACCGGGCGGCCAGGGGCGTTCGACGCCGGCTTCGTCCAGCAGGCGGCGGACCAGCGCGCCGTAGTCGGCCGGGTCCGGGAGCGTCGAGAGGTACCAGGCGCGGCCGTGCCGGGTGAGCGCGGGCCGGCCGGCGAGCATCCCGTGGGTGTAGGTCGCGACCGCCTCCGCGCCCTCCAGCCGCACGTGCTCGCTCCACGTCGTGGCCCCGGTGCCGTCGGACAGGGTGATCCGCTCGTCGCGCCGCAGCGGCCGGTGCTCCTCGACGCGGACGCCGAGGGCCTCGCGCAGGGCCGGCGCGGGGTAGCCGCCGAGCCGGGCGTGTGGGCGTTCGTCCACGACCCCGCTGAAGTGGCCGACGAGCAGCGTGCCGCCGCCCTCGACGTGGTCCCGCAGGTTCTCGGCGGCGGCGTCGGACAGCAGGGGCAGCGCGGGGGCCAGCACGAGCCGGTAGCGGGACAGGTCGTGGTCGGGGTGGGCGAAGTCGGCGACCACCCCGGCGTCCCACAGCGCGCGGTGCGCCCGCCGCAGCGCCGCGTGGTAGTCCAGGTCGCCGGACGGCAGACCGTCCGCTTCGGACGCCCACCACGCGTCCGCGTCGTGCAGCACGGCCACCGGCGCGGTCACGGTGGACCCGGCCACCTCGCCGAGCCGGGCGACCACCTCGCCCAGTTCGACGACCTCGCGGAAGACGCGGCTGTCCGGACCGGCGTGCGGCACCATCGCCGAGTGCCACGTCTCCGCGCCCGCCCGCGACTGCCGCCACTGGAAGAACAGCGCGCCCTCGGACCCGCGGGCGATGTGGCCCAGGCTGTGGCGCAGGATGTCGCCGGGTTCCTTGGCGAGCGTGCGATCGCCCGCGTACACGGTGTTGGCGCCCTGCTCCATCAGCAGCCACGGCCGGCCGCCGCCGAACGAGCGCGCCCGGTCCGCGCCGAACGCCGTGTCCGCCGCAGCGTCCAGGCCGGGAGCGTCCGGGTAGTGGTCGATGGCGACGACGTCGACCTCCCGGCCGAACGCCCACAGGTCCAGGTTCTGGTAGCCGGGCAGCATGAGGTTGGTGGTCACCGGCCGGTCGCTGTGGGCGCGGATCACGTCGCGCTGCTCGCGGTAGGCGGCCAGGGCGAGGTCCGAGCCGAAGCGGCGGAAGTCCAGCGCCTGCCCGGGGTTGTGGTGCCACTGGGTGGCGCGCGGCGGCAGCACCTGCTCCCAGGAGCCGTAGCGCTGGCTCCAGAACGCGGTGCCCCACGCGTCGTTCAGGGCGTCCAGCGAGCCGTGCCGGTCGCGCAGCCAGTCCCGGAACGCGGCGGCGACGTGGTCGCAGAAGCACAGGGTGGCGTACTCGTTGTGCACGTGCCACAGCGCCACCGCCGGGTGGTCGCCGTAGCGCTGCGCCAGGGCGGACGCGACGCGGCGGGCGGCGTCGCGGTAGGCGGGCGCGGCCAGGCAGTAGGTGTCGCGGCTGCCGTGGACCAGCCGGGTGCCGTCGGGCGTGACCGGCAGGGCGTCGGGGTGGGCGAGGGTGAACCACGGCGGCGGGGACGCGGTCGGGGTGGCCAGGTCGACGGCGACCCCGTTGGCGTGCAGGCGGTCGAGGTGGGTGTCGAGCCAGGCGAAGTCGTAGCGGCCCTCCTCGGGTTCCAGCAGCGCCCAGGAGAACACGCCGACCGTCGCGAGGTTCACCCGCGCGCGGCGCATCAGCTCGTCGTCCTCGGCCCAGACGGGCCGGCCCCACTGCTCGGGGTTGTAGTCGCCGCCGAACGCGAGGCCGCCGAGGCGGTCGGTCAGGCTGGGGTGCACGGGCGCTCCCGGCGGGATCGGGGCACGGCAGGGCCGGCCCACCGGTGGAGGGCCTCGCGCGCGCCGGTCGGGGGTCGGGCGGTTGGAAGTCGGGCGGTCGGGGGTCGGGCGGTCTGGGGGAGTCAGGGCTGTGGGGAGGGCGGGTCAGGGTTCGGGGTCGCGTTTGGGGGCGGGGCCGGTGCTCTCGCGGACCGTCAGGACGGGGCTGAGCAGGACCAGTTCGTCGTCGGGCCGCCGGCCGCGCCCGGCCGCGGTGATGCGCTTCATGACGTGCTCGACGGCGACCTGGCCGAGTTCCTGCGCCGGGCCGGTGACCGCGGTGAGGCTGGGCGCGTACTGCTCGGCCAGCAGCTCCGGGCACAGGGCGATGACCGAGGCGTCCTCGGGCACGGTCCGCCCGCTGGTGCGCAGCAGGCTGAGCAGCGGGCCGATGGCGCCCTCGTTCTGCACCACGAACCCGGTGGTGCCGGGCCGGTCGGACAGGATGCGGGCCAGCGTCCCCGCGGTGCTCTCGTAGGTGCCCTCGCACGGCCGGTGCACGAAGCGCAGGCCGCGTTCCCGTGCCCGCTCGCGGAACCCGGCCAGGGTCCGCTCGGCGTACCCGGCGTGCCGCTGGTAGGTGCTCGACCCGTAGCCGATGAACGCGACCTCGCGGTGGCCCAGGTCGGCCAGGTGGTCCGCGCACTGCGCGCCGGCGGCGGCGAAGTCGTGGTCCACGCACGACAGCCCGGCCCGGTCGTCGGGCAGCCCGATCAGCGCGGCCTGGGTGCCCAGCTCGCGCAGCACCGGGATGCGCTTGTCGTCCAGCTCGACGTCCATCAGGATCACGCCGTCCGCCAGCCCGCTCAGCGCGACCCGCCGGACCCCCTCCGGACCCTCGTCGTTGGTGATCAGCAGCACGTCGTAGCCGTGCTTGCGGGCCGCGACGGTGACCGAGATGGCGATCTGCATCATGATCGGCACGTACACGTCCGAGCGCAGCGGCACGACCAGCGCGATGATGTGCGAGCGGCGGGCGGCCAGCGCCCGCGCCCGCGCGTTGGGGTGGTAGCCCAGTTCGGCCACGGCGCTCTCGACGCGGCGCCGGGTCTCCTCGGAGATCGTGCGCTTGCCGCTGAGCACGTAGCTGACCGTGCTCGCGGACACGCCCGCGTGCCTGGCCACGTCGGCGAGTGTCACCATGCGTCGCTGCTCCTGCTCGGTTGTGCTTCGGTCTGCGCGGGACCCGCGCCCGGCCGGGTCCGTCGAGTCTGCCCGGTCACCCCTTGATCGCGCCGGTGAGCACGCCGGTGCGGAAGTGCTTCTGGACGAACGGGTAGACCACCAGCAGCGGGACCAGCGTCAGCACGACGACGGCCATCTGCAACGACAGGGGCGCGGTCTGGGCGAACTGGGTGCCGAACCCGGAGTTGACCGAGCCGGGCAGCGCGTTGCCGCGGTTGACGTAGGTGAACAGCACGTACTGCAACGGCCACTTCTCGCTGTCGGTGGGCATGTAGAGCATGACGTTGAAGAACGAGTTCCAGTAGCCGACCCCGTAGAACAGGGCCATCACGGCGGTCACCGCGCGTGAGGTGGGCAGCACGACCGACCACAGGATGCGCCAGTCGCCCGCGCCGTCGATGCGCGCGGCCTCGATCAGGTCGGCGGAGGTGGAGGAGTAGAACGAGCGCAGGACCAGGATGTTGAACACCGACACCGCGCTGGGCAGGATCAACGCCCACCACTCCCCGTAACCGCCCAGGTCGGTGACCACCAGGAACGTCGGGATCAGGCCGCCGTTGACGAACATGGTCACGATCAGCAGCACCAGCAGGAAGCGGTGACCCAGCGAGCGGGCGCGGGACAGGCCGTAGGCGCACAGGACCGACACGGCCATCGACACGACGGTGCCCACGGCGGTGATGCCCAGGCTGACCAGCAGCGCGGTGCGCACGGTGGAGTCGGCGAGCATCAGCCGGTAGGCCTCGAAGGTGATCTCGTCGGGCCAGACGACCAGGCCGCCGGCCCGGTTGACCGCGGCCTGGGTGGACAGGCTGGTGACCACGACGATCCACAGCGGCACCACCATGACCGCCAGGACGCCGCCCAGGGTGACGCCCTTGCCGGCCTGGCCCACGGCGGTGGGCGGTTCCTCCCACGGCGGGCGGCCGTCCCGGCGCGTGCGGCGCGGCGGCGCGGACGTTGGCTCGACGTCGGGGACGCGGGGTGTGAGTGTCTGCGTCATCTGCGGTACAACCCGTCTTCGCCGAAGGCGTGTGCCAGCTTGTTGGCGCCCCAGATCATCAGCAGCGAGATGACGCTCTTGAACAGCCCCGCCGCCGCGCCGTAGCTGTAATCGCCGGTGGCGATGCCGTAGTAGAACGAGAAGGTGTCCAGCACGTCGGCCGTCTCGTGGCCGACGGCGTCGCGTTGGATGAGCAGCTGCTCGAAGCCGACCGTCAGCGCGTTGCCCAGGCGCAGCACCAGCAGCAGCACGATCACCCCGCGCAGGCCCGGCAGGGTGATGTGCCACAGCCGCCGCCACCGCCCCGCGCCGTCGGCCGCCGCCGCCTCGTACAGGTCGGTGTTGATGGCCGAGAGCGCGGCGAGGAACACGATGACCCCCCAGCCGGCCTCCTTCCACACCACCTGCGCGGTGACCAGCAGCGCGAACGTGTCCGGGTCGGTCATCACGTCCCACGTGGCCAGGTCGTGGCCGCGCAGGAACTGGTTGAGCGCGCCCGCGCCGCCCAGCATCTGCTGGAAGATCGTGATCGCCAGGACCCACGAGAAGAAGTGCGGCAGGTACACCACGGACTGGACGAAGTTCTTCACCCGCCGGCTGAGCAACGAGTTGAGCAGCAGCGCCAGGGCGATGGGGACGGGGAAGAACAGCACCAGTTGGACGAAGCTGAGGTAGAGGGTGTTGGTCAGCGCGCCCCAGAACAGCGGGTCGCCGAACAGCCGCTGGAACTGCTCCACCCCGGCCCACCGGCTGTGCCAGACCCCGACCAGCGGGTCGTACTGCTGGAACGCGGTCACCAGCCCGAACAGCGGCACGTAGTTGAACACCACGAGCAGCAGCACGGCCGGGGCCGTCATCAGCAGCAGCGACCGGTCCCGGCGCAGCCTGACCCGCCACCCCGGCCCGGTCCGGCGGCGGGTGCGCGGCGCGGTCACTGCCCCGTGCCGTACTTGTTCAGCACGTTCTCGGTCATCCACTGCTTGAGGCGATCACCGCCGCCGGACTTCCAGCTCGCGACGGCGGCCTGCACGTCGGCGACCTTCTTCTTGCCGTGGTAGCAGTCCTTGACGGTGTCGGTGACCTGTTGCGCGGCCTCGGCGGTGGTCTGCGCCTGCGGCATGCCGATGTTCATGTTCCAGAACACCGGCTTGGCCAACGCCGGCGCGTTGGCGGCCTGCCAGGCGGTGTAGTCCCGGGTCACGGCGTCCGCGCCCAGGTTCTGGATCGCGTGGGGCGGTGCGGCCAGGAACGGGTAGGTCTGCGCCTGGACCTCCTTCTTGCCCTGCTCGGTGGCCGTGGGCACGCCGTTGTCCATCGTGTGGTGCACGCCCTCGACACCGAAGTTGACCAGCGTGAACTCCGCGGAACCGTAGGGCGCGGCGAGGTAGTTGGCCACCGCCAGCAGTTCCTCGATCTGCTCGGGCTTGAGGTTGGCGTTGAGGTAGCTGAGCATGCTGGTGGACGCGCCCATGTAGACCACGGGCTTGCTCTTGCCGTCGGCGGCGAACACGTCGAGCGCGCCGCGCCGGTAGGACGGGTTCGCCGCCGTGCCGGACTGGTGGTCGGCCAGGTTCCACACGCCCATGCCGCCGCCGGAGATCAGCGTCTTGCCGGCGTAGAACCGGGTGTTGCCGTTGGCGTTGTCGCCCGCCAGCGCGTCCGGGTGCACGTAACCGGCGGTGGCCAGCCGGTGGTGCCAGTCCACCGCCTGGAGGAACTGCTCGGTCTCGAACAGGTGCACCAGCTTGCCGTCCTCGACCCGCCACTTCAGGGGCGCGCCGAACGCGGTGTAGAAGTAGGTGTAGATGTCGTCGAAGGCCCACACGCCGGCCTTGGCGTCGGTCAGCTCCTTGCCCAGGTTCATCAGGTCGTCGGCGGACTTGACCTGGTCGGCGGTGATCCCCTTGGCGTCGAACACGTCCCGCCGGTAGAAGATCGTGCCGGCGATCTGGAAGCCCGAGGAGAAGCACGGGATGCCGTAGAGCTTGTCGCCCCACGCGCCCGCGCGCCACGCGCCGGTGGGCAGTGCGGCGAGGTTGGGGTACTTCTTGATGTTGTCGCCCGACAGGTACGGGGTGAGGTCGGCCAGTTGCGACCCGGCCAGGCCGCCGACGTTGAAGTTGGGGTTCCACCACGCCGGGAGCTGGATCCAGTCCGGCAGCTTCCTGGCCGCGGTCATCGTCGGGACGATGGTGTTGTAGTTGTTGCCGTCGGCGGGCTTCATGTCCAGCGTGACGCCCAGCGCCTTGTTCATCGCCTGGTAGAACCCGTTGTCCGCGGGCGGGATCGTGCCCCACAGCGGGGTCACCGCGCTGTACCGGCCACCGCGGCCCGGCACGCCGGGGACGGTCACCGGCCGGTCGGTCGGGTAGCGCAGGAAACCGGGGTCGGTGAGCACGTCCGGGCCGCCCGCCACCGACGGGATGTCCGGTTTGACCGTCGTGGTGGGCACGTGGGCGGGCAGCGCCGCCTTCAGGCCCTCGCTGTTGGCACCGAGCTGCTGCGGACCGCCGCCGGCGCCGCACGCGGAGAACAATCCCTGCGCGGCGGCGACACCCGCGACCGTGGCGGTGAGGTTCAGGAACCTCCGGCGGTTCAGTTCGATGCCCATGCGGATGGCCCTTCTACGGTGAAGTGGACGCTGGGTGTGCGGTGAACTGTCGAAGCGCTTGAACGATGTGGCGAGACTAGGGCGTGCCCTGGGCTGCGGCAAGGGGCGGTTTGCGCAAGAACGTTGCGGTACCTGGCGAATTGACAGCCCTTGGGGTGGGTGTCATTGTCGAAGCGCTTCACTTGCCGCCCACCCGAAGGGTCTACGCCACGTGAGTGCCTCGCCCGTGTCCGCGCCCGAGCGGCTTCCCTTCCGCGATCCCGACCTGCCGCTGGACAAGCGCGTCGACGACCTCCTCGGGCGGCTCTCCCCCGACGAGCGGCTGGCGATGCTGCACCAGTACGCGCCCGCCGTCCCGCGCCTGGGGCTGGCCGCGTTCCGCACCGGGTCCGAGGTCCTGCACGGCGTCGCGTGGCTCGGCGTCGCGACGGTGTTCCCGCAGGCGGTCGGTCTGGGCGCGACCTGGGACGAGGACCTGGTGCGCGCCGTGGCCGAGGCGACCTCCGTGGAGCTGCGCGCCTTCCACTACCACCACCCGCCGGTCGTCGGCAGCGGCGCCACCAGTCTTCAGGCGTGGGCTCCGGTGCTGAACCCGCTGCGCGACCCGCGGTGGGGCCGCAACGAGGAGGGCTACTCCGAGGACCCGCTGCACACCGCGCGCCTGGGCGAGGCCTACTGCCGGGGGCTGGCCGGCGACGACCCCCGCTTCCTGCGCGCGGCCCCCGTGCTCAAGCACTTCCTGGCCTACAACAACGAGGACGACCGCTGCACCACGTCCTCCGGTGTGCGGCCCCGCGTGCTGCACGAGTACGACCTGGCCGCGTTCCGGCCCGTCGTCGCCTCCGGCGCGGCGACCGGCGCGATGGCCGCCTACAACCTGGTCAACGGCCGGCCGTGCCACGTCAGCCCGCTCATCGCCGACGAGCTGCGCCGGTGGGCCGAGCCGACCGGGCACGAGCTGTTCGTGGTCAGCGACGCCGAGGCCCCGTCCAACCTGGTCGACCCGGAGCACTACTTCGACGACCACGCGGAGGCGCACGCCGCCGCGCTCAAGGCCGGCATCGACAGCTTCACCGACCACGGCGAGGACAGCGCGACCCCGGTCGGCCGGCTGCGCGAGGCGCTGGAGCGCGGTCTGATCGACCAGTCCGACGTGGACCGGGCCGTGCGGCGGCAGCTCGCGCTGCGGTTCCGGCTCGGCGAGTTCGACCCGGGGCTGGACCCGTACGCGGGCATCGTCCCCGAGGTCGTCGACTGCCCCGAGCACCGGGCCCTCGCCGCCCGCGCCGCGACGGAATCGGTGGTGCTGCTGAAGAACGACGGCCTGCTGCCGCTGTCCGGGTCGCCGCGGGTCGCGGTGCTCGGTCCGCTGGCCGACGCGCTGCACGAGGACTGGTACAGCGGCACCATGCCCTACCGGGTCACCGTCGCGGAGGGGCTGCGCGAGCGGCTGGGTGACGTGGTGTGCGTCGAGGGCGTCGACCGGATCGCCCTGCGCTGCCGCACCAGCGGCGACCTGCTGGGCGGGACGGCGTTCGACGTGGTCGAGTGGGGCGACGACGTGGTGACCCTGCGGTGCGCCGAGACCGGTCGCCACCTGACCGCCGAGGACGGCCCGCTGGCCGTCGCCCAGGACGTGATCAAGACGTGGGAGGTGCACGAGACCTTCCGGCTGGAGGTCGACCCCGCCGCCGACGGCGACACCGTGCTGCTGCGCGGCGTCCACTCCGGCCGTTACGCGGCGGTGGACCCGGACGGCCGGGTCGCCCTCACCGCCGAGACGCCCGAGACCGCCGAGCGCTGGCACCGGGAACTGCTGCTCGACGGCGTCGGCGAGGCCCGCGCCGCCGCTGCCGCCGCCGACGTCGCGATCGTCGTCCTGGGCAACCACCCGCTGATCAACGGCCGCGAGACCCAGGACCGCACCGGCACCGCGCTGCCCGAGTCCCAGGAGGCCCTGCTGCGCGCGGTCGCCGCCGTCCGCCCGGAGACGGCGCTGGTCGTGATGAGCGCCTACCCCTACGCCGTCGACTGGGCCGACGAGCACCTGCCGGCCGTGCTGTGGACCTCCCACGGCGGCCAGGAGACCGGCCGCGCCCTGGCCGCGGTCCTGCTCGGCGACGCCGACCCGTCCGGGCGGCTGCCCCAGACCTGGTACCGGGGGGACGACGAGCTGCCCGACCCGTTGGACTACGACGTGGTCAAGGCCGGCTGGACCTACCAGTACCACCGCGCCGCGCCGCTCTACGCGTTCGGGCACGGCCTGTCCTACACGAACTTCGCGTACTCGGACCTGCGACTGTCCACCTCGGAGCCGGCCGCGGCCGGCGCGGTCGAGGTCGCGGTGACGCTGACCAACGCTGGCCCGCGCTCGGGCACCGAGGTCGTCCAGCTCTACGTCCGCGCGCTCAAAGCCCGTTACGAGGCTCCGATCCTGCGGTTGGCCGACTTCCGCAAGGTGAGCTTGGCCGCCGGCGAGCGGAGGACGCTGGTCTTCCGGCTGCCCGCCGAACGCCTGGCCCACTGGGACGTCGCCACGGGCGGCTTCACCGTCGACCCGGGGGAGTACGAGGTCGTGGTGGCCCGCTCGGCGCGGGAGGCCGTGCTGACCGCCCCGCTGACCGTGACCGGCCCGGCCCCGACGCCGCGCGCCCTGGTCGGCCGCGAGACCCGGGCCGTCGACTTCGACGACTACGCCAACACCACCCTGACCGACGCGACGCGCACGACGGGCGACGCGGTGACCCCGACCGACCCGACCCGTCCCGCGACCCTCCTGTACCGCGCGGCGGACCTCACCGGTGCCGTCGGCGTGGCGGCGCGGGTGGCGAACGAGGGGACCGGCGCGGCGCGGCTGGAGTTCCACCTGGCCGACCGGCCGCTCGCGGTGGTCGAGGTCCCGGTGACGGGTGGTCGTTACGCGTGGACGACCGTGGTGGCCGACCTGGCCGAAGCCGCCGGCGTGGCAGGGGTGGCCCGCGTGGCGGAAGCCGGCGCGGCGGAGGCGGCAGGCTCGGTCGAGCCGGCCGGCGCGGCTGAGTCGGCGGGTGTGGCGGGGGTGGTCGGTGTGCACGACGTGTGGGTCACGTTGCACGGCGACTTCCGGCTGTCGTCCTTCCACTTCACCGAAACAATTGCGGAACAGGCCTTCCCTTCCTGCTAAAGGAAAAGGCGGGAAATTTAGCATCGGGCACTAATTGACTCCCTCGTAACGCCGTCGCTACCTTGGCCCTCTGGGAGCGCTCCCATATCGAGGTACAAGTCCTTCACCACGGCAACGACGCTACGAGGACCCTGAATGAAACCAACGATCCTGGCCCGCGGCGGCGCCGCTGCCGCCGCCCTGACCCTGTGCTCGGGGCTGCTGGTCCTGGGCGGCACGTCGGCCGGCGCGGCTCCCGGGTGCGCGGTCGACTACCAGGTGAACCAATGGGACACCGGTTTCACCGCGAGCATCACGCTGAAGAACGTCGGCGACGCGATCTCCGACGGGTGGACCCTGGAATGGGACTTCCCCGGCAACCAGCGGGTCACCAACGGCTGGAGCGCGACCTTCACCCAGTCCGGGCAGCACGTCACGGCGAAGAACCCCGAGTGGGCGCGGTCGCTGCCCGCCGGCGGGAGCGCGAGCATCGGGTTCAACGGCTCCTTCTCGGGCTCGAACCCCGCTCCGACGTCGTTCAAGCTGAACGGCGTCACGTGCGGCGGTGGCCCCACCACCACGACCACCACGACGACCACCACTACCACGACCACCACGACCACCACCACGACGAGCACGACGCCGACCGACCCGGGCGAGCCCGGTGAGCACGTGGCCAACCCGTTCGTGGGGGCCAAGGGCTACCTGAACCCGGACTTCGTCGCCAACGTCAACGCCACGGCCGACGCGACCGGCGGCACCCTGGGCACCGCCATGCGCAAGGTCGCCCAGCACTCCACCGCCGTGTGGATGGACCGCATCGGCGCCATCACCGCCGGGCGCGGCCTCCGGGGCCACCTCGACGAGGCGCTGCGGCAGGCGGCGGGCGGCACCACCCCCGTGGTCATCCAGGTCGTCATCTACGACCTGCCCAACCGCGACTGCGCGGCGCTGGCGTCCAACGGCGAGCTGAAGGTCAGCGAGAACGGCCTGGCCCGCTACAAGGCCGAGTACATCGACCCGATCGCGGCGATCCTCGCCGACCCGAAGTACAGCAGCCTGCGGATCGTCAACATCGTCGAGCCGGACTCGCTGCCCAACCTGGTCACCAACCTGGCCAAGCCCAAGTGCGCGGAGGCCAACTCCAGCGGCGCGTACGTGCAGGGCATCCAGTACGCGTTGAACAAGCTCAGCGCGATCCCGAACGTCTACAACTACGTGGACATCGCCCACTCCGGGTGGCTGGGCTGGAACTCCAACATGGGTCCCGCGGTGACGCTGATCGCCAACACGATCAAGGGCACCACCAAGGGCGTGAACAGCGTCGACGGCTTCGTGTCGAACATGGCCAACACCTCGCCGACCGACGAGGTCCACCTGCCCGACCCGACGCTGAACATCGGCGGCACGCAGCTCCAGGCGGCGAACTACTACCAGTGGAACCCGTTCTTCGACGAGGCCGATTTCGGCACGGAGATGCGCAACCGGTTCATCGCCGCCGGGTTCCCCAGCGGCATCGGCATGGTGATCGACACCTCCCGCAACGGCTGGGGCGGCCCGAACCGGCCCACCGGCGCGAGCGGCACGACGGCCGACGCCTACGTCAACTCCGGCCGCATCGACCGCAAGCTGCACCGCGGCAACTGGTGCAACCAGGCCGGCGCGGGCATCGGGGCCCGGCCCACGGCCGCGCCGCGGCCCGGGTTCGACGCCTACATCTGGGTCAAGCCGCCGGGTGAGTCCGACGGCATCGCGACCAAGACCGACGGCCCGAACGAGGAGGGCAAGCAGCACGACCCGATGTGCGACCCGAACTACCGCGGCGACAACCAGGCCAACGGCGGCAACCTGACCGGCGCGATGCCGGGCGCCCCGCACGCCGGCTCCTGGTTCCCCGCCGGCTTCGCCTCCCTGGTCCAGAACGCCTACCCGGCCTTCTGACGGGGGAAGCCGGCCCGTGGTCGGGCGGGCACACCCGCGGGGTCGTGGTGGGGAACCGGGGACCGTCGCGAGACGGATGGGTCCCCACGACCCCGACACCGGGCGTGTCCGCCGCACAGGGCGGGAACGGCATGGACTCCCGGCCCTGAGACGGTTCCCCACTCGGCAACGCCTCCGCCGAGTGGGGAACCGTCATTTTCGGTGTGGTCAGACCCCTACGGTGTGGTCAGGTCGAACCTCCGCACCGTGACCGCGCCGCCCAGGGCCTGCGTCGCGTGGTTGAAGATCGCGAACCGGTAGCCCATGAAGAACTGCCACGCGTTGTTCAACGTCAACGCCGATCCCAACGGCGTGAAGTTCACCCCGTCGGTGCTGTAGGAGAACCGGGCCTGCCGCCCGCTGCCCGGCCGGATGTCGGCGTTGGCCCGCAACCAGATCCGCCCGCCGCTCACCGCGGCCCCGGCCACTTCGGCGCCGGTGCTGGTGGTGTTCCAGTTGCCGTCCATGGCCAGGCCGGTGGTCATCACCACCCGGGTGGTCCCGTTGTCCCGTTTGACGCCGATCCACGCCGAGGACTGCCGCAGCATCGCCAGACCCGACCGGTCGCCGTCACGCATCGTGCTGTAGTCCAGCTCGATGGTCGCCGTCGAGGTCGGGCCCTGGATGCGGTGGGTCAGGGTGTTGCGGGCCGCGTACAGGTCGTTGGTGACGGTGGCCGTGGCCAGGCGCAGGCCGTTGCCGACCGCGTACCGGCTGGTGTCGGGGTTGTGGTTCCACTCCCACTGCGGGCCCAGCGCGGGGCCGGTGAACGTGTCCGTGCCGACCATCGGCTTGACCTGCCGGGGTGGCGCGGGCAGGTTGGGCTTCGGGTACGTGGCGCCCCACGTGCCGTTGACGGTCTGGAGCACCGGCCAGCCGTCGGAGGTCCACGTGATCGGGGCGAGCGCCGGCATCCGGCCGCCGGGGTAGGCGTCGACGAAGGACATGTAGTACCAGTCGCCGTTCTGCGTCTGCACCAGCCCGCCCTGGTGCGGCACGCCGCCGCCGGGGATCGGGCCCGGCAGGTCGAGCAGCACCTGCCGCATCGTGTACGGGCCGAACGGGCCGTTGTCGGACTTCAGCACGTACTGGCCGTTGGCGGGCCGGGTCAGCCAGATGTAGTAGCTGCCGCCCCGCTTGTAGAACCGCGCTCCCTCCAGCGTGCCGACGTTCGACGGCGTCTGGAACACCTGCTGCGCCCGGACCTGGCTGCGGCCGTCCGGCGACAACTGGGCCACGCTGATCGTGGTGTTGCCGTACGCCACGTACATCGTGTCGTTGTCGTCGATCAACAGGCCGGCGTCGTAGTAGCAGTTGTCGATCTGGGCGTGCCGGGTCCACGTCCCGTCGACCGCCGAGGCGGTGTAGATGTAGGTGTCGTTGAAGTCGATGCAGCCGGCCCAGTAGAAGGTGGCGTTGCTGCGCCGGTAGTTGAAGGTCGAGGCCCAGATCCCGTCCACGTAGGCCTGGCCGCCGCTCAGGTTGTACTTCGACCCGAACTCCAGCGACGGCACCGCGTGACCCGCGTACTCCCAGTTCACCAGGTCGTACGAGCGCAGGATCGGCGCGCCGGGCGAGTAGTGCATGGTGGACGCGGTGGCGTAGTAGGTGTCGCCGACGCGGATGATGTCCACGTCCGCGAAGTCCTGCCACACCACCGGGTTGGTGAACTGGCCGGTGGTGCCGCCGACCTTCACCAGTTGCCACTGCTGGTTGGCGCCGCCCCAGTCGCTGTACTGCACGACGTTCGCGCCGTCGGCCGTGGAGGCGTTCTGCACCTCGACGGCCTTGCCGCTGTTGCGGTTGACCAGCCGGACGTGCCCGTCCGGGGAGTCGGCCAGGCGGAACTGCTGGTTGCCGCCGTTGTGGTCGGCCCACTGGACGACGGCGGCGCCATCGGCGGTGGACGCGCCCGTCACGTCGAGCACCTTGTTGGAGTGCTTGGACTTCAGGCGGTAGTAGCCGCCGCCGGAGTCCACGAACTGCCATTGCTGGTTCGCCCCGTCGCCGCGCGCCCACTGGGTGATGCGCGCGCCGTCGTTGGTGGCGAAGTTGTAGACGTCGAGGGCTTTGCCGCTGTTGCGGTTCACCAGCACGTACCAGGCGGTGGTGTCCACGGTGGCCGCGGAGCTGGGGGTCGTGCTCACGGTGACCATCAGGCTGCTTAAGAGGGTGATGACGGTGACGATGACGGTGGCCCGTCGTCGTCGGGTGGGGGAGTGGCCTGGCTCGGCCATGGGGTGCTCCTTCGATCGTCGGTGATCATCGGAACGCGACGCCCCGCACCAGGGCGTCGGCGAAACGGTGGTGCGTGAGGGCGAGCGCCACGACCACCGGTGCGGTGACCAGCAGCGCGCCCGCGCACAGCAGCGGCACGTCGGTGCCCCAACGGCCCTGGAACGCGTCCAACGCGCCCGCCGCCGTCCGGCGCAGCGGGTCGTCCACCAGGACCAGGGCGAACAGCAGGTGGTTCCACGTCCACACGCACAGCAGCAGCGCCAGCGACCGCAGCGCGTCACCCGCGAGCGGCAGGTGCACGTACCGCAGCACGGCCCACGGGCCGGCACCGTCCACGCGGGCGCACTCGGCCGGTTCGGCGGGCGTCGAGGCGAAGTGGGTCCGCATCCACAGCACCCCGAACGGCAGGTGGACCGCGCTGAGCGCCAGCGCGAGCCCGGCGGTGGTGTCGAGCAGGTTCAGGTCGCGGACCTGCTGGTAGAGGGGGAGCACGATGGCTTCGCGGGGCAGCACGAGCCCGACCAGGAACAGCCCCGACACCACCCGCCGGCCGGGCAACGGCAGCCGGGCCAGCGCGTACCCCGCCGCCGTCGACAGCGCCAGGACCGCCGGCACCACGGCGAGGACGAGAAGCGCGCCGGACAGCAGCGCCCGGTCGGCGTGTCCCGAGCGGAACGCGGTGGCGAAGTTCGACCAGTGGGGGTCGTCGGGCCAGGTCAGGCCGGGCGGGTAGGTGCCCGGCGGGTGCAGGGCGGTGACCACTAGTTCGGCCAGGGGGAGGAGGGTGACGACGGCCAGCCCGGCCCGAAGGAGCGTTCCGGCGGGCCGGAGTGTTCCGGCGGGCCGGAGCGTCCCGGCTTTCACCGTGACCACCGCAGGACAGGGGTGGTCACGGCGAGCACGAGCACCACCAGCACCACGGCCAGCGCGGACGCCGTCCCCACCGCGCGCTCGGTGAACGCCAGGTGGAAGACCTCCAGCGCGGGCACCGCCGTCGCGCCGCCGGGGCCGCCCTTCGTGGTCACGTAGACGACGTCGAAGCTCGACAGCGCCGCCAGGGAGGTGATCACGACGCACACGCCGACCTCCCGGCGCACGCCCGGCAGCGTCACGGCGCGGAACTCGCGCCACCGGCCCGCGCCGTCGAGGCGGGCGGCTTCGAAGAGCGCGGGGTCGAGGCGTCGGACGCCCGCGGACAGGAGCAGGGTGCACAGCCCGAGCAGCGACCACGCCCCGATCAGGCCCACGGCGGTGAGCGCGGTGGCGGAGTCGCCCAGCCACGCGCGGCTCAGCGATCCCAGGCCGATCGCGTCGAGCACCCGGTTCACCGCGCCGGTCGAGGACAGCAGCACGCTCCACGCGAGCCCGGCGGCGATCGGCGGCACGGCTTGCGGCAGCACGAGCAGCAGCGTGGACAGCGGTCGCGCTGATGCGGCTCGTAGGGCTGATGTGGGCCGCAGCGCGGCGGCGAGGGCCAGGCCGATCGTGACCGGGCCGGCTGTGAAGGCGACCACCAGCAGCAGGGCGTTGAGCAGCGGTCGGCGCAGGTCGGGGTCGGTGAGCACGGCGGCGTAGTTGGCCCACCCCACCCACACCGCCGGGCCCACGCCGTCCCACCGGTACAGCGAGTACTGCGCGACCAGCGCCAACGGCCGGAGCACGAACACCCCGTGCACGGCCAACGCGGGCAGCACGAACAGCCAACCGGCCCACCGGGTCCGCACCGGGTCAGCCCCCGGTCTGGGCGAGGTAGTCGGCCTGGACCCGCCGCAGCAGCCCCTCGGGGGTCTGGTCGCCCTCCACGAGCCGTTGGAGCTGGGGCGTCCAGCTCTTGGCGTAGATCGAGCCGGTCGCGTTGGCGATGAAGTCCATGGCGGTGTCGCCCGCCTGGACCTCGTCGGTCGCGGCGAACGTCGCGGCGGTGACCGAGCCCGGGTCGACCGGCCAGGCCGTCGCCGGTCCGAGCGGCCGGGCGCCGCCGACGCGCACGACGAGGTCGCGGGCGGTCGGGTCGGTGGCCGCCCAGTCCAGGAACGCCGCCGCGCAGTCCGGGTGCGCGGCGCGCGCCGGTATCGCGAAGGTCGGGGGACCGGCCATCGCCGCCCGCGGCCCGCCCGCGCGCAGCGGCGGCATGAGGAAGAACCCGACGCGGCCGGGCATCCGGCGGTCCAGTGCGGCAGACTCCCAGTCGCCGTTGACCATGAACAGCGCCCGGCCGGACGTGAACCGGTCCAGCATGCGGGCGTAGTCGGTGGCGTTGAGGTCGGGGTCGAAGTAACCGGCCGCGAGCCAGCGCGCGAGGTGCCGCGCGGCCTCGGTGGTGGCGGGGGTGTCGATGGTCCCGCCGGGGCGTTGGAACGTCCAGTCGTCTATGGCTTTGGGCGAGCTGTAGACGCCCATCAGGCTTTGCAGGGGGAAGGTCAGGCCGCCGGTCGCGCCGCCGTTGAAGCCGGCGATGGGGGTGGTGCCGGCGGCCTTGGCGCGGGCTAGAGTGGCATCGAAGTCGGCGAGGGTGCGTGGTTCGCTCAGACCTAGTTTTGTGGCGATTTCCTTGTTGTAGAAGACACCTGTGACGCTGGTGGACAGTCCGGTCGCGTAGAGCGGTCCCTCGCCGCGTGGCCGCCCGCCCGGTGCGACGCGCAGGGGACGGGTCTGCGCCGGCGGTCGGCGGTCCCAACCCAGTGCGCGGGCGTAGCCGTCGAGGTCGCGCAGCAGACCGGCGCGCACCGCCTCCGACACCTGTGGCAGCCGCATGAGGTCGGGCGGGTCGTCGGCGAGCACGCGGAGCGCGTTGCGGGTGAGGACGTCGAACTGCTCCTCGCGGATGCTCCAGGTGACGTGCGGGTGCTGCCGGGTGAACTCCTCGGCGAGCGCTTTCGCCAGTGGGAAACCGGTTTCGAACCGGGCTTGGAGGGTGATGTCCTCGGTGCCGCAACCAGGGGTGGTGCGAGTGTCCACAACGGAATTGTTCGCGGTGCCGGGCGCGGCGCAGCCGACCGCGAGCAGGGTCAGCGCGGCCAGGACCGCGCCGGCGCGGTGGGGCATCGGTGTCTCCTCTCGCGTTGCTAAATCGTGTTAGCGTGCCGACTCGTGGGACGCAGGCGGGTGACGCTGGCCGACGTGGCCGAGGCGAGCGGGGTGTCCGCCACGACCGCGTCGCTGGTGCTGTCCGGGCGCGCGCGGGAGCTGCGCATCTCCGAAGCGGTCGAGCGGCGGGTGCGGGCCACCGCGCACGAGCTGGGTTACCGCCGCAACACCCTGTCGGTCGGGCTGCGCACCGGGCGTTCGCAGACCATCGGGTTCATCTCCGACACGGTCGCGTCCTCCGGTCTGGCGGGCGACATGATCCGGGGCGCGGTGGAGGCCGCGCACCGGCGCGGGTTCATGGTGTTCGTCGGCGAGTCCGGCGGTGACCCGGTGGTCGAGCGGGCGCTGGTGGAGGCGATGCACGACCGCCGCGTGGACGGCATCGTCTTCGCCGCCATGTACACCCGGGAGGTCGCGCTGCCGGAGGGTCTGCACGACGGTCCGGCGGTGCTGCTCAACGCCACGTCGGTTTCGCGCTCGACCGTCCATTCGGTGGTGCCCGACGAGGTGCAGGCGGGCCGTTCGGCGGCTCGGGTCGTCGTCGAGGCCGGGCACCGGTCCGGGGTCCACCTGATCGGCGCGGGGCCGGGGGTGGACGACATCCCGCCCAACAGCACCGCCGCCGTGGAGCGCCTGGTCGGGCTGCGCGAGGTGTTCGAGGCCGCCGGGGTGGAGGTGGTGAGCGCCCAGCGGTGTCCGAAGTGGATGCCCGAGGACGGCTACGCCGCGACGCGGGAGGTCCTGCGGCACCACCGGCCGGGGGTGCTGGTGTGCTTCAACGACCGCTTGGCGTTCGGCGCGTACCAGGCGCTGGGCGAGGCCGGCCTGTCCGTGCCGGACGACGTGTCGGTGGTCGGGTTCGACGACCATCCCATCGCCTCCTGGCTGCGTCCGCGGTTGACCACGGTCGCCCTGCCCCACCACGAGCTGGGCGTGCGGGCGGTCGAGGTGCTGCTCGGGCTGTTCGAACGGCGCCGGCGCGGCGACCGGACGCCCGTGGTCCACCGGGTCCCGATGCCGGTGCGCGAGGGCGGCTCGGTAGCCCCGCCACGCACCGCCGACCGGGCCCGCTGAGACCTCCCCGGGTCGCGCCGAGTGCTGCGGAACGGCAGTGTGCCGGCGGTTGTTCACGCTCACAAGATGGTGGGTGGATTTTGGGTCGGGGGTGGCTGTGTGGCGTTTGTGCTGTGGTTGGATTGGTCAGTGGCTAAAGTTAGCGCTCACATGATTAGCTTTGACCGGCTGTGACGGCCTGGTTACATTGCGGGTGTCGACGACGACACAGGGAGACCCGATGCCCATCCGACCCT
This sequence comes from Saccharothrix mutabilis subsp. mutabilis, assembly GCF_039521145.1. Lineage (NCBI taxonomy): Bacteria > Bacillati > Actinomycetota > Actinomycetes > Pseudonocardiales > Pseudonocardiaceae > Saccharothrix > Saccharothrix mutabilis. The sequence goes on from NZ_BAAABU010000023.1 coordinate 48,641, forward strand.
GGGCGGCGATCCGCCGCGCCACCGTCACACTGGTCCTGGCCGCGACCGCGGCGACCGCTCCCCATCAGGCCGCTTCGGCCGATCCTGTCCCGGCCGATCCTGTCCCGGCTGCTCCTATCCTGGCTGCGCCTGGGGTCGCTGCGCCCGGGAGTCCGGCGCTGACGCCGCCTTTGGGGTGGAACAGTTGGAACAGCTTCGGTTGCGGCATCACCGAGACCCAGGTGCGGCAGGCCGCCGACGCCATGGTGTCCTCCGGCATGCGCGACGCCGGTTACCAGTACGTCGTCGTGGACGACTGCTGGTTCGACCCCCAGCGCGACGCCGCCGGCAACCTCCGCGCGCACCCGACCAAGTTCCCCAGCGGCATGAAGGCGCTGGGTGACTACATCCACGCGCGCGGGCTGAAGTTCGGCATCTACCAGGTGCCCAACGAGCGGACGTGCGCGCAGACGGTCGGCAACCACCCCGGCTCCACCGGCAGCAAGGGCCACGAGGTCCAGGACGCCCGCACGTTCGCGTCCTGGGGCGTGGACTACCTCAAGTACGACTGGTGCTCCTCGGCCGGGACGCGGGACGAGCAGGTCGCCCGGTTCACCCTCATGCGCGACGCCCTGCGCGCCACCGGCCGCCCGATCGTCTACAGCATCAACCCCAACAGCTTCCACGCCATCACCGGCGACAAGTACGACTGGGGCCAGGTTGCCGACCTGTGGCGCACCACCGAGGACCTGCTGGACATCTGGCAGAACGGCAACACCAACAGCTACCCGATGGGCGTGGGCAACGTGCTCGACGTCAACGCCCCGCTGGCCGCCCAAGCCGGCCCCGGCCACTGGAACGACCCGGACATGCTGGTCGTGGGCCGACCGGGCCTGACCCTGACCGAGTCGCGCTCCCACTTCGCCCTGTGGGCACTGATGGCCGCACCCCTCATGGCGGGCAACGACATCCGCACGATGTCGGCGGACGTCAGCGCCATCCTGCGCAACCCGCGCCTGCTGGCGGTGAACCAGGACGCGTTGGGCGCCGGCGGGCGACGGGTGCGCGACGACGGTGCCACCGAGGTCTTCGCCAAGCCCCTGTCGGACGGTTCGGTGGCGGTGGGCCTGTTCAACCGGGGTAGCGCGGCGACCACCATCACGACGACGGCAGCCCAGGTCGGCCTGTCCGGCAACGGCTTCACGCTGACCGACCAGTGGACCGGAGCCGTTTCGACGAGCACGGGCACGATTGCGGCGAACGTCCCGGCTCATGGCGTGGCGGCGTTCCGGGTGTCCGGTGGCACCCCACTGGCGAACACGACCGCACGGGTGCGTGGTGCGGGGTCGGGCCGCTGCCTGGACGTGGACAACGCCTCGACCGCCGCCGGCGCGACGGTGCTGATCTGGGACTGCCACACCGCCGCCAACCAGCTGTGGACGACGTGGGCGGGCGGCGAGGTGCGGGTCTTCGGCGACAAGTGCCTGGACGCGTACAACGGTGGCACTGCCAATGGCACGCGGGTGATCACGTGGCCGTGCAACGGACAGGACAACCAGCGTTGGACGTTCGGGTCGGACGGGTCTGTGCGGAACGTGCGGGCCGGGTTGTGCCTGGATGTGGAGGGGGCGGCTACGGTGAACGGGGCGCGGCTGGTGCTGTGGACGTGCAATGGTCAGGGGAATCAGCGGTGGGCTCGGGTTTGAGCTCTCACGCTCTCATGCGCTGACGCGCTCTCAAGAGCGAAGAGCGAAGAGCTGAAGCGAAGAGCGAAAGCGAAGATCGAAAGCGAAGAGCGAAAGCGAAGAGCGAAAAGCGGCGCTCGCCGCGCGGCAGGCCCCCGGGGGGGTGGAAGGGCGTCGGTTCGTTCCCCGTACGGCCTGCCGGAGGCAACCACCCTTGGGGGTTCTTGGCAACCGGTGAAGCGTGGTTGCCAAGAACCCCCAAGCGTGGTTGGGCTGCGCCCAGGCCGTACGGGGAACGAACCGAGGCCCTTCCTTGGCTTGGCAGCCCGGAGAAAGCAGTCGCGCTTCGCGCGGCGGTCGGGCGGCGGGTTGGGCGGGTGATGATGGATGTGGGTGTGAGCGTTAACAGTTTGCGGGTGGGTGGGCTGTTGACAGCACCGGCTTGGTGGCGCTAATCATAGAGCCCGCAAGCACGCCTACCGTCTGCTGTTGGTGTTGTGGTTGTTAGCGATAACAACAGTGGGTGGGGTCAACGCCGACCGTGGCGTGTGGAGAGAGGACTGCCCGATGGACGTGCGCCTTTCCCGACGATCTGGCTTCGCGGCCGTGGTCGTGGCTTTGGTGGTTGCTGTGTGTGCGCCTGTGGCCGCTGCCTCGCCGGCCGTTCAGTACGCCAATCCGGTGGCCAACCAGCGTGCCGATCCGCACATCGTCAAGCACACCGACGGCTACTACTACTTCACCGCCACGGCACCGGAGTACGACCGGATCGTGTTGCGGCGTGCTACCACGATCCAAGGGTTGGCCAGTGCGCCCGAGTCGGTGATCTGGCGGCGGCACGCCAGTGGGGAGATGGGGGCGCACATCTGGGCCCCGGAGATCCACTTCATCAACGGCAAGTGGTACGTCTACTTCGCTGCCGGTCGTACTGACGACGTGTGGCGCATCCGGCCGTATGTGCTGGAGAACGCCTCCGCCAACCCGTTGACCGGCACGTGGGTCGAACGTGGCCGGGTGAACGTTCCGTGGGACACCTTTTCGTTGGACATGTCCACCTTCGTGGTGGGTGGCGTGCGGTATCTGACATGGGCGCAGGCTGAGCCTGGGATTGCCACCAACTCCAACGTGTACCTGGCCCGCATGGGTGCGAACCCGTGGCAGATCACCGGGGCGGTGGCGCGGCTGACCGTGCCGACGTTGGACTGGGAGACTCGCGGTGGGGTGAAGGTCGCCGAGGGGCCGGCGGTGGTGCAGCGTGGTGGGCGGGTGTTCCTCACCTATTCCGCCAGCGCCACCGACCACAACTACTGCCTGGGGATGCTCAGCGCGAGCGCGTCGGCGGACCTGCTCAACCCCGGCTCGTGGAGCAAGTCGGCGGTTCCGGTGTTCGCGAGCAACGCCGCGACCGGGCAGTACGGTCCCGGGCACAACTCGTTCACCGTCTCCGAGGACGGGCAGAGCGACATCCTGGTCTACCACGACCGCAACTACCGCGACATCGCCGGCGACCCGCTGCGCGACCCGAACCGCCGCACGCGCGTGCAGAAGTTCTACTGGCGCGCGGACGGCACGCCCGACTTCGGCATCCCGGTCGCCGACGGCGCCACGCCGGTGCGGCTGAAGTCCTACAACGTGCCCGACCGGTTCGTGCGGCACTGGGAGTACCGGGCGCGGATCGAGGCGGGCGTGCAGCCGTTGGCGGACTCGCAGTTCCGCGTGGTCGCCGGGTTGTCCGGCTCGGGCACGGTGTCGTTGGAGTCGACCAACTTCCCGGGCTACTACCTGCGGCACCGCAACCACGAGGTGTGGGTGGAGCGGGACGACGGTGGTGCCGGGTTCCGGGCCGACGCCAGCTTCTTCCGGCGCGCCGGGCTGGCGTCGGGGTCGGCGGTGTCGTTCGAGTCGGTGAACTTCCCCGGCTACTACCTGCGGCACTTCGACTACCAGATGGTCCTGCGGACCGCGCCCGACGCGCTGGGGCGGGCCGACGCGACGTTCGTGCTGGAGTGAAGATGAGACTCGTCTGGGCGCTCGTGCTCGCGTTGGGCGCGTCGTTGCTGGTCGCCACGCCGGCGCAGGCGGCCGGTCCGGCGCCGCACTACCTGATGACCGCGTTCACCAACAGCAGCGAGTCGAACATGTACGTGTACGACTCGTCGAACGCGTCGAACTTCAACCTGGTGCGGGCCAACGCTTATCGGCCGCCGTCCGGGTTGATCCGGGACCCCAGCGTCCTGCGGCACAGCGACGGCTACTACTACGTCGTCTACACGACCGGGTGGACCGGCAACACGATCGGGTTCGCGCGCAGCGCCGACTATACGACGTGGACCTTCCTGCGGAACGTGACCGTGGGCCTGAACGGCTCGACCGGCAGCACGTGGGCGCCGGAGTGGTTCCGGGACGGCGACGGCAGCGTGCACGTCGTGTTCTCGGCCTCCACCACCGGCACGGCGGGCCAGTTCCGGCCCTACCGCATCACGGCCACCAGCGGTGACCTCTCGGCGTGGACCGCGCCGGTGCCCTTGGGCATCCCGGCGAACTACATCGACAGCTTCCTGGTGAAGGTCGGCGGCACCTACCACAACTTCCTCAAGAACGAGACCACCAAGTACATCGAGCACGCCACCGCCACCTCGCTGAACGGCCCGTGGCAGTTCGTCGGCACCGGCGACTGGGCCGGCTGGGGCTCGGGCCTGGAGGGACCGGCGCTGGTGCGGCTGCCGGACGGCCGGTGGCGCATCTACTTCGACCAGTACGCCGCCGGACGCTACTACTTCGCCGACAGCGGGGACCTGGCTTCGTTCGGCGCGAAGGTGGAGCTGCCCGGCCTGACCGGGACCGCGCGGCACTTCACGGTGTTGCGGGAGGACGTCGGCGACAGCACGGCGGTGCCGGTGGGGAACCGGTCGTTGCGGTCGGCCAACTTCCCGGATCGGCACGTGCGGCACCGGGACAACCTCGTCCGGATCGACCCGGTCGTGACGGCGGCGGACCGCGGTGACGCGACGTTCACCATCGGCGCGGGGCTGGCCCACGCCGGGTGCTACTCGTTCCAGTCGGTCAACTACCCGGGCCACTACCTGCGGCACAACAACATGCGGCTGGTGTTGGCCCGGGATGACGGGACGGCGTTGTTCCGCGGTGACGCCACGTTCTGCGGACGGGCCGGGCTCGCCGGGGGTGGCACGACGTCGTTCGAGTCCTACAACTTCCCCGGCCGCTACCTGCGCCACTACGACTACGCGCTGCGCCTGGACCCCCGGGCAGGCGACGCCACCTTCGCCGGTGACGCCTCCTTCACCGTGACCGCGCCGCTGGCCTGACCACCCGGGAGTCCCGATGCCTTTCAACCGACGCACGGTGTTGCAGGCCGCTTTCGCGGTCCCCGCCACGCTGGCCACCGGGACGGCGGTGGCCGCGGTGCCGCCGGTCCGGCCGGACATCGGCGTGGCGGTGCACCCGTTCGAGCCGGGCCAGGTCCGGCTGTCCGCGAGCCGGTGGCTGGACAACCAGAACCGCACGCTGAACTACCTGCGGTTCGTCGACGTGGAGCGGCTGCTCTACAACTTCCGCGCCAACCACCGGCTGTCCACCGGCGGCGCGGCGGCGTGCGGCGGGTGGGAGGCCCCGAACTTCGAGTTCCGCACGCACAGCCAGGGGCACTTCCTGACCGCGTGGGCGCAGGCGTGGGCGGTGCTGGGCGACACCGCCTGCCGGGACAAGGCCAACCACATGGTCGCGGAGTTGGCCAAGTGCCAGGCGAACAACGCGGCGGCCGGGTTCAACCCCGGTTACCTGTCCGGGTTCCCGGAGTCGGACCTGACCGTGGTCGAGTCGGGCACCCGGCGGGGCGTGCCGTACTACTGCATCCACAAGACGCTGGCGGGCCTGCTGGACGTGTGGCGGTTGATCGGCAACACGCAGGCGCGGGACGTGCTGCTGCGGTTCGCGGGGTGGGTGGACTGGCGGACGGCCCGGTTGAGCTACAGCCAGATGCAGACCACGCTGCGCACCGAGTTCGGCGGCATGAGCGCGGTGCTGACCGACCTGTACCAGCACACCGGCGACTCCCGCTGGCTGGCCACCGCGCAGCGGTTCGACCACGCGGCCGTGTTCGACCCGCTGGCGGCGGGTCAGGACCGGCTCGACGGCCTGCACGCCAACACCCAGGTGCCCAAGTGGGTCGGGGCGGCGCGCGAGTACAAGGCCACCGGCGCCACCCGCTACCGCGACATCGCCCGCAACGCCTGGACCGCGACCGTCACCGCGCACACCTACGCCATCGGCGGCAACAGCCAGGCCGAGCACTTCCGCGCCCCGAACGCCATCGCCGCGTACCTGCGACCCGACAGCGCCGAGGCGTGCAACACCTACAACATGCTCAAGCTGACCCGCGAGCTGTGGCAGTTGGAGCCGGACAACGCCGCGTACTTCGACTTCTACGAGCAGGCGTTGCTCAACCACCTGCTGGGGCAGCAGAACCCGGCCGACCCGCACGGCCACGTCTGCTACTTCACCGCGCTCAACCCCGGCGGCCGGCGCGGTCAGGTGGGGCCGTTGATGGGCGGGGGCAGCTTCAGCACCGACTACGGCACGTTCTGGTGCTGCCAGGGCACGGCGTTGGAGACCAACACGAAGTTGATGGACTCCGTCTACTTCCACAACGGGACCACGTTGACGGTGAACCTGTTCATCCCGTCGGTGCTGACCTGGTCGGCGCGGGGGATCGTGGTCACCCAGACGACCGCCTACCCGGCGCGCGACACCACGACGCTCACCGTCACGGGCACGGTCGGCGGCACGTGGACGATGCGGGTGCGCATCCCGGCGTGGGCCGGCGGTGCGACGATCAGCGTCAACGGTGTCGCGCAGGACGCCTCGCCGGGCAGCTACGCCGAGATCACCCGGTCGTGGGCCTCCGGTGACACGGTCGCGGTTCGGCTGCCGATGCGGGTGGTGTTGCGCGCGGCCAACGACGACGCGGGGGTCGCCGCGGTCACTTACGGACCGGTGGTGCTGTCGGGGAACTACGGCAACACGGCGTTGAGCGTGTTGCCGAACCTCGACGTCGGCTCGATCACCCGCACGAGCGGGTTGGCGTTCACGGCCAGGGCCAACGGGTCCAGTGTCGCTCTGGGGCCGTTCTACGACGCCCACGGCCACAACTACACCGTCTATTGGCGGACGTCCGCGGCCGGCGGGGGATACCGGCTGGTCAACGCGAGCAGCGGGATGGTCCTCGGGGTGCGGGACATGTCCACCGCCGACGGTGGCCTGGCCGTGCAGTGGAACGACACCGGCACGGCGGACCACGACTGGGAGCCGGTCGTCGACGGTGCCGCGGTCCGGTTCCGCAACCGCAACAGCGGCAAGGTGCTGGGCGTGGAGAACATGTCCACCGCCGACAACGCCCGTGTGCTCCAGTGGGCCGACAACGGCACCGCCGACCACCGCTGGACGGTCGTGGACGACGGCGACGGCACCCACCGCATCCGCAACGCCCACAGCGGCAAGCTGCTCGCGATCCTCGACGGCTCGGGAGCGGCCGGCGCGCAGGCCGTGCAGGACCAGGACAACGGCACGCCGGACAACCGGTGGCGGTTCGTGCCCTTCGGTGCGCGCCGGGTGCGGAACCTGCGCAGTGGCCTGGTCCTGGGGGTGCGGGACATGTCCACCGCCGACGGCGGCCCGGTGATCCAGTGGGGTGACACCGGCACGGCGGACCACCTGTGGACGGCCGTGCCCGACACCGGCGGCTACTTCCGGCTGCGCAACGGCCACAGCGGCAAGGTGCTGGGCGTGGAGAACGCGACCACGGCCAACGGCTCCCGAGTGGTGCAATGGTCGGACAACGGAACATCGGACCACTTGTGGCGACTGCGCTACGGTAGCAACGGCTGCTTCCGCATCCAGTGCGCGAACGGCGGCCGGGTGCTGGGCGTCGCCGACGCGTCCACGGCGGCGGGCGCGCAGGTCGTCCTCTGGGACGACAACGGCACCGACGACCACCTGTGGCGTTTCATCTGACCGGAACCGGCCCCCACTACGTTCTGGACGGTGCGAATCCTCTTTTCGAGCCTCGGCTCCTACGGACACACCTTCCCGCTCATGCCGCTCGCCATCGCCGCCCGCGAGGTGGGCCACGACGTGGCGTTCGTGACCACGGCCCCGTTCGCGCCGGCGGTGACGGCGCACGGGATCGAGCACGTCACGGGCGGCATGGACATGCTCGCCGCGTTCGACCTGGCCAACGCCGGGCCGGCCGCGCGCCGGTCGCCGGACTTCCGGCCCGAGCGGGTGTCGAGGGTGTTCGGGTCGATCCTGCCGCGCCGGTGCGCGGCCGACCTGGTCCCGATCATCCTCGACCGCAAGCCGGACCTGGTCGTGCACGAGCTGGCCAACCCCGGCGCGGGCCTGGCGGCGAAGGTCGCGGACGTGCCCGCCGTGTGCCACTCGTTCGGACGGATGTGGCGGCCGACAGGGCCTCCGGAGGCGTTGCGGAGAAACCTGGCGGAGGTCGCCGCGGACCTCGGTGTGGAGCTGCCCGAGGGGGACCTGATGTCGTTGGGCAACCCCTACCTGGACATCTGCCCGCCCTCGGTGCAGGACCCGGAGTTCGCCGTGACCCGCGCGGTCCCGTTGCGGCCGGTGCCGTTCTCGGCGCCGTTCTCGGAGCCGGGTGAGCTGCCGTCGTGGGTGCGGGAGCACCGGGAACCGCTGGTGTACCTGACGTTGGGGACCGCGTTCGGCGACGCCGGGGTGTTGCGGACGGCGATCGCGGGGTTGGCGACGTTGAACGTGCGGGTGTTGGTGTCCACCGGTCCGAGCGTCGAGGTGGAGGCGTTGGGGGAGGTGCCGGGGAACGTGGTGGTGCGGCCGTGGTTGCCGCAGGCCGACCTGCTGCCGCACGTCGACCTTGTCGTGCACCACGGTGGTGCCGGGGCGACGATGGGCACGTTCGCCACCGGGGTGCCGCACCTGGTCTTACCCTTGAGACGAGCGCCGCCCTTGCCGGGGGGCGGTGTGCGCGCGTCGGGTGGTCGGTGCGGGTCGGCCAGACGGCGGTCGGCCGACCCGCACCCGCAGCTCCCCCGAGCCCCACAAGTAGAGAGCGGCGGGCGCGGGCGTGGATACACCGGGGCGAAGATTTCCGGCGAGGGACGGAGTCACCGGCGACGGGCGGGGTTGCGGCCGTGTCCGTGCTCAACCGCGATCAAAGCGGCGCTCGCCGCGCGGCAGGCCACCGAGGCCCTTCCTGTGCTTGGCAGCCCGTTGGCGCCTGCGGCGCTGGTGGGGGTGGTCAGGGGGTGGTCAGGGGGTGGGTTTTTGGGCTACGCCGGCGTAGACGAGCATGTTCATGTTCGGCCGGTCGGAGATGTCGCCTGGGCCGTGGGGGCGCCATTCGCCGCAGCCGACCAGGCCCGGTTCCACCAGGTCGAAGTCGCCGAACAGGGCTGTCACCTGCGCGTGCGTGCGTTCGGTGATCTGGTCGGGGCTGTTGCTGCGCTTGATCACGTCCGTGGCCGCCGTCAGCGTGCTGTCCTGGTGGTCGGCGCTGACGTGGGTGAGCGCCAGGAAGCTGCCGGGTGCCAGGGCGTCGCGGTAGCGGGCCAGCAGGGCGTGCGGGTTCGACTCGTCGGGGACCCAGTGCAGCACCAGCAGGAACAGCAGGCCCACGGGCTGGTCGAAGTCGATCAGGCTCCGGGTCACCGGGTGGTCGAGGATGTGTTCCGGGTCGCGCATGTCGGCCTTCACGATCGCCGCGCGGTCGTTGGTGGCCAGCATCAGTTCGCTGTGCGCAACGGCGATCGGGTCGCGGTCCACGTACACCACCCGGCACGACGGGTCCGCCAGCTGGGCCACCTCGTGGACGTTGGCGACCGTCGGGATGCCGGAGCCGATGTCGAGGAACTGCCGGATGCCCGAGTCCACCATGAACCGCACCACCCGTTTCAGGAACGCCCGGTTGACGCGGGCGGCGGTGCGCAGGCCCGGCATCACCTGTTCGATCTTCTGGCCGACCTCGCGGTCGACGGCGAAGTTGTGCGCGCCGCCGAGCATGTAGTCGTAGGTGCGGGCCATGCTGGGCACGGAGACGTCGACGCTGTCGGGCACCCAGTCGCGGGTTCGGGTCACGGTGAACACCTCAGCCAGTCGAGGGCGGGGCCGCGAGCATAGCGACCGGCGGCGCGCGGCGGTTGCGCTGTCGGGGTGATGCTGATCCACCCGATCGGGCACTGTCCCCTGCCCGCTGTCGGCTTCTATGGTGGTCCACCATTCGTGGGTAGACGTACTCGTCTTCGGTGGAGCCAAGATGCCCGTTCCGGTGGCGCCCGGCCGGCTGCCGTTACTCGGGCACACCCTGCCGTTGTTGCGGCACCGCCCCGACTTCACCGCATCCTTGCGGGAACTGGGCGAGGTCGTGCGCGTGGACCTCGGGCCGCTGCCCGCGTTCTTCGTGACCAGTCCTCGACTTTCGCACGAGGTGCTGGTGACGCAGGGCGCGAAGTTCCGCAAGGGCGCGATGTTCGACAAGTTCCAGCCCTACCTCGGCAACGGCCTCCTGCTGTCCAACGGGCCGTTCCACCGCAGGCAGCGCCGCATGGTCCAGCCCGCGTTCCACCGCGACCGCGTCGCGGGCTACGTCGAGACGATGCGCCGCGCCACCGCCGACCTGGTGGCCGGCTGGCGCGCCGGCGAGGTGCGGGTGGTCGAGGACGACATGCAGGGCCTGGCCGTCACGATCGTCGGCGAGGCGCTGTTCTCCACCGGCATCGGCGCGCCCGTCATCGCGGAGGTGCGGCGCTCGGTCTTCACCGTGATCAAGCAGGGCATGGTGCGCGCGTTGTCGCCGTCCTTCGTGGAACGCCTGCCGATTCCAGCCAACCGCGAATTCGACCGGGCCGTCGCGCGGATGAAGGCGATCGTGCTCGACGTCATCGCGGCCCGCCGCGCGGAGGGCGTCGACCACGGCGACCTGCTCTCGACGTTGATGCTGGCGCAGGACGACGACACCGGCGGCGGCATGACCGACCAGCAGACCTACGACGAGGTGCTGACCCTGCTCACGGCCGGCATCGAGACCACGGCCATCGCGCTGGCGTGGGCGTGCCACGAGATCGCGGCGCACCCCGAGGTCGAGGCCCGGGTGCACGCCGAGGTGGACGAAGTGCTCGCCGGCCGCCCCGTGACGGCCGAGGACGTGCCGCGCCTGGTCTACCTGGGCCGGGTCGTCAACGAGGTGCTGCGCAAGTACCCGGTGTGGATCCTGATGCGCCGCGCCCTGGTCGACGTCGAACTGGGGGAGACGACGATCCCCGCCGGCGGCGAGGTCATCGTCAGCCCGCACGCCCTGCACCACGACCCGGCCTCCCACGACGACCCCGAGCGGTTCGACCCGGACCGCTGGGAACCCGAGCGCGCCACCCGATTACCCAGGGGCGCGTACGTCCCGTTCGGCGCGGGTACCCGCCAGTGCCTCGGGAACCTCTTCGCCCACACCGAGATCGTGGTCGCCCTGGCCACCATCGCCGCGCGACACCGCCTGACCCCCCTACCGGACAAGCAGGTCCGGGTGAAGTTCACTTCCGCCGCCTACCCCAGCGGCATGCTCATGCGCGTCGAACCCCGTCCCCGTTGAGAGGTATTTCCCCGTGCCCTGGAACAGTCTCCGTCGGATCTGTGCCGTCGTGCTGCTGGTCGTGACCACCTGGCTGGTGCCGGGTGCGGCGACGGCGGCCCCCGTGTCGTGCGAGGACGTGCGGGTGCCGGTGCGGATCCTGCTGGCCGTGGAGACCATGTACGGCAGGCTGTGCACGCCGCAGGGCGCCCGGACCGTGCAGGTGCTCATCCCCGGTGGCACGTACAACAGCTCGTACTGGGACATCTCCTACACGCCGGGCACCCGCTCGTACCGGCAGGCGATGAACAACGCCGGCATCGCCACCCTCGCCGTGGACCGGCTGGGCACCGGCCAGAGCTCCAAGCCGCTGAGCACCCTGGTCACCGCGACCGTCCAGGCCAACGCCGTGCACCAGGTCGTGCAGACGCTGCGGCCCCGGTTCGAGCGCGTCGTCGTCGGCGGGCACTCGATCGGCGCGGCGATGGCGATGATCGAGGCCGGCCTGCACCGCGACGTGGACGGCGTGCTGGTCACCGGGATGACCCACCGGATGAACTACATCACCGTGCTGCCCGTCCTGGCCGGCATGATCCCCGCCGCGCTCGACCCGCAACTGGCCGGCCGGGGCCTGGACGCCGGCTACCTCACCACCAGCCCCGGCACCCGGTACTCCGCCTTCCACACGCCCGGCCCGAACGTCCCGGAGGCCATCGCGGTGGACGAGTCCACAAAGGACGTCTTCGCCGCGACGGAGGCCGTGGACACCATCGCGTTGACCAACATCGTCACCCCGGCCAGCCGCGCGATCGACGTCCCGGTGATGCTCGTGGTCGGCAACGACACCCACTTCTGCGGCACCCCGCTGGGCAGCGACTGCTCGTCACCCGAAGCGCTGCGGGCCTCCGAGGCCCCGTACTTCGCCCCGGAGGCCCGCCTGCACACCTACATCCTCGACGGCTACGGCCACTCCATCAACTACGCGCCCAACGCGCCCGACTACCACCAAGCCGTGGTCGACTGGGTCGCGACGCTGTAGCTCAGCCGAGACAGGAGCGAACGGCCTTGACCAGCCCGGCCGCGCGCGGGTCGTCGGCGCGGAAGTTCCACAGGTTGGTGACGTAGGCGAAGCCCACCCGGGCGTCGGGGTCCGCGAACCCGATCGACCCGCCGGAACCGGGGTGCCCGAACGAGCCGGGGCCCAGCAGCGGCATCGGCGGGCAGGCGCGCCAGAAGCCGAGGGACATGTTGAACGAGCGGTCCGCCGGGAGGTCGAGGCCGGGCGGCAGGCCGTGCATCCTGCTCTTGTCGGTGTGGATCTCGGTCATCGTGGTGACCGTGTCCGGGTTGAGCAGGCGGAGACCGTCGACGTCGCTGACCGTGGCGGCGTACATCCTGGCCACGGACCGGGCGTCGGCGAGCATGTTGGCAGCGGGGAACTCGGCCGCGCGCCACGCCCGCGTCTCGTGGTAGGCGGTCGAGTTGTCCAGCGCGCCACCGAGTTCCGCGGCGCGGGCTTGCACGGAGTCCTCGCCCCAGACGGCGGTGACCCAGGCGTTGACCGTGTCGGCGTCGAGCCCGGTGGCCTCGATGATGCCGGCGATGAGTTCTTCGAGGCTGAAGGGTGCGGCGTAGTGCACCTTGGCGACGCGGGGTTCTTCGGTGTCGGGGAGGCCGATCCAGGCGCTGAGGCCGAGCGGGGCGGCGACCTCGTCGGCGAAGAAGGTGCCGAGCGACTTGCCGGTGATCCGCCGGACGACTTCGCCGACGAGGAAGCCGAAGGTCACGCCGTGGTAGACGTGCTCGGTGCCGGGCCGCCACAACGGCTCCTGGTTTTCGAGGGCCTCGATGACCGGGTTCCACTGGCAGGCTTGCTCGAAGGTCAACGGCCCGTCGACGATCGGCAGGCCGGCTTGGTGGGACAGCAGCCAGCGGACGGGGATCGCTTCCTTGCCCTTGGCGCCGAACTCGGGCCAGTAGCGGGAGACGGGAGCGTCGAGGTCGAGTTGTCCGCGCTGCACGAGGAGGTGGGCGCAGATCGCCGTCGCACCCTTGGTGGTGGAGGCGACTTGGACGATCGTGTCGTCCCGCCAGGGCTTGGCGGTGTCGCGGTCGGCGAGACCGTCCCAGAGGTCCACGACCGGCTTGCCGTCGAGGTAGACGGCGCAGGCCGCGCCCACTTCGCCTCCGTTGGCGAAGTTCGCCTTGAAGACGTCGGCGACCCTCTCCCAGCCCCGCTCGACACCGTTCTCGCGCTCACTTGTGCTGTTCATGGCTGCTGAAAACTCCATTTCGGTGAAGTAAAACTTTTGGTTGACTGAAATTTTTGGTGTGGTGAAGGGTTGCGGCGATCGGTGGGTGGGCCGGTCATGCTCGGGCCGAAGGCCGGACGCCGGGCTGCGGACGCCGGGCTGCGGACGCCTAACCCCGGACGCCGAACCCCGAGCGCCGAGCGCCGGTACCGGGTGCCGGACGCCGGGTGCCGAGCGTCGGACGCCGGGTGTCGAGCGCCGGACCCCGAACGCCGGGTCCCATCGCCGGATGCCGAGCGCCGAACGTCGGGTGCCCGACGCCGGAGCCCAGCGCCCGACACCCAGCGCCGAAGCCCGATTGCCGAGCGCCGGACACCAACCTCGGAAGCCGGAGCGGTGACCGGAAGCCCGGGCCGGTAGGCGAGGCCAGGAGCGAAAGGCAGGGGGCTGGGCGCAAGGGCAGGAGCGGCGGCGCGGCGGGCGCGGGTGCGGCGGTCATGGGGCACCACTCGCCGCTCCTCGGCAGGGAGCGCCCGACAGCCGAACGACCGGAGTGGGACCTCGGAGTCAGTTCGTGGCCGGGTGGATGTGGATGTCGTTCAAACGGGTGCGGGCGTGGAGTTTCAGGATTGGTGCGGCTGTCGTGGGTGTCGGCAGGGTGTTGCGGACGGTGCCCTTTGTGCTGGTCGCGTCGACCTCCGCCGTCACGTCCCTTGCGACCCCGACCTCGATGCCGCCCGACGCGTTCGCCAGGTGCGCCTGACCGCCCGCCATCCGGCCGACCCGGATCGGGCAGTTCGCGCCCTCGGCTATGACGTTGCCGTCCGCTCGGTCGATCGTGAAGCTGCCGTTCGACCCGCCGAGGCGCACGTCCGCGTGGGCGTGGCCGATCCAGACCTCGCCCGACGAGCCCGCGTAGCGGATCGCGCCCCCGACCTCACCCAGGCGCAGGCCGCCGGCACCGCCGTCGACCTCCACGGCGCCGGCGACGTGTCCGATCTCCACGCCACCCTCCACGACGTTGCCGCGCACCGACGACACCCGGTCCAGGCGGATCGAGCCGGACAGGGTGCTCAGGTCGCAGTCGCCCAGGTCGCCCTCGGCCCGCACATCCGTCCACGCCGTGTTCAGGACCAGGTTGGACCCCGCCGGTAGTTCGATCGTGATGGCCACCGAACCCCGCCTGTCGCCGGACCTGGTGGTTTCCACCGTCAAGTCGCCGTCGGAGACCTCGACCTTCGTCTTCTCGGCGACCCTCACGTCCGTCTTGTTCGCGCTGTTCAGCGGCCGGACCTGGACGACCGTGTCGGACCGTGCACTCGCGACGACCCGCACGTGGGCGCCGGCGGTGGTGAGGTTGGCTGTGATCGGGGTCGGGGTGGGGAAGGTGGTCATGGTTGCTCTCCCGTTGTCGCTGGTGGGGGCAACGATCACGGCGTCGCCTGACACCGGGCAGTCACAGCGCTGACACGGCGCGGGAGGTGCGTCGAACAGTGCGATGTCACGGCGAGATCTGGCCATGCGGAGTTACTCTGAGTGAAGCAGCCTGCCGAGCGAGGATCGGCAGCAGGGTCTGTGCGTGGTCAGCTTCCCGCACCCCCGCCGGGCGCGAGCCTTCGCCTGCGGGCCGGAGGTCGATACGCTGCGGAGCGTGACGTCCCCGACCCGCGGTGCCGTGCGCGTGGCGCGCTGTGGCGTGATCGGGTTGTCGTCCGGGCTGTTGGCCGTGGTCGTGCACGCGGGTGCGGGTGGGCACGTGCCGGCGTTGCCGCACGTCCTCGCCTTCGCCGCGGTGGTCGGGTGGGCCTGCGGGCCGTTGACCGACCGGCAGGTCGGGTTCGGCGAGATCGTCGCGCTGGTGGTGTCGGTGCAGGTCACGATGCACGTGTTCCTGGCCGTGGTGAGCCGCCACCCCGACGGGGTCCTGCCGTCGCCGTCGATGCTGTCCGCGCACGTGCTCGCCACGGCCGTCGTGGTCGGGGCGCTGACGGGCGCGGAGCGCGCGGTGTTCCGGCTCGCGGCGGCGTTGGCGTCGGTGGTGCCGCGCCGGTTGTCGCCGCCGCCGGCGGTCGCGCCGCTGCGCATCCCGATCGCCGGGCACCCCGAGCAGCCGCTGGCCGAGGTGTCGCGCCGGCGCACCGTGCCGCGCCGCGGGCCGCCCGTCTCCTGAGGAAGTGAGCGAGCCAGTCACACCACCGTCCTTTGTGGACCGATGGCGCTACCGCACACCCTGAGGAGCTTTCGCCATGACAACGTCCTGGCGCGGCAGGTCGAGGTGGCGGTGGCGGCGCGGCCGTCGGCCACGCTCGTCGCGGTCCGGCCCGCGCCCGAACCCGGCGCCACCACCCGGGTCCTGTTCACCGCCGACTCGCTCGGCGAGTCCGAGCGGCTGGCCGTCTTCGTCGACCCCGGCACCGGCTCGGTGGTCGGCGAGCTGGTCACCTACGGGTCCAGCGGCGTGCTGCCGTTGCGGACCGTGCTCGACCAGGTGCACGCCAACCTGCTGCTCGGCGAGTTCGGCCGCGGCTACAGCGAGCTGGCCGCGTCCTGGCTGTGGGTGGTCGCGTCGGGCGGTCTGGTGCTGTGGTTCGCCCGGCGGCGGGCGGCCAGGCCCAAACCCGCCGTGCGCCGCCACGCCGTGCTGGGCCTGTGGGTGCTGGTCGGCGCGGTGTTCCTGTCCGCCACCGGGTTGACCTGGTCGAAGTACGCCGGGGAGAACGTGGCCGACCTGCGCGCGACCTTCGGCTGGACCACGCCGGCGCTGAGCATGACCGGTTCCGGTGACCACGCCGGCCACACCAGCGGCACCCCGACCGGCCTGGTCGTGCTGGTGGTCCTGGGCTACCGGATGTGGTGGCAGCGCCGCCCGACCCGCGGCTTCGGCCGCCCGGTGCCGCGCGGCCAGTGGCGCAAGGTGCCGCGGGCGCAACTGGTGGTCGTGCTGGTGGTGGCGGCCGGCGTGGGCTGGTTCGTGCCGCTGTTCGGCTTGAGCCTGCTGGGGTTCCTGGTCGTGGACGCCCTGCTTGCGCGCCGCACGGCCAAGCCCGCGCCTGAACCGTCCGAACAGCCCGTGTGACGGCCGGCGCTCCGCACCCGGTCACCGCGGCCGGGTGCGGAGCAACCGCGACCCGCACCCGGTCGCTCGTCAGGCGGCGGTCACCTCCAGCACGTGGTGGCTCCAGGGTGGCAGCTCCACGTAGAGGCCCTCGGTGGACAGCTCATCCCCGTCGCGGTGGAACGTCTCCGTCCTCAGCACGTCCGTGAGCCGCGTGGGGCCGGGAGCGCAGTCCATCCGCACCCGCCCCTGGGACGGCGCCGGCGAGAAGTTCACGACCACCACGTGGCTCGTCCCCGGCGCGGTCCACGACCAGGTCAGGAGGTTCTCGCAGGTCCGGTTGTCCGGCCGGCCCGCGGCCTCCAGGAGCTGCCACCTCCCGGTCCGCACTCCCGGCGCGACGGTCAGCAGGTGGTGGTGCCACGCGGCCAGGGCGGGGTCGGTGGGCTCGTCCGGAGCGCGGTTGAGGAACACCGGCGGGCGGACGCGCCGGCCCTCGAACTGGCCCTCGTGCCACAGCGTCGCGCCGGGCAGGGTGGCCAGCACGACCGCCGCCGCCGGGACGGCCTCGCGCGGCAGCCGGGCCGCCACCCGCGGCTCGTCGTGGTTCTCCAGGAACCGGACCAGCCGCGACTGGTACGCCAGGTCCGCCCGCAGGTGGGCGCGGACGCCGGCGACGTCCAACCCGGTCAGGCGGTCGTAGAGGCGCTTGTCGTAGCACAGGTCGAACCCCTGTTGCTGCAACGTCCACTCCATGTCCCAGTACGCCTCGGCGATCATCAGCACGTCCGGGTGCCGGGCGCGCAGGCCCGCCAGCACGGTCGGCCAGAAGTCGTCCGCCGGCGGCGGACCGGTGCGGCCCCGCCAGGTGCGGGCGAACACGTCGTTGGTGGGCAGCATCGCCATGTCGCAGCGGATCCCGTCGCACTGCTCGGCGATGTCGGACAACACCCCCACGGTCGCCTCGCGCAGCGCGGGGGAGAAGGCGTCCAGCTGCACGACGTCCGGCCACGGCGGGAAGTACGGGTCCCGGCCCCGGGCCACGGCGCGGTCCGCCACGACCACCCAGGCCGCCGGGTCCTCCGCGCGGTCGCCGCGCACCACCAGCTCCGGCGACGACGCCCAGGGGTGGTCCGGCGCGACGTGGTTGGGCACGTGGTCCAGCACCAGCAGCACACCGCGGCGGGCCAGGGCGGCACGGGCGCGGGCCAGCCCGTCCCGCCCGCCGAACCGCTCGTCGACCTCGTAGCGGCGCACGCAGTACGGCGACCCGATCACGTCCTCGGGCCGCAGGTCGGGCAGCGCCCGCCGGAACGAACGCCGCGTGTCGGTGTCCACCAGCGCCAGCCCGGTCGTGCTGCGCTCCCACACGCCCATCAACCACACCGCGTCCACACCGGGCCGCGCGACGGCGTCCCACGCGTCGTCGGGCACCTCGCCCAACGTCACCGGCCGCCCGAGAGCCCGGCCCAGGTCGGCCAGCCACAGCGCGGTGTTCACCTCGTGCACGACGGGTTGCGGGCTCATCGGCGCACCGCCCCGCGGAACAGCAGCGGCAGCAGCGCCACCGTCCCGGTCCACCCGGTCTGGTGGCTCGCGCCCAGCCCGGCCCCGGTGTCGCCGTCGAAGTACTCGTGGAACAGCACCAGGTCCCGCCAGTGCGGGTCGTCGCGCAGCAGCTCCCGGCCGCCGTGCGCGGGCCGCCCGGCCGCGCCGGGCAGGAACAGCCGCACCAGCCGGTCGGAGATCTCCTCGGCCACCTCGCGCAGCGTCGCCCACCGGCCCGACCCGGTCGGGCACTCCACCGTGAACGCGTCCCCGAAGTGCTCGTGCAGGTTCAGCAGCCCGCGCACCAGCATGACGTTGACCGGGAACCACACCGGCCCGCGCCAGTTGGAGTTGCCGCCGAACATCCCGCTGTCGGACTCGGCCGGCAGGTAGGACACCCGCAGCTCCCGATCGTCCACGGTGAACACGTACGGGTGGTCGCGGTGCCACTTGGACAGCGACCGGATGCCGTACGGGCTCAGGAACTCGTCCTCGTCGAGCATCCGCGCGAGGATCCGCCGCAGCCGCTGCTCGTCGAACAGGGCGAACAGCACCGGACCGGTCCCGTGCGCCTGCTCGCCGTGCCGCCACAGCGCGGCGGTCACCGCCGGGTGCCGGTCCAGGAACTCCGTCGCGCCGCGCACCAGCCCGGGGAACCGCTGCCGCACCGCGCCGTCCACCACCGTCGCCGCCGCCAGCGGCACCAGCCCGACCGCCGAACGCACCTCCAGCGGCACCGAACTCCCGTCGGGGCGGCGCAGGACGTCGTAGAAGAACCCGTCCTGCTCGTGCCACAGCTCCACGTGCCGCGCGGCGGCGGCGATCCAGGCGAAGTTCTCCAGCAACGCCTGCGCCTGCTCCAGGTGCACCGGGTCGTCGGCGGCCAGCTCCAGCGCGATCCGGACCAGGCTCTGGCAGGCCAGCGCCATCCACGCCGTGCCGTCGGACTGGTCGAGGTGCCCGCCGGTGGGCAACGGGGCGCTGCGGTCGAACACGCCGACGTTGTCCAGCCCGAGGAACCCGCCCTGGAACACGTTGCGCCCGCCGGGGTCCTTGCGGTTGAGCCACCAGTCGAAGTCGCGCAGCAGCTTGGGGAACACCCGCGCGAGGAACGCCCGGTCACCCCGGCCCCGCACGGCCTTCTCGTGGTCGTGCACGAACAGCGCCGCCCACGCGTGCAGCGGCGGGTTGACGTCGCCGAAGTTCCACTCGTAGGCCGGGACCTGCCCGGTCGGGTGCTGGTAGCGGCGTTCCAGCAGCAGCTCCAGCTGCCGCTTGGCCAGCGCCGGGTCCACCACGGCCAGCGCCACCGCGTGGAAGGCCAGGTCCCACGCCGCGAACCACGGGTACTCCCAGCCGTCCGGCATGGCGATGACGTCCTCGGCGACCAGGTGGCGCCACAGGTGGTTCGGGGTGGTCGGCGGGCCCAGCGGGTCCTCGCCGCGCTCGGTCAGCCACCGCTCCACGTCGAACTCGTAGTACTGCTGGGACCACAGCATCCCGGCCAACGCCCGCCGCGCCACCACCCGCTCGTCGTCGGTCAGGTCGCCGGCCAGCACGTCGGCGTAGAACTCGTCCGCCTCGGCGCGGCGGGCCGCGAGCACGGCGTCGAAGTCGGCGAACGCGGCCGGCCGGTCGGCCAGCCGGACCCGGACCGTGCCGCTGCCGCCCGCCGGGAGGTCCAGCACGCACACCGCCGCCGCCTTCGTGCCGGCACCGGCCGGGTCCACCGCGGTCATGTCGCCGTGCACGACCGCCCGCTCGATGCCGTCCTTGACGAACGGGGACGCGTTGGGCGAGCCGAAGACCCGTTCGTCGTCGGTCTCGTTGCCGGTCACCAGGAACGACGCCGGCGGGTCCACCGACAGGCGCCGCGCGCCCAGGCCCGCGCCGTCCGCGCGCAGCGCGCCGCCGGCGTCGACCAGCGTGGGCCGCTCGTCACCGCCCGCCCACGACCAGGTGTGCCGGAACCACAGCGTGGGCAGCACGTGCAGGCGCGCCGGCTCCGGTCCGCGGTTGTGCGCGGTGACGAGCATCAGCACGTCCTCCGGGCCCGCCTTGGCGTACTCCACGACGACGTCGAAGTACCGGTGGTCGTCGAAGATCCCCGTGTCCAGCAGTTCGTACTCCGGGTCGTGCCGGCCGCGCGCGGCGTTGACCGACACCAGGTCCGCGTACGGGAACTCCCGTTGCGGGTACTTGTAGAGCATCTTCAGGTAGGACGCGGTGGGCGTGGCGTCGAGGTGGAAGTAGCACTCCTTCACGTCCTCGCCGTGGTTGCCCTCGGCGTTGGTCAGGCCGAACAGGCGCTCCTTGAGGATCGGGTCGACGCCGTTCCACAGCGCGAGCGCCAGGCACAGCCGCTGCTTGTCGTCGCTGATGCCCGCCAGCCCGTCCTCGCCCCACCGGTAGGCGCGGTAACGGGCCTGGTCGTGGGTGAACGACGACCACGCGTCCCCGCCGAACCGCGCCTCCCGCACCGTGCCCCACTGCCGGTCGGCCAGGTAGGGACCCCAGCGCCGCCACGGCACGCCCGCCTCGGCCTCCTCCAACCGCTGCCGCTCCGCGCCGGTCACCGGGCGCCGCCCACTTCGTCGCCGTGCACCACGACCGCCCACACCACGACCACGCACAGCGCGATCACGATGGTCGACCACACGGGTTGCACGGACACGAAACCCAGCTGCACCACGGCGTTGAGCGCCGCGAACACCACCGCGACCACCCGCGCCCACGCCGCTCCGGTGAGCAGCGCCGCCCCGGCGAGCGCGATCAGCACCCCGATGACCAGGTGCGTCCAACCCCAGCCGGTGAGGTCGAGCACCAGGACGTTGTCCGGTCCGACCACGTAGTACTCGTCGTCGAACAGCGCGACCACGCCCTCGATGACGTTGAACGCCCCGATGACGATCATCATGATGGCCGCGAAGCCGATCCAGCCGGTCCACGCGCTGGCCCTCGGCCGGCTCGGCCACGTCTGCTCTGCCATGTCGGTTCCCTCCGGTCGGTGGATCACGCCGACCACGGTCGTGGGGGCGGGGCCGGATTTCCTCACCCGTCACGGGCGGAACGCACCAACGCGGTGACCCACCGGGCACGCGGGTCGACGTCCACGAGCACCGCCGCGCTGGGCGAGTCGCTCGCCGTTGCGCCGGGCTGCCTGCCGGGGGTGTCGGGCTTGCCGGGCCGCGTGCCGGGGGTGCCGGGCTTGCCGGGTCGCGTGCCGGGGGTGCGGGGCTTGCCGGGGCGCGTGCCGCGGGTGCCGCGCGTGCCGGGCCGCCCGCCGCGCCTGTCGAGCCGCCCGGCACCGCCTGGTCCGCCATCGGCTCTTGCGTCGAGCGGCACCGTGCCGGCGGGTGGCGGCGTGGATCTTCGCCCGTGCCGGGTGAGGCCGGGGGGCCTGCGGGCGGACAGCGTCGTCCGCATGACCGAACGAGAGCACGACTTCCCGCCGATCGAGGGCCACGGCCTGGTCGGCGACCTCCAGACGGCGGCGCTCGTCGCGGCGGACGGCACCGTGGACTGGTGGTGCGTCCCCCGGTTCGACTCGCCGAGCGTCTTCGCCGCCCTGCTCGACCGCGAGCGCGGCGGGTACTGCCGGATCGGCCCGGCGGGTGACCGGCGGCCCGGCCGCCAGCTCTACTTCCCCGACACCGCCGCGCTGATCACCCGGTTCACCACCGCGACCGGTGTCGGCGAGGTGGTGGACTTCATGCCGCCCGCCGGCGCGACCGCGACCAACCGGCGCAAGCTCGTGCGCATGGCCCGGTGCGTGCGCGGCAAAGTGGACTTCGCGCTGGACGTGGTGCCGCGCTTCGAGTACGGCGCCGGCCCGCACAAGACGGTGCTCACCGACGACGGCGCGGTCTTCGAGAACCTCGACACCACGCTGGTGCTGCACACCGTCCGCGAACCCGGCGACCCGCGCCCGACCGACCTGCGCGCCGACCACGACCTGCACGGCGTCCTCACGCTCGCGGAGGGCCAGGTGCGGGGGATCGTGCTGGAGACCAACCCCGGCAGCCCGCCGCGCTCGGTGCGGGTGGCCGAGGTGGAGGAGGAGTTCGCGCGGACGGTCGCGTTCTGGCAGGCCTGGCTGGCCCGGTCGACCTACCGGGGCCGGTGGCGCGAGGCGGTGAACCGGTCGGCGATCACGTTGAAGCTGCTCACCTACGCCCCCACGGGCGCGATGGTGGCCGCCCCGACGGCCGCGCTGCCCGAACGCGTCGGCGGCGAGCGCAACTGGGACTACCGCTACACGTGGGTGCGTGACGCGTCCTTCGCCGTGTCCTCCCTGCTGGAACTGGGGTTCACCGGGGAGGCGGCGGCGTTCGCGCGCTGGCTGGCCGACCGGTACGAGAACGGCCCGTTGAAGGTGCTCTACCGGGTGGACGGCTCGCCGCACGTGCCCGAGCGGGTGCTGGACCACTTCACCGGCTACCGCGGCTCGGGTCCGGTCCGCGTCGGCAACGCCGCCGGCGACCAGCTCCAGCTCGACGTCCACGGCGAACTGCTCGACGCCCTGCACCGGGCGCACGGGCACGGCCTGCGCGTCGGGCGGCGCGGCTGGCGGGCGCTGTCGGGGGTCCTGGACTGGCTGGAGGACAACTGGGACCAACCCGACGAGGGCATCTGGGAGACCCGCGGCGGCCGGCACGACCACGTCTACAGCCGGGTGATGAACTGGGTCGCGTTCGACCGCGGTCTGCGCATCGCGGCCGAGCAGGGGCTGCCCGCGCCGGTCGAGCGGTGGCGCGCGGCGCGGGACGCGATCCACGAGCAGGTGTGGCGGCGCGGCTGGCACCCGGGGCGGCGGGCGTTCGCGCAGCGCTACGACTCCGACGTGCTCGACGCGTCCGTCCTGCGGCTGGCCCGGGTCGGGTTCGTCGCGCCGCACGACCCGGGGTGGCTGTCCACGTTGGACGCCGTCGAGCGTGATCTCGTGCTGGACGACCAGGTGTTGCGCTACGACCCGGTCGCCTCGCCGGACGGGTTGGACGGCGTCGAGGGCACGTTCTCGCTGTGCACGTTCGACTACGTGTCCGCGCTGGCCCGCTCCGGCCGGACGGCGAAGGCGCGGCTGGTGTTCGAGAAGGCGTTGACCCACGCCGGCGAGGTCGGCCTGTACGCGGAGGAGTTGGGCCCGGAGGGGGCGCACCTGGGCAACTTCCCGCAGGCGTTCACGCACCTGGCCCTGGTGGAGGCCGCGGTCGCGCTGGACCGGGCGCTGGAGGGCGGTGTGGCGTGGCCGTGGTGACGACGTGGTGGTTCCCCGCGCCGGACGGGGCGGAGAACGCGCTGGAACTGCTGCACGACCGGCACCACGCGGTGCAGGACGCGGCGGTCGTGTCGTGGCTGCCCGACCACGCCCTGCCCGAGGTGCGCCGGCCCGGCCGGGTCGTGGGCGACGCGGTGCTCGCGGGCGCGTTCTGGGGCCTGGTGGCCGGTCTGCCGCTGCTCGCCCCCGTGCTCGGCGCGGTGGTCGGGTCGGTGGTCGGGCTGCTGGCCGCGTGCCTGACCCGGCCGGGGCTGTCCGACGACGCCGTCCGCGCCGGCCGCCGGCACGTCACGCGCGGCTCGTCGGTGCTCGTGCTGCTCACCCGCGACGCCCTGGACGAGCCGGCGCTGGACCGGCTCACCGCGGCGGGGGCCCGGTTCCCGTGACCGGGGCGGTGGTGGCGGGCCTGGCGGTCGTGGCGCTGGTGCTGCTGTGGCAGTTGCGGGCGATCGGCCGGTCCCGCCACCCCGTGCGGCGGGGCGTCCGCGCGCTGGTCGTGGTGGCGGTGCTGTTCGTGCTGGTGTTCGCCAACGCCTACCACGCGCTGTCCACTGTGGACGCCGGCGCGTTCAGCGAGCCGCTGGACCGGCTCGACGCGGCCTACTTCGCCGTCACCGTGTTCGCCACGGTCGGCTTCGGCGACATCGCGCCGGTCACGGGCGCGGCCCGGCTCGCCGTGACCGTCCAGATGTGCGGGGGCGTGGTGCTGGTCGGCGGCGTGGCCCGGCTGGTGGTCCGGGCCGTGGCGGAGCGCCGCCGCCGGATCTCCGGTCAGGACGGCTGACGCGGCAGCAGCAGCGCCAGGCCGAACCCCACCACCGCCAGCCCGCCGAACACCGCCAGCGCCGAGGCGTAGGGGCCTGCCGTGGTGGCCGCCACCGCCGCCCCGGCCAGCGCCGTGCCCAACGACGACCCGAGGTTGGACACCGCCCGCGACACCCCGGACACCGCGCCCTGCGCCGGGGGCGGCCACGCCGACTGCACCAGCGTCACCGACGCGGTCAGCATCGTGCCCACCCCGGTCCCGAGCAGCAGGCCGGGCAGGAACGCCGCGAACCCCGAGTCGTGCCGCACCGGCGCCACCAGCAGCGCCACGCCGACGACCGTCACGGCGAACCCGACCCGCACGACCCGGCGCAGCGGCAGCCGACGGGCCAGGCGGTCGGCGACGGCCGCGGCGACGAGCACCCCGGCGGTGACCGGCGCCAGCGCGAGCCCGCTGCCCACCGCGTCCAGCCCCCGCACGCGCTGCGCGTACACCGACAGGACGATGAAGGCGCCCTGCAGCACCAGCCACTGCACCACCTGCGTGGCCAGCCCGAGCACGGTCCGGGCGTCGCGGAACAGCTCCGGCGGGCACAGCGGGTCGCGGCGGCGCGTGATGTGCCACCCGAACGCGCCCAGGACCAGCACCCCGAGCCCGACGAACACCCACCCCGACCGCAACACGCCCAGGACCACCAGGAACAACCCCGTGCCCGAGAGGACCGCGCCCGGCACGTCGAACCGCGCCGGCGGCCCGTCCCCACGTGCGCCGGAAGGCCCCGGATCGCGCAGCCCCCGTGCCGCCACCAGGATCGCCGCCACCACGGCCACCTGGAACAGGAACGCCGTGCGCCACCCGAACGCGCTGGTCAGCAGCCCGCCCAGCAGCGGCCCCGCCGCCGCGCCGACCCCGCCGGCCGCGCTGACCACCGCGAACGCCCGCGCCCGCTCGGCCACCTCGCCGAACAGCACCGTCACCAGGACGTAGACCGGCGGGATCATCAGCGCCGACCCGACCCCTTCCAGCACCGAGTAGCCCAGCAACAGCACCCACGGTCCGGGCGCGAGCGCCGCCACCAGCGCCCCCGCCCCGTACACGGCGAGCCCCGCGGTGAAGCACCGCTTGCGCCCCCACACGTCGGTCAACTTCCCGCCGGGCACCATCAACGCCGCCATGACCAGCGTGAACAGCGTGATCGTGGCCTGGACGCCGGACACCGGCGTGGCCAGCCCGTCCGCGATGGCGCTGATGGACACCGTCATGGTGGTCGCGGCGAAACTCGCGACGAACTGCGCGAGCGCCAACGGCGCCACCCCTCCTCCACGCCGCATGTTCACCCTCTCCGGGTGAAGCGGCGGCACGCCCCCGCCCACCCGTGGTCCCGGTCGCCGGGCGCGGTCGCGCCCGGTCCGCCGCGACGGTCGCACCGGGGCCGGCGCCGGCGGCTCACCCGCGTCGGGTGGGCCGGCGTGCGCGTTCACCCGCCACGGGTGTCGCCCCGCCCGGGTCGCCGTCGTGACGCTGGTGGGGCGGCGCGGGCCTCGGGGGGCTTCGCGGTCTCGGTCCCCGCCGCACCGGTGGCGCCGGTCCGGTCGTCGCGGAACGCGCGACGCCACGGCCCGCGGTCGGGGCGCGGGTCGTGGCGCCGCGCGCGACGGTCCGGCGCCACCGGACCCCCACACCCCTCCCGTGAGGAGCAACTCCCGTGCGCACACCCGTTCTGCTCGGACCGCACCGGCTCGCCGACGTGGTCCGCCCGCTGCACCCGGTCGCGTCCATCTACTTGGGACAGTCGGACGCGCCGTGGGGCGACCGCGCGGCCGCGCTGGTCGACGCGTTGCGCGCGGCCGGCGCGGACGAGGCGACCGTCGTGGACTTCCTGGTCGCCGTGCCGGACGAGCCGGACACGCCGGTCGCGGTGTTCGCCGACGGCGGCCACGTGCCGGCGGTGTACCCGATGCCGGGCCGGCGTGGCCCCGACACCGCCCGGTACGGCGCGCCGGCGCGGGTGTTGCCGCTGGTGGCGTGGGCGCAGGAACGCCCGCCGTGCGTCGTGGTGGACGCGCGGCACGCGAGCGTCGAGGTGGCGTCGGTGCCCGGCGGGCTGGCGGCGTCCGGGCGCGAGTCGGTGTGGTGCCGGCCGCGGGCGGCGGTCGCGGCGTGCCGGGACGCGGTGGACCGGTGCGGCGCGCGGCTGGTCGTGGTCCACGGCGGGGAACCGCTGGCCGAGGCGTTGCGGACGGCGTTCGGGCCGGACGTGACCGTGCGGCGGGTGCGCGAACCGGGGCCGGACCGGCTGGCGGAGGTGGCGCGGTCCACGGCGCGGCTGTGGGCGGCGCGCAGCGTGGCCGAGTTCGACGAGCGGTCCGCGGTCCCCGGCCACGCCGTGCGGGGCGTCGGCCCCACGCTCGCGGCCCTGGCCCGCGGCCGGGTGCGGGAGCTGCTGGTGGACCGGGCGGTAGCCGACCCGGCCACCGGGTGGTTCGGCGCGTCGGCCCGCCAGGTGCTCGACCGGCCCCACGTGGCGTGGCGCTCGGGGCCGGCGGTGGACGTGGCCGTGCGGTCGGCGCTGCTGGGCGGCGTGCCGGTGCGGGTGCTGCGGCCCGGCGCGCTGCCCGCGGGCGTCGGCGCGCTGTGCCGCTACCCGCTGGCGGTGGTGCCCTCGTGACCGACGGGCTGGTGCCGCCGCGCTGCGCCGCGCGGACCTGCTCGCCGACCGGGTCGAGGCCCAAGCCCGCGCCCGCGCCGCGCAGGCCGAGCAGACCGCGGCCCGCGCCCGCGCCGAGCCGAGCGGACCGTCGCCCGCGCCGAGCCGAGCAGGCCGCCGCCCGCGCCCGGGAGCGGGCCGCCGAGCTGGACGGCCACCACGACCGCGTCGTCGCCCGCCTGCGCGCGGCGGCGGACGTGCTCACCCGCGCCGGAGCGGCGTTGGGACCGGAGATCGGAGAGGTGACATGGCAACGCTGACCATCTGGAAGTTCGACACCGCCGAGGGCGCCGACCACGCCGCCCGTACGCTGGAGTCGCTGGCCAAGAGCAGGCTCGTCGCGGTGCACGACGCCGCCGTCGTGACCTGGCCGCACGACCGCAAGAAGCCCAAGATCCGCCAGCTGCACGACCTGGTCGGGCGCGGCGCGCTGACCGGCGCGTTCTGGGGGCTGCTGTTCGGCCTGCTGTTCCTGGTCCCGTTCTTCGGGGCGGCGGTCGGCGCGGCGGCGGGCGCGGCCGGCGGCAAGCTCGTGGACGTCGGGATCGACGACGACCTGCTGCGCGAGGTGCGCGACCGGGTCGTCCCGGGCACGTCCGCGCTGTTCGTCCTGACCTCCGGGGCGGTGCTGGACAAGGTCCGCGACGCCTTCGCCGGGCCGAGCCCCCCGGAACTGCTGTTCACCAACCTCTCGCCGGAGCAGGAGCGCTCCCTGCGCGAGATGTTCGCCGACGCCTGACCGGGGGTGACCGCGTGGCACGTGCGTCCGGGGGCCGGCGTCGGCTGGTCCTGCTCTGCGTCCTGATCGCCCTGGTGCCGCTGGTCGCGCAGCGGCACGCGGGTCGGCTGCCGTGCGGCGCGGGCGGCGCGGTGGTCGCGGCGGCGGTGCTGCTGGCCGCCGTGCCGCGCACCGTGCTGCGGCTGGCCGCCGCGCTGACCGAGCCGTCGGTCCCGGCGGTGCCGTCGTGCCCGTGACCGGACTGCTCGCGCGGGAACGGCTGTTCGCCGCGCTGGACCGCGACGACGGCCGGGTCACCCTGGTGCGGGCCCCGGCCGGCGCGGGCAAGACCGCGCTGCTGACGAGCTGGGCCGCGCGGTGCGCCGACCGGGTGGCCGGGGACGTGTCGCCGGTCGCCGTCGTCCCGCTCACGCCGGCGCACGGCGAGCCCGCCGCGTTCAGCCGGGCCGTGCACGACGCCGTGGCCGGCGCGGGCGGGTCGCCGCTGGTGTGGCTGGCACCTCGGCCGCGCCGCGGCGGCCCCGCGCTGTGCCTGGCACTGGACGGTGTGGACGTCCTCGCCGGACGCCCGTCGGCGCGGCTGCTCGCGGCCCTGGCCCGGCACCCGTCGCTGCGGCTGGTCCTCGCCGGACGCACGCCCTCGCCGCTGCGCCCGTGGCTGCGCGCGCACGGCCGGCTGCGCGAGATCGGCGCGGCCGACCTGGCGTTCACCGAGGACGAGGCGCGGCAGATGTTGACGGCGCACGGCGTCGCGCTGTCCTCGCCGGACCTCGCCGAGCTGGTGCGGCTGACCGGCGGCGTGGCGGCCGGCCTGCGCCTGGCCGCGACCTCGTCGTCCGCGCGGGGCACGCCGTCCGCGACCCGACCGGCCACAGTGGCGTGATCACCGTCACAGCGCAGACCCCGTTCGGACGCCGCCGGGCGGGCGATCGCACCGCGCCGGTGGCTCCGTTCGCCGATCCCGGGCAACCGTTGTGCCAGAACGGATCAAGCGTCACCCGCCGAGGGTGAGGAAGGCCCGTGACCACACCGCCGATGATCGTCAGCACCCGCCGCACGCGATCAACCGGCACGCAGGAAGAGCAGAGAGGCGACGACATGGCGGAGCGGCAAGACCCCGAAGGCACCGGCCACCCGGTGGCGCCGCCCAAATTGCGCGTCCCGCTCGCCGAGGCGCCCATGGTGCACCGGCACCGGCTCACCGCGCTGCTGGACGCCCACACCGCGGCGACCTCCGCCGCGCCACCGGTCACCGTCGTGACCGGACCGGCGGGCGCGGGCAAGACCACGGCGCTGGCCATGTGGGCGCGCCGGCCCGCGACCGGGCGCGTGGCCTGGGTGACCCTGGACCCGCACGACAACACCGCCCCCTACCTGTGGTCGGCGGTGCGCGAGGCGCTGGCCGAGGCCCTCGGCGGCGAGGCGCCCGACCTGCCGCCGCCGTCCGGACCGGACTTCCCGGCGCTGCTGATCGCCGCGCTGGACCACCTCGCCGCCCCGGTGCGCCTGGTGGTCGACGACGTGCACCTGCTGCACGACCGGACCGCGTTGCGCGGCCTGGAACTGCTCGTGCGGCACACGCCCGAACCGTTGCGGCTGCTGCTGGCGGGCCGGCACGCGCCGCCGCTGCGGCTGTCCCGGCTGCTGCTGGAGGGCAGGCTGCGCGTGGTGGGGGAGCGGGACCTGGCGTTCACCCGCGAGGAGACCGAGCGCCTGCTGGCCCACCACGAGTTGAGACTCGACGCGCGGGACGTGGACCACGTCCTGCGCGTCACCGACGGCTGGACCGCCGGGCTGCGGCTGGCGGCGCTGGCGCTGACCGGGTCCGTGCCGCCGACGGGGTTCACCGGCGCGCTGCCCCCGGTCGCCGACTACCTCGCCGAGGAGGTGCTGGCGCCGCACGGCGACCGCGCCCGCTCGCTGTTGGTGGCGACCAGCGTGTGCGCGGAGGTCTCCGCCGACCTCGCCGCCGCCGTCGCCGAGGAACCCGAAGCCGGCCGCCTGCTCCAGGAGCTGACCCGCCGGCACGCGCTGGTGTCCACAGAGGACGGGGTGCGGTTCCGGTGCCACCCGTTGCTGCGCGACCACCTGTCCGCCGAACTGGACCGCGTCCGCCCCCGCGACCGCGCCCGCCTGCACCACGCGGCGGCGACGTGGCACCGCGACCACGGCCGGCCGTTGGACGCCCTGGAACACGCCGTGCACGGTGAACGCCCCGACCTCACCGCGGACGTCGTCGGCCGCGACGGCCTGGCCGAAGTCCTGAGCGGCCACGGACCCCGCCTGCACGAACTGCTCAGCGCCGCGCCCCAGACCCTGGTCGGGCGGACCCCGGCCGCCCTGGTCGGCGCGGCGGCGGCGTTGGACGCGGGCGACCTGACCGCCGTGGACTGGCTGCTCGGGCACATCGCCGACGGCGCGCTCACCTCCGACCGGATGCGCGCGCTGCACGCCGCGGTCCGCTTGCAGCGCGCCAGGTACCACGGCGACCTGGCCCCCGCGCTGACCGCCCTGGCCGCGACACCGGCGGGTCGCACCGGCAACGACGCCCTCGACGTGCTGTCGCGCCGCGAGCGCGGCATCGCCGAACTGTGGACCGGTCGCCTGACCGAGGCCGAAGGGGATCTGCGGCACGCGTTGGACGCGGCCGTGCGCGGCGGGTTCGACCACGCCGCGCTGGAGTGCCTGGCGCACTTGGCGGTCGTGTCGGCGCTCAACGGCGACCCCCAGGCCGTGGCCCACCGCGGCGACCGCGCGCTCGACCTGATCTCCGCGCACGGTTGGGAGAACCGGCCGGCGAGCGCGGTGGTGCACACCGTCCTGGCCGCCGACGCCCACCGCCGCCTGGACGACGCCACGGCCCGCGCGCTGGCGGGCCGCGCGGTGGCGGCGTTGCCGGAGGCGGCCGACCGGACCGTGGCCCTGGCGGTGGCGGTGGTGTGCGCGACGACCTCGTTCGAACGCGCCGACGACCCGCACGCGGTGGTGTCCACGCTGTGGAAGCAGTGGCGGGGCTTCACCGACCGGCAGGTGTCGCCGCACCTGGCGGCCGAGGCCGTGCCGACGGCGCAGCGCATGGCGTTGCGAGTGGGGGAGGAGCAGTGGGCGGCCGACCTGGCGGCGTACGTGGAGTCGCTGACCGGCGAGTCCGCCGAACTCGCGCTGGTCCAAGCCGTGCTGCTGTCCCACCGGGGCCGCGCCGCACAGGCCCGCAAGTGCCTGGAACCCGTGCTGCGCGGGGAGTCGGCCGCCGTCGTGCCCGGAACCCTGGTGGACGCCTGGGTCCTGGAGGTGGCGCTGCTGGCCCGGGACGGGAGCCCGCAACAGGCCCACGACGCGCTGCGCAAGGCGTTGGCCGCCGCCGAACCCTTGCACGCGCTACGCCCGTTCTACAACGCGGGCAAACCCGTCCGCGACCTGCTGGCACGGGGCGCCGGCCGCTTCGGCCGCTTGGACCGCTTCGCCACCGCGGTGATGACCACGGTCCCCACGGCGTCCACCGGCCAACCCGAAGCCCTGACCACGCGGGAGCGGGCGTTGCTGGTGGAGTTGCCGTCGATGCGGACGGCGGAGGAGATCGCGGACTCGATGTACGTGTCGGTCAACACGGTGAAGACGCACTTGCGTGGCATCTACCGCAAGCTGGGCGTGAGCCAACGCCGTGACGCTGTTGTCGTTGCGCGCCAACGCGGTTTGATTTGAACCGCGCTTCAGGCGTTGCGCGCCTTGCAGGCGTCGAGCGCCCACTGCTGCCGGCCGTAGGCGTCGCGGAAGATGCGGTAGCAGGTGGTGAGTTCCTCGGAGCTGCACGCGTCGTTGGCGATCCAGGGGTCGGCGTCGTTCTCGCCCACGGCGATGTCCATGCAGTCGCCGTAATCCCGGGCCGTGGCCCCGGCCTGCGGAGCGACCACCCCGGCCAGGGCCAGCGCGATGGCGGGGACCAAGAGCATGCGCTTGACCATCGTTCCTCCTCGGGACTCCTGGACCCCAGTAGACGGTGTCGCCGGACCTGCTGCCACAGGGCCCGCCGGTTTCCCACCGCCCGGTGAACTCCACCCTGGACCGCCGCGGTCGAGCCGCCCAGCCTGTCGGTCCTGCACAGGGGTGCCGTCGCGCTTCCACTGGTTGACGAACAGGGTCACCCTGACGTCGACGGAGTCGCTCGGGCAGTCGTAGCCGGTCGGTTCGGGGTAGCACGCCGTCAGTTCCATGTCGCCGAACACGCTCAGGCCCGTGACCGGGGCCGTGTCGAACAGCGGCATGGACGGTTCGCGGACCGGCGTCGCCGTGGAGTTCAGCGCGATGACGCTCTGCGTGCCGCCGGGCGGCGCCTTGACCTCGCGGGCCGGGAACGTGACGGCCGCGGCGGGGCCCGCGGTGGCGACCAGGGCCGTGCCGGCGAGACAGGCGGCGGCCAGGGTCGTGAGCAGACGTCTCGTGTCCATCCCCCTCGGTGGGCAGCTCCTCACCGGTACCTGACGGACCGGGCCGCTTTCCGTCGAACGGGTGAGGTCAGCGGTGGTCGCGCTGGTCACAGCGGGGTTCGGGGGTGGGGGTTCGGGGTATCGGAGCGGGCATGGCGGAGGTGTTGAGGCGGGCGGTCAGCGGGCGGCTGTTGTACTTCTTCGTGCTCGGGGACATCCTCGGGGCCGGGGTGTACGTGCTGGTCGGCTCGATCGCCGGGGCCGTGGGCGGCGCGGTGTGGGTGCCCCTGGTGACCGCGCTCGCGCTGGCCGCGCTCACCGCCGGGTCCTACGCCGAGCTGGCCACCAAGTACCCGCGGGCGGGCGGGTCGGCGCACTACGCCACGCGGGCGTTCGGCGGCGCCGCCGGCTCGCTGGTCGGGTTCTGCATGCTCGCCGCCGGGATCGTGTCGGTGGGCGCGTTGGCGCGGGCGTTCGCCGGGGACTACCTGGGGGCGCTGGTGTCCGTGCCGACGGTCCTGGTGGTCGTGGTGTTCCTGGCCGCGCTGGCGGCGTTGAACATCCGCGGGATCAGGGAGTCGTTGCGCGCCAACGCCGTCGCCACCTGCGTCGAACTCGGCGGGCTGGTCGTGGTGATCGTGCTGGGCGCGTGGGTGGTGCTGCGCGGTGACGCGGACCCGGCCCGGCTGACGCAGGTGGACACCGGGTCGGGGGTGTTCAGCGCGGTCCTGGCCGGGACGGTGCTCGCCTACTACTCGTTCGTCGGCTTCGAGACCTCGGTCAACCTCGCCGAGGAGGTCCGCGACCCGCGCCGGTCCTACCCGCGGGCGCTGTTCGGCGCGCTGGCCACGGTCGGTGTCGTCTACCTGCTGATCGGGCTGGTGACCAGCGCGTCCGTGCCGACCGACCGGCTGGCCTCCTCCAGCGGGCCGCTGCTGGAGGTGGTGCGGGTGGCGGGCGGCGTGCCGGAGTGGCTGTTCAGCCTGGTCGCGCTGGTCGCGGTGGCCAACGGCGCGCTGCTGACCGGCATCATGTCCTCCCGCCTGGCCTACGGCATGGCCCGCGACGGCCTGCTGCCCGCCCCGCTGGGCCGCGTCCTGCCGGTCCGCCGCACGCCGTGGGTCGCCGCGCTGACCACGTCCGGCGCGTCCCTGGTCCTCGCGCTGACCGGCGAGGTGGAGACCCTGGCGACCACGCTGGTCCTGCTGCTGCTCGTGGTCTTCCTCGCGGTGAACGCGGCCGTGCCGGCGCTGCGCCGCGACCCGGGCGACGGCGACCACTTCCGGGTGCCGACGGTGGTGCCGGTGCTGGGCATCGGCTCGTGCCTGCTGCTCGTGACCCGGGTCGAGCCGGGGACGTGGTTGCGCGGCTCGGTGCTGCTCGGGCTGGGCCTGGTCCTGGCGGCGGTCAACGCGCTGCGCAGGCGCACCGCCCACAAGCAGCCGGTGTGAGCCGTGTCCCCTTTCGGGTGGTGACCGGCGGGTCGGTCCGCTCTGGACAGACCGGCGCCGGGTGAGCGGCGCTGCGCGCAGTCCGGTGCGGCGTTAGGTTGGTTCGGTGCTCAGGAGGCTCACGGCCGCGGTGACGGTCGTCGTCGCGGGGGTCGGGCCGGTGCCGGCCGCGGCGGACCCGCTGTGCGTCGAGCCCGTCTGCTCGGTCACGGAGGTGACGGCGGAGGACGACCTGCCGTGGGGCCTGACCGCGGTGCCCGGCGGTGCGGTCCTCTACAGCCGCCGCGACCTGCTCGACATCGTCCGGCTCGACCCCGCCACCGGCACCAGGACCAGCGTCGGGACGGTGCCGGGCGCGGCCGGCACCGAGGGCGAGGGCGGTGTCCTGGGCATCGCCGTGGCCGCCGACTTCGCGACCGACCCGTGGCTCTACATCATGCACACCACGGCGACCGACAACCGCGTAGTGCGCATCCGCTACACCGATGGCGCGCTCAACGGCCCTCCGCAGGTGGTGGTCAGCGGCATCCCGCGCGGCAAGTACCACAACGGCGGGCGGCTGCGCTTCGGTCCCGACGGCAAGCTCTACATCGCCACCGGCGACGCCCAACGCCGCGAGACGGCCCAGGACGTGCGCAGCCTGGCCGGCAAGGTTCTGCGCATCGCCCCGGACGGCACGGTCCCGCCCGACAACCCCTTCGGCAACCCGGTGTGGAGCTACGGCCACCGCAACCCGCAGGGCCTGGCGTTCGACTCGCGGGGGCGGTTGTGGCAGCAGGAGTTCGGCAACTTCGTGATGGACGAGACCAACCTGGTCGTGCGCGGCGGCAACTACGGCTGGCCGCGCTGCGAGGGCACCTCGGGCATGTGCAACGACCCGGCCTTTGTGCCGCCGAAGCGCACCTACAAGACCTCTGAGGCGTCGTGCAGTGGCATCGCCGTGGTCCAGGATGTCCTTTATGCGGCGTGTTTGCGCGGTGCGCGTCTCTACCGTGTTCCGATCAACGGCGACCAGTTGGGCGAGCCCGAACAGCACCTCAACGGCACCTATGGGCGGCTGCGCACCGTGGAGCCGACGGGCGACGGCGACCTGTGGCTGACCACGAGCACCAAGGGCGACAATGACAGCGTTCCGAACAACAGCGAGGAACGCGTCCTCAAGGTGGTCCTGCGCAAGAGCTGACGGGGAGTGTGGTCGGTACCCGAGTCGCCGTCGCACGGTCGATCCACGATGGAATGATTCGCGCATGCCGTCCAACAACGTCCGCGCCCGCCGGGTCCGTGCCGCCGAGAACTGGTTCGTGCGGGACGGCACGCCGACGATGATCGAGGGCTACGGGTTCCGCCGGCACGTGTTGCCGCGGATGCTGCCGGCGTTGGGGCTGGTGACGTTGGCGAGCCTGGTGTGGCTGGTGCCGCTGCGGTCGGCCGGCGGGCAGCGGTGGGCGTTGCTGGCCGGTGTGCTGCTCGCGACGTTGGCCACCTGGGTCGCGTTGCGGTTGTTCGTCCGGCGGCTGCCGCGGTTGTCCAAGACCGCCACGCTGGTCGTGCTCGCCGTGTACGCCGCGATGCCGTTGGCCGTTCCGCTGCTGCAACTGGCCGTGGACGACACGATCACGCCGCCGGGCGGCAGCGCGGTGGGACTGCTGGGGTTCGTGATCTTCTTCGCCGCCGTGTTCGCCGCCACGGCGCTGGCCGCCACCTACGGCTTCGGCACGTTGCTGCGCCGCGCGGTCCGCCACGCGGTCAACGACCTGCGCAACAGCGTGCGGCTGCTGGGACGGGCGTTGCCGGCGATGCTGTTCGTCACCCTGTTCCTGTTCTTCACCGGCGAGCTGTGGCAGGCGATGAACAACCTCGGCTGGTTCCGGCTGACCCTGGTGGTGCTGCTGTTCAGCGCGATCACCGTGCTGGCCGCCGCCGCCCGCCTGCGCGACGAGATCGGCCGCGTCGAGCAGGACCTGCGCCCCGACCGCCTCGCCGCCGCCTGCCAGGGCACCCCGCTGGCCGGCGTCGAGGTCGCCGAACCCCTGCGCGCCACCCCGCTCAACGGCCGCCAGAACCGCAACCTGCTGCTGATGCTCGCCACCCGCCAACTCGTGCAGGCCGCCGTGGTGGGGCTCGCGCTGTTCGCGTTCTTCCTGGTGCTGGGCCTGATCGTGGTCACGCCCGCGACGGCGGAGCAGTGGATCGGCGACGCGCCGACGTTCTCCAAGCTGCTGCCCGGCATCCCGGTGGCCCTGCTGCGCAACGCGACCCTGTTCGCGGCGTTCGGCAGCATGTACTTCGCCATCACGTCGATGAGCGACGCAGACCACCGCCAGCAGTTCTTCGCCCCGATCATCGACGAGGTCGAGCGCACCCTCGCCGTGCGCGCGGTCTACCTGATGGGCCTGCGCGGCTGATCAGCACGGGGAGCGGAAGGGCAGGTCGCCGAAGTGCTCCCGCCACCCCTCCCGGCCCGGCGCGGGCACGCCGGCGCAGACCCACCGCGCCGCGTGGTCGGTGTCGGCCTCCCACAGGCGGACCATGCGATCCTCGCCGGCGGTGGCCAGGGTGTGGCCCGCTGAAGGCCACCGAGTGGACGGTGT
Source organism: Saccharothrix mutabilis subsp. mutabilis (assembly GCF_039521145.1). NCBI lineage: Bacteria > Bacillati > Actinomycetota > Actinomycetes > Pseudonocardiales > Pseudonocardiaceae > Saccharothrix > Saccharothrix mutabilis. The sequence continues at coordinate 84,738 of NZ_BAAABU010000023.1, forward strand.
CGGTGTGGGCGGCCAGTTCGGCGAGCTGGGCGCGGGCGCCGGCGTCCCACAGGCGCACGACCCGGCCCCAGCGGGCCATGACGGAGGCCGGGCTGCACACGATCAGCCTGCAAGGCGGCCAGTGTTGAGGTCGCTCGCCCTGAGCCTCTTCATGTGCGCGTGGGGGTTCATCGCGGGATGACGTGACGGCGCGGGGCCGCCTCCTTCGGCGGGAGGTGGCTCCGTGGCGTCAGTCGTCGGGGTAGCGGGCCGTCCACTCCGGTGTCGTGGGCGGGGTGGGGCCGAACTCGGCGAGCATGTCGTCGGCCACCCGGGTCACGACGTCGCGCAGTTCCAGGCGGGCCAGCCAGGCCGGGTCCAGGGCGGCCGGGCCGTACAGGGCTCCGACGATGTTGCCGCACACCGCGGCCGTGGAGTCGCTGTCGCCGTCGTGGTTGACCGATGCCAGCAGCGCGGCGCGCGGGTTGTCCGTGGCCACGGTCGCGTACAGGGCGATGGCCAGCGCGGACTCGCCCACCGCGCCGTCGCCCAGGGTGGCGGTCTTCTCCGGCGTGGGCGGGCCGCCCAGCGCCAGGGCGGCGTCCAGCGCGGCGGAGGTCTCCTCGTGGCCCTTCCAGCGGACCAGGCGCGCCCGCGCCGCCGCCAGGGCGTCCGGGAGGCCGTGGCCGCGGACCAGGCCGTGCACGAGGACGGCCAGGACACCGGCCGAGAGGTAGCCGGACGGGTGGCCGTGCGTGACGACGGCGGAGGCCACGGCCACGTCGAACACGGCGTCGGGGTCGTCGGACCAAAGCGCGGCGGGCGCCGCGCGCATCACGCCCCCGCAGCCCTTGGAGTTGTTCGGCGGCCGGTCGACGCTGCCCGCTCGGCCGCTCACCCCGTACTCCTGGAGCGTGAGGAAGCAGGTGGCCCCGGGAGCGCGGCGCGCGAACAGGCCCCGGACGCCGATCAACCAGCCGTCGGGGAGGTCCCGGGTGTTGTGCGGGCCACGCGCCCGCGGCCACGGCGTGCCCTGGGTGTGCAGCCAGCGCTGGTAGGCCATTTGCAGGGACCGGGCGACGTCGGCCCGACCCCGGCGGCGCTGCCGGGCGTGCGCGCGGATCAGGGCTTCGGCGGTGAACAGGGTCATCTGGGTGTCGTCGGTGATGCGCGCCGACCCGTCGGCGGAGGTGATCAGGTCGGTGACGCCGTGCGGTCCGGCCAGTTCGCGGACCTGGTCCATCGGCTTGTTCTCCACCGGCGCGCCCAGGGCGTCGCCGAGCGCCCCGGCGAGGAGGCTGGCACGCCACCGCTCGGGATCGACACCTCGACGCGGACGCGTGAAGGGTTCCGGGCCCCGCACCAGGAACCGGCGGCCGGCCGGGTCGACGGCGATGTGCAGCTCCAGCCGCTGCACCTCGGCGTTCCCGGCGGGCGGGGCGTCGGCCTGCGCCTGCGCCAGCCGGGCGAGCACTTCCAGGTCGGACTCGCTCAGCAACGTCCTGACGTCAAGGCGCGCACGGTCGTCGCCCGACATGGCCGGCCCCCCTGGTAGTCGGTGTGCGGACAGACCCTAGCGCCGGCCCGTCGACGTTGCCGCGGATCCGCCGAAAATCGAGCGACGCGGCGGATGCGCCGGCGCTCCGCCACCGCCCTGTGTCCGCAACGCCGGTCACCACACCAGGGTGTACTCGTACCAGGGTCCGTCGATCGGCTTGTACCGGTAGCCGTCGCCCGTGGCGTCCTTCGGCCGCGAGCCGGGGCAGTGGGCGAACCCGGTCGAGGCGAACAGCGCCCCGGCGTCCTCCAGGGCAAGGAGCGTGCAGCCCTGGTCGCCCGCGATGTACGAGATGGTGTAGATGCCCACCCAACGGTCCTCGACGCGTCGGTCGGGCTGCTCGGCCGCCTCGGCGACCAGCGCCTCCAGCCGGCCGCGGTGCAGGTCGAACATGACGCCCTGGACCGAGCCGGCTACCGCGAAGGTCACCGCGGCGACCACCGGCACCAGCGCCAGCGGCCACAGGCGGACCGACGTGCGCCACCGGGGAGCCGGCAACCCGATCAGACCGATGATCGCCAGGCCGACGGTCATCCCCGCCACGACCATCCAGGCACTCAACGACAGCACGAACGCCATGAAGTTACTACCGGGAACACTGACCGCCCACAGCGACCACACGGCCGCCACCCCGGCGGCACCGACCGGCAACCACCGCCACACCCGCCCCCAGTCGAGCCTCACGTGCGCAAGGACGCGCGACCCGAGCCGGGGTTGCCACGTCACGTCGAATCGCGAACGCGGACCCCTTCCCCCGAAGTGCGACCGGCAAAGCCGTCGATTCCGCGTTCGACTCCCGGGTGGGTCTCGTCACCTGCCCGCGTCGCCGCCACTCCGGGCGTCCAGGCGGTTGGCGCGTGGGTGGGTCTCGTACATGCGGAACGCGACCACCAGGCCGGAGGCGGCGGTGATCGCCGCGACGGTCCAGATCGCCGCGCGCAGGCCGTACAGGTCGGCCGCCGCGCCGGACAGCAGTGCGCCCACGGCGAAGCCGCCGTCGCGCCACAGGCGGTAGACGCCCACCGCTCGGGCCCGCCACGCCGGGTGGGCCACGTCGCCGACCACCGCCAGCAGGGTCGGGTACACCATCGCCGTGCCCAGGCCCAGCAACGCCGCCGCCCACGCCCACGCCGCGACCCCCGTCGTGGCGGCGACCAGGGCCAGCGCGCCGGCCTGGAGCAGCATGCCCGCGGTGATCAGGTGTTTGCGGCCCCAGTGGTCGGAGAGGGGACCGGTCACGAGTTGGCCGACGCCCCACACCGCCGGGTAGAGCGCCGCCAGGGCGCCGATCTGGCCCAGGGACAGACCGGCGGTGGCGAACAGCACCGGGAACAGGCCCCACGCCAGGCCGTCGTTGAGGTTGTTGACCATGCCCGCCTGGCTCGCCGACGACAGCGCCGGCTCGCGGAAACTGGTGTGCGCCAACACCTGCCGATCGGTCAGCGCCGACTCCGCGTGGCCGCGGGCCTCCAGGTGCGCGTGGGACCGGGTTTCGCGGACCAGCACCGCGGACAGGCCCAGGCCCAGCGCCACGTAGGACAGGCCCAGCAGGAACGGCGCGGGGCGCAGGCCGTAGCGGGCGGCCAGGTAGCCGGTGGCCACTGCGGTGGCCGCGACCGCCAGGTAGCCCGCGGCCTCGTTGAGGCCCATCGCCAGGCCGCGCCGGGCCGGTCCGGCCAGGTCGATCTTCATGATCACGGTGGTGGACCAGGTCAGGCCCTGGCTCACCCCCAGCAGCGCGTTGGCGGCCACCACCCAGCCCCAGTCCGGCGCCCACACCAGCAGCAGCGGCACCGGGACCGCGACCAGCCACCCGGCCACCAGCACGGGTTTGCGCCCGAACCGGTCGGACCACGTGCCGGCGAAGTAGTTGGTGGCGGCCTTGCCGGCGCCGAACGCGAGGACGTAGGTCAGGGCGGCGGTGTGGCCGGTCACGTGGAACTCGCTCCCGGCCAGCAGCGGCAGGACCGTGCGTTCCTGCCCCAGCACGCCGCCGACCAGCGCGTTCACCGCGACGAGCAGGCTGAACTGGGCGAGGTTGGCGCGCAGCCCGAGGACCGTCACCAGGTCTCCAACGCGCGCCCGGTCACCCTGGCCCAGTCCTGCGGACCGCCGGTGAGGACGGCGACGTCGCGGTGCCCGGCGCGTTCCAGCACGCTCGCCGCGCTGAGGGCCCGCTCGCCGTGGCCGCACATGACGACCGTCGGCTCGGGCGGGAGGTCCGCCGTCGCCAGGTCGCCGAGTTCGACGTGGGTGGCGCCGGGCAGGTGCCCGGCGGCGAACTCGGCGCGCTGCCGGACGTCCACCACCCGCCGACCGCCGATGTCGTCGGCGGACACCAGCTCCGTGCCGGCCGTGGGGAGCCCGGCGTCGGTCCAGGCGGTCAGGCCGACGAGTTCGCCGGCGAGGTCGTCGTACCCGATCTTCAACGCCTGCCACAGCACCTCGTCGCCGTCCTGGTCCGGGTCGCGCACGACGACCAGGGGCCGGTCCGGCGACGCGAGCCAGCCCAGCCAGCTCGCGAACACGGGCCGCAGCGGGATCGACAGCGAGCCGGGGATGTGCCCGGCGGCGTAGCGGTCCACGGGGCGGACGTCGACCACCTGCGCCCCGTCGTCGACCAGGGCGCGCACGTCGCGCACCGGCCGGAGCGCGGGGGAGCGCAGCAGCGCGGGTCCGCGCCGGTTCGCCTCGCCCAGCCACCGGAAGTAGGTCGGGTAGCTGCCCAGCGGGCCCAGCAGCGCGGCCACGAACTCGTCCTCGTCGGCCAGGCGCAGCAGCGGGTTGGTCGCCTTCTCGTGCCCGATGGTGCTGGTCCGGTCGCCGGTGCGGGGCGCGGCGCAGAACGAGCCGCCGCCGTGCGTCGGCCACACCCGCACCTCGTCGGGCAGGGCGCTCAGGCGGCGCAGGGACGCGTGCTGCGCGCGGGCGAGGTTCTCGGTGCGGTCCGGTGCGACGAGGTCGGTGCGGGCGGCGGACCCGACCAGCAGCGAGCCGCCGGTGAACACGCCGACCGGCCGCGCGCCGTCGGACAGCAGCAGCGACAGGTGCTCGTGGGTGTGGCCGGGGGTGGCCAGCACGCGCAGGGTCGGCCCGCCCAGGTCCACCTCGTCGCCGTCGTGCAGGCCGCGGTGGTCGAACTCGCGCCCGCCGGCCGCCGACGCCAGGACCCGCGCGCCCCGCGTGGCCCCCAGTTGGCGGGCGCCGGACAGGAAGTCGGCGTGCAGGTGCGTGTCCGCCGCGAAGGCGACGGTCAGCCCCCGGCGGGCGGCCTCCCGCTCCACCGCGCGCAGGTCGCGACTGACGTCCACGGCCAGCGCCCGACCGTCGCCCAGGTCGACCAGGTACGCCGAATTGCCCAACCCCTCGTCCACCAGCGGGACGACCTCCATGAGGACCACCTCCGATCCGGGGTAGTATGACACTATTCCAAGGAATTGTGGAGAAAGGGGTCGGCGGTGGGCGATCGCGAGGCGAAGACGGCGTTGTTCGAGCAGTTCGCGCGCGTGGGCAAGGCGTTGGCCAGCGGGAAGCGCCTGGAACTGCTCGACCTGCTGGCCCAGGGCGAGCGGACGGTGGACGCCCTGGCCCGCGCGGCCGACCTCGGCCTGACGACCGCGTCCGCGCACCTGCAGACCCTCAAGCGGGCGGGCGTGGTGGCCACCCGCCGGTCGGGCACCAAGGTCCACTACCGGTTGGCCGGCGACGACGTCGCGGACCTGCTGGCGCTGGTGCGCGCGGTGGCCAACCGCCACCTGGCCGACGTCGAGGCGGCCCGCGTCGCCTACCTCGGGCCGGGGGACACCGAGGAGGTCACCCGCGAGGAACTGCTGCGCCGCGTGGAGACCGGCGGGGTGGCGGTGCTCGACGTGCGCCCGGCCGCGGAGTTCGCGGCCGGGCACATCCCCGGCGCGCTGGGCATCCCGCTGGAGGAACTGCCCGACCGGCTGGCGGAGTTGCCCGCCGACCAGGAGGTCATCGCCTACTGCCGGGGCGCGTACTGCGTGCTGGCCCACGACGCCGTGCGCTACCTGACCGCTCAGGGGCGTCGGGCGCGCCGCCTGGCCGACGGCATCCTGGAGTGGCGCTCGGCGCGGCTGCCGATCGCCGGCTGAGGCCGGGCGGTCACCCGGGCGCGCGGCGGCGAGGACGTCGTCCTGGTGAGGATGTACGCAGCGACCCTGGCCCTGCTGCACCCGCGGGTCCGGGTGGACGACTCGGTGCTCTACGTGGACGACGGTGACGTGCTCACCAGCGCGGGCCGCAGCGCCGGCAACGAGTTCTGCCTGCTCCGCAAACGCATCGACCCGCTGTGACCTGCGAAACTTTTTCGTTGCGCGACAAGGGCTTTCGCGTCCGATCGGCTGTCAACGCGGGGGCGGTCGGCGTGCCACAGTGAGCGCCGACACCCCCTCTTGGCAGGAGGAACGACGGATGATGCTGTTACGCCTGGCCGGAGCGTTGTGTGCCGCGTTGTTCGCCGCGACGGCGACCGCGACACCCGCGCAGGCCGCTCTGGGACCCGCTCAACCCGTGGACATCCAGCTCCGCGGCTACTCCTCCAGCGGACACGTGACGCAGGTCGGGCACCTGGGCGGCACGATCCGGTTCGACGACGGCAACGCGCTGTACCGGCTCGACGTGACGATGTCCCGGCAGTCGAGCTACGTGGACACCAAGCTGCGCATCGACGTCAACGGCGCGCCGCACCAGTACTTCTACGAGTCGGGGGCGCTGAACGCCGACTTCCCGTACCCGGGCACGGTGCAGAACGTGCGCCTGGTGTTCGAGGGCTTGTACTTCGACGGGGCGACGAACACCGCGAAGACCGTCACGCGCAGCGCGTTCTACGACAACCCGTACAACTAGCCGGGCCGCGGCCCCCGGCCGGGAAGGGGCGCGGGTCGAGGCCGGCCGACCTCCGCACAAGCCACCCCGACCCCGCCCCGCCTCCCGCGCCACCTCCCGCTGCCCCCCCGCCCCCCGTGCCACCGCCCCCGTGCCACCGCCCCCGCGCCACCCCCGCACCTCCCGCCGCCGACCCCGCCGGCCGCCGCCGCCGCCGCCGTCGCGCCGGCCGCCGCCGCCCCCGCACCGCCCGCACCGCCCGCACCTCCCGCCGCCGCCCCCGCCGGCCGCCCGCCCCCGCCGGCCCGTTCACCTTCGACGGCCTGTGGTGGCTGCTGGAACGGGAGAACGCGCTGCCGGTGTGGGCCGGGGAGGTCCGGCTGACCTTCGAGGAAGGCCTGGTGCACCGCCTCGTCGCGCTGTCGGCCGGAGCCCGGGGCGGTAGGCGTATTTTCCGGGGCCCACGCGGATCTGTGGACACGTGTGGGAGCCGACGATCGTTCCGCGGTCCCTGGACGTCGAGTTGCCTCGGTTGCGGTTGGTCGATCGGCTTGCCGGTCGGTGGGAGCGGCCGGTGACGGTGGTGGTGGCGGGGGCCGGGTTCGGGAAGACCACCGTGGTGGCGCAGGCGGTGCGGGCGCACCTGCTGGAGCCGCGCGGGGTGGACGTGTGGGTGGGGTGCGCGCCGGTCCACGAGAGTGCCGAGGCGTTGGCCGGCGCGTTGCTGCAAGCGTTGCAGGGGGTTGGGGCCGCCCGTGGTGCGCGGGGGGTGGTGGACGCCGTGGTGCGGATGGCTCCGCTGGATGTCTGCCTGGTGTTGGACGACGTGCACGAGATCCCGTCCGGGTCGCCGGGTGCCGGGTTGCTGGCGGAGCTGGTGCGGAACCTGCCCGCCACCGCGCACCTGGTGTTGTGCGGGCGGGAGTTGCCGGAGTTGCCGTTGGCCCGGCGGGAGGCCGCCGGAGAGGTGTTGCGCGTCGGGGTGGAGGAGTTGTCGTTCACCGGGACCGAGGTGCGGGCGTTGGGGCGCGCGCTCGGGCGGGACCCGGCGCTGGCCGGGGCCGTGCGCGGGTGGCCCGCGTTGGTGCGGTTGGCGTTCGCGGCCGGGCCGGCGGCGCCGTGGCGGTACGCGCGGGAGGAGATCATCGCGCGGCTGCCGGAGGACCACCGCGCCGCGCTCGTGGCGCTGGCCGCCCTGCACACCGCGACCGACGACGAAGTCGCGGCGGTGACCGGCGAACCGGTGGCGCTCGCGGACCTGGCGCGCCGGGTCCCGCTGGTCTGCGTGCTGGAGGACGGCCGCTACCGCGCGCACGAACTGTGGGCGCAGGCGCTGTCGGCGGAAACCCGGCGGCTGCACCGACGAGCCGCGGAAGTGTTGACCGCGCGGGGGGATCTCGCCCGCGCGGGCGCGTTGGCCCAGCGCAGCGGCGACTGGGAGTTGCTCGCCGAACTGGCCGTCGTGCTGGTCAACACGACCCTGTCGGCGCTGCCCGACGTCACCGCGCGCCGCTGGCTGGACTGGGTGCCGGACAGCGCCCGGGACGCACCGGCGTTCCTGCTCTTGCAGGCGGCGGTCCTGCACGCGAGGGACTTCGCCGACCCGCGCATCGACCCGCTGCTCGACCGGGCCTGGCAGGGCCTCAAGCACACCGCCGTCCTGGGCCAGGCCGTGATCACCGCCCACTCGCGCGCCGACCTGCCGCGACTGGCCGAACTGGCGCGACGAGCCGGGGAACTGCGCGGCGCGCCGACCGCGATCGCGTTGGTGCTGCGGCACAGCGTGGCCGCGACGGTCGCGGAGGTCGGCGGCGACCCGGAGGCCGCGCTGGCCGAGATCGAACGCGCGCCCGTGGTCGACGTGCCGCGCCCGGTCGCGCTCGCGACCGTCCGGTTCCACTACCACTGCCTCAACATGTGCGGGCGCGCCGGCGAGGCCGCCGACCTGGCCGACAGCGCCCTGGCCGACGCCGACGAGCAGCACCTGCGCCTCAACGGGCCCGTCGCGCGCTGGTTCGACGGCGACCCGGCCGACCTCGCGCTCCTGCGCGGCGCGCCGCTGGACGGCACCGCCCGCGACTGCTTCGTGTCCGCCGCTTTCCAGGCCGTGATCGCCGCGTGCTGCGGTGACGCGGGGGACTGGTGCCCGCTGCCGTGCGGGGACCCGGCGGGTCACGACAACCCGCGCGACGCCGTGCTGGCCTGCGCCGCCCGCGCCGCCGTCGCGGTCGGTGGCGGCGACGAGGCGGTGGCGCGCCGGACGTTCGCCGAGCACCTCGCGCGGTGGCCGGTGGCGGACCGGTTCCACGAACGGCACCTCCGACGGTTCCTGGCCCTGGGGTACGTGCTCAGCGACGGGTTGCGCGCGGTGTGGGACCGGACCGAGCTGGGACCCTCGCACGCCAAGGCCCGTGCGGCGGCCCGCGCGCTGGTGCTGGCCAGGTCCGGCGACGTCGGCCCGGCGACGCGGCTGCCGTTCGAGCACGCCTTGTGCTTCCTGCCGCTGCCGTGGTCGGTCGAGCTGGCGGCCCGCCTGGCGGCCGTCGGCGACCTCGGGTTGGGCGGGTGGCTCGCGGACGTCCTCGGACCGGTCGTGCACCGGTGGCTGCGCTCGGCCACGCCGCGCGCGGGAGCGGCGCGGCTGCTCGCCGCCGTGCCGCCGCCACCGGCCACCCGGACCCGTGTGGACGTGCTCGGCGCCATGCGCGTCACCCGGGACGGCGCGCCGGTCGACCCGCCGGAGCTGCGGCGCGTCCGGGTCCGGCAACTGCTCGGCGCGCTGGTGGTCCGCCCGGCGGTCACCCGCGAGCAGGCGTGCGGGCTGCTGTGGCCCGACCTCGACCCCGCCGACGCCGCGCGCAACCTGCGGGTCACCCTGACCCACCTGCGCCGCCTGCTCGACCCCGACCGGGCCCGCGGCGACGCGAGCTTCCACCTGCGCACCACGGGGGACACGATCCGCCTGGTCCGGTCCCGGTGGCTGGACGTGGACCTGTGGCGGCTGGACGCGCTCAGCGCCGACGTGCGCGCGGCCCGCGCCGAGGGCGACCTGGACCGGGCGAAGGAGTTGCTGGCCGAGGCGGTCGAGCTGTGGCGCGGCGAGCCGTTGCCCGACCTCGCCGACCTGCCCGACGCCGAACCCGGCCTGGAGGCCGACCGCCTGCGGGCGCTGCACGGGCGCAACCTGCTCGACCTGGGCGAGCTGTGCCTGGTGTCGGGCGAACCGTCCCGGGCCGGCTACCTGGCCGACCGCGCCCTGGCCCGCGACCCGTTCGCGCCGCGCGCCCACCGGCTCCTGCTCGCCGCCGCGCTCAAGGGCCGCGACCCGGCGCGCGTCACGGCCGCCCGCGCCACCGTCGAAGCCGCGCTCGCCCAGCTGGGCGCACCCGCGGACGGGGCGACCGCGTTGTTGCTGCGCCAGGCGCTGCCCCCGACCGGTGACCGGGAGCAGCGCGGGGCGGTGGTCAGCAGTTGGCGATGAACTCGTCGTTCGGGCAGCTGTCGCCGACCAGCGGCGCGCCGCCGTTGGCGGTGTCGCCCAGGACGTGCGGGCCGCCGTCGAGCGTGTCCACCCCGTCGCCGCCGGCCATCCGGTCGTCGCCGGGGCCGCCGAAGACGCTGTCCTCGCCGTCGCCCGCGATGACGTCGTCGTCGCCGTAGCCGCCGTAGACGGTGTCGTTGCCGATGCCGGCGTCCACGAAGTCGTCGCCTTCCTGCGCGAACACCAGGTCGTCGCCCGGTCCGGAGTAGACCGTGTCGTCGCCCGCGAGCGCGCAGATGACGTCGTTGCCCGCCAGACCGGCGATCTGGTCCGGGAAGGGCGTCCCCAGGATCACGTCCGGCAGGTTGGTCCCGACCGTGGGCACGCCGGGCACGGCGAAGATCGTCGGCGCCAACCCGTAGCAGGGCTGGGCCCACGGCGGCGGCGGTTCCTGCGCGACCGCCACACCACCCGTGGCGAGCACCCCACCCGCCATGACGGCCGCGACCGCGACCAGCCGAGTGCGCATGTTCATGACAGAGCCTCCCTTGTCCGGTGGCCCCTTCCGGCGGCCACGGGACCAGGCTGCGCACCGGGCGTTAGCCGACCGCTAACCGCGTTCCGCGAACCCTTTCGCGCCGTCGCGCCCTCTTGTGCGGGTCACAACCGTTCGGAAGGAACTCCACAGTGCTCACACCAGGATCCGCCGCTCCCGAGATGGTGCTGGAAGACACCGCCGGCCACACCGTCCGCCTCCCCGACGGCCACGCCGTGCTGCTGTACTTCATGCGCTCGACGACGTGCCCCATGTGCAACCGCCACGTCCGCGACCTGGTCGAGAGCGGCGACCGCTTCACGGCGGCCGGCGTCCGCGTCCTGATCGCCGTCCCCGAGGACCGCGAGACCGCGGCGGCGTGGAAGGCCAGGCGCGGCATCCCGTACCCGGTGGTCACCGCCGCGGGCACACCACACGCCCTGGTCGGCCTGAGCCGCAAGGTGTTCGGCTCGATGCAGCAGTCCGGCACCGTCCTGGTCGACGCGCGGGGCGTCGTCCGCCACGCCCACGGCGCCACCCTGCCCACGTCGAGCTACGACAGGCAGGGCATCGCCGCGGCCGTCGAATCGCTGCGCACGACGACGTGAAAACCGCTCGCGGAGGCGTGCGGGGGTGCCTACACTTCCGCTCGACTTCGCGTGCTGATCTTCAGCGCGCCACCGCGACGAGGGGAGGCCGGCCGTGCGCCACCGCACCGCTGCCGTCGTCCCCTCGTCGCGCCACGAGGTGATCCTGGTGTCTCCGGGCGCCCGGTGCCGGCTGCGCGCCCGGCTCCGGAGTTCGTGACGACCGCCTGACCGAGGTCGGCGGGTCGTCCCGCCATCGCGCGGACCCCGTTCGCGAACCACCTCGAAAGGCGCTGTGCCGTGCGCGCGAACCTGAGCACGTTCCCGCTGTCCGCCGTCCGCAACCTGGGCATCCTCGCCCACGTCGACGCCGGCGGCCCGGTGCCGGACGCGCTGCGGGAGGAGGCGCAGCGGCGGCGCCGACTGCTGGAGGAGGCGGTGGGCGAGCTGCACCCGGCCGCGCTGGAGGAGTTCGTGGCGGACTCGACGGTGTCCGCGGGGACGCTGGCGTCGGCGCTGCGCGACCTGACCCGCACCGGTGAGGCCGTCGTGGTCCTGTGCGGCTCGGCCTACCGCAACCGCGGTGTCGAACCGCTGCTGGACGCGGTCGCGGCGTACCTGCCGTCCCCGTCGGACATGCCGCCGGTGCGCGGCGTGGACGGCGCGGAGCGGACCGCCGACCCGTCCGGGCCGTTCGCGGCGCTGGTGTTCAAGGTGAACTCGACCTCGACGGGCCGGTTGACCTGCCTGCGCGTGTACTCGGGGACCCTCCACAAGGGAGACCCGGTGCTCGACGCCGCGACCGGGCGCGTCGAACGGGTGGCCCGCATCCTGCGGGTCCAGGCCGATCGGCACGAGCCGGTCGCCGCCGCGGCGGCCGGTGACATCGTCGCGGTGGTGGGCCTGAAGTCGGCCCGCGCCGGGACGACGCTCAGCGCGCCCGCGGCCCCGCTGGTCCTCGAACCCCCGGTGGTGGCGACCCCGGTCGTCACCGTCGCGGTCGAGCCCCGGGCGTCGGCGCAGACCGAGAAGTTGATGGCGGCGTTGGCGCAACTGGTGGAGGAGGACCCGGCGCTGGTGGTGCGGACCGATCCGGAGACGGGTCAGACCGTCCTGTCCGGCATGGGCGAGCTGCACCTGGAGGTCGCGGTGGAGAAGGTGCGCCGGGACCACCGGCTCGACTTGAGCGTGGGCCGGCCGAAGGTGGCTCACCGGGAGACGGTCGTGCGCGGTGTCTCGGGGTTCGTGTACCGGCACGTGAAGCAGGAGGGAGGTGCGGGCCAGTTCGCCCACGTGGTGCTGGACGTGGAACCGGGCGAGGACTTCGAGTTCCGGTCCGCGGTGACCGGCGGCCGGGTGCCGGCGGAGTACGTGCGCGCGGTGGAGGCGGGTTGCCGTGACGCGCTGGCCGACGGCCCGCTGGGCGGTCACCCGGTGACCGGCGTGCGCGTCACGTTGACCGACGGGTCCACGCACGTGAAGGACTCCTCGGAGATGGCGTTCCGCACGGCGGGCAGGCTCGCGGTGCGGGAGGCGCTGCGGGCGAGCACGATGGCGCTGCTGGAACCGGTCGCGGAGGTGACGGTGACCGTTCCGGAGGGTGCCGTGGGCGGCGTGCTGGGCGACTTGTCGGCCCGGCGTGGCCGCATCCTCGGGTCCGCCACGCGGGCGGGGACGACGGTGGTGACGGCGAGCGTGCCGCTGGCCGAGCTGTTCGGCTACGCGACACGCCTGCGCAGCCGAACCCAAGGCAGAGGCACCTTCACCACCCGCCCCACCGGCTACGCCACAGCACCGACGTAACCACCGAGAACGGCTGCCAAGCACAGGAAGGGCCTCGGTTCGTTCCCCGTACGGCCTGGGCGCAGCCCAACCGCGCTTGGGGGTTCTTGGCAACCACGCTTCACCGGTTGCCAAGAACCCCCAAGGGTGGTTGCCTCCGGCAGGCCGTACGGGGAACGAACCGACGCCCTTCCACCCCCGGGGGCCTGCCGCGCGGCGAGCGCCGCTTTTAGCTCTTCGCTTTCGATCTTCGCTTCAGCTCTTCGCCTCAACCCTTTGCCTTAGCTCTTCGCCTCAACCCTTCGCTTCCGCGCTTCCGCGCTTCCGCTCATGACCCCCTCTCGATCCCACACCGCACCTCAGATCCGCGAGAGAAGCTCACGAGCGGCCGGGAAGTCGCGAGAGCCGGTCAGGAAGTCGCGGAGCGCCGTGGCGAGTTCGGTGGTGTGCAGGACGCCGTCGCCGTTGCGGTCCAGGGTGCGCAGGTCGCCGATGATCTCGTGCCGTTTCGGGCTGTCGGCGAACAGCGCGACGTACTCCGCCTCCGGCACCTCGCCGTTGTCGTTGCGGTCGATCAACGCGCAGATCGCCGTCACGACCCGGTCCACGCCCGCCGCGTCACCCGGGTAGCGGCCCTCGGCGACGGCCGCCTGGTACCGGGGGAACGTGACCACCTCCGCCCCGCCCGCGGCCTCGCGCAGCTCGGTCCACCACGCCTCGAACGCGTCGTGCAGCTCGTTCTCCGCGGCTTCGTCCACGTCGAGGTGGATCGACAGCTCGCGGGCCATCGCCAGCAGGTCGTTCCAGCGGATCTCGCCCTCGCCGGTCTGGTCCAACACCGTGGTGAACAGCAGGGTCGGGTCCATCGGGGCGTGGGAGCGGGGGCCGCCCAGGGTGGCGCGGATCGCCGCCGACGCGTGGGGCAGGTAGCGCCACGGTTTGGGCAGCAGGTCGGTGATCAGGCGGACGGTGTGGTGCAGGCTCGTGGTCGCCAGGGCGGAGCCGGGCAGCGGGGTCAGGCCCAGGGTGCGGCGCAGTTCGGGCGGCAGGGTGGCGATGGTCGTCTCCACCGCGGCGGTGGTCAGGGCGCGGCGGACCGGGGCCCACAGCAGCGCCGGGATCGGCAGGCCGGGCGGCGGGGGCACGCGGTGGATGCTCCCGGACAGCAGGTCGCGCACGGCCGGGTTGTCCTCCAGCACGGTGGCGACGGTGCGGTCGAAGTAGGCGGTGAAGTCGTCCACCGTGGCGGGGACGTCGTCCTCGGACAGGCCGAACCGGGTGCCCAACCGGCACCACTCCGCGTACAGGCGCTCGGCCTCGGCCCGGGGCAGCGGGTCGCCGCCCAGGCGGTGCAGGTGCAGGACCGCCTCGAACAGGGTCAGGTGCACCCATGTCCGAGCCGCCGGGTCGGCCGCGGTGTAGGGCCGGCCGCGGTCGTCGGTGCCCCGCATCCGCCGGTGCAGCCGTTCCAGGCGGGCGATCTCGCGCCGCCGTTCGGCCTGCGTGCCGTAGACGTAGAGCTGGAGGCTGTCGAGGGTGTGGAACAGCCGCCGCCACGGCCTGGCCTGGTACACCGAGAACGCGCCGACCGCCGCGCCGACCGCCGGGTGCGCGGTCTGGAGCACCAGGGTCCGGTGCATCACCAGCAGGAACCGCCACTTGGCCAGGTGGTTCCACGACGCGGACCCCGCGCCGAGCTCGTCCACGTCCGCCGTTTCGGTGTTCACCACTCCTCCCTAGTCGCCCGCCGGCCACAGCGAGTGACTTGTCCCACTTCCGCGCAGCGATTGCACCGCCTCGGGTGAACGGTCTCCGACGAATTGCGGTGAGCGAGGCAGCGCCGGCGGGCCCGTCGGTATCTGAAGGGGTGAACGAGGAGGACAGATGAGTCCAGAGGACGAGCGGGAGTTCCGCGAGTTCGTGACCGCCCGGTCACCCGCCCTGCTGCGCACGGCCTACCTGCTCGCCGGCGACGTCCACGGCGCGCAGGACCTGCTCCAGGCCGCGCTGATGGGCACGGCCCGGCACTGGTCGCGCATCCGGCGGCGGGACCAGCCCGACGCCTACGTGCGGCGGGCGATGGTCAACCAGCAGGCGCGGTGGTGGCGGCAGCGGGCGCGGCGGGCCGAGTCGCCGGTGGCCGTGCCACCCGAGCGGGCCGTCGCCGGCGACCACGCCGAGCAGGTCGCCGACCGGGACCAGGTGATCGCCGCGCTGCGCCGACTGCCCGCCCGACAACGCGCGGTCGTCGTGCTGCGCTACTACGAGGACCGCCCGGAAGCCGAGGTCGCCGAACTGCTCGGCGTCTCCCGGGGGACCGTGCGCAGCCAGGCCGCCAAGGCGCTGGCCAAGCTGCGCGCCCTCGACCCGTCCGACACCCACACACCGCAGGAGGCATGGTCATGACCCGTCCCGATGTGCTGCGCGAACGGCTGCAAGCCGCACCGCCCGAGCTGACCGCACCGCCCGACCTGGCCGACACCGTGCTCGCGGCGGTGCGCCGCCGCCGCACCGCGGGCCGGATCGGGGTGACCGCGCTGGCGGTGGTCGCGGTGGGCGTGTCGACGTCGTACCTGGTGCGCCTCGACGCCCCCACCACGAGGGCCGCCGGTCCGGGCGAGGTGGTGACGACCACGGCTCCCACCGTCGTCGGCAAGCTGGTCTCGGGCCCGCGGCCGGCGCCGTCGGTGTTCCCGTTCACCCCGGGCCGCCCGCACACCTACCGCCTGGTCCGCAACGGCGAGGGAGTGGAACTGATCTTCAACAGCGTCGAGCCGCACGCGCCGTCGGACACGTACGTCTACGTCGGCCCCAGCCCCGACCGCGGCGACGACGGCCCGGTCACCGGCACCACCACCGCCACCGTGCTGGGCAAGACCGCCACGGTGACGCGGATGACCGACAAGGTGAAGGTGACCTGGGAGGAGCGGCCCGGCGAGTGGGCCGTGGTGGGGTCGCGGACGCTGCCCGAGGCCGAGGTGGTGCGCTACGCGCAGGAGCTGCGCCGGGAACCCCAACCGATCCCGACCCCGCTGACCTTCGCGTGGCTGCCGGCCGACGCGGCGGTCGAGCTGACCTCGGACGAGGCGATGGTCGAGCCGGTGATGGTCATGCCGGGCGGCGAGCGCGGGCGGCACAACGACATCGTGCGCGTCGACCACAGCGGCAGCGAGGTCGGCAAGGTCGGCGACCCGCTCCCGGTCGGCGACCGCACCGGGTACCTGAGCCACCGGAACGGCATGACGGTCCTGTGGGTGCCGCTGCCGGGTCACGGCAACATCAGCGTCTCCGTGCCGGACTCGCTGGGCTTCACGCGAGACGACCTGATCCGCTTCACCCTGGGCATCTCGAACCCGTAGCGCTCACAGCCCTGGTCCGGTGGCGTGCACGCCGCGGTCGGTGAAGCGGAGGCGGTAGATCGCGGGCATGGGCATCGCGCGGCTGAACGGCCAGTCCAACCCGCGCACGCCCGCGCCGACCAGGGCTCGGGAGATGAACGTGCCGTGGCTGCCGACCACCACGGTGCCGCCCGGGTGTTGCCGGGCAAGCGATTCGAGGACGGCCGTGGCCCGGACCGTGAGGGCGTGGAGGCTTTCGCCGCCGGGTCGGGCGAAGTGCGGTTCGGCCCAGCTTCGGGCGTAGTGGCGGGCGTAGTCGGGGGTGGGTTCCAGTCCGGAGTCCCATTCCCGCAGGTCGTGGAGCTTCTCGACGGGCATGCCCAACGTACGCGCGGTGGGTTCGACGGTCTGCACGGCGCGCAGGTAAGGGCTGGAGGCGATCAAGGTGGGCTTGATCGCGGCCAGGTCCTCGACAAGGCGCTCGGCTTGCGCGAAACCCACCTCGGTCAACGGCCGGTGGTGGTCGTCCGGTCCGTGCCGGCTCGGGAGCAGCGGCCGGGCATGACGGACGAGGACGACTTCGGCGCGCACAAGCCGAGTATCCAGGGGGGAACCGGAGCACGCCGTCGGTCACGACTGACGGCGTGCTCCGGTGCTCAGTTCGGTACGTTCTCCTCGCGGGTGAAGACCATGCGGCACGTCGGGCCGGTCGCGTAGGTGACCGGTCGGATGAAGCGCAGGTGGTGGCGGTCCGGGGTGATGGCGTCGGCCCAGTTCAGGTCGAAGCGGCACAGGACCGGTTGCAGGGTCGGGTGTCCGGTGGCCTTCAGGGCCTCGTGGAACAGGCAGCGGCGGACGTCCAGGACGTACGTGTCGTGGTCGTCCACCGGGCGTTCGAAGGTGAAGGACGGGCCGAACGACGTGCGTTCGCGTTGCCTGCTCGCCTCGACCAGCGCGGTGAACGGGTCCGGCGCGTGGTCGAGCAGCGCGGTCGTGCCCTCGATGATCTGCTGCCGCAACGGGCTGTTCAGGCAGTCGTCCACGATGGCCGCGGCCTTGGCGTCGCCGCAGACCGGGCGCAGGACCTCGAACGCCGCGGCGGCCAACGCGGTGAAGCGCACGTTCGCGGCGTCCATCGCGTTGGCGACCAGGTGGGCCAGTTCGGCGTCCAGTTCGTCCAGCCGGCGGCGGACCAGCGCGTCGGCCGGTTCCGGCCACGACCGGGTGGCGCTCGCGCCGAGCAGTCGGCGCAGGCGGTCGAAGAAGGCGGCCTCGATCACGGGGATCCACGCGTCCGCGCGGTAGTCGTCGGGCGTGTGCGGGTTTTCGTCCATGGTGGTGGTTCTTCCGGTCAAGGGGCCCACTGGACGATCCCGGCGGGAGCCGTCGGTGATCGCCCCGTGTGGCCCGGGGTTCGACCAGCGCGCTCCACCACCTACCGGCGCTGCGTGATTGCCCGATCATGCAACAACACCGGCCCGGTGGGCGTCAAGGCGTCACTCCCCGGCCAGCAGTGCGAAGCCGTGCCGGTCCACCGAGACGGCCGTGGCGAAGAGCAGGGCGACGCCGGTGCCGGCGGCGCGGTCCAGGCCCAGCCACGTGCGGAAGCCGCCGGTGCCGCCGTTGTGCCACGTGATGGCGCGGCCGTGGCGTTCGAGCGTGATCCACGCCGCGCCGATGCGGACGACGCTGCCGGTGAAGTCGGCGACCGGGTCCAGGGCGGTGGCTCCGGGGGCGGAGCCGTCGAGCAGGGCGGCGGTGAGGCGGGCCAGGTCGGTGATCGTCGCGCGGATGCCGCCGGCCGGGCCCAGGGCTTCGCCGGTCCACGCCTGGCGGGCGCGGCCCCATCGGGTGGTGCCGGTCAGGGCGGTGGGGCGCAGGTCGTCCGGGGTGGCGGGGACGTAGAGGTCGAGGCCGAGCGGGGTGGAGATCCGGTCGTGGACGAGCGTGGCGTACGGGGTGCCGGAGGCGCTCGCCAGCGCGTGGCCGAGGAGTTGGAAGCCCAGGTTGGAGTAGCGGGGGCGGGGTGGTCCCGGGCGCACGGCCCGGGCCTGGGTGATGAGCTGGTCGAGCGTCTCGCCGTAGGGGTTGGCGCCCTTGAACCACAGCGCGAGGGTCTTGCCGATGGGTGCGGCGGCCAGGCTGGGCAGGCCGGAGGTGTGGGTGCTCAGGGCGGACAGCGTCACGCCCGCCGCCGGGCTGTCGTCCAGCGGGAGCAGGTCGCCCAGGGTGGTGGCGGGCGTGATCTCGCCGCGTTCGAGGGCGTCGGCGTAGAGCAGGCCGGTGATCCCCTTCGAGATGGAACCGATCTCGTAGTCGGCGTCGAGCGGCGCGCCGACGCTCGCCACGACCGTCCCGCCCGGCGACACGGACGCGACGGCCACCGGCCGCCGGGCACCCACGCGCTGGACCACCTTCTCCGCGAGCGCCACGTCACCCTGCACAGGCACAACGAACTCCTCGGACTCGACACAGCGACGGGGTGACCGTAATCGCCGGCGGTGCGGTCCACATGAGCCCTTCGGCTACCGGTCCCGCGACTTTGGTTCCCGCGGGCGTGGTTTAGGGGGGTCGTGGGGGAGGTAGAGAAGGACACGCCCGGCGACGAGCGCCGGGACTTCGCCCGTGAGGAGTGTTGTCGTGTCCACTTCGCGCGCCACGGTGGAGCAGTGGCTGGCCTTGTCGCACCCGGAGCTGGTCGACCGCGTCCGTGCGGCGGTGCGGCCGGGGGCGGTGGCCGGTCCGGTGTGGACGGACATCGCGGCCCACCCCGTGCTGGCGGCCCGGGTCCGCGGCGTCCTGTCGTCGTTGGCCGCCCAGTCGGCCGACTTCCGCGACCGTTCCGCGTGGCGGGCACGCATCGAGCAGGCCCAGGCGGCCCTGCGCGGCCCGGCCGTGCCCGCGAACCGCCCTGCGACACGACTCCGCCCGGTGCCGCCGGTGGTCTTTCAGGCCCCCGGCCAGCCGGTGCCCGCCTGAGCCCTGCGGGTGCCGGGTTTCGACGCCGCAGGCGTCCTTCGGGTCGGGGCGACCGGGAGCAGGATCGTGGTGCTGGTGCAGCGGAACCGTGGTTCAGCGGGTCAGGAACGCCAGGGTGCTCGCGGCCAGGCGCGCTTCGACGTTCGCGGGGTCCTCGGCGGTCGCCCGGCGGAACCTCTGCGAGGCCACCAGGGACAGCAGCCACCAGGCGGCGGCCTCCGGGTCCAGGTCGGGGCGTAGTTCGCCGGCGACCCGGCCACGTTCCAGCAGGGCGGTCAGGGCGGTGGCGAAGCGGCGGGTGGACGTTCGGGCCGCCGCCTCCACCTCGGGCACGTCGGTGATGGAGGAGGCGTCGGCGATGATCGCGCCCACGCTGCCCGCGCTGTGCACGCGTTCGAGGTGGTCCGGGTCGAGGATCAGCTCCAGCAGCGTGGTCACGGGGACCGGGCTGTCGGTCATCCGCTCCACCACGCGGCACACGTGGTCGGCGGCGCGTTCGACCACGGCGGCGAACAGGGCGGCCTTGGTGCCGAAGTTCTGGAAGACGACCGGTTCGCTCACCCCGACCTCGCGCGCCACGGCGGAGGTCTTGCCGCGCAGGTAGCCGGTCTCGGCGAACACCTTCGTGGCCGCGGCGAGGATCGACTCGCGGCGTTCCTCGGCGGTCATGCGGGTGCGTCCGGTCACCCGGTCATCGTAGTGGCCTTGCCCGGCAACTTAGTCGTCACTAAGCTGCGTACTTAGTCACGACTAAGTTAGGGGAGCGGACATGAGGGTACTGGGGATGCACGGTCCGGCGGACGCGCCGGGAGCGATCGGACACGCTCGCGCGTACGAGGTGTTGTCCGCGGTGGTGTTCGCGGGGCGGCGGCGGCGCACGTTCGGACGTCTGGTGGCGTTCGCCGGGGTCCGCGCGGGCGACCGCGTGCTGGACGTGGGCTGCGGGACCGGTTACCTGACGTCGATGGCGGCCCGCGCCGGCGGGCGCGCGGTCGGGGTGGACCTGTCCGAGCCGATGGTCGCGCGGGCCCGGCGGCTGCGGCGCGACTGCGCGTTCGAGGTGGGGCGCGCGGAGGCGTTGCCGTTCGCAGACGGGGAGTTCGACGTGGTGGTGTCCAGCCTGGCCGTGCACCACCTCCCCGCGGCGTCGCGGGGCGTGGCGTTCCGGGAGGCGTTCCGGGTGCTGCGCCCCGGCGGCCGGGTGATGGTCGCCGACTTCACCCCGCCGAAGGGCGTCCTGTCCCGGCACGTCGTCGGCGCGACGGCGGGACCGGCGATGCGCGACAACCCGGTGGAGCGCATCGAGCCGATGCTGGTCGAGGCGGGGTTCACCGGACCGGCGGTCACGGCGGTCGGCTTCCTGCACTGCGTCCGGGCGGTCAAACCCGAGTGAGTCGTCACAGGGTCTCGGGTGCCTCGATGCCCAGCAGGTCCAAGCCGAGGGTCAGCACGCGGGAAGTGAGGTGCGCCAACGCCAGCCGCGAGTCCCGGGTCCGGTCGTCGGGCGCCTTCAGGATCGGGCAGTGCTCGTAGAAGGCGGAGAACGCGACGGCCGTCTCGTAGAGGTAGGTGCACAGCTTGTGCGGCGCGTGCTCCGCCGCCGTCACGGCCACGGCGGCGGGCAGCCGCACCAGCTGCACGGCCAGCGCCCGCTCGGCCGGGGTGTCCAGCGACACCGCGCCCCCGGTGCGACCCGCCCTGGCGACGACCGACCGGGCCCGCGCGTTGGCGTACTGGAGGTACACCGACGTGTTGCCCTCCAGCGCCAGCATCCGGTCCCAGGCGAAGACGTAGTCCTTCTCCCGGTCCCCGGACAGGTCGGCGTACTTCACCGCCCCGATGCCGACCGCCCGCGCCACCGGGCCGCGCAGCTCCTCGGGCAGCTCACCGCGCCGCGACAGCACGTCGGCGGCCCGGTCGACCGCCTCGCGCAGCAGGTCGACCAGCTTCACCGAAGCGCCCGCCCGGGTCCGCAGCACCTTGCCGTCCTCGCCCAGGACCGAACCGAACCCGATGTGCACGGCGCGGTGGTCGTCGTCCAGCCAGCCCATCCGCTCCGCCGTGGCGAAGACCATCCTGAAGTGCTGGGCCTGGGGCGAGCCGACCGCGTAGAGCAGGTCGGTGGCCTTGCGCTCCCGGGTCCAGTACCGCACGGTCGCGAGGTCCGTGGCGGCGTAGCCGTAGCCGCCGTCGCTCTTGCGCACGATCAGCGGCAGCCGCTCGCCGTCCCGGTTGGTGAAGCCCGGCGGGAACACGCACACGGCCCCGTCGCTGACCTCGGTCAGCCCGGCGGCCTCCAGCTCGGCGACGACCTCGTCCAGGAACGGGTTGTAGAAGCTCTCCGGGTAGTGGTCGGCCTCGTCCAGTTTCACCCCGAGCAGCGCGTACACCTCGGCGAAGTGCCGTTCGGACGCCCGCACCAGGTCCCGCCACAACGACAACGTCGCCTCGTCGCCCCGTTGCAGCGCCACGACCCGCCGCCGCGACCGGTCGGCGAAGCCGGGGTCGGCGTCGAACTTCCGCCGGGCGGCCCGGTAGAACGCGTCGAGGTCGCGGATGGAGCCGCCGGCCGATCCGCCCTCGTCGGTGAGGTGCTCGATGAGCATCCCGAACGGCGTGCCCCAGTCGCCGAGGTGGTTGTGCCGGACCACGTCGTGCCCGGCGAACTCCAGCACGCGCACGACGGCGTCCCCGATGATCGCCGACCGCAGGTGCCCGACGTGCATCTCCTTGGCCACGTTGGGACTGCCGTAGTCGATCGCGCACCGGCGCGGCTCGGCCACCGGCGGGACCCCGAGCCGGTCGTCGGCCACCAGGTCCGCGAGCCGCGCGGCCAGCCAGTCATGGCGCAGCGCGAAGTTCACGAACCCCGGCCCGGCGACCTCGGGCGGCTCGGCGAGGTCGCTCACGTCGAGGTGCTCGACGACGGCCGCCGCGACCTCCCGCGCCGGCCGGCCGAGCCGCTTGGCCAGACCCATCGCGGCGTTGCACTGGTAGTCCGCGCGGTCGGGCGGCGCCGGTCGGATCAACGCCTCGGCGGGCGTGATCTCCACCCCGAGGGCGGCGCGCACGGCGGCGGCGACCCGCGATCCCAGCTCCAGCCCGACGTCCCCGCTGCGCACCAGTCACCCTCCACGGTCGTTGTGGACCAGTGTCGCAACGGGGGAAAGCGAGTTTCGGGACGGCCGACGGGCTCGCGGGGGTCTGATCGGCCCGCCGCGCGAACGACGTCCTCGACGCCCGCACGACCTCGCCGCGCCGACCTTGCCGCGCCGACCTTGCCGCGCCGGCCGACCTCGCCGCCCCGACCTCGCCGCCCCGGTCCGGCGTTCCTGGACGGCCGGGACACCGGCAAGCTCGTCCTGCGCCGCACCCCCTGACGGCCGGAATGTTCCGCCCGCGGGACCGGTCAACGACCTGACCGAGGCCCTGCACCGCGCCTGCCCGACCGCCCGCGTCCACCGGCTGAAGGACAAGCGCTACCGCCTCACCCCCGACTGACCGCGCGCGTTGTGGCGCAGGCCGGTCAGGAAGAGGGTGAGCAGGCGGTCGGCCTGGGTGGTGCTGTCGGGGGAGTCCTGCGTGGCCCACGCGATGGCGCTGATCATCTTCAGCACGTCCGTGGCGGTCGCCCCGGCGGTGATCGCGCCGGCGTCGGCGGCTCGGGCCAGCAACGCGGCGCAGACGTCGAACAGCGCGGCGTGCCACGGCGAGACCGGGTCGTGGCGGCGGTCCAGGGTCAGGTTCAGCATGGTGGCCGACAGGCCCCGGTAGGTCAGGCCGTGGGTCAGGGCGGCGCGCAGCCAGGTGGTCAGGGCCTCGACCGGGTCGGCCGCGGTGAGCAGGTGGTGGCCCAGGCCCACCAGGTCGGCCGTCCGGTCCGCGAGCACCGCTTCGACCAGGTCCAGCCGGGTGGGGAAGTGGCGGTAGAGGGTGCCACTGGTCACGCCCGCCCGCCGCGCGATGGCGTCCAGCGGGGCGTCCACGCCGTGTTCGGCGAAGGCGACCTTGGCCTGCTCCACCAGCTGTTCGTAGTTGCGTCGGGCGTCCGCGCGCATGCTCCGTCCTCGCCGCACCGGGATACCGTGCCCGTTAGCCGGACCGCGACCCCACCATAGTGGTGCGTGCTCCGCGGGGAGGGGCGGATCGGGGAACTGGGCAGCTCGTTCGGGTGAACGGTGTAACCCGGCCGGGGGTCGTGGCGACTGGACAGACAAGTCCCCCCGGAATCGAGGCGTCGCCATGACCGTCCGAGTTGCGACCTTCAACGTCGAAAACCTGTTCGAGCGGGCCAAGGCCCTCTCCAGTGGCGCCGGCCCGGTGCTCGCCGCCTACAGCCGGTTCGGCGCCGTCTCCGCCGAGGCCGCCTACACCGAGGTCGACAAGCGGGAGATGCTGGAGGACCTGGAAACCCTCCAGGTCCTGGTGCGCGCCGACAACCGCCTGGTGCTCAACCCGCGGCCCTTCCAGGCGTGGGCGCTGCTGCGGGAGAACCGCGGCGACTTCCTCAAGCAGCCCGGCGGCGGGGACGCCACGATCGTGGCCACCGGGCGCGGCGACTGGATCGGCTGGGTGGACCTGATCACCGAACCGGTCGACGAGATCGCCACCCGCATGACCGCGAAGGTCGTCAACGAGGTGGCCGCGGACATCCTGTGCCTGGTCGAGGCCGAGCACCGGCCGGCGCTGGTCCGGTTCAACGAGGCCCTGCTGGACCGCCGGTACGCGCACGCCATGCTGGTGGACGGCAACGACCCGCGCGGCATCGACGTCGGCGTGATGACCACCGGGCGGGTCGCGATCGAGTCGGTCCGCAGCCACGTGGACGACCCCGACCCCGAACGCGCCGGCCGCGCCCTGTTCAGCCGCGACTGCCCGGTCTACCAGTTGCGGCTGCCCGGCGGGCGCGAGTTGTTCCTGCTGCCGAACCACTTCAAGAGCCAGTCGTTCTCCGGCGGCGACCCCGACCCGTTGCGGCGGCGGCAGAGCGCCCGGGTCCGCGAGATCTACGACGCCCTGCGCGCGGACGGCGCGGAGCTGGTCGTCGTGCTGGGCGACCTGAACAAGGGCCCGACCAACGACGACCCGCCCCGGCACCCGACGCTGGAACCACTCCTGGGCCCCGGCACCCCGCTGGTGGACACGGCGAGCCTGCCCGTGTTCGACCCGGGGCCGCGCCCCGGCACGTTCCAGTCGTGCAGCCTGCGCAACCGCCTGGACTACGTCCTCGTCTCCCCGGAACTGGCCGCGCTGGTCACGGCGGGAGGCGTGTTCCGCAAGGGGTTGTGGGGCGACCCGGACAACGTCAACCCGCCCGCGCAGTGGCAGATCTACCCGGAGATCACCGCCTCCCGTCACGGCGCCTCCGACCACGCCGCGGTGTGGATCGACATCGACCTCTGACCCGTCAGCCGACCGGTTCGCCGGAGGGTGCGGGCAGCGCGGTGCCCAGGCGGACCGGGGCGCCGAAGTTCGGCGTGCCGTCGGGGTTCCAGGTGAACTCCTGCGCGCGGGTCGAGCGGTTCATGTCGCAGCCGCCGCCGGCCGAGTCGTTGGCGTGGTAGACGATCCAGTCCTCCGTGCCGTCCGGGGACTTGAAGAAGCCGTTGTGGCCCGGGGCGAACACGCCGGCCGCGTCGTCGCGCTGGAAGACCGGGTTCGGCGACTTGGTCCAGTGCGCCCGGTTGAGCGGGTCGGTGCCGGTCAGGGTGAGCAGGCCCAGCTTGTAGTCCGGGCCCCAGCACGCGCTGGCCGAGTAGACGATCATCGTGCGGCCGTTGCGGTACAGCGGTTCCGCGCCCTCGTTGACCGGGTGGGTCTGGCGCTCCCAGGACAGGGTGGGCTGGGAGATGGTGCGGCGCGGGCCGCTGATCGTCCACGGGTTGGACAGCGGCGTGATGGTCAGGGACTGGGTGCCGTCGATCGCGCTGCCCATCAGGTACAGCCGGCCGTTGTGCTGGAGGATGCTCGGGTCGAGCTCCCACGTGCTGCCCAGGTCGGCCTTGAAGCTGTACGGGCCCATCGGGTCGGTGCCCGCGCTCTCCAGCACGTGCAGGCGCTGGGTCGGGTTGAAGTCCGGCACGTCCTGCCCGGCCACGTAGTACAGGTACCAGCGCCCGTTGATCAGGTGGAACTCCGGCGCCCACATGTTGCAGCACCCGTTGGGCCGGCCGGCGAGGTTGAACACCACCTGGTCGGGCGCGGTGGCCAGCCCGGCCAACGTGCGCGACCGGCGCATGGTGATCGTGGAGTTCCACGTCGTCGTGGCCAGGTGGTAGTAACCGTTGTGGTACTGGAGCCACGGGTCCGGGCCGTTGCGCTTGATCGGGTTGGTGAACGTGCCCGCGCCCACCCGCACGAGCAGCCACTGCTGGTTCGCGCCGCCCGTGTCGGGCCACTGGATCACCTGCGCGCCGTCGGCGGTGGAGAAGTCCAGCACGTCCACGGCCTTGCCACTGGCCCGGTTGACCAGCCGCACGTACCCGCCGGCGGAGTCGGCGAGGCGGAACTGCTGACTGGTGCGGCCGGCGTCGGTGTTCTGCACCAGCCCGACGCGGTCCGCCGTGGACGGGAACTCCAGCACCTTGCCGCTGTGCCGGGACTTGAGCCGGTAGTGGCCGCCGCCGGAGTCCACGAACTGCCACTGCTGCCAGGCGCCGTCGTTGCGCGACCACTGCACGATCGGCGCGCCGTCGTGGGTGGCGAGGTTGTAGAGGTCGAGCGCTTTGCCGCTGTGCCGGTTGACCAGGACGTAGGAGGCGGTGGTGTCCACCACGGCCGCGACGGCCGGGGGAGCGGCGGTCAGCCCGCCGACGAGGGTCGCCACGACGGCGAGCGGGGCCAGGCGCGAGATCACGGGTCTCCCTGCGGTTGCGTTCCTCAGTGGACGGCCGGCCGGCGGTTGCGGTCCTGGGTGGACGTGCGGCCGGTCGGCGGTTGGTGTCCTCAGTGGACGTACGGCCAGCCGGCGGAGTCCCAGCCGAGCCAGTTCAGGCCCAACAGGGAAGCGCCGTTGTCGGCGTAGTAGTGGTAGACGAGGATGTCGTGGTCGGTGTCGCCGAACACGTCCTGGTGTCCGGGACCGTGCACGCCGCCCTGCCCGGCGAGGATCTCCGTGCCGCCGCCGGAGGTCAGCGCCCGCCCGGCGCGGTCGAGGTACGGGCCGGTAACGCTGGTCGAGCGGCCGACCATCACGCGGTAGGTGCTGCTCGCGCCCCGGCAGCAGTAGTCGAACGACACGAACAGGTAGTGGAAGGCCCCGCGCTTGACGATGGTGGGCGCCTCGATCGGGCCGCCGTCGCGCCCGGCGAGGGAGCGCAGGGTGCTGTCGGCGCGCAGGCCGGTGGCGGGGTTGAGCGAGATCATCTTGATGCCGGACCAGAACGAGCCGAAGCTCAGCCACCAGCGTCCCTGGTCGTCCACGACCAGGTCGGGGTCGATGGCGTTGAAGTCGTCGGTGGTGCGGGATTCGACCACCAGGCCGCGGTGGGTCCACGTGCCCGACGCGCCGGTCGGGCTGGTGGCCAGGAAGATCGCCGAGCGGTTGGAGCCGAACGTCGAGGCGGAGTAGTACAGCCAGTACCGGCCGTTGCGGTGGGACAGGTCGGGCGCCCACAGGTTGCGGCTGCCGCCGGTGTACGTGCTCGTCCACGGCGCGCCACCGGGGAACGCGGAGCCCGCGTTGCGGAAGGCGGTGCGATCGGCGGAGGTCTTGAGGGCGATGTCGTTGCCGGTGTGGGCGACCAGGTAGCCGCCCTCGGGGCGCTTGACCATGCTCGGGTCGTGCACGCCGACGTCCCCGGTCACGCGACCCGGCGCGGGGTAGGCCGACGCGGACGGCGCGGGGTAGGCAGACGCGGACGGCGCGGAGTAGGCAGACGCGGGCGGCGCGAACACGACCGCCAGGGTGACGGCCAGGGTTGTCAGGGCCAGTCTTCTCACGGCGACCACGGCTCCTCGGGGCTGGCTCAGGGTCCTCGGGTCGGTGGCGGTGACGTGAACGTTAACATAAGCTTAACTTGATGCCTAGATGGTGTTCTGTGAAAGTCGGCAGTAGACTTGTTATCGCGAACATCGACCGTTGCGCGGATCGGCACCACGTTTGGCCTCATCGCCCGGCCCGGCGACGAGGAGGACGACTCGTGGTGGGTCGAGCTGCACCCGGGCAACTACATGGCCTTCAGCGAGCCGTGGGACAGCGGCGAGTACGACACGTGACGCCTCAGAGTTCGACGCGCAGCAGCACCAGGTCCCTGTCCACCAACCGGATCTCCACCGCCGTGACCTCCGAGCGGACCAGTCGCGTGGTCGCGACCGGCAGCGTGGTGGAGCCGGGGCCCGCCGTCCAGGTGGCGACCTGAACGGCGGAACCCTGCCCATCCACCACGTACAACGCGTAGGCGAACACCGGCGGCGTCGGACCGCTCGTCGGCACGGCGTACGAGCACCGCACCTCGATCCGCGTGCCCCACGGCTGTTCGACCAACCGCAGGCTGGCCGTCACCGGGCTGGGCACGGTCTGCCGCATCGGCACGTCCGGGGCGACGACGACCACCGCCGGGGGCGGCCGGAGCAGGGTCGTCACGCCCGCCCCGGCCAGGGCCGCGACCACCACGGCGGCGACGGCGAGGACCCGGGCCCGACGCCGGCGGGACCGTTCGGCGGCCAACAACCCCGGCAGGACCGACGGCGTACCCGCGGGTTCGGGCTCCAGCAGGGCGACCGCCCGGTCCCGCGGCACCGCCGACAGCAGCCCGGGGACGCCCGCCAGCGCCGCCACGTCGGCCGCGCAGTCGGGGCACCCGCCCAGGTGGGCCTCGAACTCGCGCCGCTGCGCCGGTGCGAGCGACCCCAGCACGTACGCGGCGCCCCAGTCCCGGTACGGATCGACTGGCGCGCTCACCGTCCGGTGACCCCCTTCTCCTCCAACGCCAGGCGCAGTGCCCGCAGACCGTAGTGCAACCGCGACCGGACCGTCCCCTCGGGCACGTCCAACTCCGCCGCCAGCTCCGCGACCGACTGCCCCATGTAGTACGCACGGACGATCACCGTGCGGTGTTCGGGGGTCAGCTGGGTGAGCACGTCGGCCACCAGCCAGGCGTCCAGCGCCGAGTCGCTGGGGTCGGACCGGACCCGTTCGGGCACCCGCGCGGACCCGACCTCCCAGCGGGCGCGGGCGCTGCGCCGCTCGTCGATCACGACGTTGCGGGCGACCGTGTAGAGCCAGGCGCGGGCCGCCGCGGTGCCCTGCTCCAGCACCGCCGGGTTGCGCCACGCGCGCAGCAGCGCCTCCTGCACCACGTCGTTGGCCAGTTCGTCGTCACCGGTCAGGCGGCGGACGTACCGCCAGAGCGCGGGCGCGTGCTCGTCGTGGAGAGCGCGCAACAGCGCGGTGTGGGTGTCGTTGATGGCGCACCTCCTCGGCTAGTCGCGCGGCAGCGGCAGGGCGAACGCGGGTGGGCGCTTGGCCAGGAACGCGGCCGTCCTCTCGCGCGTGTCGGCGGTGGTGAACGCCTGGCGGAACGCGGTCGGCTCGACCGCCGGCCCTTCGGTCACCGTCCGGCCGCGCACCCCGTCGAGCACGGCCTCGGCTGGCGACACCGCGCCGGCCGAGTCGCGGGCGATGCGGCGCGGCACCGCGCGGGCGGCAGCCGGCACGACGGCCCGGTCCTCGAACACCGCGTTGACCAGACCCAACCGCAACGCCTCTGTCGAGTGCTCCACAGCCCTCTCCTCACGAGTCCCAGATCGCGCCGAACGCGGGCACCCCGCGCGCTTCCAGCGATTCCACGACGTGCCAGGTGGTCTTCCTGTTGGATATGCAGATCACGGCCTCGGCGGCGAACTCGCGGTGCGCGCGCAGCGCCAGTTCGACCAGGTCCGGTTTGCCGTCGCGGACGGTGTCGTGGACGACCGCGTGCGGCTGGACGGCCAGGATCTCGTCCACCAGGTCGTCGCCGTAGGTGGCGCGCGGGTCGCGAGTGGACCACACCAGGCGGGCCGGGGTGTCGCCGGAGAGCAGGTGCGGCAGGCACGGGCCGATGCCGCTGCCGGTGGCCACCCACACCACCCTGGTGAACAGCTTGTCGATGTTGCCCACGCCGGCGGTGGGCACGCCCTTGACCCACAGGTGCGTCGGCAGGTCGTCGATGAGCGCGCCGGTCCAGTCGCCCGCGCGGGAGATCGTGAGCCGGAACCCGGAACGGCCCGGCGCGGGCACGTTCGCGAACGAGTGCCATTCCAGGAGCGGGTTGCGGCTGACCGCGGTGGAGGACCCGGCGAACGGCGTGACGCCGTGGTCGAACGACACGAGCGCGACGTGGCTGGACGGGCGCACGATCCGGACCGGGACCTTCCGCAGGCGCAGCCAGGGCAGCGCCACGCTGACCACGACCGCGGTCAGCAGCCAGAACCGGGTCGAGCCCGGGAACCCGGGCTGGGCCGCGGAGTGCGCGGCGAACAGCGCGAGGGTGGCCCACCCGGTGAAGCGGTGGGTGCGTTCGAACAGGTCGTGCCGCCGTGCCCGCAGGTTCGGCAGGGCGAACGCGATCATGCTCGCCAGCAGCGCCAGGATGACCCACGCCAGCGGGTCGGCGCCGGTCCACGCGACCACCGCGAACCACGCCGTGGCGCACACCGCCCCGCCCACGTGCAGCCCGCCGAAGTGGTAGACCTTGCCCAGCGTCCAGCGGACCCTGAGCGGCCAGGTGGTGGGTGCGCTGGTGGCCAGGCGGAACAGCAGGTTGATCACGTGTTGTTGGCGGATCAGGACGGCGAGGGTCAGGTTGGCCACGACCATGTCCGTCGGGTCGGCGTTGATCGCGACCAGGTTGGCGAGGACGACGGCCGCCGCCAGTCGGTTGTGGTGGGTGAACGGGCGGCGGCGCAGCCAGGTGGCGCGGGTGGTCGTCTGGAGTGCGGTCATGCGACGGTCACCAGCGCGCGCAGCGCGGCCCGGTCCACCTTGCCGCGGTCGGTCAGCGGCAGGTCGTCCACGGGGACGATCCGGGACGGCACGCAGTAGTACGGCAGGGCGCGGGCCACGGCCGCGCGGGCGGCGTCCGGGTCGACGGTGGCGGGGCTGACGAAGCCGACGAGGGCGCCGTCGTGCACGACGGTGGTGGCCTTGAGGCAGTGCTCGGTGGTTTCCAGGGCGGAGGTGACCGCGTCCAGTTCGACGCGGAAGCCGCGCACCTTGACCTGGTCGTCGGTGCGGCCGTGGTGCTCCAGTTCGCCGTCGGGGGTCCAGCGGCCCAGGTCGCGGGTGCGGAACATGAGGTGGTCGCCGCCGAGGAACGGGTCCGGGCGGTAGCGCTGGGCGGTGAGGACGTCGTTGTTCAGGTAGCCGGCGGTCACGCACGCCCCGCCCGCCCACATCTCGCCGATCTCGCCGATGCGGCACGGGCGCAGGTGCTCGTCGAGGATGTAGACGGTCGAATTCGGGACCGGGCGACCGATGGTGACGCGGTGGCCGTCGTACCGGCTGACGGTGTTGACGATGGTGACTTCGGTCGGCCCGCAGGCGTTGTGGAAGGTCGCTTGGGCGGACCAGGCGTCGGCCAGCGGTTGCGGGCAGCGTTCGCCGGCTACCGCGACCACTCGGACGTGGGGGCAGGCGGTCGGGTCTATTGTGGACAGTAGGCCCGGGGTGGCGATGAGGACGGTGGCGGTTGCGGCTGTCGCTTGGGGGTCGCGGCCCCGGATCGTGAGGGTCGCGCCGTGGCTGAGGGCGGCCAGGATTTCCCATGCGGCCATGTCGAACGCGATGTTGAGCAGTTGTGCCACCCGGTCGCCGGGGCGGATTCCCAGTGAGCCGGGTTGGGTGAGCAGCACGTTGCAGAGGTTGGCGTGGGTGACGCGTACGCCGTTGGGGACGCCTGTGGTGCCGGAGGTGAAGATCACGACTGCGGTGTCGTCGGGTGTGACGTCGTGTGTCGGGTGGGTTTGGTGCGTTGGGTGGGTCGAGGTCGGGTGGGTTTGGTGCGTTGGGTGGGTCGAGGTCGGGTGGGTCTGGTGAGTTGGGTGGGGCGGCAGGGTGTCCAGGGCGAGGGTGGTTCGTGCCTGGATGGTGCCGGCGTGTTCGCTGGTGGTGAGGACGACGTTGATGCCGGCGGTGCGCAGGACGTGGTCTAGGTGGCGGGGCGGGGTGATCCGGATGTCCTGGGGGACGTACGCCGCGCCGGCTTTGAGGACGCCCAGGATGCCGACGACCATGTGCACGGACCTGGTCAGGAACAGTCCGACGTGGTCGCCCGGCCGGACGCCGACGGCGGCGAGCGTCGCGGCGACCCGGTCGGACCGGGCGTCGAGTTCGCCGTAGGTCAGGTGGACGCCTTCGTGCTCCACCGCCGGGGCGTCGCGCAGCCGGGCGGTTCGGGCTTGGGCCTGGAAGGCGTGGTGGATGCGGCGGAACGGGGGAGTCTCGGTCGGTCCGGCGGCGAACCGGTGGAACAGGGCGCGGTCGTCCGGGGGTAACGAGTGGAGCGTGCTCATCGCGGTCACGGGGTGCGTCCCTTTTGTCGGAGGGCGTTGGCACCCGGTTCGAACGAGACAGGGGGGTGTGGTGTTCAAACGAGACGCGAAAAACGCTCTGGGTGTGTGCGCATCGACGGGTCGCGGGGGGCCGAGGGGTCTACCTTCGGGGGTGGATGAGCTGGGACGTCGCTGGAGTGGCGGCGCTGGAGTGGTGGCGCTGGAGTGGTGGCGCTGGAGTGGTGGCGCTGGAGTGGTGGCGCTGGAGCGGCGGCGCTGGAGTGGCGGCGCTGGAGCGGCGGCGCTGGAGCGGCGGCGTGGAGTTGTGGCGCTGGAGTTGTGGCGCTGGAGTTGTGGCGCTGGAGTGGCGTCGCAGGGGTTGCGGCGTGGGATTGCGGTTGTGCGGTTGGAGTGGTGGGGAATGGGACTGATCCACATCGAGTTGTTCGCGACCCTCGACCTGGTCGGGCAGTCACCCGGCGCGCCGGACGAGGATCCGGAGGGGTTCCCGTTCGGTGGCTGGCAGGCGCCGTTGCTCGACGAGGTGTCGGGGGAGCAGGTCGTCGGGGCGTACGAAGGGACGGATGCTCTCCTGCTGGGCAGGCGGACGTACGACATCTTCGCCGCCTATTGGCCGGGGAAGGATGATCCGTTCGGCACGCTGTTCAACCGGGTCCCGAAGTACGTGGCCTCGCGGGGTGAGCCGGAGTTGTCGTGGGCCGGGTCCACCCTGTTGGGGCCGGATCTGGTGGCGGCGGTGCGGGAGGTTCGGGAGCGGCACGAGCACGTGAAGGTCGTCGGCAGCTTGAACCTGGTGCAGACGTTGTTGAAGGAGAAGCTGTTCGACCGTTTGGACCTGTGGGTGCACCCGATCGTGTTGGGGGTGGGGAAGAAGGTGTTCGACGGCGGGGCTGTTCCGACGAACCTGGTGTTGTTGGAGCCTCCGGCCGTTGGGGGGAAGGGGACCGTGTTGTTGCGGTATGGGCTCGGGGTTGGGTCTCCTGAGGTGGGCGACATGCGTTCTCTTGAGCTTTAGACGGACGTGCTTGGCTCTCGGGCTGCAAAAGCGAAGAGATTGAAAGAGGCGCTCGCCGCGCGGCAGGCCCCCGGGGGGTGGAAGGGCGTCGGTTCGTTCCCCGTACGGCCTGCCGGAGGCAACCACCCTTGGGTCTTGTTTGCAACCGGTGAAGCGTGGTTGCAAACAAGACCCAAGCGCGGTTGGGCTTCGCCCAGGCCGTACGGGGAACGAACCGAGGCCCTTCCTGTGGCTTGGCAGCCCGTGAAGGGCTTGGCGTTGGGAGGTTGGGGATGGTGACGCTTGCCGACGGACCGTGCCCGAGGACGCCTCGGTGGTCGCCCTGTGCCCGGACCGCGTCGCCGAGCAGCACACCCCGCACCTGACTTCGGCCCACGGCCCGACCGCCGATCTGGGGCGGGTGGCGGTCGAGCAGTTCGTGCGCCGGCTGACCGCCGCCCGGGGCGAGGAGCCGGCCGACGAACTGGTCCTCCTCGATCCCGTGCTGACCGTCCGCGAGAGCACCGGCCCGGTTGACGACACCAGGTTTGCGATGCAAACCTGATTGCGTCGTAGTCGACGTGGGGGGTTGGTGTCAGTGGCGAACGATCCGGGGGATGTGCTCGACGGGCTGTCCGCGCTGCGGCGGCGCGTGCGTGGGGACCGCAGCGGCTACTGGTTGCCGTTCCTGCTGTTCGGGCTGGTCGTGGCGGGAGCGGTCCCGTGGTACCTGCCCTCGCCGTGCGAAGGCGCGTGCACGTGGTCGTCGGCGGAACTGCCGGCGTTCTGGCACTGGCTGCACCCGACCGGCCAGGCGAGCGGGCTGGTGGGACGCCTGCCGTCGCTGGGCAGGGACCTCTACTGGATGGTCGCGCTGACCATCGGGTTCCTGGTCACGGTGTGGTGGTACCGGTGGCGGGCGGGCAAGGTCGGCGTGGAGATCTCCACGCGGCTCTACGCCCGGGTCACGCTGTTCGTGCTGGCCTTCCCGCTGCTGGGCGTGCCGGTGCTGACCGAGCTGTTCTTCAACCGGCTGGGCTGGCCGGTGGCGCTCGCGGCCCTGGTTCTGGGCGTTGTCGCGGTGACGCTGGCGGCCAAGCGGAAGCTCCGGACGGCGGTCGCGGTGCTGGCGTTGATCCTGGTCGGGCACCTGGTGGCGATCTTCCCGTTCGGGCACCTGCTCGTGGTGGCGGTGGGTGTGCTCGGGCTCGCCTGGGTGGAGCGCAGCGCTTTGTGCACGACGTTCGCCGTGCTGTTCGGGGTGTGGGCGCTGTTCGTGAACGGGTGGGCGACCTGGGTCTACAGCACGGTCCTGTGGCCGGTGCCGCTGATCGACACCGGGGACCTGCTCTCGTCCTCCTCGATCCTGGTCCTGGGTGGGGTGGCCGGGCTGGTCACGAGGAGGGTGCGAGTGACCCGGTCGGGGGCGAACGCCGGATAGGGTGCGCGGTATGACCAACCCTCAGCCCGGCTGGTACCCGGAGCGGCCCGGCTCGCCGGTGGTGCGCTACTGGGACGGCAGCCGGTGGACCGCGCAGACGCGGCCGGCCGACGACTCCAGCCCCTGGGAGGTCTCGCTGGACGGCGCGCCCGACCCGGAGCGCATCCGCGAGCAGCAGCGGCAGGCCGGGGTCGGGCAGGTCGGGCAGGGTGGCGGGACGCTGTTCACCGAGCCGGTGCTGGTGGTCAACCAGCGGGTCAAGCTGATCGAGCTGGCCAACGAGTACGCGGTGTTCGACCAGCACGGCCGGCAGCTCGGCGCGGTCGTGCAGGTCGGGCAGAGCACGTTCAAGAAGGTCATGCGGTTCTTCGGCAGCTACGACCAGTTCTTCACGCACCGGTTCGAGGTCCGCGACGCGCACGGCCACACCGTCCTGCGGCTGACCCGACCCGCCAAGATCGTCAAGTCGCGCATGGTCGTCGAACGGGGTGACGGCACGCCGCTCGGCGAGATCCGGCAGGAGAACGCCATCGGCAAGATCCGGTTCGCGTTCGAGGTCGGCGGGCAGCGGATCGGGGGCATCCAGGCGGAGAACTGGCGGGCCTGGAACTTCTCCGTCACCGACCACACCGGCGCCGAGGTCGCCCGGATCACCAAGACGTGGGAGGGCCTGGCCAAGACCATGTTCACCACGGCGGACAACTACGTCCTGCAGATCCACCGCCCCCTGACCGACCCGCTGCTGAGCCTGGTCGTGGCCTCGGCGCTGACCGTGGACACCGCGCTCAAGCAGGACGACCGCGGCTTCGGCTGAGCCGCGAGGTCCGTCCGGCCCGCCCCTCCGGTCGCCCGTTCGGACGCTAACGCCCACTCCGAACGGCCGATACCCCGGGTAGAGGTGCACGCGGGGAGGTAGCGTTGCCGACGTGGAGCCCAGGCGCGGGGTCGTCGCCCCGGAGCTGGAGCGGTGGTGCCGGGACGCCGGGGACGGCGACCGGCGCACCGCCCTGGTGCGGCTGCGCGGCGGAGCCGACGTCGAGCGGGCCGCCGGACGGCTGGTCGCGCTCGGCATGGAGGTCACCAGCCGTGGCCCCGGCTCCGTCACCGGCACCGTCTCGCCCCCCGTGCTGCGCCGGATCGGTCAGGAGACCTGGGTGCTCGCCGTCGAAGGACCCCGAACCCTCAGGTCGCTCCAGCACGGCTGAGAGGGCGGGGCGATGGAGCCCAGACGGGACACGGTTCTGGACGCGCGGTTGCGCGGCGCGGCGGCGTTCGCGGGGTCGGACCTGCCGGTGGAGGAGAGCCTGGGGGCGCGCGCCCTGGGCCGGGAGACGGCGCCGCGCCGGACGACGGTGAAGCTGCTCGTGCGGTCGGCGGAGTTGGCGACGGCCGAGGAGTGGATCGAGGCCGCGGGCGGCCGGGTGGTGTCCACGCCGCCGGACCCCGGCTCGTCCGGCCAGGTGGTGGTGCTGGCGGGGGTGCCGGTCTCGGCGTTGTCCGAACTGGACGGTCAGCCGTGGCTGCTGCGCGCCGAAGCGCCCAAGGAGATGTTCACCCGCATGGACCGGGCGCGCGGCCCGGTGACCGGTGTGGACGCGGTGCAGGCGGCGCAGGGCGACCTGACCGGCGCGGGCGTGCTGCTGGCCGTGGTGGACACGGGTGTCGATTGGGCGCACCCGGACTTCCGCCACGACGACGGCACCACCCGCCTGGAGCGGTTCGTCCACGCCCACGTGCCCGAGGGCACGGAGGAGTCGAGGTTCGACGTGTTCGATGCCGGCGCGATCGACAAGGCGTTGAACGGCGGCCCCGCCATCCCGACCGGTGACCCCGGCGGCCACGGCACGCACTGCGCGTCCATCGCGGCGGGCAACGGGCGCGGCACGGCGGACCGCCGGTACCGCGGGGTGGCCCCGGAGGCGTCGCTGATGGGCGTGCGGGCCGAGCCGCTGCTCGACGTCCACATCATCGAGGGCATCCGCCAGGCCTTCGACCTGGCGGGCGACCGGCCCGCGGTGGTGAGCCTGAGCCTGGGCGGCCACTTCGGCGCGCACGACGGCACGTCCGCGATCGAGAACGAGATCGCCCGCGCCACCGGCCCCGGCCGGATCGTGGTCGTCGCGGCCGGCAACGAAGGCGACGACGGCGTGCACGCCGACGGCCGGTTGGCGGTCGGCGAGGATCTGACGTTCACCGTGCGGGTCCCCGATACCGGGCTGGTGTTCTGCGACGTGTGGATCCCGCGCGGCGACCGGGTGGACGTGTTCGTGGAGAGCCCGAGCGGCACGCGGTTCGAGCCCAACAACGGCGAAACGTCCACACCGGACGGGATCTTCGTCGCGGACTTCGTGGAGAACCCGGTCAACCGCGAGCAGAACCTCACCTTCCTGATGATCAACGGCACGGTGGACGACCGGTGGACCATTCGCGTCACGCCGCTGTCCGTGGTGCACGGCGAGGTCCACGCGTGGGCCGGGTCGGTGGACGGCGGCCGGTTGATGTTCCC
This sequence comes from Saccharothrix mutabilis subsp. mutabilis, assembly GCF_039521145.1. NCBI lineage: Bacteria > Bacillati > Actinomycetota > Actinomycetes > Pseudonocardiales > Pseudonocardiaceae > Saccharothrix > Saccharothrix mutabilis. Next base: position 121,258 of record NZ_BAAABU010000023.1, read on the forward strand.
GGGCGCGCCCGTGGAGGGCTACTCGATCGGCATGCCCGCCACCGAGGAACGCGCCATCGCGGTCGGTTCGCTCATCTCCCGCAACAGGTTCGAGGGGCCGCAGGGCGACTCGACCCTGCCGGGCCTGACCGTGGACGCGGTGTCGTCGTTCTCCAGCCAGGGACCGACGCGGATCGGCGTGCGGAAACCGGACGTCGTCGCCCCGGGCCAGGTCGTGACGGCGGCCCTGTCGGCGGGCTCGGAGATGGCCGCCAACCCGCGCCTGGCCGGGCGGCTGCACCCGTCCGGGAAGTACGTGACGATCCAGGGCACCAGCATGGCCACGCCGTTCGTCGCGGGGATCGTGGCGCTGATGTTGCAGCGGGAACCGAGGTTGACGCCCGAGGAGGTGCAGCAGCGGCTGCGCATCACGGCGCGCCGGGACGCCACGACGGGTCCGGTGTGGAACCCGCGTTACGGGTGGGGGAAGTTGGACGCGGAGGCGTTGTTCCGCACCTGAGTCACCGCGAGCGGCCGGCGGTCCACGCGGCCAGGCCCGCCGTCGTGGGGGACTCGCCCGGGAAGGCGGCCTCCAGGGCGCGGGCGTAGCGCTGGGCCTCCGGGCCGCTCAGGTCCGGTGGACGCAGCCACGGGGCCGGGTGCACGCGGCCCGGTCCCGGTCGCCCGCCGAGCAGGACCACGTCGGCGGCGGTGTCCCGGACGGGTTTGCCCAGGCGGGCGGCCTCGGCCCGGACGACCTCCGCCGCCTTGGCCGACCGGTCCGAGGAGTCGCCGGCGAGGGCGATCGGGCCCGGGATCTCGGCCACGGTGGCGCGCAGAGCGGTGGCGTCGGCTTCGGTGAGGGCGGGCCAGGGTTGGTCGGCGGGCCTGCCGGTCAGCAGGGAGGCCAGGACCGCGCTCGCGTGCTCCGGGGCTTCCGGGCCGCGCACGTCCGGGCCGTCCCACGGTTCCTTGCCCGGCGAGACCGGCATGGTGGCCCGGACGCCATCCCGTTCCAGCCACAGGGAAGCCCGGACCTCGCCCAGCCACACCAGGGCCCACCGGCCGCTCGCGCCGGGGCGTTCTTCCGCGTCCACCAAGGCGTTGGGGGCGTTGCCCACCTTCAGCGGTCCGGCGGTGTGGACCAGGTTCCAGCCCGGTCGGTGCGGGACGACCAGCACGTCCACCGGGGTGGCGCCGACCGGGACCCGGCTGAGCACCGGGCGGCCCGCCGGCGGGGTCACCAGGTGACCGGCGACCGTGATCTGCGCGAGGCTCACCAGCAGCGCCACGCCCAGGCCGATGCCCACGAGCCGGACCATCAGCGTGGGCGGGCACAGCGCGACCCAGGCGACACCGGCGAACCCCGCCATCAGCACCACGTGCGCGCCGGCCAGCGGGGGACCGGTGAACCACACGGCGGCGGCGGCCGTCCCCAGGACCACCAGCGCGACGACGCACCTGGCCACGCCCGGGAACCGGTCGCGCAGCAGGGGTGGTGTGCACAGGCACAGCAGCACCCCCGCCGCGGCCGGGGCGGGCAGCCACCGCGCGTCGGCGACCAGCAGGGAGGCGACCCCGCCGGCCGCCGCCGCCGCGGTGACCACCCGCCTGGTCCGCAGGCCGGTCCGGGTGAACGGGCGGGTCAGCGCCCAGCCCGCCGCGAGCGTCACGGCGATGAGGAGGACGAGCCGCAACAGGGTGAAGCCCAGGGGCAGCCCGACCGCCCCGCCGCCGTGGCCGTGCACCGGTCAGGCCATCGCCGGCACGGCGCAGGTGCACCGCATCTGCGCGCGTTCCTCCAGGTTGGGTCGCATGTGGAGCACCATCGCGACCACCATCGGCACGAACACGATGAAGTTGTAGAACAGGTGCAGCTCCACGCGCGGCACCAGCAGCTGCACGATGCTCGTCGGCACCGGGCGGCCCAGCAGGTTGACGCCCGTGGAGGACTGCATGATCAGCAGCAGGTGCTCGACGTGGTGCCAGAACTGCAGCACCAGGGCGATGCTCCACCACGTCCGCGCCCGGCCGACGAAACCCTTGCGCAGCGCGAACAACGACACGAGCATCACCAGCGCGAACGCGTAGTGCAGCACCTCGGACGTGATCAGCCACGGGAACCACAGGCCGAGGACGCCCTTGGCCTTCGGCACCGCCCAACCCATGGCGTAGATCTGGAACGCCTGGGCGAGGTGCTCGGCCCAGTGCGCTAGGACGACGAACAGGAACGCGTAGAGCGCGAGCTTGTGGTGTCGGGCGTTGAGCGTGCCCGTCTCGCCGCCCGCCGCGTGCGAATGGACGTGGGTGTTGGCCACAGATCCTCCCGGCGACTACCGGTCCACGGTGGAGAACTTCCCGGCAGCAGAACGCTACCTACGCGCGTGAGCTGGGCAAACGCTCATCGGCGGAGAGAGCAAGCCGGAAGAAGGCGTGCTCGGGCGAATGTAGTGCGGCCGGTGGACCACCTGCCGCAGTGGACGCCGCCGTCGGCGCAACGGCCCCCGGCGCGGGGAGCGGTGGGCCGACGGCGGACGGCTCGGTTCGTGACGGTCGACCGCCCCGGGAGCGGTCGACCGTCGGGCAGCGGGCGGTTCGGCGGAGGGGGGAAGGCCGACGAACCGGGTGCGGCTGCCAGTGGTGGAATCTACAACTAAGTGGTCCTAGAAAACAACTGCGGTCTCTTCGTGAAGGACCGTCGCTGGTAATCTCGGGTCATGTCCACCAAGCGCAAGTACGACGACGGGTGTGCGGCGGCTCATGCCCTCGACCTCGTGGGCGAGCGCTGGGCGTTGCTGATCGTCCGCGAGTTGCTGCTCGGTCCGAAGCGGTTCACCGACCTGCGCGCCGGCCTGCCGGGCGCGAGCCCCAACGTGCTGTCCCAGCGGCTGCGCGAACTCGACGGCGCCGGCGTGGTGCGGCGGCGCAAGCTCCCGCCGCCGGCCGCCGCGTGGGTGTACGAGCTGACCGCGTGGGGCCACGAGCTGGAGCCCGTGATCGTCGCGCTGGGCCGGTGGGGCTGCCAGTCGCCGTCGCTGCGCGACGACGCCCCGATCAGCGCGGACTCCCTGGCGCTGTCGCTGAAGACCCGGTTCGACCCGGCGCGCACCGACGGGTTCACCGGGCGGGTCGTGCTGCGGATGGGCGAGTACTCGTTCACCGTGGCGTTGTCCCCCGACGCCATCACCGTTTCGCGCGGGGAACCGGAACGCGCCGACGCCGTGCTCACCGCCGCGCCCGCGACCCTCAACGCGGTCATGCTCGGCAACCTCAGCCCGGCGGAGGCGAGTGCGGACGGCGGGTTGTCCGTGTCCGGCGACCGCGAGCGGGCGAACCGCTTCCTCGGGTTGTTCCCGGCGCCCCGATCCGCCGCGGCCTGACGCGCCGATGACGCGCACGGGTGTTTCTTCCACCCGACGACTATTACGTCGGCGATCGTTCCCCGTGGAAAGATTCGCCTGGAGCGGTCCGGGCGCGGCCGCCCGGTCGGCACGGCGGGCGCACTAGGGTGATCGCAGGCGTGCGCTGGTCCGGTGGGCACAGCCGGGGCTGCTCCGAACAGCTTGTTGCACCTTTTTGGTGGCTCCGGTGTCCAAATCGGGCGAATTGCGGGGGCTCCTCCTCCGGGGTGATTGACAATCGTCGGAACATACTTCGTCAAGCGCTACAAATACGGCCGTCCGAAGTTGTCGAACCACTCCCCGGGAACTTTCATCCGGCGTTGACCGGTTGATCTTGAAATGTTTGACGGAGTCGCGTTCGCGCACCTTGCGCAGGCTGTCATGCGCTGGTAACTTTCCGCTCCAGTGTGCTACTGGGGGCCTTAAGGGCTGCACTAATACCGCACGGTGGTCAAGGGCGACCACCGTGCGTCCGCCGCCGTCCGGGTGTCCTGTCGCGCAGTTTTTCCGAGTCACCTCTGCCAGCATTTGCGCGAATGGAGGCCTTGGTCGTGGGAGAAGTCATCGAACGCGCCGTCGGTCGGGTCATAGACTTCATGCACGAGAACATCGGCGAACAGTTCACCATAGACGACATGGCTCGGGCCGCGAATTACAGCAAGTTCCACTTCTCGCGGGCGTTCCAACGGGTCACCGGGGTGTCCCCGGGCCGGTTCCTGGCCGGTATCCGACTACAGGAGGCGAAACGCCTCCTGGTCTCCACCACGCTGACCGTGACCGACATCAGCCACCGCGTCGGCTACACGAGCGTCGGCACGTTCAGCTCCCGCTTCCGCAGCAGCGTCGGCGTCTCGCCGAGCACCTACCGGCAGCTGGGCGGCTGCACCCCGCACATCCCGATGCCCCGGCGCGACGTGGACGCGCGCCCGGCGTCGGTGCACGGCGAGGTCTCCGCGCTCCCGGCCTGCGCGCCGGGGCTGGTCTTCGTGGGGCTGTTCCCCGACGGCCCGCACGGCTCGCCGACCCGGTGCTCCGTGCTGCACCGGCCGGGGACCTACACGCTGACCACCGTGCCGCCGGGGCGGTGGCACCTGCTCGCGCACTCGGTGGCGCGGGGTCGGGAGTCCGTCCTGGGTGACGGCCCGTTCGCCGGCGAGCTGGGGCTGTCGGTGGCGTCCTACGGTCCGATCACCGTCCGGCCCGGCGTGCCGGTCACCCACGCCGACCTCGTCCTGCGGCCCTTCCCCGTCGAGGACCCGCCGATCCTGGGGGCGCTGCTGAACATGCGCACGATCGCGCTGGGTGTGGACGCCGCCTGCTGACGCCTGTGGCGAAGGGCCGCCCCCGATCGGGAGCGGCCCTTTCGACATCCTTCAGGAACCGGTTCCCTGCCGTTGCGCGAATTCCCGGGCGACGCGTTGCCGCCAGACCTCGTACGCGGGTTCGGGGTGATCGGTGATCGGCGACGCGGGCCGGCACTCCCGGACCACCCGGACCGCCTCTTCCGGCGTGGCGCCGCAGAAAACCCGGGTCGCCAAACCCGTGTGCGGCACCACGAGTCCGGCCCTGAGCCGGGTTTCGGCGGCGAACGCGGCGGCCTGCGCGAGGATTCCGGCGTGCCGCCCGGCCCGCCGCCGGAACAGCTCCAGCTCGGCCTCGGTCACGCCGCCCGCGTAGGTCGCGGCCAGCCCCGCGCCGGCGTACAGGTCCTCGCGGCGGTGCTCGGCGAACCCGTCGACCAGGTCGGCGACGTGCGCGGGGTCGGTGCCGCCGACGAACCACAGCGCGCGGCCGATGCCCTGGTCCAGCGCGCGGTTGGCGTACCCGCGCGGCCCTTCGGCCGGCCAGGGGAAGTCCCGGTCGACGTGCTGGCCGCGCACGTACTTGTCGGTCTTGAAGTAGGCCTGGTGGAAGCCGTAACCGTCGAGCACCAGCCAGCGCAGCAGCGGGTCGGTCGCCGCGCTCTTCGGCCACCGGAACCGCGGCAGCCGGGCCATCGCCCAACCGAGGCCGACGTACGCCATGTAGACGTGGTCGGCGGCGCGGCCCGCGAGGAACTGCTCGAAGTGCCGGGAATGGCCGAAGGGCAGTCCGTCGAGCACCGCGAAGGCCATCGCGGCGCCCTCGTAGGCGAACCCCTTGAACCGGGTCGGCAGGCGTTCCAGGTGTTCCTCGGCGTCGCGCGGGTGGCGGGCCTCGGCGGCGTGCGCGTACCCGGTGACGAACATCCGACCGATGGTCTCCAGCAGTTCCTTGCCGGCCTCGTCCTTGACCCGGAAGCCGCGGGTCGCCATGAGGGTCTCGGCCAGGTCCGGTGTCAGGACCCGGCGGCGCAGGGCGCGCAGGTTCACGGTGTCCTCCTCGTCAGGCCCACGGCGCGGTCGGGTACCACGGGATGATCTCCCGGCGGGCCAGCAGCCGGATGTCCCAGTACAGGAACGTGAAGACGCCGGCCACGATCAGCGCGGCGGCCGTGATCACCGTGGCGCGGGTGGGGTTCTCGGTCAGCCAGCGCTGCAACCGGCCGCCGGTGAAGTGCGCCAGGGCGAGGAACAGCAGCGCCATGACGACGATGTTGCCCACCGACTGGAGGGTGAACGCGGCTGCGCCGTAGAGCGGGTTGCCGCTCTCGGCCGCGTCCCGGAACATCTTGCGGAACAAGCCGAACGGCCGGCCGATGAGGAACCCGCCGATGAGCACGCCCATGAACACCATGGGCGCGTTGGGCCGCCGTTGGGAGATCTTGCGGAACGGGTCCTTCACCACGCCCAGCGACGCCAGGCCCAGGTAGACCATGACCAGGCCGATCACGCCGAACACGACCAGGGACTGGATGCTGCGGCCGTTGAGCGTGCCGGCGACGGTCTGGGCGGTGGAGAACTGCGGCATCCTCGTGCCGAAGAAACCGACCAGCGCGCCGTAGAGGGCGGACACGCTGATCATGCCGACCGCCAGCCACCCCAACGGTTTGAGCGAGGCCTTCACCCGCGACCACCGGCTGCCGGTGGACCCGAGCAACGGCGCGACCGCGCCGAACGCGGCGATGTTGCACGCGGTGAAGGTGCCCGCGACGCCGGTGGCGAAGGCGAACGCGACGCCCGCGAGGACGCCGGTGATCGGTTCGCCCTTCGCGTCGTGGCCCAGGATCGTGTTGGCGACGCTGTCGCCGATCACCGAGTCCACGAAGTGCGCCGACCACACCACGGTGAGCAGGAACCCGCCCAGCGCGCTGAGCAGGATGATCAACCCGCGCCGGCGCGGGAAGTGACCGTTGACCAGGGTCGAGGTCGCCACCGGTCCGGAACCTCTGTGGTCGAGCCGGTTGGTGCCGCTGCGCGTCATGGGATCTCCTTGCAGGGGGATGGGTGCCGTGGACGAGGTCGGCGAGCGGACACCAGCATCCGTCGCGCCGGGCGGCCTGTCTTTCTCCGAAGATGCGCAGTCCGCGGCGCTTCGGGCAGGCGCCCCGCGGGGGCCTCGCGCCCTGGTGGCCACCCCTTGACAGCATTCCATAACGCCGCTATAAATCGTAACTAGAACACTGTTATGGAATCCGGGAGGTGGGGGCGATGGCCGCGCCGACGCGGGAAGCCGAACTGGGACTGGACGTGCGGGGTGAGCTGCCCGCCGAGCTGGACGGCGCCTTCGTCCAGACCGCCGCGCGCGGGGTGTGCGGCATCCGGCTCGGCGGGGGCGCGGCGCGGTGGTTCCGCGGGCCCGCACCGGTGGGGTTGGTGGGCGCGCACCCCTCGGTGGCGCGGCCGGTGTTCGACGGGCAGCGGTGGCACGCGGTGGTGTCGCACCCCGGGCTGGGGTACGCCGAGCACGTCGTGCTGGGCGCGGACGGCGGTGTGGTGGGGGTCGAGCCGTTCGCCGCGGACGGTGTGCCCGCCGTCGCGGTGGCCGGGCGGCTCGTGGTCGTTGTCGAGTCCGGGCCGTATTACAGCCGGGCGGCGGCGCTGGTGGGGGTGCGTGATCCCCATGTGCACGCCGACGACCGGCCGGTGCGGATCGGGTTGCTCAGCGGCGGTGAGCCGTGCTGGTTCGAGGCCGGGGTGGGCGAGGTCCGGCAGGTCGTCAACGCCTACACCGAGTTGGGGCGGGTCGTCGTCGACGCCGTGTGGGCGCCCGGGGTCCTGCGTCGGTGCACGATCGACCTGGGCACCGGGGTCGTGCGGACCACGTCGCTGCCGGCGCTGGACGTCGGGGAGGTGGACCCGCGGTTCGTCGGCGTGCGGCACCGGTTCGTCTTCGGCGCGGTGGGGCGGTCGGTGGTGCGGCACGACCTGGCGTTGGGCGAGCGGGCGGTCGGGCGGCTGCCGGTGGAGCCCTCGCAGCCGGTGTTCGTGCCGCGCGGGAGTGACGAGGGTGACGGGTGGTTGATCGTCCTCGCCGGTGATCGGCTGGTGGTGCTGGACGCTGAGGAGCCGGAGGGGCGGCCGGTCGCCGAGGTGGCGTTGCCGTTCGCGGTGCGCGCGAGCGGGCGCGCCCGGTGGGTGGCGGCCCCGGAGCTCCACGGGGAGCACCGGAGCCGTTAGGTCTACTGTGGACTGTCGGACACCAGGTGCGCCACCTCCCGCGCCAGCACGTCCCGGTCGTTGAAGTACGCGGTGTGGCCGACGCCGGACCAGGTCAGCAGTCGTGACCCGGCGATCTGGCGGGCCAGGCCGCGACCCCACGCCATCGGCGTGGCCGGGTCGTGCTCACCGCTGACCACCAGGACGTTCGCCGCGCCCCGCACGGCCTCGCGCCGCCACGGGTTCGCCGCCGGCACCGGCCACCCGGCACATCCCGCCTGCACGTCCCAACCCTCGACATGGCCGCGGGTCACCGGCGCCAACCGGCGGATCTCACGCTGCCGCGCCGCCAGGTCGGCGAAACCCCGGACATCGCTGGGGAAGTCGTGGCACGCGATCACGCGGTACGCCGGATCGGTGGACGCGGCGGCGAACGGCGCGGCGTCGGTCTCCGCGTCCCGCAACAACTCCGCCAGGCGGGACCAGTTGGCGGGCGAGTACAGCGCCGAGTAGACGCCATAACCCAGCTGTTCCGCCGGAATGCCGTTCGGAACGCCCGTCGCCGGCAACGGCGCGCGGGCGAGCAGGTTCTCGTAGTGCGTGATGACGTCCCGGCCGTGCAGGGCGCACGTCGAGTCCTCGGCGCACCACTTCGCGAAACGCGTGAACACCTCCTCGGTCACGCGCGCCTCGTCGGCGGCCATGCGGCGGGAGCCGACGCTGTGGTCCACCGCCCCGTCGAACACCGCCGCGCGCACCCGGTCGGGGTGCAGGCGGGCGTAGGTCGTGCCCAGCAGGGTGCCGTAGGACAGGCCCAGCCAGCTGACCTGCCGTTCCCCCAACGCCTTGCGCACCGCCTCGAAGTCCCGGGCGGCGCTGACGGTGTCCACGTGGTCGATCAGCGGGCCGGTGGCGCGGCGGCAGTCCTCGGCCACGCGCCGGTTGTGCGCCACGAGCCGGTGGTACTGCTCGGGCGTGGTCGGGAACTGCGTCACGGCCGGGTCGAACGGCGGCGTGGGACAGGTGATCGCGGGCCGGCTCTCCCCGACGCCGCGCGGGTCCACGCCGACGATGTCGAACCGGTCCCGCAGGTCGGCGGGGAACACCTCGCGCGCGTAGTCGCGCACCATCGGCACGGCCGGCCCGCCGGGTCCGCCGGGGTTGATGAACAGCACCCCGATCCGCCGCGCCGGGTCGGCGGCCCGCACGCGCGACACGGCGAGGGTGATCCGCTCGCCCGGTCGCGCCCAGTCCAACGGCACGCGCACGGACCCGCACTCGGCCCCCTGCTCGCCACACGCGTGCCACTCGATCCCCGCCTGCGCACCCCCGGGCTCGGCCACGGCCGGTGCTGCTGCGACCGGTGCCGCTGTGACCGGTGCCGCGGCGGCGGCCAGCCCCAGTACGACCGCCACTGCGGTCTGTCGTCTCATGTCATCCCCTCGGTCGAAGTGCCGGCGGGGTCGATCATGTTGAGCGTGCGCCTGCGCGGTCGTCACCCGGCGGTATGACGCGCGATCATCCCGTGGTCGGGGTATCAACACCGGTATGAGAGTCGTGGTCCTGTCCGACACCCACGCGCCCCGCCGCTGGAAGTCCTGCCCGCCGCGGGTCGCGGAACACCTGCGCGACGCCGACCTGGTCCTGCACGCCGGTGACGTGTGCGTGCCGTCGGTGCTGGACGAGCTGGCGGCCTTCGCGCCCGTGGTCGCGGTGTGCGGCAACAACGACGGGCCCGACGTCGTCGCCTGGGGCGCGCCCGAGACCGTCGAGTTCGACCTCGACGGCCTGCCGGTCGCGATGATCCACGACAGCGGCCAGGCCAAGGGCCGCACGGCCCGGATGGCGCGCCGGTTCCCGCGCGCCCGGCTGGTCGTGTTCGGGCACTCGCACATCCCGCTGGACGAGACCGGCGACGGCGTGCGCGTCTTCAACCCCGGCTCGCCCACCGACCGCCGCCGGCAGCCGCACGGCACGATCGGCCTGCTCGACGTCGCGGCGGGGGAGCTGGTGTCGGCCCGGATCGTGCCCGTCACCGATTAGCACCCTTGTACGCAGCGTCGCGATGTGGTGACTATGGGTGTCCAGCCGTCGAGCCAGCCTGGAGATCCGATGGAGTTCACCCTCGACCCGACCGGCCGCGACATCCACGCCGAGGCCGCGTTGCTGCGGTCCCGCGGCAGGGCCACCCGCGTGCGGCTGCCCGGCGGCGTCACGGCGTGGTCGGTCGGCGGGCTGGCCGACCTCAAGCGGCTGCTGGGCGACCCCCGCCTGTCCAAGGACCCGCGCCGGCACTGGCGGGCCTGGCGGGACGGCGAGGTCCCCGACGACTGGCCGCTGCACCTGTGGGTGTCGGTGCGCAACATGTTCACCGCCTACGGCGACGAGCACCGCAGGCTGCGGGCGCTGGTGTCCAAGGCCTTCACCCCGCGCCGCGTGGACGACCTGCGGCCGTGGGTGCGGCGGATCACCGCCGACCTGCTCGACGCGCTGGCCGCCGGTCCCGACGAGGTTGACCTGCGGGAGGCGTTCGCCTACCCGCTGCCGATCGAGGTCGTCTGCCGCCTGTTCGGCGTGCCCGACGACCTGCGCCCGGCGCTGCGGCGCGCGGTGGACGTCATCTTCGACACGACGGCCTCCCCGGAGGACGCCGTGGCCAACCAGGAGCAGCTCTACGCGTTGCTGCACGGCCTGGTCGAGGCCAAGCGCCGCGATCCCGGTGACGACCTGGCCGACGGCCTGATCGCCGCCCGCGACGAGGACGGGTCGCGGCTGACCGAGCAGGAGCTGGTGGACACCCTGATCCTGGTCCTGGCCGCCGGCCACGAGACCACGGTCAACCTCCTCGACCACGCCATCACCGCGCTGCTGACCCACCCGGAGCAGCGGCGGCGGGTGGAGACGGGCGACGTCTCGTGGGCGGACGTGGTGGAGGAGACGCTGCGGTGGCAGGCGCCCGTGGCCCACCTGCCGCTGCGGTACGCGGTGGAGGACGTCGCCGTGGACGGGACGGTCATCGCCCGCGGCGACGCCGTGCTCGCCGGGTACGCCGCCGCCGGCCGCGACCCGGAGCAGCACGGCCCGACGGCGGCGGAGTTCGACCCGGGCCGGGCGGACAAGACCCACCTGTCCTTCGGCTTCGGGGCGCACTACTGCCTGGGCGCGCCGCTGGCCCGGCTGGAGGCGGAACTCGCGCTGCCCGCGCTGTTCGCGCGCTTCCCGGACCTGGCGCTGGCGGTGCCGCCGGCGGACCTGGCGCCGCTGCCGTCGTTCATCTCCAACGGCCACGCCACCCTGCCGGTCCGCCTGCGGGGGTAGACCGCGCGCCGCCTCGGCGCGCGACGGGCCGGGATGCCCAGGGGGGATGGGCATCCCGGCCCGCTCGGCGTCAGGAGGCCGTGCAGGTCGGGCTGGGGGAGCCGGCGCTGCCGGTGCCCTGGAACCCGAACTCGGTGGCCTGCCCGGCGGTCAGGTTGCCGTTGTAGGCGACGTTGGACCACTGGTTGCCGTTGCGCGTGGCGTTCCACGAGTTGGTCACCGTCGAGCCGGACGGCAGGGCCAGCGTCACCGTCCAGCCCCGGATCGCCGCCGCGCCGGCGGTGACCTTCACGGTGACCACGAACCCGCCGTTCCACGCGTTGACCGACGCCGTGGCCGTGCAGCCGCCGGGCACCGGGTCGTTGGACGTGGTGGTGGTCGTCGTCGTGGTGGTGGTCCCGCCGACGCTGTTCAGGGCGTCGAGGACCGCCGTGTAGGCGGGCTTCTTGTTGCCCGAGCCGTCGAAGAGCAGTGGGGTGCCGTAGGAGCGCCAGGAGTCGGTGTCGCGGATGCCCCACACGGTGATGCCGGTGCATCGGGCCACCGCCAGGC
>NZ_BAAABU010000024.1:0-128102 GCF_039521145.1 Saccharothrix mutabilis subsp. mutabilis
TTTTTGCTCGTCCCTCACAAAAATTTCGGCTGCACCCGACCAAAAGTGTGGTAGCCCTTCGGGCGGGCCATACGGAGATGACACAAGCAAGAAGCCCAGCTTGGGTTGTGTCCCCTTCGGTGGACTGCCCGCTTGGGGTATTGCCGTAAAGCGCGAAGGGCCACCCCGCACTCGACGGGATGGCCCAACCGACCGTTGACAACGACCGGTCTACTGCGGAGAGCAGGTCAGGAGACGGCTCGGCTCAGCCGGTCCTCCTCACGCCTTTTGCGGTCCAGCGTCATCATCGTCCCGTGCAGCTTGCCGCCGCCCCAGTCGGCCCTGCGGTCCAGCAGCTCGGGCCGGGCGGCGGCGATGACCATCACTGGTACTGCGCCGACGGAGTCCGCCAAGCCCTCGATGAAGTCCAGCAGGGCGTCGTCCGTGGTGTGCAGGTCGTCGATGAACACGACCACCGGTCGGTCCATCGCGATCCGCGTCACCAGGGAACTCCACTCCCTCGCGGCTTCCTGCCTGCCTTCCAGGCGGTAGCCGTCGTCGCCCGGCTCCAGGAACAGGGAGAGGCTTTCCACGGTCGCCCCGACCCTGCCCTTGTCGCCGCACCACTGGCGCACGGTCAGCTCCAGCTTCTCCCGGGTGACCGACGGCGAGTCACCCGGTTCGATGCCGCAGCAGGCCGCGAGGATGCACGCGCGGAGCCCCCAGGCGCCCGCGAACGGCGGCATCCGCACCGCCAGAGGCCCGTCCGCGCCGTCCCGGGAGATCCGGGCCTGGAACGCCGACAGGAACTCGCTCTTGCCGCTGCCCGGACCGCCCAGCACGGAGACCAGGTGCGGTCGGGCGCGGCGGATCACCCAGTCCAGCAGGCTCTCCAGCACGTCCAGCTCCGGCTCGTGGCCGGTGGCCGGGGACGCCGCTATCGGCGCCCGGCGGGACCGGACGCGCCAGCCGTCGTCCGGGTCGCCGACCCTGGTGTAGGACGCCACCGCGCTGGTCGCCGCGCGGGTGTCGTCGCACACCAGGATGTCGCCCGGCGCGGCGAAGCGCAGCAGCGACTGGCACTTGAGCATCAGCGTCCCGTTGACCGACGGCAGGCCGGTCGGGTCCTCGCCCGGCCGGGTCTCTCCGGAGGCCACGGCCGTGCGCACCGGCGGGTGGTCGCCGATGTCCGAGCGCTTGGCGTTCTCCCGGACGGCCAGGGCCGCGAGGACCGCCCGCTTGGCGTGCCCCTGGCCCCGGAACAGGGCCACCGTGAAGTCGCCGATCGACGCCACGACCTCACCGGACAGCTGGGCGGTCTCCGCGCGGATGGTCGAACCCAGGCCCGCCAGCATGTCGTCCACACTGGACGCACCGCCGAACCCGCCCACCGCCTCGGCGCGGAAGATCACCGCGGTGGCGCGTTCGACCCGCACCGCCTGCGGGCGGGACGGGGCGACCTCCGCGGCGGGCGCGGCGCGCGGTGGCACGACCGCGATCCGGCCGGGCAGCGCCAACGTGGGCGACTGGGCGAGGATGAGCTGTTGCAACTCCTGCAACTCCCGCCCGGGTTCCAGCCCCAGCTCGTCGACCATCGTCGTGCGCAGGCGGGAGTACACGTTGAGCGCGTCGGCCTGCCTGCCGCACCGGTAGAGCGCCAGCATCAGCTGCGCGCACACGCGTTCCCGGAACGGCTCCGCGTCCAGCAGCGCCTCCAGGTCGCCGAGCACCGCGTAGTGGTTGCCGCACGACAGCTCGGCCTCGAACAGGTCTTCCATCGCGGTGTACCGCGACCCCTGGATGAGCGACAGCTCCGGCCAGGTGACACCGGACTCCACGAGGTCGGCCAGCACCGGACCCCGCCACAGCGCCAACGCGTCGCGCAGCAGCCGCACCGCCCGCTCCGGGGCGCCGGCCGCCAGCTCGGCCTGCCCCTCGGCGACCAGCCGGCGGAACCGGAACAGGTCGATCTGGTCGGGGTCGGCGCTGAGCCGGTAGCCCGGCGCCCGGGTCTGGAGGTCGACCGAACGCGAGGCGTCCGCGGTGCCCGCGAGGATGCCGCGCAGCCCCCAGACCGCGTTCTGCAGCACCTTGCGCGCCGAGGCGGGCACGTCCTCGCCCGTCCACAGCGCGTCGACCAACCTGCTCGTCGCGACCACCTGGTTGGGGTGTAACAAGAGGAAACCGAGCGCGGACCGCTGTTTGATGCCGCCGAGCTGTACCGTCTCCCCCCTGTCCCACCATTCCAGTGGACCTAGAACTCGAAAGAACATCTGATTCCCCCAGGAAAAATTAACCGCTTCGGTTCTCGGTCGCACACGGTCGGGTGAACCCGCGAGGATTTACCACTCGGGCGGGAAACCGACCGGTCATCACACTCCCCCCTCGATCACGTGGGGTCGGGAGAACCCACCGCCCACTGGTACAGACCTTTGACCGAACGCGTCGAACACCCGCGATCGTAGGCGCGCCGCGACCGCTCCCGGCAGGTCCGACCGCGCCCAGCCTGCTGTGATGGCGGACACCGACTTCTTGCGGACAGCGCCGCGAGCCACCCGGTCCACCTCCCCCCGCCGACCGACAACCGGTTCCTCCTCGGCGTGGACAAAACCGCGACCACGCCGTTGCCACTCGATGACCGGGTGCTGCTCGATCACCCTGCGTGGCCACCACCGTCGCGAGCCGGATTCACCTTGCCGCCGCGGCGGCGATATGGGCAGATTAACAGGTCCGGAGGACCCGCACGCCCGCCTCAACCCATTATCGGCAGCACCCTGCGTGCACCCGCAGATACCTTTATACTCCGATCTAGTGAACTTGTATCCACTTGACCGAATTCGGTGCGTGCCCGCACAACGGCGGGAGGGTTTCCCGCGCATACCGACAACCCCCGGTGCCGTGTGTCGCATCGGGGGTCGTCGCACGCCGGCCGGGCCGGCGCCGGGGCGGGTCAGAGGAAGTAGGTGTCCGGGTCCAGGCCCAGCAGGACGCGGCCCTGCACCTCCAGGTTCGGGTTCAGCGCGGCCAGGGCGTGCTGCGAGAAGCCCTGGATGTCGCGGTGGAAGCGCTGCATCGGCACGTCGCGCCGGATCACCGACCCGCCGCTGACGCTGTAGAGCAGCTCCACCGCCTCCTTGCAGAGCTGGATCGCGTACCCGACCTGGCCGCGGATCACGGCCTTCTCGGTGTCGGTCGGCTGCTCGCCCGCGTCCGCCCGGTCCTGGATGACCTTCAACCACCCCGCGGCCATGCCCTCGGCGGCGGCGATCTTGTTGGCCGCGGTCGCCACCTGGATCTGGGTGAGCGGGTGGGCGCTCTGGTCGGTCCAGTTCGTGTAGGTGATGCCCCGGCCGTGCACCCGCTCCACGAACAGGTCGTAAGCACCCTTCGCGATGCCCAGGAACACCGCCGCCGCCTCGGCCATCACGAACGACAGCAGGGCGTAGTTGCGGCCGGTGGCACCGGTGTTGGACCGGTCGCCCGTGGTGCCCGCGAACGCGTCGCCGAAGCCGACCACCCGGTGCTCCGGCACGAAGACGTCGTCGGCCTTGGACGTGACGCTGCCGGTCGCCGAACCGGAGGTGACGTCCCAGTCGTCCTCGGTGGTCAGGTCGGACATCGGCACGATGGCCATGACCTCGTCGTGCTCGCCGCGCATGGCGGCCACGAAGTTCCAGTCCGCGCCCTTGCAGCCGGAGTTGTAGCGCCACGTCCCCGACAGCCGGTAACCGCCCTCGACCGGCTTGACGGTCCCGGTCGGCGCGAACGCGCTGGAGATGCGCACCGAACTCGCGGCGAACACCTCCTCCTGCGTGCGGTCCGGGTACAGCGTCGCGGTCCAGTCGCTGGTCAGCCACACGAACGACACCCAGCCGGTCGACGGGCAGCCGCGCGAGATCTCCGTGAGCACCTTCGCCTGGTCGGCGACGCTCAGGTCCAGCCCGCCGAACCGGCGCGGCGTGGCCATGCGGAACACGCCCGCCTTGTCCAGCAGCTGGACGTTCTCGTCCACGATCCAGCGCCGCGCCTCGGACTCCTCGCCGTTCCTGCGCAGCACCGGGACGATGCTGCGCACCGCGTCCAGCACGGGCGCCAGGTCGCCATCCACGGTCATTTCCGCTCCCACGGGTCGCAATTCCCACCGTTGTCGACCCAGGTCTACCGACCGCGCGGCACTGCCCGGTCTTCCCCGGCGCAGTGCCGCCGGCGTTACCGCCAGATGACCGGCGGCGGCCACGGCCACCGCTGACCGTCCACAAGGGACTGTCCGGAAGCGTTGCCGCGCGGTGCGCGCGATTACCCGGGCGAGACCGGCGGGGGTGTCCGCTCGCGCATGCTCGACCGCAGAGACAGTCGATCCGCGATGAGCGAGAAGTGAAGGACTTCCTATGACGACGGCCGAACTCGAAGTCACCGCCGTGCTGGACGCGGTGCGGGACATCGTGCCCACGCTGCGGCAGAACGGCCTCCAAGCCGAGCAGGACCGCTGGGTGCCCGAGGAGAACCTCCAGCTCCTGCACAAGGCCGGCGTGTTCCGCATGGCGACCGAGCGGCAGCACGGCGGGTTCGACGCCTCGCTGGCGCAGCAGAACGCGGTGCTCACCGAGATCGCCCGCGGCTGCGGCTCCACGGCCTGGGTCGCGTCGGTGTGGCTGGCCAGCTCGTGGGTCGCGCGCGGCCACAACGAGCAGACCCGCGGCGAGGTGTTCGCCGACCCGGACGTGCGGGTCTCCGGCGTGTTCACCCCGACCGCGACGCTGACCCCGACCGACGGCGGCTACCTGCTCAACGGGTTCTGGCGGTTCAACACCGGCTGCCGGGGCGCGGACTGGAACGGCATCAGCGCCATGCGCACCCTGCCCGACGGCACCACCGACCAGGTCGCCATGGTCGTGCCGATGTCCGAGCTGACCATCGACGACGACTGGAAGGTCTCCTCCGTCGCCGCCACCGGCAGCGCCACCAGCCGCGCCAAGGACGTCTTCGTGCCCGCCCACCGCGTGCAGAAGCTCGAAGTGGTGATGGAAGGCGTCGGCAGCCGGTCCGAGCCGGGCACCACCAACCGCCAGTACACGCTCGGCGAGTTCGCGGTGGCCCAGTCGGTGTCGGTCTACATCGGCATCGCCCGGGGCGCCTACGAGCTGTTCCTCGACCGGCTCCCCGGCCGCGGCATCACCTACACCGAGTGGACCGACCAGAGCCGGCACCCGCTGACCCAGATCCAGGTCGCCACCGCCGCGTCGAAGATCACGGCCGCGGAGGCCCTGTCCGCCGGGGTGGTCGAGCTGATCCAGCGCCGCGCCGACGAGGGCGTGGAGCTGACGGCGCTGGAGAAGGCGAAGGTGCGCGGCGACAGCGCCTACGCCATGCAGTTGTCCCGCGAGGCCGTGGAGACGCTCTACAACGCCAGCGGCGCCTCGGCCATCATGCTGTCCGTTCCGATCCAGCGGTTCCACCGCGACATCCAGGGTCTCTCGTTGCACGGGCTGTCCCTGCTCACCACGAACATGGAGCTGTACGGGCGGGCGATCCTCGGCCTCGACGCCGACGGCGCCTTCTGAGGTCCCCCAGCGAAAACGGGCGGTCGCCGTGGAGGTGACCGCCCGTTTCGCCGTGCTCGGGGAGGTCAGCCGGTGACCGGTGCGGGCTCCGGGGCCGCCGCCGTCCGCCGCTTGACCGTGGGCGCGTTGAGCAGCACCCCGAGGAGGCTGACCGCCGCCGCCACCAGGCCGAGCCGGGCGGGCGTCAACTGCTCCTGGAGCAGGCCGCCGAGCGCGCCGCCGACCGCGATGCCGACGTAGATCGCCGACGAGTTCAGGCCCAGCAGCACCGCGGAGGCGCTGGGCGCGTAGGCCACGAACCGGCTTTGCTGCGGCACGACCGGCAGCGACACCGTGATGCCCCACAGCACCGCCCACACGACCGCGGGCACCAGGCTGCCGACCACCAGCGGGCTCACGCCGAGCATGAGCGCCGCGGCGGCCAGACCACCGGAGACGACCCGGTGCGGCGGGTAGCGGTCGGCCAGGCGGCCGGCCACGTTGTTGCCGATCATGTTGCCCACGCCCCAGGCCAGCAGGATGACGGTCAGCGTCGTCGTGGAGCCGGCCGTCGCGCCCTCCAGCGCCGGGCTGATGTAGGTGTAGAGCAGGTGCGTGCCGGCCAGCGCCATCACCGTCACCGACAGCACGCCGAACACCCACGGCTGGCGCAGCGGCTCCAGGCGGGCGGACAGGCTGTCGGCGGGCAGCGAGATCGACGGCAGCGCGATCGCGATGCCCACCGCGGCCACCACGCCCAGCGCCGCGACCGCCCACAGCGTGAGCCGCCAGTCCGCGCCGCCGATGAGCGTGCCCGCGGGCAGGCCGAACGCGATGGCCAGCGTGAGCCCGCCCATCACGAACGCCAGCGCCCGACCGCGCCGCTCCTCGGGCGCGATGGCCGCCGCCGCGCTGAACGCCGCCGCGCCGATCAGGCCCGCGCCGAACGCGGTGACCACGCGGGCGATCATGACGATGGTGTAGTTCGGGCCGACGGCGGTGAGGGCGTTGCCGACGACGAAGATCGCCAGGGCGACCAGCAGGGCCGTGCGGCGGTCCATCGCGCTGGTCATCGCGCCCAGGACCGGCGCGGACACGGCGAACGCGAGCGCGAACGCGGTGACGAGCTGGCCGGCGGCGGAGACGCCGACCCCGAGGTCGGCCGCGATCTGCGGCAGCAGGCCCGCGATGACGAAGCCGTCGGTGCCGACCGCGAAGAGGGCCACCGCCAACGGGATGAGCTGTTTCACCAGTGCGCCTTGTTTTTCCACGTTCACTTCTCTTCTCGGATCTGGGCGCGCGGCGGTCGGCGCCGGGCTTCCCGGACGAACCCCGCGGCCCGCTCGGCGAGCATGGCCACCACGGCGTGGCTGTGGCCGCGGGGCGGGGTGGGGATGACGGAGGCGTCCACGACCCGCAGCCCGGCCACCCCGCGCACGCGCAGCTCCGGGTCCACGACGGCGTCGCCGTCGCGCCCGAGGCGGCAGGTGCCGACGGGGTGGAACATGGTGCTGGCCAGGTCGCGGACGGTCTGGGCCAGGGCGTCGTCGTCGACCTTCCCCGGCCAGGGCGCGAGCGGTCCGCGCACGACGGGCTTGAAGGCCTCGGTGTCGAACAGGCGCTCGCTGAACCGCAGCGCCCGCACGAACGTCGGCAGG
Source organism: Saccharothrix mutabilis subsp. mutabilis (assembly GCF_039521145.1). Taxonomy (NCBI): domain Bacteria; kingdom Bacillati; phylum Actinomycetota; class Actinomycetes; order Pseudonocardiales; family Pseudonocardiaceae; genus Saccharothrix; species Saccharothrix mutabilis. Next base: position 7,178 of record NZ_BAAABU010000024.1, read on the forward strand.
TCGGCCTCGGCGGTGAGGTACCCGGGGTCGATGAGCGGCGCCCGCGTCGGGTCGGCACTGGCCAGGCTGACCCGGCCGGTGCTCTCCGGCTGCAACGGGACCACGGTGAACCCGAAGCCGGGCGCGGGACCGTCCGCCCCGAACGCCACCGGCGAGAAGATGATCTCCACGTCCGGCGCGCCCGGCCCGCCGTCGAGCCGCGCGAACGCGACCGCCTCGGCGAAGTTGGACGTCAACGGCCCGCGCCGCTCCCGGTCGTAGCGCTCGCGGTTGGCCTCGGAGTAGGCGTCGGCCAGGGGGAAGTCACCGGTCGCGGTCACCACCTGCGACACCGACATGTGGTCGCGCAGGTTGGCGCCGACGCCGGGCAGGTCCACCACGGTGTCGATCCCGTGGGCGCGCAGGTCGTCCGCCGGACCGACGCCGGAGAGCAGCAACAGGTGCGGCGACCCGACCGCGCCCGCGCTCAGCAGCACCTCGCGCGTGGCGGTGAGCACGCCGTCGGCGGTCTCGACGCCCGTGGCCCGGCCGTCCTCGATGACGACCCGGCGCACGAGGGCGTCGGTGACCACGGTCAGGTTGGGCCGGTCGAGCGCGGGCCGCAGGTAGCCGTCCGCCGAACTCCACCGCGCCCCGTCGTGCTGGTTGAGCGGGGTCAGCGCCGTCCCGGTCGGATCACCGCCGCCGAGACCGCCCGCGACCTCGCTCAACCCGATTTCGGCGCACGCGGCGAAGAACCGGGCGTTGAGCGGGTCGGGATCGCGCGGCGGCGAAATCTTCAGCGGCCCGGAAGTGCCGTAGGTCTTCCCCGAACCCGGTTCACCGGTCCAGGACTCGGTGGCCCGGAAATACGGCTCGACAACGGCCCAGGACCATTCCGGACCCCACGTGTCGAAATCGGCGTGGTGGCCCGGGATCCACATCTGGAAGTTGATCGCGGAGGACCCGCCCAGCACTTTCCCGCGCGGCCACGGCACGCTCCGCCCGCCCAGGCCGGGCTGTGGGACGGTGCCGAACGCCCAGTCCGCGGCGGAGCCGAACAGCGCGAACAGGTCGGCCGGCACGCCGATCGCGGGGTCGGAGTCCACCCCGCCCGCCTCGACCAACGCCACCCGGACCTGCGGGTCCTCGCTGAGCCGGGCGGCCAGCACACACCCGGCCGACCCCGCCCCGACGACGACGTAGTCGAACTCCCCAGCGCCCATGATCGCGCACTCCACCCCGTTGACAGCCACTTAGCGCAGATTCTTCCGAAGCCCGGTCACTGGCTGGTAATCGCGCTTGTACGCAACGTGAACCAGCCCGACGCCTAACACCGGCGTCGGGCTGACTCGGTCTTTCTTCGGGTCAGAGAATGGGCGTGCCGGCGTCCAGGCCGACCAGAACCCGTCCGTGCACCTCCAAGTTCGTGGTGAGCAGAAGGAGCCCGTGCAGCGAGAAAGCCCGCAAATCGCGCTGGAACCGCTGGATCGGCACGTTCCGCCCGATCACCGAAGCGCCACTGGCGTCATAAAGCTGCTCGACCGCTTCTTTCGCCAACTGGATGGCGTAAGCGCCGTGCGCCCGTGCCTCGGCCTTCTCCTCCGCCGTCAGCTGGCGGTTGGCGTCGGCCGCGTCCTGGATGCGCCCGGCCCACGTGTCCACCAGCGCCTGCGCGGCGGCGATGCGGGCGTCCGCGCCGGCCACCTGGATCTGGGTCAGCGGCGTCTCGCTCTGCTCGGACCACTTCGTGTAGACGATGCCGCGGCCCGGCAGGCGGTCCAGGTACAGCTCCAGGGCGCCCTTGGCCATGCCGACCGCAGCCGCCGCGCACTGCGTCACGGCCAGGCTGATCAGGCCGTAGTCGCGTCCGGGCGCGTCGTCGCGGCCCGGGACGGCGGTGTTCAGGGCCTCGCCGAAACCGATGACGCGGTGGGCCGGCACGAAGACGTCCGAGGCGACCGTCGAGCAGCTCCCGGTGCCCGCGGCGGCCGTGGTGTCCCAGTCGTCCATGACCTCCAGGTCGCTCAACGGCACCGCCGCCACCAGGACGTCCGCCGTGCCGTCGAGCATGGCGACCACGACGTTCCAGTGCGCGGCCCGGCAGCCGGAGTTGAACCGCCAGCGGCCGTTGAGCCGGTAGCCGCCGTCGACCGGGGTCAGCGCGCCGGTCGGCGAGTACACGCCGGTCACCCGCATGGAACCGCTGGTGAAGATCTCCTCCTGCACGCGCGCCGGGAACAGCGTGGCGGCGAAGGTGTTGGACAGGTACACCATCGACGTCCAGCCGGTCGACGGGCACGCGCGCGACACCTCGGTGATGACCCGGCACTGGTCGGCCGCGCCCAGGTCCAGGCCGCCGAAGCGGGCCGGCACGCTCGCGCCGAACACGCCCGCCTTCTCCATCAGCTCGATGCTCTCGTCGGGCAGCCAGCCGCGCCGCTCGGCCTCCAGGCCGTTCTCGCGCAGGCGCGGCGAGAACTCGCGGAGCGCGTCGAGCACCGGGGCCACCGCGCTGACGTTCGTTGACATTTTTCCTCCGGGGTAGGGGATCAGGCGGGGACCGGCGTGCCCAGCACGACGGGCAGTTCGCGGTGGCCGTTGGAGATGAAGCTCTCGATGGGCAGCAGGTCGTCGGCAGGCTTGGCCAGCGCCAGGTGCGGGAAGCGCTCGAACAGCGCCGACAGCGCGACCGCGGCCTCCAGCCGGCCCAGGGCCTGGCCGGGGCAGAAGTGCACGCCGTGGCCGAACGCCAGGTGGTCGCGGCGGGTCGCGCGGGTGATGTCGAAGCTGTCGGCGTCGTCGCCGTGCACCAGCGGGTCGCGGCCGGCCGAGCCGAAGCCGATCAGGATCGCGTCGCCCTTCGGGATGGTGACCTCGTCCAGCTCGATGTCCTCGACGGCGAACCGCAGCGGCATGTTCACCAGCGGGGCCTGCCAGCGCAGGGCCTCGTCGATCACGTCGTCCCAGCTCGCCTCGCCTTCGCGGACCAGCTTGAGCTGGTCGGGCTGGGTGAGCAGGGCGAACACTGCGTGGTCGAGCAGGTTGACCGTGGTCTCGTGGCCGGCGGTGAACAGCAGCAGGAGCGTGTCGACCAGCTCCCGCTCGGTCAGGCCGTCGCCGCCCTCGCGGACGGTGATCAGGCGGGTGGTGAGGTCGTCGCCGGGGTCGGCGCGCTTCAGCTCCAGCAGCCTGGCCATCGTGTCGTAGACGGCGGTGACGTTGGCCTCGGCGGCTTCCGGGCTGAGCGTCGTGTCGAAGATGCCGTGCACCAGTTCGAGCAGCTTCGGGCGCAGCTCCATCGGGATGCCGAGCAGCTCGGAGATCACCTGCGTGGGCAGGGCGTAGGCGAAGGACGCGCGCAGGTCCACCTGCCCGCCGTCGCGGCCCTCGGCGGCCATCGCGTCGAGGAGGTCGTTGGTGATCTCCTCCACGCGGGGGCGCATGAGGGCCGTGCTGCGGGCGGTGAACGCCTTCACCACGAGCTTGCGCAGGCGGGTGTGCTCCTTGCCGTACGCGGTCATCATGTTGCGGTCGGCCACCCAGATCGCGAGCTGCCAGGTCTTGGCCAGCTCGCCCTCGCCGTTCTCCCAGGCGGGCCAGTGCTGGTAGCTGTCGCGCGACACGCGCGGGTCGGTGAGCAGCCGCTTGATCAGGGCGTGGCCGGTGATGGCCCACGCCGGGACGCCGCCGGGCAGCTCGACCAGCGTGGCGTGGCCGCGTTCGCGCAGCATCGCCGCCTCGCCGTGGACGTCCTTGCCGGTCGGGTCGATGGCGTACGGGCAGGTCATTGATTCCCCTTCGGTCATTGGGCGGGCGTGGCGGACAGGCCGTGCCCGAGACCGCCGTCGACGGTGAACTCCGCGCCGGTGGTGAAGGTGGCGTCGAAGCCGAGGAACAGCACCGCCCGCGCGACCTCCTCCGGCGTGCCGTGCCGGTGCATGGGCGTGATGGCGTCGCCGACCTGGGTCAGCGCGGCGCGGTCGGCGTCGGCGAGGCCCGAGATGCCCATCGACGGGGTGTCGATGAAGCCGGGTTTGACGGCGTTGACCCGGATGCCGCGCGGCAGCAGTTCGGTGGCGAAGCCCTTGACGAACGCGCGCAACGCGGCTTTCGCGCCGGCGTAGTGGGTCATGCCGACGTTGCCGGTGTCGTTGGCGATGGAGGTGGTGCAGACGATCGCGCCGCCGTCGTTGACCAGCGGCGCGAGGCGTTGGATGGTAAAAAACGCGCCCTTGGCGTTGACGTCGAACGTGCGGTCGTAGGACTCGGGCGTCACCAGGTGGAACGGTTCGAGCACCGCGTAACCCGCGTTGACGTGCAGCAGGTCGATCGTGCCCAGGCGGCTCTCCACCTCCTCGGCGAGCGCGTCGATCTGCGCGACGTCGGTGGTGTCCGAGCGCAGGACGTGCGCGGTCGCGGGCAGCTCCTCGCGGGCCTTGGCGAGGTTGTCCTCGTTGTTGCCGGTGAGCAGCACCTCCGCGCCACCCCGGAGCAGCAGCTCGACGACCGCGCGCCCCATCCCGTGCGTGCCGCCCGTGACCACGGCCTTCTTGCCGGTGTACTCGCTCATCCACCCGTCCCCTCGCCTGGCGCGTTCCGGGGCCCAGCTTTCCGGGTGGCCGGCACCCGCCGGTCATTCCGCCGTTCGGGTCGGGCGTTACCCGCCGATTACCGGCGGTCGGTACCTGTAGTCCGCACGGGTGGTACGGCAGTCCTGGTTACAAACGCGGGTCCACCGGCTCGGATTCCAGCGCCAGGACCGCGAACACGCACTCGTGGACGCGCCACAACGGCTCGCCGCGCGCCGCCCGTTCCAACGCCTCCAACCCCAGCGCGTACTCGCGCAGCGCCAGCGACCGCTTCGCGCCCAACCCGCGCCGGCGCAGGCGGTCGAGGTTCTCCGGTTCGGTGTAGTCCGGGCCGTAGATGATGCGCAGGTACTCCCGGCCCCGCACCTTCACGCCGGGCTGCACCAGGCCGCGCTCGCCGCGGGTCAGGTTGGCCAGCGGCTTGACGACCATGCCCTCGCCGCCCGCCGCCGTCAGCTCCTCCCACCACCGGACGCCGGCCGCCACCGATTCCTCGTCGCCCGTGTCGACCACCAGGTGCCGGGTCCGGGTGAACAGCGGCGAGTCCAGGCGCGCCAACGTCTCCAGGTGCCACAGGTGCGAACGGTCGTGGTAGGCGCGGCCCGCGGTGGCCAGGAGCTGGAACGGCGCGAGGCGCACGCCGTCCAATCCCGTGGTCGGCCAGCAGTACCGCTGGTAGGCGTCCCGGTACCCGACGGCGTTGGCCAGGCGGGACTCGGTGCGCGCCAACAGCGCCGACACGTCCACGCCGCGCCCGGCGGCGGTCGCCAGGGCGGCCACGGCCGGGTCCAACGCGCCCACCGCCGCCGCGCCGACGGCCGCGTACTGGTCCCGGATCAGCCCGGTCGCCTTGGCGTTCCACGGCATCAGCTCCGCGTCCAGCAGCAGCCAGTCGGTGTCGAACTCCGCCCACAGGCCGGCGTCGGTCACCGCCGAGCGCACGCGCGCCAGCAGCTCCTCCCCCAGCTCGCCGTCGAAGAACGGTCGACCGGTCCGCGTGTAGACCGCGCCGGAGTCCTTGCCCACCAGCACGACGGCGCGCGACCCCATGTGCTTCTCCTCGCAGATCACCTCGCGCACGCCCGCCGCGCGGTACTCGGCGAAGGCGTCCTCCGGGTGCTCCAGCACGTCCGGCCGCCGGGACGTGGCGGTCGGCGCCATCGTCGGCGGCAGGTACGGCAGGCGGTGCGGGTCCACGGCGAACCGGCTCATCACCTCCAGCGCGGACGCTGCCTGCTCCGGCCGCACGGCGATCCGGCCGCGGTGCGCGGTCTCGATCGCGCGCCGGCCGGAGACGTCGCCGAGCGCGAGCACGTCCGGCTCGCGGTCGGGGACGGCCGCGACCAACGGCCGCACCGGCTCGTACCAGACCTCGCGCGCCGCGACGGACACGACCTCCCGCTCCGGGTAGCGCAGCGCGGTCAGCTTGCCGCCGAACACCACACCGGTGTCCAGGCACATGGTGTTGTTGATCCACTCCGCTTCCGGCGTCGGCGTGTGTCCGTAGAGGACGGTCGCGCGCCCGCGGTACTCCGTCGCCCACGGGTAGCGCACCGGCAGGCCGTACTCGTCGGTCTCGCCGGTCGTGTCGCCGTACAGGGCGAAGCTGCGCACGCGCGCCGAAGCGCGGCCGTGGTAGCGCTCCGGCAGACCGGCGTGCGCGACGACCAGGTCACCGCCGTCGAGCACGTAGTGCGCCACCAGCCCGTCGCAGAACCGCTCGGCCCGCCGCCGGAACTCCTCCGGCTCGGCGGCCAGCTGCGCCAGCGACTCCGCGAGGCCGTGCTTGACCTGCACGTCCCGGCCGCGCAGCGCCCGCACCAGCTTCTGCTCGTGGTTGCCGCACACGGCGAACGCGTGCCCGGCCTCGACCATGCCCATCACCAGCCGCAGCACGCCCGGGGTGTCCGGCCCGCGGTCGACCAGGTCGCCGACGAACACCGCGCGCCGCCCCGCCGGCGGCACCGCGTCGACCGGCCGCCCCTCGGCGTCGCGCACCAGGTCGTAGCCCAGCTCGCCCAGCAGGTCCTCCAGCTCCTGGCGGCAGCCGTGCACGTCGCCGATCACGTCGAACGGCCCGGTCTCGTGGCGCAGGTCGTTGAGCAGCCGCTCGGTGACGATCGTCGCTTCGTCCACTTCGGACTGGCTGCGCAGCACGTGGACCTTCTTGAAGCCCTCCTTGCCGAGGAACTTCAGCGACTTGCGCAGCGCGGTCCGGTGCCGGCGGACGACGTGCGGGCCGAAGTCGCGGTCCGGCCGGGTCGCGTTGCGCGCCAGGCACACCTCCTCGGGCAGGTCGAGCACGATCGCCACCGGCAGCACGTTGTGCTCGCGCGCGATCTCCACCAGCAGCGCGCGGTCGGCCCGCTGCACGTTGGTCGCGTCCACCACGGTGGTCCGCCCGGCGGCGAGCCGCTTGCCCGCCACGTAGTGCAGCACGTCGAACGCGTCACCGGAGGCCGCCTGGTCGTTCTCGTCGTCGGCCACCAGGCCGCGGAAGTAGTCGCTGGACAGGACCTGCGTCGGCGCGAAGTGCGTGCGCGCGAACGTCGACTTGCCCGAGCCGGAGGCGCCGACCAGCACCACCAGGCACAGGTCCGGGATCTTCAGCTCCATCAGTCCTGCTCCCCCACCACGGTGAAAACGGCCAGCTGCGTCGGCGCGCCCAGCGCCGGGTCCTCGGGTCCGATCGGCTCGAACGACACGGTGTAGCCGCGCCGCTGGGCGACGCCGTGCGCCCATTCGCGGAACTCGGCGCGCGTCCACTCGAACCGGTGGTCGTTGTGCCGCAACTGCCCCGCGGGCAGCGTCTCGAACAGCGCGTTGTACTCCACGTTGGGCGTGGTCACCAGCACGGTCCGGGGTCGCGCCACGACGAACACCGAGTGCTCCAGCGCGGGCAGCCGCGCCGGGTCGAGGTGTTCCACGACCTCCATCAGCACCGCCGCGTCGTAGCCGGCCAGCTCCGGGTCGGCGTAGGTCAGCGACGACTGGCGCAGCACGACCCGTTCGCGCTGCCGGTCCGACATCCGGTCCAGCCGCAGCTTGCGCGCCGCCTCCCGCAACGCCCTCGCCGACACGTCCACGCCGTGGATGTCGGTGAACTCGGGCACCTGCACGAGGGCGCGCAGCAACGCGCCGCCGCCGCACCCGAGGTCGAGCACGCGCCGCGCCCCGGCCGCCCGCAGCGCCGCCACCACCGCGTCCCGGCGCTGCACGGCCAGGGAGACCTTCGGCTCGGCGAGCGCGTTGTCCAGCTCCTCCGGCTCGACGTCGTCCACGTCGGCCAGGCGGGCCAGGGCGGACTGCACGAGCGGCTTCTTGCGCGCCAGGTAGCGGGTGGTGATCAGTTCGCGGTCCGGGTGGGCGGCGAGCCAGCCGTCGCCGGCGCGCAGCAGCTTGTCCACCTCGTCCTCGTCCACCCAGTAGTGCTTGCTGCCGTCGAGCACGGGCAGCAGGACGTAGAGGTGCTTGAGCGCGTCGGACAGCAGGAGGGTGCCGGTGAGCGTGACGCTCGCGTAGCGCGAGTTGGTGCCGTCACCCAGCGCGATCGGCTCGACCGCGACCGCCCAGCCCAACGGCGTGAACAGCCGCTCGACCAGGGCGTGCGGCAGCACCGGGACGTGCACGCGCAGCGGGATCGGCGTCGCGGCCAGCTCGGCGCGCGACTGGCTGCGCCCGTTCATGGCCGTGCGGAAGACGGAGCCGAGCGCGACGGTGAACAGCGAGCCGGCCACGTACGGCCGGTCGTTGACGTATTGGGTGAGCGTGCTGCCGGGACCTCGCACCAGCGCCACCGGGTCGACCTCCAGCAGGAGCGCGACCGTGCACTCCTGCTCGTCGGCGCGGGGGTAGAAGACGTGCGCGGTCCCCGCCGAGGTCTTGAACTCCTGCGCCCGGTCGGGGTGCTTGTGCAGGAGGTGCCCCAGGTCGGTGGCCGGCTGGTGGGTCGTGGTCAAGGTCAGCAACACGCTGGGCAGTCTGACGGACGGGTCCCCCGGCGCGCGGCCGATTTACGACAACGGCCGGGCGTTGGTGGGCAGCCGGACCTTGCGCAGGAAGGCGGGCAGCAGCCAGGGCCGTCGCCCGGAGACGACCACCTTCCCGGTCAGCGCGGTCCGGGCGCGGCTGACCCGGCCGAACATCATGAGGTTGAGCGCGGCGGGGTCGAAGCGCACGGTGACGTCGGCGGGGCCGTCCTCGGCGGTGACCCGGTCCCCGTGCAGCACGAGCGTGACGGGGTCGGTGTAGCGGGACCGGAAGGCGACGGCGATGCGGCGGTCGCTGGGCGGCGGGCCGTCGAGCAGCGAGCCGGTGCCGTTGCGGATCATGCCGACGAGGAAGAGGGCGAAGAACGGCGCGGCCTCGCGGGGTGGCGTCGTCCACGGGACGCGCTGGGCGCGGGCGATGTCCCAGCCGTGGACGAGCAGTTCGTTGACCAGGTGGGCGAGGACGCCGCCGACCGGGACGCGGGAGTCGCCCAGCCACGGGACCGTGCGGTCGTGGTCGGTGCCGTCGGTGATCTTGAGGATCGTGTCCACGTCGGACAGCAGGCCGTCGGTGAGCGTTTGCGGGTCGCGATTCGTGAAGTGCCGCAAGGCCATGACGTTCAGATCGGCGACGGTGTCCACGGTGACCGTCCGCACCGGTTCGACCAACGCCTTGAACGGCACCGGACCGCCGCCGGGGGCGAGGATCGAGGTGTACATGGTGGTGATGGAGGCGACGTGCGCGGCGGTGTCCGCCACGGTCCACTCGGCGGTCGCCCTGGCGTCAGCGGGCAACCGCCGAACCAACCCGACGAACCGCCGCGCCACTCCGGGCAACACCTCACGCACCACAGCCACCTGATCAACCACAGCCCACCCCCAGGTCAGCGCCCTCTGCGCGAACGATAACACTGTGATGAAAGGCTGCGCTTCGCCCTTTGTGCGCAATTGGCCGCGATCAGCTTCTTCACCCGATCTGCCCCAAACCCGGACAGCCCCTGACCGCAATCAGTGCGACAGTGGGATCGTCCAGCCCCAAGACGACCAAGCGGAGCACTCATGACCCGCCAGTTCCAGGTGACCTTCGACGCCCACGACCCCCGCGCCCTCTCCACCTTCTGGCGCGACGCCCTGGGCTACGTCCACCCCGCGCCCCCGGGCGTGACCCTCCCGGAGGGGGCCGACCCGTTGGCCGCCTGGGACACCTTCCTGGAGAAGATCGGCGTCCCGGAGTCCGAACGCAACAGCCGGGCAGCCATCGAAGACCCCGCCGGCCAGGGCCCGCGCCTCTTCTTCCAACAGGTCCCAGAAGGCAAGACCGCCAAGAACCGCCTGCACCTGGACCTGCGCGCCGCGCCGGGCCTGGAGGGCGAGGCCCGCATGACGGCCCTGGAAGCGGAGTGCACCCGCCTGGTCTCCCTGGGCGCCACCCGCGTCCGCCGCCACGAGCCGAACCCACCCCTGGACGGCGGCTTCATCGTCATGCAAGACCCGGAGGGCAACGAGTTCTGCCTCGACTGACCGGGCGCCGTCAGCCGTCCGCGACCTCGGTGTCGATCGGGATCCACCCCGCATCGCGGCCGGTCAGGGGGCGAGGCGGGTCATGCGGCCGTGGACGTGGATCATCGGGGATCGCGCGGTGTCCGGGATGGTGGTGTCCAGGACTTCCGCCAGGACCAAGCGGTGGTCGCCCGCGGGGAGGGTGGAGTGGTTTCGGGTGTGGATGGTGAGGGCCGCGTTGTCGATCGCCGGGGTGTTGTACGGGGTGATCGACCACTTCACCTTGTCGAAGCGTTCCGACTGCGGTAACCGGAAGGCGTCCGGGGTCAGGTCGTCGTCGTCCGCCAGCACGCTGAACGTCCAGTAGTCCAGCGCCAGGAGCGCGGGCAGCGTGGTGGAGTTGTTGTCGCCCAGGAAACCCACCAGGAGCGGGTCCAGGGAGACGCTGGTGAAGCTGCCCAGGAGCATGCCGACGGGCTCGCCGGTCGGGGACAGGCCCGCCGCCACCACGACACTGGTCGGCAGGAGGCGCATGGCGGACCTGAAGCGGGTGGCTGTGGGGATCGACATGGGTTACCTCGCTGTCGAGAGGTGCGTGCACCGGGCGCCCAGGGCGAAGAGCGCCCAGAACAAGGAGCGCCCAGAACAAGGAGCGCTCAGGACGAAGAGCGCCCGGTGCACGGAGGGGTCAGATCCGCAGGCGGCTTTCGATCTCTCCCGCCGCGCCGCCGCCGTACGCTCGCGCGACGCGGTCGGACAGGGCCGTGCGGCTCAGCTTGTACTCCTGGGTGCCCAACGACTCCAAGGCCGTGGCCGCGATGGCGCACCCCACCTGGCAGGCGCGTTCCAAACCCAGCCTCGCCCACATGCCCCACAGGAAGCCGGCGCGGAAAGCGTCGCCCAGGCCTGTGGGGTCCACCTCCTCCTCCACCGCCACGGCACGGACCGTCAGGGGAGCGTGGTTGCGGCGTTCTACCCGCACGCCCTCCCCGCCCAGAGTCGTGATCCACGCGCCGACGCGGTCCAGGATGTCGTTGGCCGACCAGCCCGTGGACTGTTGGAGCATCACGCTTTCGTACTCGTTGGTGAACAGGTAGGTCGCACCGTCCACAAGGGACCGGACCGACTCGCCGTCCATCCGGGCCAGCTGCTGGGACGGGTCCGCGGCGAACGGCAGCCCCAGGGAACGGGCCTCCGCGGTGTGCCGGAGCATGGCGTCCGGGTCGTTCGGCGCCACCAGGACCAGGTCCAGACCGCCCAGCCCGGCGGCGACCGGAGCCAGCTCGATCTCCCTGGCCTCCTGCATCGCCCCCGCGTAGAACGAAGCGATCTGGTTCTGGTCCTGGTCCGTGGTGCACAGGAAACGGGACGTGTGGCGGGTCGGCGACACCCGGACGAACCGGGTGTCCACCCCGTGCCCGTTGAGCCAGGCCCGGTAGTCGTCGAAGTCCTTGCCGACCGCCCCCACCAACGCCGGCGACAGGCCCAGCTGGGCCAGGCCGAAGGAGATGTTCGCCGCGACGCCACCGCGGCGCACTTCCAGGTCGTCCACGAGGAACGACAGCGACACGGTGTCGAGGTGGTCGGAGATGAAGTGCTCGGTGAACCTGCCGGGGTACGCCATCAGGTGGTCGGTGGCGATCGACCCGGTCACGGCGATGCGCATGGTGGTGTCCTGTCGCGAGGGGGTCAACTGGTGGCGGCCTGCTTGAGCGCGTCGGCGCGGTCGGTGCGCTCCCACGGCAGGTCCAGTTCCGGTCGCCCGAAGTGCCCGTACGCCGCGGTCTGCGCGTAGATCGGGCGCAGCAGGTCCAGGTCCCGGATGATGGCCGCCGGGCGCAGGTCGAAGACCTCGGCGATGGCGCTGCGGATCTTCGCCGGGTCCACGTTCTCCGTGCCGAAGGTCTCCACGAACAGGCCCACCGGGGCCGCGCGGCCGATGGCGTACGCCACCTGCACCTCGACCCGGGACGCCAGGCCCGCGGCGACGGCGTTCTTGGCCACCCACCGCATCGCGTACGCCGCCGAGCGGTCCACTTTGGACGGGTCCTTGCCGGAGAACGCCCCGCCGCCGTGCCGGGCCATGCCGCCGTAGGTGTCCACGATGATCTTGCGCCCGGTCAGGCCCGCGTCGCCCATCGGGCCGCCGACCACGAACCGGCCGGTCGGGTTGACCAGCACCCGCACGCCGGAGGTGTCCAGCGCCAGGTCGGCCAGCTCCGGACCCACCACCTGCTCGCGGATGTCGTCGCCCAGCGACACGTCCTCCGCGTGCTGGCTGGACACCACGACCGTGTCCAACCGCACCGGCTCGTCGCCGTCGTACTCGATGGTCACCTGCGTCTTGCCGTCCGGCCGCAGGTACGGCAGGACGCCGTTCTTGCGCACGGCGGTCAGCCGCTTGGACAGCCGGTGCGCCAGCGCGATCGGCAACGGCATCAGCTCCGGCGTGTCGGTGCAGGCGTAGCCGAACATCAGGCCCTGGTCACCGGCGCCCTGCCGGTCCAGCTCGTCCAGCGCGTGCTCCAGGCGGGACTCGTAAGCGGTGTCCACGCCCTGCGCGATGTCCGGCGACTGCGACCCGATGGCCGCGTTCACCCCGCACGACCCGCCGTCGAACCCCTTGGCGGACGAGTCGTAGCCGACGTCCAGCACGACCTGCCGCACGATCCCGGGGATGTCGACGTACGCGTTCGTCGTCACCTCCCCCGCCACGTGCACCTGCCCGGTGGTCACCAGCGTCTCCACCGCCACCCGCGACCGCGGGTCCACCGCCAGCAACGCGTCCAGCACCGAGTCGCTGATCGCGTCGCACATCTTGTCCGGGTGGCCCTCGGTCACCGACTCGGACGTGAACAGCCGTGTAGTCACCGTTCCCCCCCGCTCAGCGCGTGATCTCGAAGACGTTGTAGGTCACGTCCTCGCCCGCCAGCCGCCGCGTGGAGCTGGACAGCCGGGTCAGCGTCACCCCGGCCTCCAGCGCCAGGCGCATGACCCGGTCGAGGTCGCCGAGGCTGTTGAACGTCACCAGCGCGCGCCCGCCGGGCAGCAGCCGGTCGTGCGCCTCGGCCAGGTAGCGGCTCAGCGCGGTGTAGCCGCGGTCGAAGATCGCCCACTCGAAGTCCTGGGTGAACTCGAAGTCCTGCGGCGCCTCGATCACGCTGCAGTTCCAGAAGACCGTGTCGAACTTCTCGGCCGGGTCGAGGTCGGCGAACACGTCGCTGCGCAGCACCCGGACCCGGTCCTCGACGCCGTGCCGCTTGACGTTGAGGACCGTGCTCTGCACGGCGGTCTCGGTGATGTCGGTCGCCGTCACGTGCGCGCAACCCTGTTGCGCCGCCCACACCGCGGTGACGCCCGCGCCGCACCCGACCTCCAGGAACCGCCCGCCCACCGGGTACGGGATGGCGGTGGTGTAGTACTCGGTGCCGGTGCCCGGGGCGGGGGCGTAGGCGCCGGGCACCAGGTCCCACTCCTTGCCGAGGAGTTCGAACGTGGTGTTCGCGGTGTCGGCCGGGCCCAACTCGGCCACCAGCTTCTGGCCGATGCGGTAGCGGTCGTCGAACGTTTGCCGGGTCATGGCTCTCCTCAGGTGACTCAAGGGACAGCGGGACTGCCGAAGCGACAACGGGGACAGAAGCGACAGCGGGGACTAGAGGGACAGCAGGGGCTTGAGGTCGGCGGCGTACTTGCGCAGGAACGGCTCGGACAGGTGCGGGATGTCGCCCGCCGGCCCGATCCCGGCGGCGCGGACGGCCGCGTGGAACCGCGCGGACGGCACCTCCGAACCCGGCACCACCGGTTCGGGGCGCTCGAACCGGTGCAGCAGCGGCAACACCGAGTACTGGCGCAACGCCTCGGGCAGGCCGCGGGTGGCCTTCTCGAAGCGGGCGAACCAGTCCGCGTAGTCCGCCACGCGCTCGATCCGGTGGCCCGCCGCGACCAGCCAGTCCACGAAGGTGTCCAGCGAGATGCCGTCGTCGTGCGGGTTCACCAGGCTGAACGTGCGGAACCCGGCGGTGGACGCGCCCAGCGCCACGACCGCGGCGGCGGTGAAGTCCACCGGCAGACCGTCGTAGTGCGCGGCCGACGCGTCACCGGCGTAGAAGGACCCGGGCGCGATGCCGGTGGCGATCACGCTGAACAACAGGCGGGTGAACACGTCCGGGACGTTGAGCTGCCCGCCGTACCGGCTGTGCGCGAGGATCATGTTGGAGCGGAACACGGTCACCGGCAGGCCGCACAGGTCGTGCGCCTCGCGCAACAGGACCTCGCCCGCCCACTTGCTGGTGGCGTACCCGCCCGCGTACCCCTCGTGCACCGGCTGCGTCGGGATCGCCGCGCGCACGTCGGAGTCCTCGTCCAGCACCGGGTCCACCGAGGTGGACACGGCGACGCTGGAGATGTAGGTGAACGGCTTGACCCGGCCGGTGAGCCCGAGCCGGATCAGCTCGGCGGTGCCGACCACGTTGGCGTCGAACAGGTGGTCGTAGGACAGGACGTGGTTGACCAGCGCCCCCGCGTGGACGATCAGGTCGACCTCGCCGGCCAACCGGTCCCAGGTGCGCTCGTCCAGGCCCAGCCGGGGTTCGGCGATGTCGCCCGCCAGCACCTCCAGGCCGCCGGCCAGGTCCGCCACCTTCGCGACCAGGTCCGAGTCGCCGCCCGCGAACGCCTCGTGCAGCCGCTTCGCCGCCGCCTCGTCGTCCTTGCCGCGCACCAGGCAGACCAGCTTGCCGCCGGCCGGGGCCAGGCGCTCCAGCCACTCCAGGGCGACGAACCGGCCCAGGTAGCCGCTCGCGCCGGTGAGCAGGACGGTCTTCGGCTCGCCGGACACCCGCGGCAGCGAGCCCACGGCGGCGAGCGTGCGCCCGTCGAGGAACTTGTCCAGGGTCAGGTCGGCCGCGCGGACCTCCGCGGAGTCCCCGCCGTGCACGGACTCGAACGTCGGCCGGTCCTGCGCCGCGCCGCGCTTGGCCTCGATGTAGGCGGCCACCTGGCGCAGGTCGTTGGCGGGACTGATGAGCACGTCCACCGGGACGCGGACGCCGAAGATGTCGTTGAGCAGGTTGGCGTAGGACACCGCGGACAGCGAGTCCCCGCCCAGGTCGCGGAAGTGCGCGGACGGGCTGATGTCGGCCATGGACCCGGCCAGCAGCGCCCGCGCGGCCCGCTGGACGGTCTCCAGCACCGGGTGGTCCGCGCCGGTGCGGCGCACGTCGAGCAGCTCCTCGGACTCCCGCAGCGCGATGTCGGCGTAGAGCGCCTCCAGCTCGTCGCGGTAGCGCGCGATCAGCTGGGGCCGCAGCAGCTTGCGGTGGTCCGACAGCAGGCCGTTGGCCTGGCTGAACGGTTCGGTCTCGATGAGGAAGTCGCGCGGGATCTCGTAGGAGTTCAGGCCCGCCTCGCGGGCGATCTCCTGGAACGACTCGCTCAGCCGCTGCTTGACCTCCCCGGCGTGCCGCTCCAGCGCGTCCGGCGTGGGCACGACGACGGCCAGCAGGTAGGAGCGCTCGCTGTTGCCGTAGACGAAGATCTGCCGGACCAGCGGGCTGGTGCCGAACGTCGCCTCCAGGCTCGGCGTGGCGACGAACTCGCCCTGCGACAGCTTGAGCACGGCGTTGCGGCGGTCGAGGATCTCCAGCTTGTCCGGCGCGATCTCGGCGACGATGTCGCCGGTCTTGTAGTAGCCGTCCTCGTCGAAGATGGTCGCCGACAGCTCGGGTTGCTTGTAGTAGCCCGGAATCGCGGCCTCGGTCTTGATGAGCAGCTCGCCGCGCGGGTGCGGGAGGTCGGTGCGGTGGTAGCCCAGCTCCGGCACGTCGACGATCTTGTAGTCGATCACCGGCGGGCGCAGCATCGCGCCGTCCACGGACACGCCCGCGACTTCCGTGGTGCCGTAGAGGATGTGCAGTTCCAAGTCCAGCAGGGACTCCACGAACAGGCGCAGCTCGTTGGACAGCGGCGCGGAACCGCAACTGGCCCAACCGATCCGGCCGCCCAGGACGTTCTCCCGGATGTGCTTCTTGACCTCCTCCTCCACCGCCGGGCGCTCCGCCGGGCTCGGCGCGCGCCGGTCGACCTCGCTGCGGTGGTACTGGAAGAGCAGTTCGCACACGCGCGGCACCAGCGACAGCTCGGTGGGGCGGGCGAGGGCGATGTCCTCGAAGAACGTGGACAGGTCGCTGCTCGCGGTGAAGTAACTGATCCCGCCGCGCGCCAACGTGTTCTTCACCGACGAGTGGCCGGCGACGTGGCTCATCGGCATGTAGTGGAAGGTGACCGCCTGCTGCTCGGAGAACAGGTCGGCCCACCCGCCGCCGCCGAACATCGCGGCCACCAGGCGTTCGGTGTAGATCGCGCCCTTCGGCGTGCCGGTGCTGCCGGACGTGTAGACCAGCATGGTCATCGGGTCTTCGCCCTCTTCGGGCGTGTGCAGGGGCGCTTCGGGCAGCGCGGCGCCCCTGGCGAGAACGTCCACCAAGGACTCGACGTCGATGTCCAGGCGCTGCCGCGCGGCGGTGAACCGCTCGCGCTGGTCGTCGGCGGCCTCGTGGTAGTCGAAGACCACCAGGCGGCGCACCGAGGGCGTGGCCAGGACCAGCTCCACCGCGGCGTCCAGCCGGTCGAACGAGGCCGCCACGACGGTCGGCTCCGTCTCCACCAGGATCGCCTTGAGCTGCGGCAGCGGGGCGCTGGTCTGCAACGGGATGGTGATCGCGCCCCGGCAGATGCAGGCCAGGTCGACCGTCGTGTAGTCGCGGCTGGCGAAGCCGAGCAGCGCGACGCGGTCGCCGGGCGCGACACCGCGGGCGTGCCACTCGTCGGCCACCGCGCGGACGCGCTGCCAGAGTTCGCCGAAAGTCGTTGTCTCGTAACGGGGCAGCAGCCGAAGCGAGGTGCGACCGGTGTCGGGGTCCCGAGTGGTCTCCTTGGCGCGTTCACCCACGGCGGGACGGTCCGCGTAGCGCCGCATCACTTCTGCCACCGTTTGCGCAAGCCGCATGCTGGGTCTCCACATCGCATCACTGGCCGACTTCGAGGCTCTAGAACCGAGGGCTGTCGGCAGCTCTCGGGGCGGGGTCGGCGGGTCGCGCTGTTCTCCAGTTCGCGTCCGACGCTAGCCGGGCGTGGAGCGGAGTTCCCAGCCGCCGGGCGATGATCTGTCATGTCGGACGCGGCCCGAACCCCGTGGTGGGCAACGGGGTTCGGGCACACGAAAAACCGCCGTCCGCTGTGGAGCAGCGAACGGCGGTTGGTGGCCGGACTACGCGTCGGGCGGTGCTAGCGGGTGGCCCCCGACTGCGGGAGCGCGGCGAGGGCGTCCACGAGCGGTGCCAGTTCGGGCAGTTGCGCCGCGTCCTTCAAAGCCTGGGCGAGGGTCTCGTCGTGCGTCGAACGCGCGCGTTCCAGGGCTTCCCGGCCGGCCGCGGTGACCTCCGTGTAGATGCCCCGCCGGTCGGTCTCGCACAGCGACCGCTGGAGCAGCCCGCGCCGCTCCAACCGGGTCACCAGGCGGGTGGTCGCGGACTGGCTGAGCACCACGACCTTCGCCACCTGGTTCATCCGCAGCAACAGCCGGGGCTCCTGCCGGGACAGCACGTCGAGCAGCGCGTACTCGCTCACCGACAGCTCGTGCTCCTGCTGCAACGCCCGCTCCAGCACGTCCTCGATCCGCGCGTGCAGCGCGGCCAGCGTGCGCCAGCCCTGCGCACGGGTCTCGACGCCGCCGTCGTCAGCGCTGTTCACGAGGCCACCCCCATCGCCGAGGCACCACCAAGCACGGTGTGTGCAACTATTGCACGTGCTGGTAACGTGCTCGTGGCCATGATACCGGGGACCGGCAACCCCCGGGGCTTCCCGACCGCCGGAAGCCGTCCGCGGCATCGCCACACGGAAGTCGCAATCCATTTCGTGTTCCCGAACCCGCGAATTGCGCCGACCGCCACCACGACCCGGCGAACGCAAATGTCCGGACGACTCGCCGGACCGGCGAGAAACGTCGAAAGGACCACCGGGATTCGACGGCGCACGCCTCCCCGTCCCGCCGGAAAGCGCGACAACGGCCGCCGACCGGAC
Organism: Saccharothrix mutabilis subsp. mutabilis; assembly: GCF_039521145.1. Lineage (NCBI taxonomy): Bacteria > Bacillati > Actinomycetota > Actinomycetes > Pseudonocardiales > Pseudonocardiaceae > Saccharothrix > Saccharothrix mutabilis. The sequence goes on from NZ_BAAABU010000024.1 coordinate 25,317, forward strand.
GATTATGCGTCACCGCGTGGAAACTCCGAGCGGTCCTGCGGGGCCGCACCCGCCCAGCTCACGACCACCCGCCCGCGCAACCGGACGTTTCCGGGTGCGCGCGGACGTTTATTGACGCACTCCCCGGCGAGCGCACGAAGGCTGTTCGCCCCGCGAATTCGCTAGGCTGAAGAGAGACCGGCCAGCCGGTCCACACACCGTGGTGACCCGACATAAGTAGTGGTGCGATCGGGTGACGACAGTAGCGCGAACTGGGGGTAACTTGACCGTGGAGACCTTTGTGCCTCCGCAGCCGTCGGTCAACGGCGGCTTAGACAGATTACTCGATTTACTGGCCAGCGGTGCGCCGGTGGACGCCTTCGAGGACTTCCTCGACGACGCCCGCCGCTTCGGCTCCGGACCCACCGACCTCAAGGCCGCCGTGTGGCGGGCGCTGCGGGTGCACACGCAGATCCAGCGCGGGCGGGTCCGGGAGGCCGGCCTCACCGCCCTGGTCGACGCCGCCCGCGACCTGGCCCTGCCCTACGACTCGGCGGAGGCGCTGCTGCACGCCATCGCCCGCCGCGCCCGCCACCTGCTCAGCATGGACATGGCCTACATCGCCACCGACGACGAGCCCGGGTACGTCCGGGTCCGCGCGGCCGACGGCCACACCTCCGGGCTCAGCGTCGGCCTGCGGCTGCCCGCCGACGACGGCACCACCGCGGGCGCCGCCCCGTTCGCCACCTCGGACCTGCTGGCCGACGAGGGGGTCGCGCTGCACCCGGCGTTCGAGGAGATGGTCCGGGTCGAGGGCCTGCACGCGATGATCGCGGTCCCCCTGGCCTGCGGCGACCGGTCCACCGCCCCGCGCGGCAGGCTCTACGTGGCCAGCCGCAAGGTCCACTACTTCACCGCCGACGAGCGCTCCCTGGTCGGGTCGCTGGGCATCCTCGCCGGCACGCACCTGGAGACCACCCGCCTGCGCCTCGCCGCCGCCGCCCGCGCCACCGAGCTGGAGGCCCGGCTCGCCCAGTCCACCGCGACCGCCGACGGGTTCCGCGAGCACTGCGACCTCCAGGCGTCGCTGCTGGACCTGCTGGCCGCCGAGGGCGACCTGCGCGCGCTGGCGGCCAAGGCCGCGGAGTCGTTGGGTGGCCGGGTGACCGTCTACAGCGCCACCGGGGACCCGCTGGCCACCGCGGGCGACGGCGCCGACGACCACCTGGAGGCGCCCGCCCTGGACACGCCCACCACCGAACCCGCGCCGCTGGGCGGCGGCCGGTGGGTCGTGCCGCTGTGCAGCGCGAAGGACCAGGTCGGCGCGCTGGTGCTGACCGTGCCCGGCGACCTCGGTCCCGCCGCCCGCCGCCGGCTGCGGCTGTTCGCCCGGGTCGCCGGGCTGCTCGTGCGCCGCGACCAGCTCGCCGCAGGCCACGACGGCGGGGTCCGCGACCGGCTGCTCGACGACGCGCTCGACGACGAGCGCCTGGTGCCGCGCCTGCTCGCCGAACGCGCCCGCCGCATCGGGCTGGACCTGTCCCGGCCGTACCTGATGGTCGTGGCCCGGCCGGAGAGCCGCATCCAGTTGCGCGCCAACGCCTGGGGGTCGGCGTACGCGCGGCGCATGGGCGGGCTGCGCAGCACCCGCAACGGCCACCTGATCATGCTGCTGCCCGGCGACGACGCCGGCGCGGCGGCCCGGGACGTGGCCGCCGCCATGGCCGCGGACCTGGGCACCCCCATCTCGGCGGGCGCGGCCGGTCCGCTCACCGGGGCCGACTCCGTCCAGCCCGGCTACCGCGAGGCGATCCGCTGCCTGGACGCGGTGACCGCGCTGGGCGTCGAGGGCGGCGCGGCGTCGGTGCGGGAACTGGGGTTCGTCGGCGCGCTGGTGTCCGCCGACCAGGACGTGGCCGGGTTCATCCAGGCCGCCATCGGGCCGGTGCTGGAGTACGACCGCGAGCGCTTCACCGACCTGGTGCCCACGCTTCAGGCCTACTTCGACGCCGGCGGCAGCCCCACTTACGCCGCCGAACGCCTGCACGTGCACACCAACACCGTCACGCGCCGGCTTGACCGGATCAAGGAGCTGCTCGGCCCGGACTGGCAGAAACCCGCGCAGGCGCTGGAGATCCAGCTCGCGCTGCGGTTGCTGCGCATCCGGGACACGCTCAGCACCGACCTCCCGGCGGTGGGCTGACCACGCACCGAGGCCGCCCGTCGCGCACGCCGCCACGCTGCGCGACGGGCACCCCGACCCCACGGCACTGCGACCGCTCGCACCGACGGCCGGCACCCGCTCCCGACCGGGTCTCCCGTTCACACCGGCGGCTGCGGCCAGTGCCCCGCCCGCCGCCAGGGCACGCCGCGCCCCACCAGCGCCCGCCGCGACAGGCCGGACAGCAGGCCGCCGATGATCGCCGGGCCGTCCTGGGTCAGCACCGACTCGGCGTGGAACTGGATGGACGCGAAGTGCCTGCCGCGCAACGCGTGCACCTGGTTCGTCACCGGGTCGCGGCTGACCTCCACCGCGCCCACCTCCGGGTGGTGCAGCACGTCGCCCGCGCAGCTGGCCGCGAACGTGTTGTAGAACCCGACCCGCCGGGGCTGCCCGAACAGGTCCACGGGCAGCTGCACGCCCTGGTTCGGCGTCTCCCGCCGGACCAGCGGCAGCCCGAGCCGCGCGCTGAGCACCTGGTGGCTCAGGCACACCGCCAAGAACGGCAGCCGTTCCGCCAACAACGTGTCTATTGTGGACATCAGGTGCGCGATCTTCGGGTGGCCGACCTCGCGCGGGTCACCCGGTCCCGGCCCCATCAGCACCAGGTCGGCGTCGTGCACGTCGTAGGGCTCGTCGAACCGGCGGACCACGACCTCCAGCCCCAGCGCGCGCGACTGGTGGGCCAGCATCGCGGTGAACGTGTCCTCCGCGTCCACGACCAGCATCCGCAACCCGGCCAGCGCCGGGTCGACCAGGTCGCGCGCACCGCCGTCGGACAACCAGAACGACGCGATGTCCACGTTGCGCGCCCGCAGCGCCGCCCGGACCTCCGGGTGCTCGGCGAACCCCGGCCGGTCCGCCCCGCGGAAGCGCGGCTCGGACCCCAGCGCGGCCAGCAGACCCGCCGCCTTGGCACTGGTCTCGGCGACCTCGGCCATCGGGTCGGAGTGGCGGACCAGCGTCGCGCCCACGTCCACGCGGACCGTGCCGGCGGCGTCGAGCGCGGCCGTGCGGATCAGGATGGACGAGTCCAGCGACCGGCTCCCGTCCGCCTCGCGCCCGATCAGCGCGACGACACCGCTGTAGTAGCCGCGCCCGTGCGGCTCGTAGCGGCTGATCACCTTGCACGCGCTTTCCAATGGGCTGCCGGTGACGGTCGGCGCGAACATGGTCTCGCGCAGCACCTCGCGCGGGTCGCGGTCGGTGCGGCCGACGATGAAGTACTCGGTGTGGGCGAGCCGGGCCATCTCGCGCAGGTACGGCCCGTCGACCCGGCCGCCGTCGTCGCAGATGCGGCCCATCATCTTCAGTTCCTCGTCCAGCGCCATGTACAGCTCGTCGGACTCCTTGTTGTCCGCGAGGAAGTCCAGCACGCCCGCGAGCCCGGGACCGGTCGGCGGGTACCGGTAGGTGCCGCTGATCGGGTTCATCACGGCCGTGCCGCCGGTGACGCTGATGTGCCGCTCCGGGGTCGCGCCGACGAACGTGCGCTCGCCCGTGTGCACCACGAACGTCCAGTACGCGCCGGTCTCGTCCAGCAGCAGCCTGCGGAACAGCGACAGCGCCGACCGCGGCGAGTAGTCCACGACGTCGGCGACGTACCCGCGGCGGATGACGAAGTTCGCGCCCTCGCCCTCGCCGATCTCGTCGGCCAGCACGCGGCGGACGATCTCGGCGTAGCCCTCGTCGTCGGTGTCGAACCGGCCGCCGGCCAGCTCCAGCGGGACGTCCGGCAGCCGGCCCAGCACGTCCTCCAGCGGCAGCACCGCCTGGTCGGTCACGGTCAGCGCGAGCAGCGGCGCGCCGTCGTCGCGGTGCACGTAGCCGCGCTCGCCGAGCTGCCGGAACGGCACCACCGCGAGCACGTCGTGCCGCGGCCCGACCACCGGCCCGTCGGGGAGTTCGATGTCCGCCAGCACTTCCGGCGTCGTCACTGCGCCGACCAGGACGTCCACCACGGACCGGTCCGCCTCGACGCGGTGCAGCAGGGCGAACGGCTCGGACCCGGTCAGCACCCGGTCCAGCAAGTCGCTCATAAGGCCACCGCCTGCCTGCCCACCTGCGCCAGCACGGTCTCCGTCGTGGCCACCACGGCGCACCGATGGGCCGCGTAGTCCACCGCCAGCCGGTGGTAGTCGGCGGTGAAGTCGCCGATGGCGTCGGCGACCAGGAACGTCCGGATGTCGTTGGTGTAGGCCTCCAACGCCGTCACCAGCACGCCGACGTGCGCGTAGACCCCGCACAGCACCAGCTGGTCACGGCCGTCGCGGCGCATGCGCTCCAGCAGGTCCGAGCGGAAGAACGCGCTGTAGCGCCACTTCGTGAACACCCAGTCGCCGTCGGCGGGGGCCAGTTCGTCGACGACCTCGCGGTCGGCCGGGTCGACGCGCATGCCCGGTCCCCAGAAGTCCCGCAGCAGCCCGCGTTCCCGCTCGTTCATGCCACCGGGTTGCGCGGTGTAGGCGACCTGCGCGCCCTGCGCCGCGCACGCCTCGCGCAGCGCGGCGATGTTGGCGACGATCCGGTCCCGCATGACCGCCGGGAACGGGCGCACGAAGTACCGCTGCATGTCGTGCACCAGCACGACCGCCCGCCGCGGGTCCACGGTCCACGTCGCGGTGTTGGCGGGCAGGTCGTCCGACGTCGGCAGCGGGTAGGGGTCGATCGGGGGGATGCCTGTCATCGTGGTCCTCCGTCGGTGCTCCGCCGCGGTGCTCACTCGGTCCACGCCGCCACGGCGGTGACCGCCTGGTCCGGGTTGAGCCGCGGGTCGCAGTAGCTCGTGTACTTGTCGCTCACGCGGTCCGCGCCGGACTCGTCGTGGGCGCACTCGGTGACGTCGTCCGGCGTGGTCTCCAGGTGCAGACCGCCGGCCACGCCGCCCTCGGCCCGCAGGACCCGCTGGAAGCGCTCGATCTCGGTGACCACGGTCTCCACGTACCGGGTCTTGAGGCCGTCGGGGGTGAGCGCGGTGTTGCCGTGCATCGGGTCGCACAGCCAGATCACCGGGTGCCCGGCCGCGCGCACGGCGGCGACCAGCGCGGGCAGCCGCTCGGTGACCAGCTTCGCGCCCATCCGGGAGATCAGCGTCAGCCGGCCGGGCTCGCGGTGCGGGTCGAGCCGGTCGGCCAGCTCCAGCAGCTCGTCGGTGGTCATCGACGGGCCGACCTTGCAGGCGATCGGGTTGGCCACGCCCGCCAGCAGGTCGACGTGCGCGCCGTCCACCTGACGGGTGCGGTCGCCGATCCACGGCAGGTGGGTCGAGGCGAGGAACGCGCGGCCGGTGTGGTCCCGGCGCAGCATCGGGACCTCGTAGTCCAGCAGCAGGGCTTCGTGGCTGGTCCACATCGGAGGGTCGATCGGGCGGGAACCGCCGCCGCCCCACCCGAGCAGGGTGGTGACGGTCCGCGCCGCGTCGTAGCCGGCGAGCACCCGGCGCACGTCGTGGCGGCGGCCCTCCGCGTCGGGTTCGGGGCTGTTGACCATGTGCCCGCGGAACGACGGCAGCGTCACGCCGCCGACCACCTCCGTGGGGCTGGACCGGGGCTTGGCGAACTGGCCCGCGATCCGGCCGATGCGCACCACCGGGCGGTGCGTGGCCATCTTCATCACACCCGCCAGCAGGTCCAGCAGCCCCGCCTTGCGGGCGACGTACCCCGCCTCGCACTCCGCGGGGTCCTCGGCGCAGTCACCCGCCTGCACGACGTGCGCGCCGCCGGCGGCCACCAGCGCGAGCGTGGCGCGCAGCTGCGCCACCTCGTCGGAGGTGACCAGGCCGGGCCGCGCGGCCAACGTGGCCCGCACCCGGTGCACGAGTTCGCGATCGTCCCAATCCGGTTGCTGCAGCGCGATCCTGGGTGAGCCCTCGCGCACGGCGTTGTCCACTGACACTCCAATCACGAAGGGACGAGGCACGACCGGTGATGTGCGCGACGTGCGGTCGTGCGGCTCAGCTCGCGGTGAACACGACTTCGTCGGTACGCCGATCGTGGAACGCGGGCCCGACAACGGGCAACGAACCGGGAACGCAGTACGTCAGGTCCCGCTGTTCTCCGTCATGTCCGCGCGCGGGCGCGGGTCGCCGAAGTGCGGACTTCGGTTCCCGCGCGCCCGGTCTGGGCGTTGTGACCAGCGGAGTCCGGTTCGCGTGCCGGTCGGGTGGAGCAACGGGTCGGGCCGGATGGACGTGTGGCCCGAACACCGCCCGACCCCGGTCCGGGCGGCGCGCCGGCCCGCCGGGCGCCGCGCGGTGGCGTCGGCCCACCCCCGGGGCGGCCAGGATGGTGCTCTCCGGATCTAGGCACGCGCGCGTTCCGCAAGCCACGTTGGGTTGGCAAACCCTGTCCGCACAAATGTGAAGTGAGGCTCCATGCCTGGGGGAAGGCACATGGCCGCGCGCACCGCACCGGACCTGCTGTTAGACCCGGTCGTCGCCGAGCTGAGTTCCACGCTGTTCGCTTCGTTCGCCCGCGAGGACCAGCGGCGCAAGGGCGTCGAGTACCTCAACGGCCTGCTCCGCGCCAGGGGCCGCAAGTCCATCCGCAACATCGCCCAGGCCGTCGGCGGCCAGGCGACCGAGCAGTACCTGCACCACTTCATCAGCGACTCGACCTGGGGGTGGGCGCCGGTCCGCAAGGCGCTCGCCGCGCACGTCGGCCGGATCGCCCCGCCGGCCGCCTGGGTGGTGCGGCCGATGCTGATCCCCAAGGCGGGCAAGCACTCCGTCGGGGTGACCCGGCGGTTCTGCCCCGACCTCGGGCAGACGCTCAACGCCCAGCAGGCCATGGGCGTGTGGGCCGTGTCGGACGAGCTGGCCGTGCCGGTGGACTGGCGGCTGCACCTGTCCCAGGCGTGGGTCGCCGACCCGGGCCGGCGCAGCCGCGCGGCGATCCCGGACGGGGTCCGCGCGGAGACCGACGGCGAGTGCGCGGTGGCGGCGTTCCTGGGCGCCGAGGCGCGGCCGGCCTTCCCTGACCGGCCGCTGGTCATGGACGCGCGCGGGACCGACGTGCACGCGGCCGTGGCCCGGCTGCACCCGGAGACGCCGTTGCTGATGCGGGTCAGCGGGACCCAGCTGTTCACCGTCCTCGACCCGGGCTCGCCGCGGCGCGGCGCGGACCCGGTGCCCGCGCAGCAGGTCGTGGGGCTGTTGCGGGAGGCGCGCAAGCCGGTGGCGGGCCGGTGGCCGTTGCTGGCCGCGACCGCGCGCGTGGGCGTGCCCGGCGGGCGCGCGGGCGACCTGGTGCTGCTGGGCGTGGGCCCGGCGGGCAAGTCGTGGCCGGCGGAGCTGTGGCTGTCCAACCAGCCCGACGCGGACGCGGCGAGCCTGCTGCGCACCAGCCGGTTCCTCGACCGGGTCGACCACGACTTCGGGCGGTTCGCCGACCGGGTGGGCATGCGCGACTTCACCGGCCGGTCCTTCGCGGGCTGGCACCGGCACACCACGCTGGCGTCGGCCGCGCACGCGGTGCTGGCGCTGGCCGAGCTGGACGCCCGCGACTCGTGGCTGGACGAACTGTCCACGATGGACAGCGGCCCCCGCTACCGCGTCCCCTGCACGGCGACCACCCGCCGCTGACCGCACACCGAAACCGGCACCCCCGCGGGGGTGCCGGTTTCGGCCGTGACGACGACTCACAGGTACGGCGTGTCGGGGTCCAGGCCGAGCAGGACGCGACCCTGCAACTCCATGTTGCCGTAGTACTGGATCAGCGCGTGCAGCGACAGCGCCTCGATGTCCCGGCGGAACCGGCCCAGCGCCTGGTCGTTGCGGATCACCGAACCGCCGCCGAGCCGGAACAGCTCCTCCACGGCCTCCTTGGCGAGGTTCGCGGCCCAGGTGGTCTGGCCGCGCACGACGGCCTTCTCCTCCTGGGTCAGCTCCTCCCGCGCGTCCGCGCGGTCCTGGATCACCTTGAGCCACACCGAGGCGAACGCCTCCGCCGCGTCGATCTTGTTCTTCGCGTCGGCCACCGCGACCTGGGTCACCGGGTGCAGGCTCTGCTCGGTCCACGACGTGTAGGTGATGCCACGCCCGGGCAGCCGCTCCAGGAACTCCTCGTACGCGCCCCGCGCCATGCCCGCGAACACACCGGCGATCTTGGCCATGACCAGGCTCATCAGCCCGTACCCGCGCCCGTCGGACCCGTCGTCACTGCGCCCGGGGACCGTGCCCGCGACCAGGTCGGAGTACTTGACCACGCGGTGCTCGGGGATGAACACGTTCTCCGCCACCGAAGTCGTGCTGCCGGTGGCGGCGGCGCCGGTGACGTCCCAGTCGTCCAGGATCGTCAGCTCGCTGACCGGGATCAGCGTCATGAGCGAGGTCTGGGTGCCGTCCTCCTCCTCGAACAGACCGGTCACCATGTTCCAGTCCGCGCCGCGGACACCGGTGTTGAACTTCCACTTGCCGGTCATCAGGTACCCGCCGTCGGTGCGGGTCAGCCTGCCGGTCGGCGGGATGGTGCCGGAAACCCGCACCGACCCGCCGGCGAACACGTCCTCCTGCGCCTTGTCCGGGAACAGCCGCACGGTCCAGGCGGTGTGCACCCACACCATCGAGACCCACCCGGTGGCCCCGCAACCCCGGCTGATCTCGGTGAGCACCTCGACCATGTCGGCCGCGGAGTAGGCCAGACCACCGAACCGGGCGGGCACACCCATCCGGAACACGCCCGCCTTGTCCTGCAGGGCGATGTTCTCGTCGGGGATCCACCGGTTCCGGTCGGCCTCGGCACCGTTCTGGCGGAGGGTGGGGATCATTTCCCGCACGGCTTCCAGCATTGCCTCGGGTGACACGTCGGTCGACATGGGTTTCCTTCCTCCGGGATGACGTGCACGGTGTGTCGACGAATTCACGGTTCCGCGCCGCCACCGACGTTACCGAGCGGCGAAGCCCATCCCCAGAAAGCAACCGATGATCTGTCATGTCGCCGAACCAACAACCCCCCAACCTGCAAAAACAGCACCACCCACCCCAAGGCGCGCAGCGCCAACGGGCCTGGCGAGGTCACACCCCGACCCGGGCTTCTTGCTTGTGTCATCTCCGTATGGCCTGCCCGAAGGGCTACCACGCTTTTGGTCGGGTGCGGCCGAATTTTTCGTGAGGAACGAGCGAAAAATTTAGCGGCACCCGGCCAAAAGTGTGGTAGGCTCCGCCAGGCCATGCGGAGATGGCACAAGCAAGAAGCCCCCGCTCTTTCTTTTGCTTTTGTGTCATCTTTGGCGGCCTGCCCGCCGGCGAGGCTCTTTTAAGCTTTTCGAGCACTTCAAGCAGACGCACTTCGCGCTTTCAAGAGAACGCGCGAAGCGCTCTTAAGATCAAAAGCGCCTCGCCGGCGGGCAGGCCCCCGGGGGGTGGAAGGGCGTCGGTTCGTTCCCCGTACGACCTGCCGGGAGGCAACCACCCTTGGGGGTTCTTGGCAACCGGAAAAGCTGGTTGCCAAGAACCCCCAAGCGCGGTTGGGCTGCGCCCAGGCCGTACGGGGAACGAACCGAGGCCCTTCCTGTGCTTGGCAGCCCTTCGAAAAGCGCGGCCGACTTGGTCGTTGGGTTACCTCGCTACGCCGAGGGTGGTCAGGGCGGCGACCAGGGGGGCCAGTTCGGGCAGTTCCGCCGCCTCCCGCAGTGCCCGTCCCAGTGACTCGTCATAGGTCGACCGTGCCCGCGCCAGGGCCTCCGCGCCGGCCTCGGTAACCCGGAGGTGGATCCCCCGCCGATCGTCATCCGACAACTCCCGGCGCACCAACCGCCGCCGTTCCAACCGGTTCACCAACCGGGTCGTCGCCGACTGGCTGAGCACCACCGCCCGGGCGAGCTGCGTCATCCGCAGTCGCTGCCCGGCCACCACCCCCTGTCGCGACAGCACGTCGAGCACCCCGTACTCGCTGACCGACAGCTGGTGCTCGCGTTGGAGGTCGCGCTCCAACACGTCCTCGATGCAGGCGTGCAGCGCGGCCAACGTGCGCCAACCCTGGGCTCTGGACTCGGGATCGTCGGACTTCCTCATGGGCGGACCCTCCTGGCGGCAGGTCCCTGCTTGCGGCCAAGTACTTGCATACGCCATCATGAGTCGCATGCAACAAGCCGCGTGCGGGACTTTTTCGGACGCCGGTAGCGTGCGTGTGATAAGGCTACGACACGCGCTTCGCGCTGTGAACCACCTGCACTGACACCCCTCGCACCGCGTCAGACGACCATGCCGGGGCGCCCGTCTCCCGCGTCCCGGCCAACGTGCCGAAGGATGGATCAACCATGTCCACGAGCTTGACCCCCAACGAGGAGCAGAGGGGCGAGGCCACCGGGTCCGCTCCGCCGGGCGACGTGCGGTGGAGCGCACGACAATGGGTCCTGCTGGTCATCTTCAGCGGGGCGATCATGCTCGACGGGCTCGAAAACTCGATGATCGCCGTCGCGATCCCCGAGATCCAGAAGGCGTTCGGGGTCACCGCGGCGACCGCCCAATGGGTGCCCGGCGCCTACATCCTCGCGTTCGGGGCGTTCCTCTTACTCGGTGGCCGGTGCGCCGACCTGTTCGGGCGCAAGCGGGTGTTCGTCATCGGCATGGCCGTGTTCGCCGTGATCTCGCTGCTCGGCGCGTTCGCCGACGACGCCTTCCTGATCATCCTGACCCGGTTCGTCAAGGGCGTGGCGGCGGGCTTCACCGCGCCGGCCGCGATGTCCCTGCTCACCACCACGTTCCAGGAGGGCGCGCAGCGCAACAAGGCGTTCGGCATCTTCAACGTCTTCGAAGCCTCGGGCTACTCCTCGGGCCTGCTGATCGGCGGCTTCCTGGCCGCGCTGAACTGGCGGTCCACCTTCGTCCTGCCGGCCGTGGTCGCCGCGGTGCTGATGGTGGGCGCGATGAAGTTCGTGCCGGCCGACCCGCCGCGCACCGAGCGCAGCAAGCTCGACGTCGGCGGCGCGCTGACCCTGTTGCTGGGCATGCTGATCCTGGTGTTCACCGTGGTCGAGGTGCCCGAGATCGGCTGGGCCAACGCCCGCACCATCGGCGGGTTCCTGGTCTCCGCCGCGCTGCTGGTCGCGTTCGTGGTCATCGAGCGCCGCACCCGCGAACCGCTGATCCGCCTAGAGCTGTTCCGCAACCGCAACCTGGTCGCCGCGAACCTCAGCACCTTCCTGCTCTACGGCGGCGCGATGGCGTTCCAGTTCGTGCTCGCCCTGTACCTGCAGAACATGAACGGCTGGGAGCCGTGGCAGATGTCGTTCATCATCCTGCCCGGCACGGCGCTGACCATCCTCATCGGACCCAAGCTCGGCTGGCTGATGGACAGGTTCGGCGTCAACAAGGTCCTGGTCGTCGGCCTGGTCTCGTTCATCCCCTGCTACCTGCTGTTCCTGCGCATCGGCCCCGAGCCCGACCTGTGGGGCGTGCTGGTCCCGGTGGCGCTGATCTGGGGCCTGGGCTTCGCGCTCAGCCTCGCGGCGCTCATGGTGGCCGGCACCGCGGGCATCCGCGACGAGGACCAGGGCCTCGCCGCGGGTCTGCTCAACAGCTCGCTCCAGATCGGCGGCGCGTTCGGCCTCGCCGTGGTCACCGCGGTGATCCTGCCCGCCACGCAACTGGGTGACCTCTACCCCGGTATCTGGCTGATGGTGGGCTGCGCCGTGCTGACGCTGCTCGCGCACGGGCTGCGCAAGAGGGCCTGAGCGAGGTGTTGCCCGGCGAGCGGGCGGAGCCACCCCCCTCCGCCCGCTCGCCACTCCCCGACGGATGCGAACGGAGTCGGTGAATGACGGGTTTGTTCACGTCCCGGGAAGTCGCGACCGGTGATCTCTTCGCCGAGTTGCTGGACATGCTGGCCGCCGGCGCGCCGACGGACGCGTTCGAGGTGCTGTTGGACGACAACCGGCTGGACGACTTCGCCGGGTCCGTGCCCGACGTGAAAGCCGCGGTGTGGCGGGCGATGCGCGTCCACGTGCACATCCAGCGCGGTCGCAGCCGGGAGGCCGGGTTGGCCGCTCTGGTCGACGCCGCGAGGGAACTGGCCGCGCCGCACGAGTCCGTGGATGCCCTGCTGCACGCCATCACCCGGCGGGCGCGGCAACTGCTGCGCGTCGACATGGCCTACATCGCCCTGCTGGAGGAGGACCGCCGGCACAGCCGGGTGGTCGCCACCGACGGCCACACCTCCAGCCTCGGCGTCGGCCTGCGCCTGCCGGCCGACGGCATCGCGGCGCCCGCCCAGCCCGGCGGGGCCCCGTTCGCCACGCACAACCTGCTCACCGACGACCGGATCGTGCTGAGCCGGGAGTTCGAGGAGATGGCCCGCGCCGAAGACCTCCGCGCGGCCATCGCCGTCCCGCTGGGCGACCACGCGTCGTCGCGCGGAGTCCTTTACGTGGCGAGCCGGAAGGTCCGCCACTTCACCGCCGACGAACGGTCGTTGATCAGCTCCCTGGGCATCCTCGCCGGGCTGTACCTGGAGACCACGCACCTGCGGCTGGCCGCCGAGACGCGCGCGGCGGAGTCGGAGGCGCGGCTGTCCCGGATGTCCGCCACCGCGCGTGACCTGAACGAGTACCACGACCTGCAAACCGCGTTGCTGGACATCCTGTTCACCGAAGACGACCTGCACGCCACCGCGTCCACCGGCGCGCGGTGGTTGGGCGGCAACGTCTCCGTCTACGACGCGGACGGCGCGCTGCGCACCGCCGCCGGCGAGCCCGCCGACGTCGAGGACACCTCGGTGCTGGCCGCCGTGCCGGGCATCCGGTCCAGCGACCCGTTCCCGGTGGACCACCGGACGTGGCTGGTCCCGCTGTGCCGGCGGCAGGAGCACCTGGGCACGCTGGTGCTGCGCGGCCGGGGCGAGCTGACCGCGACCGAACGCGGCCGGCTGGACCTCGTCGCCCGCACGGTCGTGCTGATCCTGTGCCGGGACAACCTCGCCCGGACCGGCGACGCCCGCGACCGGTGGCTGGAGGACGCGCTGGGCGACGAGCACCGCGCGCCGGACCGGCTGGCCGACCGGGCCCGCCGCATCGGCCTCGACCTGGCCAAGCCGTACGTGATCGTCGTGGCCCGGCCCGGACCGGACCTGGTGCGCCGCGCCGGGGCGTGGGCCGGCGGGTACGTCCAGCGGACCGGTGGCCTGCGCGGCGCGCGGGACGGCCACCTGGTCCTGCTGCTGCCCGGCACGGACGCGAGCACCGCCGCCCGCACCGCCTCCGCGTCGCTGGAGTCCGCGCTGGGCGCACCGGTACCCGTGGGCGCCGCCGGTCCCCTGCTGGGCACCGCGTCCCTGCACGAGGGCTACCGCGAGGCGGTGCGGTGCGTGGACGCCGTGGTCGCGCTGGGGGTCGCCGGCGGGGCGGCTTCGGCGCGCGACCTGGGGTTCGTGGGCGCGCTGGTGGCGGGCAACCGCGACGCGGCCGGGTTCATCGAGCAGGTCATCGGCCCGGTGATCGAGTACGACCGCGAGCGCTCCGCCGACCTGGTGCCGACCCTGCGCGCTTACTTCGACGAGGGCGGCAGCCCCACTTACGCGGCGGGCCGGCTGCACGTCCACACCAACACCGTCACCCGCCGCCTGGACCGCGTCAAAGACCTCCTGGGACCGGATTGGCAGAAACCGGACCAGGCCCTGGAGATCCAGCTGGCCCTGCAACTGCTGCGGGTCCGCGAACTCCTCGAACACCGCCCTTGAACCCACGAAGGTGAGCACATGAGCGTCATCCCGGCCAGCCACCGCGACCTGCTGGAACGGCCGCTTTACACCCACCTGGCCACGATCCGGCCGGACGGGCGACCCCAGGTCAACCCGATGTGGTTCGCCTGGGACGGCGAGCACGTCCTGTTCACCAGCACCACGTTCCGCAAGAAGCACCGCAACGTCGCCCTGCACCCGGAGGTCGCGCTGTCGGTCAACGACCCCGAGCGCCCCACCCGCTACCTGGAGGTGCGCGGCGTGGTCGAGCGCATCGAGGACGACTCGCAGGGCAGGTTCTTCATCGAGATGGCCGCCCGCTACGGCATCCGCCTCGACGGCCCGCCGCGCGACGCGCCCTGGCGCGTCATCTACTACGTGAAGCCCACCTCGGTGAGCAAGCAGTAGTCCTGGACACGTCCGCGGGGGCAGCGCGCCCCGCCCCCGCGGACGGTCGATCGGCCTAGTGCCGCCGGTCGCGGCGGGAGCACGCTTCCGGGGTGGCGATGCACGAGCAACCGGGGGAACGCCGTGCGCAGCGCCGCGCGCCCGTGCAGCGGGCCGCCGCGCCGCGGGACGTGGTGACCACGTGGCAGCAGTTGATCGGGAACGCGTCGGTGACCAGGGCGTTGGGCGGTGTGCGGGTGCAGCGGCACATCGAGCACGTCGAACAGGCCGCCGACCGCAGCATCGGCGACCTCGCGCCCGCGGACGCCACGCGGATGATCGCCGAGTTCGCCGCCGCGCCCGCGTCGCTGGCGCGGTTCGGGCCCCGGCGGTGCCTGTTGCACCTGTTGCGCGAGGTCGAGGCGGGTGGGCGGACGGTCCCGCGGGCCGAGCTGGACCGGCGCAGCGCCCGGTACGCGCCGCTGGTCGTGGTGCGGCCGGACGGGTACTGGGCGCGGGCGCTGACCGGTGAGGCGTTGCAGCGGGCGTTCCCGCCGGAGCGGATGGCGTCGCCGCCGTACGAGGTGGGGGCGTTCCACTACTCGAACAGCGGCGTCATCCACCGGGTGGACGAGGGCCTGGCCGCCGCCGGTCCCCCGGTCGCCGAGCTGGGGCTGGAGCACGACGTCGTCAACGCGGCCCTGGACGGGGCCGAGGACGCCGTGGTGGCGATGGCGCGCGGGTTGCGGGAGCTGATCACGCACCCGATCCGGACCATCGCCGGGTTGGCGAACCTGCCCGGCGCGGTGGCGCAGCTGATCGCCGACAGCCCGGAGTACTGGGCGAGGTTCCAGGCGCTGCCGTTGCCCGGCCAGGTGCGCAAGGTGTCCGAACTGGTGTCCACGCTGGTGTTGATGTACGGGACGGCGGCGGGTTCGACCACCACCATCGCCGGCGCCGCCGCCGAGGTGGGGGACGTGACGGTGAACGTCCTGCGGTTGCAGGCGAACGGGACGCTGGCGGTGGCGCAGGTGACCGTGCCCGTGGGTGCCGTGGCGACCGCGATGGCCGGTGGGCCGGGTGCGATCTACGTGCTGTCGATGGCCAACAACGCGGCCGGCGGCGGTTCCGGCGGGTCGGGCGGTTCCGGCGGTTCGGGTGGCGGTTCGGCGAACCCGCCGGAGTTCCTCAAGGCCGTCAAGGACATGGACCGGGCGCAGGCGTCCAGACCGCTGACCGCGACCGAGCGGGGAGCGTTGGAGTGGAACGCCGAGCAGATCGCCACCAAGACCGCCCGCCCCACCGGGACCGGCGAGTACCCGTGGCAATCGCTGTGGAACCAACTCCAACGCCCCCGCTGGCGCTTCCTGAACCAGGCCCCGGACGCGGCCCGCACCCTGCGCGACATGATCAACCGCCTGCCGCCGGCCGGCCGCGACCCGTCCCTCCCCGACCGCGCCGCCCTGCTCGCCCAGCTGGAACGCTGGCTCAGCTCACCGTGACCACCCGCCGGCCGGCCGCCACGGGGCCGTCCTTGTCATCGCGGAACCCGAACCAGCGGTCGTGCGACGCGACGACGACGGCGGCCGGGGTCGTGGCCAACGCGGTCGCCAGCTCGTCCACGAGCGCGACCGACAGGTGGTTGGTCGGCTCGTCGAGCAGGACGACGTGCGGCTGCCCGGCCAACACCAGCGCCAGGTCCACCCGCCGCCGCGCGCCCACCGACAGCTCCCCCACCGGGCGGTCGGCGTCGTGGCGGTCCAGCAGGCCCAGCTCGGTCAACGCCGGCCCGTCCACGCCGGCGCGGGCGAGCCGCTCCTCGTACAGCGACCCGGCGGTGCGCCGCGCGGGCAGGTCGGACTCCTGGCGCAACCACCCGATCCGCGCCGACCGCGCCCGCGCGACCCGCCCGGTGGTGGGCGGCAGCGCCCCCGCCAACACCGCCAGCAGCGAGGACTTCCCGGAGCCGTTCGGCCCGGCGACCACCACCCGGTCCCCGGACGACACCACCAGGTCCACCGGGCGCGCGAACCGCCCCGCCACCGTCACGCCCTCGGCCCGCAGCAGCTCGACCCCGTCCAACGCGGGCAGCTCCGGCATGGCGAACCGGCCGGGCGGCACCGGCACCTCCACGACGTGCGCGGCCAACTCCTCCTGCCGCCGGTGCACGGCCCGCACCAGGCCGGGCGCACGCGTGGCCCGCGTGTGCCGCCCGTGGCCCTTCCCCGGCCGCCAGCTGTCCCGCAACCGGTTCCGCGCCGCCGTGAGGTCGTCGGCCAACCGCTCCCGCTCGGCGACCTGCTCGGCGTGGGCGGCCTCCCAGCGGGCGCGTTCCGCGGTCCGCCCGGACACGTACCCGGCGTAACCGCCGCCGTAGACCCGTGGGCGGCCGTCGCTGGAGGGGTCGAGGTCGAGCACGGACGTGGCGACGTCCGCCAAGAGCGCCCGGTCGTGGCTGACCAGCACCACCACCCCGGGGAACGCCCGCAACCGCTCGGTGAGGTGGTCGAGCCCGGACGCGTCGAGGTGGTTGGTCGGCTCGTCGAGCAGCAGCACCTGGTGCCCGGCCCCCAACAGGCACGCCAACCGCACCCGGTGCCGCTGCCCGACCGACAGGGTCCCCAACGGCCGGTCCCGGTCCGCCACGGCGTTCAGCGCGGCCAACGACACCTCGACGCGCCGGTCGGCGTCCCACGCGTCGAGCGCCTCGACCTCCGCCAACGCCTCCGCGTAGGCGTCCTCCGCCCCCGGCACGTCCTCGGCCAGGGCCTCCCCCGCGCGCTCCAGGTCCGCGAGCGCACGCCGGACGCCGGCCAGTTCGAGATCGATCAACGCGCCCACGGTGGCCGCGGGACCCAGCGGGATCTGCTGGTCGGCGACCCCCACCGACCCCGCGCACCGAACCTCACCGCGGTCGGCCGGCAACTGCCCGGCCAGCACCCGCAACAACGTGGTCTTGCCCCGCCCGTTCTCCCCGACCACGGCGACCCGCTCGCCGCCGGCGGCGACGAGATCCACCCTGGCCAGCACGGGCCGCCCGCCGTACGAGACGTGAACGCCCGACATCCGAACGTGCGCAGCACGCACCCGGGCAACATGAGACGACGACATGAAGGAACTGCCTCCAACAAGAAGTGATGCAACGACGAAGAACGGCACCGCGGACCGCGGCGCCGGTGGAGGCGTCGTCTCTCAGAGGAAGAACAGGTGCTGCATCACCCCACCAAGGTAACGCACACCGCCGCCGTCTTCACCCGGGTTTCCCCCGCGGTCGCCAAAAGTCCAAGCCCGCGCCCCGCAACTCCATTGCCGTTCCCGTCCACCCCGGTGGACCCTGCTCGAAACCCGACCCGCCCACCCACGCCGGCCGTCCACAGTGGACACCATCGGGCAAAGCATGGAGCGACGCATGAAACCCCTGCACAGACTGCGGAACGCGGCCGTGGCCGCCGTCGTGGTGACCACCGCCGTGGCGCCCACCGCACAGGCCGCCACCTACACCGTCACCTACGGCTCCACCGGCTCGTACGCGCACCCGACCGACACGCCCGCGAGCACGTTCATCGACAAGGACGGCACGTTCTACTTCCAGCAGTCCGCCTCCCTGTACGGCGCGACGCAACCCCGCTACTGGGCGTTCTTCACCGGCACCAACTTCGACACCGCGACCCGCTCCCCCATCAGCGACGCGGTGAACCCCGCCAACGGCAACGACAAGAACAACGACACCACGTGGCGGTGCAACAACAGCCCGACCGGCCTGGAGTCCACCTACGCGCCCGCCGGGTCCGGGTACTCGCAGCGCAACTTCTGCGTGCTGGTCGGCGTGTGGGTCGACCCGGACACCGGCCACTGGTACGGCCTGGTGCACAACGAGTTCACGCCCCAGCCGTTCGGCGACGGCCTGCACTACGACGCCATCGACTACGCCGTCTCCACCGACCAGGGCCGGACGTGGACCATCCGCGACCACGTCATCACCTCGCCGTACAGCACCAAGCGCGGCGACACCACGGCGTTCCCGCACCAGACCTACCACTACGGCGCGGGTGACCAGCGGCTGTTCGTGGACACGGCCTCGGGCTACTTCTACGTCTTCTACGGCTCGCGGATCGTGGACAAGGGCGGCAGCTGGCGGGCTTTCTACGGGCACGTCGCCCGCGCGCCGATCGCGTCGAAGATGGCGCCCGGGTCGTGGCAGAAGTGGTACAACGGCTCGTGGTCGCAGCCGGGCGTGGGCGGCCGGGAGAGCACGATGGTGCCGACCGCCACCAACCCGAACGGGTACGTCCCGACCTCCGCCGAGTACAACCCGCTCAACACCGGCACGTCCAGCGAGCAGATCGCGGCCGGCAAGATGCCGCCGACCTCGCCGCTGTTCGTCATGAACATCGCCTACAACGCCCACCTGGGCCTCTACCTCGGCACCCCGCAGGCGGTGGACCAGTCCGGCAACGCGCCGCAGGAGGTCTACGCCACCGACGACCTCACCACCCAGAAGTGGACGCTGATCGGCAACTCCGGCAACTACCGCAACGCCTCCTGGTACCGCTGGTTCCTGGACAGCACCAGCAAGACCGGCTCGACGATCATCGGCAAGGACTACCGCTCGTACTGCTCGATCGCGTGCACCAACTCCGACGGCCAGTACGCCAACACGACCATCACGTCCAGCACGGGCGAACCGGTCCTGTTCGACCCGGCCCGGACGTACACGATCGGCGCCTCGGGCCGCGTCCTGTCCCAGGTCTCGGGCAGCTCGGCCACGACGTCCGGCGCGCCGACCGGCGCGGCGTCGGAGAACTGGCGCTTCACCGCCAACGGCGACGGCTCGTACCGCGTCGCCAACGCCGCCACGGGCCACCTCCTGGGCGTCGGCACGACCTCGACGTCCACCCGAGCGTGGGGCACGAAGCCGACCGCGACGGCCGGCAACTCCCCGACCGTGGGCCAACAGTGGTTCGTCATCCGAAGCGGCACGACACACCGCCTGGTCAACCGCTACAGCGGCCTGGTCCTGGCCCTCTCCGCCGACACGACCCGGACAGCGGAGACAACCCCGGCCCGCTTCTGGACCAACACGACGGGCAACCCGGTCGGCGGCTCGCGGACGGCGGCGGAACAGACCCTGACCATCACCCCGAGCGGAGCAGCGGACCCGTCCCTGAACGGCACCCGAACCGTCACGACGTCGGGCAAGGCCCTGGACAACCCCGGGTCTTCGACGACGAGCGGCACGCAGCTCATCACCTGGACCCCGAACGGCGGGGCCAACCAGCGGTGGTTGTTCACGCAGCAGGCGGACGGCACGTACACCATCGTGAACACGGCCTCGAACCTGTGCGTGGACGACTACGCGGGCGCGACCACTCCGGGCACGAAGGTCATCCAATGGACCTGCACCGGTGGGGCCAACCAGCGCTGGCGAGCGACGAAGCTGCCCAGCGGGCTCTACACGTTGACCAATGTCCATTCTGGACTGTTGCTCACCACGGCGTCCACGGCCAACGGCGCCCTGGTGACCCAGGAGGTCAACAGCGGGTCGGCCCTACAGCAGTGGTCGATCAGCTAGCCACCACCAGCACGCTTTCGCGCGAAGCGCGGCTCTTCGCCGCGCTCCGCGCGGCCGGGCTCCCAGCCACAAGGGGCCTCCGTGTTCCCCACCGTATGACCTGCCCGAAGGACTACCACAGATTTCCGGGGTCGGGCCAAAAAGTTTTGCGAGGAACGAGCAAAAGTTTTTCGACCGACCCCGGAAATCTGTGGTCGGCTCCGCCAGGTCATACGGTGGGGAACACGCAGGCCCTTCCCCCACTGGAGGCCTCCCGGCCGCTTTTAAGCTTTAGAGCGCGCCAGCGCGTCCTTCAACGCGCGAAGCGCTCCCAAGCGCGAAGCGCTCCCAAGCGCGAAGCGCTCCCAAGCGCGAAGCGCGTTCGAGGTCAAGACAGCGGAGCGCGTTGCGTGAGGACCCGCGAAGCGTGGGCTTGAGAGCGTCAGCGTTCAGTTCAAAGCGTAAAAGAGCCTCGCCGGCGGGCAGGCCGCCGGGGGAGGAAAAGAAAAAGAGGGGGCTTTTCCGTCCTCCCCGTATGGCCTGGCGGAGCCGACCACACTTTCCCGGGGTTGGTCGAAAAACTTTTGCTCGTTCCTCACAAAACTTTTTGGCCCAACCCCGGGAAAGTGTGGTAGCCCTTCGGGCAGGCCATACGGGGAGGACGGAAAAGCCCAAAAGCGAGGGCGCTGCGCGCCCTGAAGAGCGGAAGCTGCGCGCTGGTGGTCAGCGTTTCAGCTTGGCTGCTCGGGCTTCCAGGTGGCGCTGTTCGGCGATGCTCGCCGTGGCCTTCGCCGCCAAGCGGTAGTGCTCGTATGCGGCCGTCGAGTCTCCCGTTTTCTCCAGCAGGTGTGCCCGTGCGGAGAGGAGTCGGTGGTGGCCGGCCATTCGGGTGTCATCGTCCAGAGTGGACAGGAGAGCCAGGCCGGCCTCTGGTCCGGACTTCTCCGCCAGTGCGATCGCTCGGTTCAGGGTGACCATCGGGTTGGGCGCTATCCGTTCCAGGATCAGGTAGAGCGCGTGCACCTGGGCCCAGTTGGTCTCGTCGGCAGTGGTGGCGTCGGCGTGGGTGGCGGCTATGGCGGCTTGCAGCTGGTACGGGCCCAGCGCGGGGCCGGCCAGGGAAGTCTTGGCCAGGGTCGTTCCCTCCTCGATCAGCCTCCGGTCCCACTTGGTTCGGTCCTGGTCGGCCAAGGGCACCAAGTCGCCGGTTTCCGTTGTTCGGGCGTCTCGGCGTGCGTGGGTCAGGAGCATCAGGGCCAGCAGGCCGGTCACCTCCGGGTCGTCCGGGAGTTGGGTGTGGACGAGTCTTGCCAGGCGGATCGCCTCGGTGGCCAGGTCGGCTCGGTGCAGGCCGTTGCCGGACGTCGCCGTGTAGCCCTCGTTGAAGATCAGGTACAGGACGTGCAGGACCACCCGTAGGCGCTCCTCTCGTTCCGGCTGTGCCTCCGGTAGGCGGAACCCGCTGCCGGCCGCCCTGATGCGTTGCTTCGCCCGGCTGATGCGGGCGGCCATCGTCGGTTCCGGGACCAGGAAGGCTCGGGCGATCTCGGCGGTGGTCAGGCCGCCTACCGCGCGCAGCGTCAGGGCCACCTGGGAGGCCGCCGTCAGGGAGGGGTGGCAGCACAGGAACAGCAGCAGGAGGGTGTCGTCGGTGTCCGGGACGTCCCCGGGCGGCACCTCGGCCGCTGTGGTCGACTCGCGTTCCCGTCGGGCGTGGTCGCTGCGGACCTGGTCGACCAAGCGCCTCGACGCGACGGTCACCAGCCAGCCGCGCGGGTTGTCCGGCACCCCTTCCACCGGCCATTGCAGGGTCGCCGCCAGCACGGCCTCCTGCACGGCGTCCTCGCAGCCCTCGAAACGGCCGTGCCGCCGGGCGAGCGTGTCGAGGACCTGCGGCGTGACGGGTTTCGCGAGCGCGACCCTCCTGGCCGCGACCGCCGCCCTGTTCGTCACTCGGCGACCATCTGCCAGCCGTTGCCCGGAGCCGGCACGTCGAGGCTGACCTGCGCCCGCAGGTCGCCCGGGTGCGCGGGTCCGTCCACCACCAGGGCCCCCAGCCCCGCCACCAACACCGCGGCGGCGAACGCGAGGGCGGGCCCGCGGCTCCTGGCACCCCGGCCGCGAACACCGGAGAACCCCGTCATCGCCACCGCATCGCCACAGGTAGCCATCACCACTCCACCTCCTCCGTTCTGGTGGGGGGATACCCGGTGCGGCGCGGACCGAACGACACGTTTTTCCAGGTTCACCGTGACGAGTGCCCGGGACGCGCGTGGACCCCGGCCCGTCGGGCGAGCCGGGGTCCACAGTGGACTGATCGGGTCAGGAGGTCGCGACGTTCAGCAGCACCTCGTGCGTGCCGTCCGGGTCGGTGGAGGTGGTCCAGTCCGACGTGCCGGCGGCCTGGAGGGCCGACTTCACCGCGGCGGGCGAGGCCGTCGGGTGGGTCGCCTTGTAGAGCGCCGCCGCGCCGGCGACGTGGGGGCTGGCCATCGACGTGCCCGAGATGGTGTTGTAGCCGCCGCCCTTCCAGGTGGACAGGATGCACACGCCCGGCGCGATCAGGTCGACGTCCGCGCCGTAGTTGGAGAAGTCGGCGAACGTGTCGTCCACGTCGGCGCGGCAGGTGGACGCCGCGCCGCCGCCCGGCTTGCCGTTGAAGTCGGCCAGGGCCGAGACGGTGATGACCTCGTCGTACGCGGCGGGCACGAACGTGGCCGAGTCGGCGGCGCTGTTGCCGGCGGCCACGACGTAGGTCACGCCGGCGGCGACGGAACGGCAGATCGCCTCGTGCATGGCGTCGCGGTTGGAGCCGCAGGCGCTGTCGGTGCCCGAGCCGCCCAGGCTCATGTTGGCGACCTCGATCTCGCCGGCGTGCGCGGTGACGAAGTCGATGCCGCAGACGATGTCGGAGAACGAGCCGCTGCCCTTGTTGTTCAGCACGCGGACCGGCCACACGCGGGCGCCGGGCGCGACGCCGACGACCCCGTTGGCGTCGTCCTTCGCGCCGATGGTGCCGGCGACGTGGGTGCCGTGGCCGTTGCCGTCGTCCGCAGAACGCCCGCTGGAGCAGTTCTTCGCGCCGGCGGTGTGAACGTTGAGGTCCGGGTGGTCGAGGTCAACGCCGGTGTCGATGACGGCCACGTCCACGTCCACCCGCTCGTCCACGCCGTCGATGCGCGCGGTCGGGCTGACCTCGGCGTCCACGCGGTCGACGCCGGTGGGCACGGACTGGGCGGCGATCGTGGCCACGCCGTCGCGCTGCACGAGCGCGACCCGCGGGTCACGGGCGAGGCGGGCGGCGGTGGCCGGGGTCATGCGCGCGGCGTAGCCGCGGACCGCCGACTCGTAGCGGTGGGTGACCGCGACGGCGGGGTCGGCGGTGAACGCGGACAGGGCCGCGCCGTCCTGGAGCAGGACGACGTAGGACTCGGCCCCGGCGGCGGAGGCGGGTGCGGGAAGGACCGCGGCGGCCAGCAGGGCCGCGAACAGGGTTGTGCCCGGGAGCTTTCGCATGGCTCTCCTCAAGCGGCGGCGTGCAGGGAGCCACGATGGTCGCACCCGATCAGGCGAGGAGACGTTCGTCCGGTCGGGTGTAACCGTTGACGAGGGCGGCGAAATGCGTGAACACGCGGTCACCCGCGGTCGGGGTCCTCGCCCACCGCGTGGTCGGCGACGCCGATGCTGCCGGTCGGGTTGGCCTCGGGGTGGGCGGAGCCGGTGTCGGAGCGGCCCGGCGGGTTGTCCTGGTCCAGCGGCCCGTCGGCCTGCTCGTCCAGGGACGCGCGGCTCGCGGCGTCGTACTCGCGCTCGCGGTCGTCCTGCGGTGCGGTCATGGTGGGACTCCCTCCTCGGTGCGCCCGGGTTACCCGGTCGGGAGGTTTTCGCACCCCGGGCCCGGGTAGCCGACCGCAATGGACGACGCCTTCCCCATCCGGGACTACGACCACCTCGCGCTCGGCGACCTGCGCCACCGCATCCGGTCGCTGACGGCCGAAGACCTCCGGGTCGTGCTGGAGCACGAACGCGCCCACGCCCACCGCACGGCGGTCGTCGAAGCCCTGACGGCCCGCCTGTCCGAGGTGGAGGGCGGCGCGGAACCCGCCGGCGGCGACCAACGCGCCACCCCGCCCGCCGACAGCGCACGCCGCACACCGGAAGTCTCGCCGGCCCACTCGCCCGACCCGAACACGCCCCTGCGGCACGGGGTCGCCGGCCAGACCCCCGCCCGCGGACGCTGACCTCCGCGGGCCGCGCGGGCTGCCGAGAAACCGCCACCCGCGCGGGCCGCGTTCGGCGCTGAACCCTTCGGCGCTGAACCCACAGCCACCCGCCCGGCGCGAGGACACCCCTCGCGCCGGGCGGGTGAGTCCACTGTGGATCACTCCGGGGCGGATCACTCCAGCGCCTTCCTGACGCGGGCGTACCCGAGGTTCAGCCAGTCGGAGCCCGCGACGGCGCCCAGCACCGTCACCACGACACCCGTGGCGCGCGGCGCGAGGACGAGACCGGCCGTCAGCACCCCCGCCACCCACACCCCCGCGCAGAACGGGCACGTCACCAGCTCGCCCACGGCGTGCCGGACCCCGTCCCCGCGCACCGACTCGTTGACCTCGCCCAACCCCGCCGGCTCCTCGTAGCGCGTGAACGGCGCGCGCAGCACGGCGGTCACCGACGCCTTGGTCAGCAACCGGCTCGCCTTGTGCGTCGCCACCGACAACAGCACCACGTCGGCGACCCGGACCCGCTCGGGCGGCCGGACCCCGCGCCGCCGTCCCACCAGCACCGCGCCACCGGCCAGCGCGGCGTAGGAGGCCAGCGAGACGAGGTACCCGCCGAGCGGACGTCCCTCCCCGGCGGCGTGGGCGGCGCGGATCCGGCGGAACGGTGCGGTGAGAGCCATGCACGCAGAGTTGCCGGGCCCGGTGCGGCGAAACCCGTTCCGCCCGAACCGGTCAAGACCCGGCTAACCCGCGTCCCCGGGTGAGCGATACTCCATCAGGGGTCTCTTCCCGAGGAGACGAACCATGCGCACCAAACGCTTTCTCACCGCACTCACCGCCGCCGCCCTCACCGCCGCGATGGCGACACCCGCCGTCACCGCGGCCCATCCCGGACAGCACGGTCCACTCGACGGCCACCTGCTCGGACCGGGCGCGTGGGGCGACCTGCAACTGCTGGGCAAGGCGGACCTGACCGACACCGACGACCTGATCGCCGACGTGGCGATCGACCCCCGCTCCACCCACGCCTACCTGGCGAACTGGGGCAAGCCGACCTGCGACGCCAACCGCGAGGACGGCGACCCGGACGCCGGCGCGTACGTCGTCGACATCACCGACCTGGCCAACCCGCGCCGGATCGGGTTCATCCCCCACTCCCAGGACAGCCGGCCCGGCGAGGGCATGCAGGCGGTCCCCATCGGCACCAGGTTCTACAACGGCACGATGCTCGTGATGAACAACGAGCACTGCGGCAAGAACGGCAAGGGCGGTGTCTCGCTGTACGACGTGAGCAACCCGGCCAAGCCCGTCAAGCTCTCCGAGCACTTCGGCGACCGCGCCAACCTCTCGCTCGGCGACAGCAACGACATCCACAGCGCGTTCGCCTGGGACGCCGGCGCGAACGCCTACGTCGTGGTGACCGACAACTTCGAGTCCGGCGGCCCGGACGTGGACATCCTCGACATCACCAACCCGCGCCGCCCGCGGCTGATCCACGAGATCGACATCAACGCCGCGTACCCGCAGCTCACCCAGCCGCAACTGGGCCTGACCCAGGTGTTCCTGCACGACATGACCGTCAAGCGGATCAACGGGCACTGGGTGCTGCTGCTGTCCTACTGGGACGGCGGCTACATCCAGTTCAACGTGGACAACCCGACGCAGCCGACGCTGATCGGCGACACCGACTTCAGCCACCCCGACCCGCAGCTGCTGGAGTCGACCGGCCAGGCCCGCACCCCCGAGGGCAACGGCCACCAGGCCGAGTTCACCTCCGACGACGAGTACTTCCTCGGCACCGACGAGGACTTCACCCCGTACGGCGCGACGGACTTCGCGATCTCGACCGGCGCCTCCGCCGGACCGTACCCGTCGGTCCCGGTGCCCGGCTCCGCGCCGATCGTGGTGCTGTCCGACGAGGTGCTCAACGGGCCCGTGGTGTACGGCGGCTACGGCTGCCCGGACTCCGCCGCGGTGCCGACGCCGGGCTCGATCCCCGGTTACGAGGCGTCGTTGCAGCCCGGCGAGGAGAGGATCGTCGTCCTGCAACGCGGGCCGGCCGGCGACCCGAGCGCGCCCGAACCGGCGTGCTTCCCCGGCCAGAAGGCGCACCAGGCCGTGACCGCCGGGTGGGACGCGGTCGTGGTCGTCCAGCGGCACGGCGGTCCGGAGAACCCGCCGTACTGCGGCTCAGGCGGGTTCGACGACCTGGTGGTCGCCGTGTGCACCAGCCACGAGGCCTACCACCGGATGTTCGGCACCCCGGTGAGCACCACCTACCCCGACGGCCCGGCGATCGGCACCGTCGGTGAACGGGTCCGCGCGACCGCGGCCTTCGACGGCTGGGGTTACGTGCACCTGTTCGCCAACCGGCTCGACGCCGGCGGCAAGTTCCCCGAGCTGGACACCTACGCCATCGAGGAGGGCATGGGGGAGGCGCGGGCCGTCGGGTTCGGCGACCTGACCGTGCACGAGGTGGCGACCGACCCGAACCACGCGCGGCGGGCGTACCTGTCGTACTACTCGGGCGGGATGCGCGCGCTGGAGATCATGTGCACCGGCCCGGACAGCTGCGAACTGGTCGAGACCGGCGGCTACCTGTCGCCGACCGGCAACGACTTCTGGGGCGTCGAGGCGTTCACCCGGGACGGGACGACGTACGTGGCCGGCAGCGACCGCGACGACGGCCTGTACCTGTTCTCGACGACGCGGTAGGCGTCGGACCGGCCCGGGGTCCGTCCCCGGGCCGGTCCCGTCGCTCAGTGGTGGTAGGCGTGCACGACGGCGTGGCCGCTGCCCCGGGCGATGAGCCACTTGTTCACCGGCACGGTCACCACGAAGGCCACCGCGAACGCGAAGGCCAGCGCGCCCCAGAACAGCAGGCTGCCCAGACCGGCGTCCATCGCGCCCGGCACGACCAGCATCACGCCGTTGTCCACGACCTCCATGACGATGATCGACACGGTGTCGGCGGCGAGCGCGACCTTGAGCGCCTGGCGGAAGCCGACACCGGCCTTGAGCACGCCACGCATGGTCAGGGCGTAGCCGAAGACGAACGCGAGGGCCACCGCGAGGGCGATGGTGGGCAGGTTGCCCCAGCCGAGGGCCGTGCCGATCACCATGCCGAGCACCTCGCCGATCGCGCAGCCGGTCAGGCAGTGCAGGGTCGCCGACGCGGCCATCCCCCAGCTCACCGGCCCAGCGTGCGCACCATGACCCTCATGTCCACCGTGGTCACCATGAGCCCCATGACCCTCATGACCGCCGTGGTGGCCGTGGTGCCCTTCATGCCCTTGGTGGCCGTGGTGCGCTGCGTGGTCGTCCTGCATGGTTCTCCCCTGCTTCCATACCCCACGGGGGTAATATGCGAGGAAGGCTAACATTCCCCGCCGCCCCGCGAACACGTCTGTGTGATCAACCACAGCCTGTTGGCCGGTCACCACTATGGGTCATCGTAGATTGTGTATCTTGGGTCGCGTGTCCGCTCTCGTCCGCAGCCGGGTCCCGCACTGGGTCCTGGTGTGGACGGTCGTGTTCGCGGTCGTGGGCATGCACCACCTCAGCGCGCAACAGCCACCCGCACACACCACGACGACCGCTGTCGCCTGCTGTGCGCACGACGCGCCGCAAGAACACGAGCACGACACCCTGCACCTGTGCCTAGCGGTCCTCGGGGCCGCGCTGGCCCTGGCCGCACTGGCCCTGGCCGCGTTCCGGAAGACCGCCGAACGCCCCGGCACACCCCTCACCCGCGCCGTCCACCGCCCACCCGGACCACGCGGCACACCGGCACTACTGGCGACCCTCTGCGTCCTCCGACTGTGAGCAATCCGTCCACACAGGACAGGAATGACACACGACCACTCACAGAGGACACCATGACCAGCAAGAACCTGGTCGGGACGGCGCTGGCCGCCCTGACCGCCGTCGTGCTCGCCGGCTGCGGCGGCTCCGACTCCGGCAGCCACGGCTCGACGCACACCACGACCACCACCGCCGCCGCCACGGCGAGCGCGTCCACCGAGCGCAACGACGCCGACATCGCGTTCGCCCAGGGGATGATCCCGCACCACGAGGGCGCGATCGAGATGTCCAAGCTCGCCCAGGGCCGGACGACCAACCCGAAGGTGCTCGACCTGGCCGCCCGCATCGAGCAGGCCCAGGACCCGGAGATCAAGACCATGACCGCGTGGCTGACCGCCTGGGGCGCGGCCCCGACCGGCGGGCACGACGGTCACGGCACGTCCATGCCGGGCATGATGAGCCACGAGGAGATGGAGAAGCTGGAGCAGGCCAAGGACGCCGACTTCGACAAGCTCTTCCTCGAAGGCATGGTCAAGCACCACCAGGGCGCGATCGACATGTCCAACACCGAGCTCCAGCAGGGCGTCAACGCCGAGGCCAAGAAGCTGGCCCAGCAGATCATCGAGGCCCAGCAGAAGGAGATCGACGAGATGAACGCCCTCCTGAGGGGCTGATCCCCGCCCCCGCACCACGCCCACGGCGTGGTGCGGGGTTCAGGCGAGGTCCGCCCGCAGGTCCTCCAGCACGTCGGCGAGCCGCACCGACGCCGGGTCCAGCCGCCACCGGCCGTCCCCGACCGGCTCGAACCCGAGCCGCTCGACCGGTCCGGGTTCCCCCGCTCGCCACACCACGGGCCGTCCCGCGCCCAGGTGGTCGATCGCCATCCCCACGACAAGCGGTTCGAGCCCGCGCTCCCGCCACTGCGCCTTGAACCGCAGGGCGTCCACGACCAGCCCTTCCGCCGACGCCCGCAGGACCACGTAACCGACCGTCTCGACGGTGTCGCCGTGCTCGTCCACGTGGTCCACGCTCACGAACCACTGCCGCGGGCAGGCGGGCTCCTCGACCGGGGCGACCCGCTGACTGCTCTCGTACCGGACGACCAGCGCGCCGCCCCGCAGACCCCTCATGCCCACTCCCGTGCTGGTGCCGGACAAGACGTCGCCCCGGCTCCCGCGCGGGGGAACCGGGGCGACCACGTGCGCTTCAGGCCCGCGAGACCGCGTAACCGGCGCCTTCGACCGCGGCGGTGATGGCGGCTTCGTCGGCCGAGCCGGCGACGGAGAGCCTGCCGCCGTTGAGATCGACCTTGACGTCGGTCACGCCGGCCACGCCCTGGACCACACCGGTGACCCTGGCCGCGCAGCCGCCGCAGGTCATGCCCTGAACCACGAAGTCGACGCCCGGGTTCTCGTTGCTCATCTCGACACATCCTCCGTCTCATACCCTCAGGGGGTATCTAACAGCGACACTAACACACCCGCGCCGGGGTGGGGATCAGTCGACCAGCGCCACGTCGGCCCGGTCGGCGGCCTTCCTGCGACCCAGCGTGACCGCGGCCAGCACCGCCCCGCCGAGCGCGACCACGCCCGCCGCGACGAACGCGGCCGAGTAGCCGTCGGTCAGGGCGACGACGTCACCGAGCCGGTCGCCGCCCCGCGAGTTCGCCACGGCGGTCATCGCGGCCAGGCCGAGCGCCGATCCGACCTGGTAGGTGGTGTTGACGATGCCCGACGCCAGGCCGCCCCGCTCGGGCGCGACGCCGCCGATGGCGGCCATGGTGGCCGGGATGAACACCAGCGCCATGCCCACCGCCGAGATCAGCGAACCGGGCAGGACGTCGGCGACGAAGCTGCCACCCGGGTCCGCCGTGGCCAGCACCCCCAGGCCCAGGGCGAGCACGCCCAACCCGACGACGACCAGCGGCTTCGTGCCGAACCGCCCGATGAGTCGACCACTGGTGGTCGTCATGAGGACCATCATGAGAGCCGTCATCGGCAACAGCGCCGCGCCGCTGGCGAACGCCCCGAACCCGAGCACCTGCTGGACGTACAGGTTGAGGAAGTACCACATCGGGATCCACGCCGCGCCCAGCAGCAGCATCGCCAGGTTGGCGGCGGCCAGATCGGGCGTGCGCCAGACCCCGAGCGGCATCAACGGGTTGCGGACGCCGCGCTGAATCAGGGTGAACGCGAGGAGCAGCACGGCCGCGCCGGCCAGCGAGAGCAGCGTGGCGGTCGAGGTCCAACCGCGTTCGGGGGCCTGGACGATCGCGTAGACGGCCAACGCGAGCCCACCGGTCACCGCGATCGCGCCCCCGACGTCCAACCCACCGGGCCGTCCGGGCACGGCGGGCAGCAGCCGGGGCGTCAACGCCAGGGTGAGCAGACCGATCGGGACGTAGATGATGAACACCCACGGCCAAGTCAGCCACTCGGTGATCACACCACCGAGGAACACACCCGCCGTGCCACCAGCGGGTGCCGCAGCGCCGTAGAACGCCAACGCCTTCGGCAACTCCTTGGGCTGCCCGGCGAACAACACCATCAACAACGTCATCGCGGCAGGCGCGAGCAAGGCCGCACCCACACCCTGCACGGCACGCCCGACAACCTCGGTCCCGGCGTCACCCGCGGCAGCGGCCACAACGGACCCGACCGTGAGGACGCCCCAGCCCGCCGCGAACACCTTGCGAGCGCCCCAAAGATCCGACAACCGACCGCCGAGCAGGAGAAGTCCTCCCAACGCGACGGCGTAGGCGTTGAACACCCACTGCAAACCACTGGGCGTGAAGCCGAGCTGATCCTGCATGTCCGGCAACGCCACGGCGATGATCGAAGTGTCCATGATGACCATGAACTGAGCGGTGGCAAGCACACCGAGCGCCCACCACCGACGCGGATCGGGAGTCATCTCTCCTCCAGTCTCTCACATACCCCCAGGGGGTACCTACGGCGCAGGACCGTAACATACCCCCTAGGGGTATACAACCCCCCGGCGATCCGCTTCCAACGGGCTGCCAAGCCACGGGAACGAACCGACGCCCTTCCACCCCCGGGGGCCTGCCGCGCGGCGAGCGCCGCTTTTCAGTTTTTGGCTCTTCGCTCTTGATCTTCATCTTGAGAGCACGCCAGCACGCCAGCGCGCCAGCGCGCCAGCACGTCAGCGCGTAACTCCCCGAGAGCGGAGCGTCACCCCAACCTCCCGAAGCTAGAATGAGCCCATGCGGAGCACGCGAGGACTCCCACCCACACCCCAACTACGAAAGCCGCACCAGAAGTGACGGTCGCGGCGGCCCTGCTGCTGACAGCGGCCCTCATCGGGCTGCTGGCACCCCGACTCCTCCGCAAGCTGGCCGCACGGGACATCGACCCAGTCGTCTCGATCGCCGCCTGGCTGGCCTCGGCCGTCGGCGTGGTCGTCACGGCAACGCTCGCCGTGGCGCTGCTCCTCATCCCCGACCACGGCACGCACACCCTGCGCCTCCTGCACGACTGCTGGTCAACCCTCGACCACGGCATGACCCCGGACCACGAGGAGACGGGCGGCCTGCTCGGACTAGCCCTCCTCGCCGCGCTGCTGACCCGGCTCGCCATCACGAGCGTGCGTGCCGCCCGACGCAGGGCTCGCACCCGCCGGGAGCACCTGGCCGCGTTGCACGTCGCCGCACGTCGGGAACCCGGGTCACCCTCGACCCTGTGGCTGGACCACGACGTGCCGCTGGCGTTCAGCTTCGCCGGGACGCCCGGCGTGGTGGTCGCCACCGAGGGCCTGCACCGCCATCTCACGGACGACCAGGTCACCGCCGTCCTCGCGCACGAGCGCGCCCACCTCCGCGGCCGGCACCACCTGCTCATCGCGGTGAGCGAGGCCATCGCCACGATGCTGCCGTTCCTCCCCCTGTTCCGGCAGGTCCCGACCGCCGTCCGCGCCCTGGTCGAACTGGCCGCCGACGCGGTCGCCGCACGGACGTGCGGCGTGGACGTGGTCCGGGCCGCGCTCGTGCGGGTGTCCCAGCACGGCTCGCCGGGCTCGGCGCTGGCGATGGGCCGCGACGCGGTCGAGGTGCGCCTGCACCGCCTGACCCTCCCCAGCCGCGACCGCAGCCGCGCGCTCAACCGCCTGACCTGCGCCGCCACCTGCGCCGCAGCCGTCACCCTCCCGGTCGTCGGAGCGTTCGCCGGCCTGCTGGCCCTCGTCTCCCTCGACTGCCTGTAACCCCCGCCTTCACTCCCTCCCCCTCACTCCCCACTGTGCAACCTTTACAGCCCTGTTTGACTTAGATGCCCACCGGGGCTAGCTTCCCTTTACACGCCCGTTCGACTTATGGAGCTCCCGGTGAGCCACTCCCCCGCAACGCACCACGGACACGGCCACGCCGCACCCACCCCGGGACGATGGCGCGTCCTGGTCCTGTTGTGCCTGGCGCAGTTCATGGTCATCCTCGACGTGACGATCGCGAACGTCGCACTGCCGAGCATCGGCGAGGACCTGGCACTCAGCCGCGCGACCCTGCCCTGGGTGATCTCCGCCTACACGCTGGTGTTCGGCGGTTTCCTCCTCCTGGGCGGCCGACTCGCCGACCTCATCGGCAGGCGCACGACGTTCGCGTGGGGCCTGACCCTGTTCACCGCCGCCTCACTCGCGTGCGGCCTGGCGACGAACGGCACCACGCTCCTGGCCGCCCGCCTCGCGCAGGGTGCCGGCGCGGCGCTGCTGTCCCCCGCCGCGCTGTCCATCATCACCACCACCTTCCACGGCGCGGAGCGCAACAGGGCGCTGGGCGTGTGGGCGGCGATCGGCGGCACCGGCTCGGCGGTCGGCGTGCTGCTCGGCGGGGCGCTGACCAGCGGCCCCGGCTGGGAGTGGGCGTTCCTCATCAACGTGCCCATCGGGGCCGCCGTCCTCGCAGCCACGTTCGCACTCGTCAACCCAGGCCCGAACCACACCAACCCAGGCACCCACCCAGGCACCGACCCGCACACCGAACGACACAACACCCCGCGCCCCGACTGGCCGGGCGCGATCCTCATGACCGCCATGACCGCGTCCCTCATCTTCGGCCTGGTCAACGCGGGCAGCGCCGGCTGGGGCGCACCCACCACACTGGTCCCCCTGGCCCTGGGCGCAACCCTGGTCGCGGCGTTCATCGCGGTAGAGCGCCGAGCCCGCGACCCACTGGTCCCGATCCCCGTCCTGACCAGGCGCAACGTCGTGGCCGGCAACCTGGCGATGCTGACCGGCGCGGGCCTGCTCATCGCCGCCTTCTTCCTGGCCTCGCTGTACCTCCAGGCCGTGGCCCACTACTCCGCCATGAAGACCGGCCTGACCTTCCTCCCGGTCGCGCTCGGCATGATCGTCGCGGTCCACCTGTGCTCGCACCTCCTGCCCAAGCTGGGCTGGCGACCGATCGCGACAGCGGGCATGGTCGTGGCGGCGGGCGGCTTCTTCTGGCTGTCCCGGCTCTCCGGCGGGGGCGACGTCCTGATCGGGTTCGTCGTCGCGGCGGCCGGCCTGGCGTGCATGTTCGTCGTGGCCACCACCAGCGCGATGCACGACGTGGACCACCGCGAGGCCGGGCTGTTGTCGGGCCTGGTCAACACCAACCACGAGCTGGGCGCGTCCCTGGGCATCGCGTTCGTCGCCGCCGTCGCGGGCGGGAGCGTGGAGACCGGCGCCGTGGCGATCAGCGGCTACGAGAACGCCTTCCTTGCCTGCGCCATCGTCTCCCTCATCGCGGCCGTGGCGTCCCCCGTGCTGCTCCCCGCCGGGAAACCCAGCTCGGACGGACCGGTCTTCGCGCACTGACCAAGCGACAAGCCGCCGAGCAAGCCCCGCCAACCGCCGCAGGTGACGGCAGCCCACCAGCCGCCGTCACCCCGCGCAGGCAACCGGTCACCGCCCCGCCCCGCCGCATCCCGCCCCGCCCCGCCGCATCCCGCCCCGCCCCAACTCATCCCGACCCAACCCGACCCAACCCGACCCACCCCGCCCCGTCCCGTCCCGTCCCGTCCCGCGATTCCACCAGCGACCCCCACCTACTAACCCCGGTAGTGGACGAAAGCCACCGCGTTCCGTAACCTGTCCGAGACCTACCGGGGTAACCCGATCGGACTATCCACGACGGAAGCAGTCAAGGAGGCTCACGCCACCGTGGCGTCACCACCCGCACGGCGCACCGTCCGGGCCGCACTAGCGGCCACCACAGCAGCAGCACTGGCTGCCGGTTTCGCGCTCCCCCACGCGGCGGCCGACCCGGTCGTCCCGCCCAACGCCTCCGAGGCGTTGAAGAAGTACACCGAACTGTCGGGCGAAGCGGAGAAGCTCAACGAAGAGCACCTGCGCGCCCAGGACGACCTGAAAGCCAAGCAAGCCGAACTCGACCGCGCCAACACCGACCTCACCACCGCCCGCCAGGCCCAGGAACACCTGCGCGGCCAGGTGGACCTGCTCACCGAGGCGACCTTCGAGGGCGCGCGGTTCTCCCACCTGTCCGCGTTGCTGGTCAGCGACTCGCAACAGGACTACCTCAACCGCATGGCCGCGCTGGACGTCCTCGCCACCGAGAACGCCGAGGCGCTGGGCGCGCTGACCGACGCCGTCACCAAGGCCGACGACGCGCAACGCCGCGCCACCGAAGCCACCAACGCCGCCGCCAAGATCGCCGACGACATCGCCCGCCGCAAGTCCGAACTGGACAACCAGGTCCAGGAGGCGCGTGCCCAGTACGACCAGCTCAGCGCGGCCGACCGCCGGACGCTGGCCGACCCCGGCGACACGTCCCGCATCTCCGTACCGGCAGGCACCGCGGGCAAGGCGCTGGAGTACGCACTGGCCCAACGCGGCGACCCTTACGTCTACGGCGCCAACGGCCCGGACGCCTGGGACTGCTCCAGCCTGATGCAGCAGTCCTACCGCGCGGCAGGCGTGTCCATCCCGCGCACCAGCTACGGCCAGGCGGGCGTCGGCCGCGCGGTCTCGCGGGGCGAGGTCAAGGCCGGCGACATCATCGTCTACTACGCCGACCAGCACCACGTGGCCATGGCCGTGGACAACGTGCGCGCCGTCCACGCCTCCACCGAAGGCGTCCCCGTGCGCATCGCCGACATCGACTCGATCGGCCCGATCAACACGATCCGCCGCATCGAGGGCTGAGAACCGGTGTGGTCCGGGAACGAGCCTCCCGGACCACACCGGCACCCCGCGTCAGCGTCACACCAAGAACCGCGCCCGCGTCAGCCGTCGTAGTGGAACACGTAGAGCCCGAAGTCGCGGTCGCTGGCCAGCACGTACTGCTCGCCGGTCTCGTCCTTCCACACCTCGACGCCCCAGAAGTCGTTGCCGCCCTCGTCGATGAAGGCGCCGACCTCCCGGATGCCGTCCGCGCCGTACTCCACGACCCGGAACCCGGCCGCGTAGTAGGACAGGTACGCGAGGTTGTCGTTGTCCGGGTCCATCGCGACCTCGTGCACCGACAGGTCACCGAACCCGCGCGCGTACGCCGGGTCCTGCGACTCCGGCACCGCGTAGGTGTCGATCTGCTGGATCGAGCCGGCACCCGACTTCGGGACGTCGGTGGCGAACAGCCGCACGTACCCCCACCCGTCGAAGGTGGCCTTGATCGTCGTCGCCTCGCCACCACTCGCCGGGGTCGGCGTGGTGCACGCGTTCGCCTCGGTCACACCCGGCACGCCCAGCAGCCGCAGGCCCGCGTACCGGTTGGCGAACACGTACGGGATCGGCCCGGCCGCCGCCATCGAGACACCGCCCAGGCAGTCCGAGCGGACGTTCTGGAACACGATGCCGGCCGTGTAGCCCTTGGCCACGATGTTGTCCAGCTTGGCCTGGAACGGGCAGACACCGCGCTCGACCAGCGCCGTGCCGGTGCCCGCCGGAATCGCCGCGGCGTCGCACGCCAGGCCGACGAACGTGGTCGGGCCGCTGATCGTGGTGTTCTCGTCCACAGGCTTGGCACCACCGGCGGAGGTCGCGGTGTACTCCGACCCGGCGTACGGGCCCGAGTCGATCCGCGCGGTCACCCGGTACGGACTGAAGTCCTCATCCGTGCCGATCATGAACTTCCGGTTCGGCGACAACTCGGACTGGTGCGCGTTGCCCTCCGGCGCGATCTCGTGGCCGCGGGCCAGCCGCTCCTCGTCCAGCGCGGCGAAGTCGGACTCGGCGATCAGGGTCACCTTGCCCGGCCGCGGGTCGGTGACATCGAGCAGCACGTACCCGCCGTCCCAGTAGTTCACGTTCATCACGTACCGACGACCGACCTTGGTGATCATCATGTCGTGGCTGAACACCGAGGTCAGCGTGGCCGGGGTGGGCTGGTCCACGCCGAACACCGCACCCAGGTCCAGCTCGTCGTTGACCAGCACCGGGTGGTACGGGTCGGTGATGTCGAGGATGTCGACGTCCGCGCCCTCCTCGTCGTCGACCAGCGCCACGTAGACCTTCCTGGCGAAGACGTCGGTCCACATCCGCATGCTGTGCGTCTGGTTCGGCGCGGGGTCCAGACCACCGGACGCGTTGGTGAAGTCACCCGTGTGCAGCTTGACCGGCTTCGGGCCGCGCGGGTCGGTCACGTCCCACAGCGAGATGCCACCGGAGTCCGCGCCCGGCGTCGCGCCGGGACAGGTCTCGTTCTGGTGGATCAACAGGTCGCCGTGGAAGAACGGCGTCTCCACGTGCTCGACCTGGATGCCCTCACCCGCGTACGAGCCGGCGCTTGTCGGGATGAACGCGCCGGTCACCTCGACGGGCTTGGTCGGGTCCGAGATGTCCATGACATGCACACCGGTCCGCTCACAGGTCGGCTCGCGGAACGCGGTCAGGTAGGCGTAGTCGCCGAACGCGGTCACGTCCGCCACCCGCCCGGCCGTGCCGGCCGGGTTGCTCACCTTCCCCTTGCCCACCAGCGACACGTTGCGCGACACCGCGGGCAGGTGCCCTTCGTCACCGTCGTGCTGCTTGTACATGCCGTCGGCGACGCCTTCGCCGGGGAAGTCCTCCCGCCCACCACCACCGTGGTCCGGGTGCGCCCCGGCCAGCCCGGTCACCACCCCGCTCATCACCGCCGCCACCGCGCCCAACGCGATCAACCGTCGTCTACGCACGTCGCACACCCCTAACCGTTCCGAGTGTTCCCGGTAGCTCGCGGACTCTACGTCCCGACTACTATGCGCGGTAGGGGTTGAGCGGGGGATTCGAAACCGGGGCGACGCAACGGATTGCGGCGTTAACATGCGCCGATGACCGCCGACGCGACCGCCACCCCGTTCGACGCCATCGCCGCCGCCTACGACGAGGACGACTTCCACCGGGTCGTCGCCGAACGCCTGGTCACCGGCATCCCGGCACCGCGCGCCGACCTCGTCGTGGACGTCGCCACGGGCACCGGCAGCGCCGCCTTCGCCGCCCTCGAACACCTCCGCCCGCGCCGCGTGGTGGCGGTGGACCTGTCGTCGGCGATGGTGGCGTCCGCGGTGGCCAAGGCCGCCTCGCTGGACCCCGCCGGGGTCGTGGAGTGGTCGGTGGGCAACGCCGTGCCGGCGCCCGTGGCCGACGGGACGGCGGACGTCGTGCTGTGCGCGTCGTCCCTGCACTTCCTCGGTGCGGCGGCGTTCACGGACTGGTTGCGCATCCTGCGGCCCGGCGGGGTCGTGGCGTTCAGCGTCCCCTCCGCCGAGGTCTTCTCACCTTCGCCCGCGTTCGCCGAGCTGGTCGCCGACGACATCGCGCTGCCGACCGACGTCGCCGGTGCCACCCGCCTGGCCGAGGCCGCGGGCTTCGTGCGGGTGTCGGCGACCGAGGTCCGCATCGTCACCGACCGCACCCGGGTCGCGTTCCTCGTCCACGCCGAGGCGCCCAGCCGGTGATCACCCAGCCGCCCCGCACCCGGCCGCCGAGCACCGAGCCGCCGAGCACCCCGGCCGGTGGTCACCTCAGCCCAGGCAGTCCGAACGCCGCGTCGACGACTTCGAACGCGAGGTTGAAGTCGCGCCAGTCGGTGTTGGTGTGCAGGACCAGGGTGCGCTCGCCATCAGGCGTGCCCACCGCGATGGTGCCGGTCCCCCAGAACGCACCCGCCATGCCGCGCAGGACGCGACCACCCGTCACCGCCCGGTCCAGCTCGAACACGCCCAGCCCGTAGTGGGTGTGCGGGATCCAGCCGCTGCCCTCGGTCGGTACGGTGGTCCACATCGCGCGGTGCTGGGCCGGCGGCAGCAGGTCGCCGGTCGCCATCGCCCGCAGGAACCGGACCAGGTCGTGGACCTCGGCGACGATGCCGGGCACACCCGACTCCGCCACCGCCCGGTCCAGCACGTCCTGCGTCTTCTCATGACCCATGCCCCCAGCACCCTCCTTCCGACCTTCACGACACCGCGAAAGTTACGTTGCACCCACCAAACCGACAATCACAGTTCTGCGAACTCCGAAACATAACCCCAGCTCAACAAGCGAATATCGTTGCAACCCGCTTGACCGCTAATGCAATGGCCGTGTTGCATTAAGCTGAAACCGTGCCCGGCGAACGACTCACCCAACAGGAGCGGCGGCAGATCGCCGCGGGCCTGCGCGACGGGCTGACCTACGCCGCCATCGCCCGCCACCTCGGCCGCCCGACCTCGACCATCACCCGCGAGGTCATGCGCAACGGCGGCCCCGCCGACTACCGCGCCGACCAGGCCCACTGGGCGGGCCGGCGCAAGACGCGCCGCCACCCGACCAGGCCGGCGGTCCGCTCCGGCGCCGACCACGGCGGACGCGACCCACGCACCGTCGAGGCGGTGGCCGCCCGCACCGCGGACCTTTTCATGCGGACCGGGCTGCCGCAGATGATGGCCAGGGTCCTCGCGGCGTTGCTCACCACCGACAGCGGCAGCCTCACCTCGGCCGAACTGGTGCGCCGCCTCGACGTCAGCCCGGCCTCGGTCTCCAAGGCCGTCGGCTACCTGGAAGCGCTGAAGATCGTCAAACGCGACCGCGACCCGCACCGCCGCGCGGAGCGCTACGTCGTGGAGGACGACGCGTGGTTCCAGGCCGTCATGGCCAGTGCCCGCATCGACGCCGAGATCGCCGCGGTGTCCCGCGACAGCGCACGGGCCCTCGACCCGACCACCCCGGCCGGCGCCCGCCTGGAGACCCTCGGCCACTTCCTGGACCACGTCAGCCGCGACCTGGTCCGCTCCGCCGAGCACTGGCGCCAGGTCTACTTCCCCGGCCGGTGACACCCGCGGTCGACTGACCGGTGTCCGCCCGGGTACTCGACGGGGGTCACCGGGAGGAGTCGTCGTGCGAGTGGTCTGGTCGGGACGGGTGGACGTCGGGGCGCTGGTGCGCGCGTTGCGCGGGCGGGGGCTGAACTACGACCCGGCGGAGGTGCGGCGGCCCGCGTGGACGTTCGACGTGCACCGGCACGGGCTGGGGCGGGAGGCCGTCGGACCGCCGGTCGAGGGCGGGCTGTGGTCGCGCGCGAAGGACCTGGTGGCCGAGTACGAGTTCAGCCCGCCGGAGATCGTCCGCGCGTTCCACGAGCCCGGCACGGACCTGCTGGGCCGGGACATGCTGTTGCAGGCGCGGCTGCCCGGGTTGCGGTTCCTCATGGGGGTGCGGGTGACCGACGTGCGGGACGAGGCGTCCGCCGAGCGGACCGCGTGGGGGTGGGGGTACGAGACGCTGGAGGGCCACCTGGAGCGGGGGCGGGTGGACTACGAGCTGGTCAAGCACCACGCCACCGGTGAGGTGGAGTTCATCGCGCGCAGCTACTCGCAGTTGCACCCGCGTGCGCCGTGGTGGATGCGGTGGGGCTGGCGGCTGTTCGGGCGGCGCGTGCAGCTGCGGTTCTACCGGCGGGCGGGGCAGCGGCTGCGGCGGCTGGCCGCCGACCCGGTCGTGGCGGTGCCGACGGTGCTGGAGCGACCCACCGGTTGGGGGGTCAGCGTGCCCGATCCGCTGAGCTGAGGTTGCGGTGGTGCGCCTCGGGTAGCCCATGCCGACCGGACCCGGCCGAGCGGATGGGGAGCGTGTCGTGAAAGTCGTGATCACGGGGGCGTCGGGCAACGTGGGCACGGGCGTGCTGCGTGCCCTGGCCGCCGACAGCCCGGACCACCGGGTCGTGGCCCTGTGCCGCCGCCCGCCGCGCGACGGGGCGTTCGACGGGGTGGTGTGGCAGGCATGCGACCTGGCCGACGAGGGCGCGCACGAGGTGCTCGACCGGGCCGTGGCCGGCGCGGACGCCGTGGTGCACCTGGCGTGGATGTTCCAACCCACCCGACAGGGTGACCGCCTGCACCGCACCAACCACAAGGGCACCGCGGCGGTGCTGGAGGCGGCACGGCGCGCGGGCGTGCCGCACGTCGTGCACACGTCGTCCATCGCCGCCTACCAGCCCGCCGACGACCAGCCGGTGCCCGAGACGTGGCCGACGACCGGGATTCCCGGCTCGGTCTACGGGATGGGGAAGGCGGAGGTGGAAGCCGCCGTGGACCGGTTCGCCCGGGAGAACCCGGACACCGCCGTCACCGTGGTGCGCCCGACGCTGGTGGCGCAGAAATCCGCGTCGGCGAGCTTCCTGGCCCTGTTCTTCGACCCTCTGGTGCCGCAGTGGCTGATCAAGCTCCTGCGCGCCGGCAAAGTCCCTCTCCTGCCGCTGCCGGCCGCGCTGCGCGTGCAGTTGGTGCACGCCGACGACGTGGGCGACGCCGTCGTCCGAATCCTCCACCGCCGCGCGACCGGCGCTTTCAACCTGGCCGCGGACACCCTCACCGCCGACGACCTCGCCCGGGTGGTGGGCGCACGAGCCGTGCCGATCCCCGGACAGGTGATGCGGGCAGCCGTGGCCCTGCTCTGGCGCTCGCGTGCGATCCGCATGTCCCCGGGCTGGTTCGACGTAGGCACCCGCTCGCCCCTGGTGGACACCACACGCGCCCGGACCGAACTGGGCTGGACCCCGCGCACGCCCAGCGCCACGTGCGCCGAGGAGCAACTCGCGGGCCTGGCCGAAGCCACCCCCGGCCCCACCCCGGCCCTGCACCGCGACCGCCTCCACGACGACAACCGCGCCGACGCCCTGACCTGACCGTCCCACCGGGGCGCACCTGGAAGGCGTCGGGTCTGGCGCCGGGCGACCGGCGTCAGTACTCGTACCTCGCGGTCACGACGAACACCGTGTCCGCCAGCGACTCACCGACAGGCGTCT
Source organism: Saccharothrix mutabilis subsp. mutabilis (assembly GCF_039521145.1). NCBI lineage: Bacteria > Bacillati > Actinomycetota > Actinomycetes > Pseudonocardiales > Pseudonocardiaceae > Saccharothrix > Saccharothrix mutabilis. The sequence goes on from NZ_BAAABU010000024.1 coordinate 66,361, forward strand.
TCGCCCAGACCGCCAACAGCTCCGCACTGTGCGCACTGGCGTTCAACAACTCCACGATCTCGCCCACCCTGGGCCGCGCGAAGAGGGCGCACTGGAGCACCGGCTCACCCGCCGCACCGCCCTCGTCGTCGTCCAGTTCCTCCGGCACTCACCGGCAGACCTCGACCCGCCAGCAGTTCCGGTCGAAGTCACCGTTGGGCATGGGCGCTTCAACGCTCAGGTAGAACCCATCCGGTGTCGCCCCACCCGGGTCGTCCGTGATCGCGAAGTACCCCGCGTCGAGCTTGGCGCCCGGGTTCGCGCTCAGCCGACAGGCCTCCAGCAGCAGCCGCAGGTCGACAACCCCGTCCCCCACCCGCTCGTGGGTGACGCCCCGCTCCACCCGGTCCAGGTCGGCACGCCCCTCGTCCGCGAGTTCGGCGATGTCCCCGGAACTGACGAAGGGACTCTCGAACCTCCACTCGCGACAGTCGCCCCCACCACCCTTCACGTCGCCGTTGTACCCGGCCAAGGCCGCACGAAGGTCCCGCTCCTCCACCAGGAGCTCCGCTTCGATCGCCTTGCGCACCGGTGCCGGCACCGACTCCACCGCCCGGTCCAACCTGATCAGCCCGTCGTGCAACAGGGCCTTGACGTACTCGTACCAAAGGCTGTGCGCGCCGACGAGCAGCCCGGACCGGGCATTCCGGTCGGTAAGCGCCCCCAGATGCTCAGCCGGGTAGTACCGGAACCTGCCGCCGCGCAGGTCGTGCACGCTCACCGGCACCGTGGCACACGCCGAGATCCTGTTGAGCGCATCGACGATCGGGGAAGCGAGGGCAGGACTGTCCACACTGGTCACAGTCGTCGACACCACCCCCACCGGCCCGCGATAGGTGGCCAGAACCTGCACTTTGCCGCGATGGGGATGCTGCGAGTAAATGGTCATGATGCTTCCTTCACCCGAACAGGGCGCACAGCACCCGTCCGTGGTTCCAAGTGGGAAGCGGTGGCGCAGACCCGAACCCGCGCTCCATGCCCGAAAAGCCGGCGGAAGCTCAGGCCCAATCCCGAACCCCGTGCCGACGCCGAGACCCTAGCGCACCACCCACACCCCAAGCACAGCACCCCTTCACGGCAGTCGGGCTTTTCGTAGGAGGGCGGAACCGGTCGACGGAGACGCTTCGGTCCACCCGCACGCCGCCCTACGAAGTACGCGGGGGCCGACCATCGATCAGCCCGAACGTTCCAGTGGACCCCGCTTCCACCGGCCCCGCCCCCGCCCCGACCGGGAGCGGTACCGTGCTTCGGTCCGGGTAGCGGCGACGCACCACTCGGGCGTACCTCGCAAACCGCAGCCGTAGAGGGCCGACAGTGAAAATCGACAACAGTCCACCGCGTGGCACCCGTGACCTGCTCCCCGACGGTGTGGCCGCCCGTGACCACGCCCTGGCCAAGATCACCGAGGTCTACCGGCGCTACGGCTACCACCGGATCGAGACTCCGGCCCTGGAGGACATCCGGCGGCTCAAGGGCGGCGAGGGCGGCGAGAACGAGAAGCTGATCTTCCAGGTCCTCAAGCGCGGCCTGGACGAGGTGGTCGAGGGCGGCACGCGCCTGCCCGACCTGGTGGACCTGGGGCTCCGCTTCGACCTGACCGTCCCGCTGGTGCGGTTCTACGCCAACAACCACGCCACGCTGCCCTCGCCGTTCCGGGCCTTCCAGTTCGCACCCGTCTGGCGCGCCGAACGCCCGCAGAAGGGTCGCTACCGGCAGTTCTACCAGTGCGACATCGACCTGATCGGTGAAGCTTCGGTGCTGGCCGAGATCGAACTCATCGAGGCGACCACCGAGGCACTCGACGCCGTCGGCCTCACCGACACCACCGTCCGGCTGTCGGACCGGCGGTTCCTCTCCGCGCTCGCCCACCACGTAGGCCTCGACCAGTCCCAGTGGCCGGGCTTCTTCATCAGCCTCGACAAGCTCGACAAGATCGGCTGGGACGGCGTGCGCACCGAACTGGTCGAGAAGCGCGACCTGCCGGCGACAGCCGTGGACCAGACCCGCTCGATCATCGAGGGCCTGGTCGGCCTGGACCCGAGCAAGGTCGCCGACCGGATCTCCGACGCCGTGCCCGCGGTGCCCGACGACGTGGTGGCCGACATGGCCACCACCGTCGCGGGCCTCACCGCCCTCGGAGCGACCAGGCCCGTCCGGTGGGAGTTCGACCCCACGCTCGTGCGCGGCATGGGCTACTACACCGCGCAGATCTTCGAGGTTTCGCACCCGGCGTCGTCCTCGTCGGTCGCCGGCGGCGGACGCTTCGACTCGCTCGTGGGCCGTTCGCTGGGCCGCGACGTTCCGGCCTGCGGTTTCTCGCTGGGTTTCGAACGCATCATCGACCTCATCCCCACCACCCCCGCCCGCGCCGCGCTCGCCGTGCTGGTCGAGCAGGACGTCCCGGTCCACCACGCGATGCGCCACGCCCGCGAAGCCCGCGCCGAGGGCCGCGAGGTGACCGTGGTCCGGCGCAGCGGGAAGCTCCCGGCCCAGCTGGGCCGGCTGGAAGCGCAGGGCTTCACCGGCTTCGTCCACCTCCGCTCGGCGGACGGCACCGCCGAACCGGAACGGCCACTGGGTTCCGCCGGGTAATCCGGGAACTCGACCGCCGGAGCGCGGCACGGTCCACAGTGGACACAAGCGACGGCCGCAGAGGCGGGCCCGGAGCCGGATGAGCCGACTCTCGTCCTCCTGCGCGCCCGAACAGCCAGCCGCACGACGGACTCCCGAACCCGGGCCGGGTCGCGCTCCACCACTTCCGGTCCCGCGGCGGTGACGACGCCCGCAGCACTCTTGCCATTACCCGAGCAACGATCACCTATTCCACATCGCGGGGAACAATACGCCGGTCGGGCTGCTGACGAGCAATACGAACGGACCGTTGACAACGGCTCCGCAGAAGTTGCTATGGTCGGCCGGTAGGCGTCGGGCGCCTGGGAGGAAACGCGCCGGCGTGGGGGATGTGTTTTCTTGGGGGATGTTTTGAGCTACGACGTGGGTGAACCACGGTCGGGTCGGCGGCGGTTGTTCGTCTTCGACATGGACGGCACGTTGCTGCCCGACGCGACCGGGATGGTGGCGCTGGCCACGGCCTTGGGCACCGCCGACGCCGTCGACGAGCTGGAGCGCCGGTTCGCCGACGGCACGCTCGACACCGTCGGCTTCACCACCGAGATCCACCGCCTGTGGGGCGTGATCGCGCCGGAGGTTGCGCGGGCGGCGTTCGACGGGTGCGCCAAGCTCGCCGACATCCACCGGGTGACCGCCGACATCGCCCGCAACGGCGACGTGTCGTGCCTGATCACCATGTCGCAGAACGTCTTCGCCGACCACTTCCTCGACTTCGGGTTCGACCACGTCCACGCCAGCGCCTACCCCGCCGAGGCCGGCGCGGTGGTGCGGGCCGAGGACGTGCTGACGCCGGAGTCCAAGCCGGTGATCGTGCGCGAGCTGTGCGAACGCCACGGCCTGGACTACGGCGACACCGTCGCGTTCGGCGACTCCGGCAGCGACCTGCCGCTGTTCCGCTCGCTCAAGTACACGGTGTCGGTCAACGGCACCCCGTCCATCGCCGACGTGAGCGCCGCCGAGTACCGCGGCGGTTCGCTGTTGGACGCGTATCGGATCGCACTGGACCTCATCGGCGCCCAATAACGCCCGACAACAATCCACACAAACGAATACATGGGGGAATTCGTGTCAGCCATCAATGGCGGCGTCGGTTTAGCGCGCCCGCTCGACGGTGACGTCCTCAACCGCGGCCGGGCCATCGTCGCCGACGCCTTCCGGCGCACCCTGCACGAACTGCGGGACCGCGACGACGTCACCGAGATCGCGTTCCGCGACCACTGGCACCGCCTGGTCGCCGAGTCCGGGGAGATGACCTGGGACGGCTGGTACAGCCCGCCGCTGATGGGCATGGCGGTGCTGTTCGCGACGGCCGCCGACCCATCGCGGGTGCACTTCCGGACCTTCCGGGACCGCGAGAGCTTCGTGTCCGACCGGGTGCTCGACCCCGAGGACGGCATCGTGCTCGGCTACGCCTCGAACGTCCACCGCCGCACCGGGCTGCCCGGCGACTTCGCCACCACCGTCTACCTGGGCCGCGACGAGCGCGTGCGCGACCACTTCCGGCGCGCCGCCGAGGCGTCGCGGGAGATCCTGGCGTCGATCACGCCCGACATGACCGCGGGCCGGTTGCACGCCGAGGCGCTCGCCGTCCTGGACCGGTACGGCCTGCGCGGCACCACGCACAGCGACACCGACCCGGACGGCGACAACGTGGGCCACTCGTTGCCGCGCCTGTCGATCGGCCCGCTGGCGGGGGTGCTGCGGCCCGATCAGATCGCGGCGTTGCGCGGCGACCGGCTGTTCGTGCGGCGCGGCGGTGACTGGCGGCTGGACTCGGTGGACCAGTTCACCGTGGAGCCGCAGGTCGTGGCGCCGGACGACCCGACGCTGCCGAAGGTGATGCTGCACTACGTCGTCACCGCCAAGGACGGGGTCGCGGTGTGCGACGCTTGTGAGGACTCCTTGCGGGACCTGGCGATCGTCTGATCGTGGAACCCGCACGAGTGCGGCCGAGGGGGACGGTGTGAGCAACACGGTGGACGACGTCTACGGGGAGCAGCGCACGAGCACCGACTGGGTGACCGTGCTGGCGTTGTTCGTGGCGGGGGTCGCGGCGGCGATGCACTTCGCCAAGATCCCGCCCGCGCTGCCGGAGATCTCCGCGCGGTTCGGGCTGTCGCCGGTGGTCGGCGGGCTGGCGGTGTCGCTGGTCGCGGTCGTCGGCACCGTCCTGGGCGTCGCGTCCGGGACGCTGGTGGACAACTGGGGCAGGCGGCGGCTGCTGATCTTCGCCCTGGTGGTCGGCGCGGTGACCTCCGCGCTGATCCCGCTGCTCCCGGGCACCGCCGTCTTCCTCGGCCTGCGCTTCGTCGAGGGCGTCTCGCACCTGGTCATCGTGGTGGCCGCGCCGAGCCTGATGGGCGTGCTGGCCAAACCGTCGGACCGCACGGCCGTGATGACGCTGTGGGGCAGCTTCTTCGCGGTCGGGTTCGCCATCACCGACGCGGTCGCGCCCGCGCTGCTGCGGGCGTGGGACTGGCCGTCGCTGTTCTGGGGTCACGCGGCGCTGTTGCTGGCCATCGCGGTGCTGGTGGTGCCGCGGCTGAACCGGTTGGCACGGCGGCAGACCCTGGAGCCACCGCCCACCGGCGTGTCACCCGGACGGCTCATGCGCAGCCTCCTGCACGACCACGGTGTGTTGTACCGCCACGCGCCGATCGTGCTGGCGGCGGTCGGGTTCGGCCTGCACTGCCTGCTGTTCAACGCTTACCTGACCTACGTGCGCCAGGTGCTGCTGGACGCGGGCGCGATGCCGGAGGGTCGCATCGGGCCGTGGATGTCGATGTTGGCGCTGTTGTCGATCGGCAGCACCATCGTCATCGGCGGGGTGTTGCTGCGCTTGGGAGTTTCGCCGTTCCGGACGCTCGTGGTGTGCTTCGCCGGCGAGGCGGTGTGCGGGGTGCTGCTGTTCACGGCGGTGCTGGGCACCGGCAGCCTGCCCGCGGCCAGCATCGCGCTGTTCCTGTTCGACGGCTGCGTGCAGGGCGCGACGTTCGCGACCATCCCGCTGGTGGCCGGGGACCGGATGGCGGCGCTGGCGCACGGCGCGTTCGCCCAGACCGGCAACATCGGCAGCTTCCTCGGCCCGCCGGTGTTCGCGGCGGCGGCCGTGGCGGGCGGGTGGCGGCTGGGCGCGATCCCCACCGTCGTGACGTGCGCGGCGGGGATCGCGTGCACCGTGCTCGCGGCGGCCTCGGCGCGCCGCCGGTCGGCCGCCGGGTCGGCTACTTCGCCTCGATGAGGTACGCCGCGCCCCACCAGAAGTCGGAGACGCGGCGGGGTTCGCCGTCGAGCGCGAACCCGGCCGCGGCGAGGTCGTCGCACCAGTCGTCGATGGTCTGCTCGAAGTGGACCTTGTCCTCGGCGGGCCGCAGCGTGCCCAGCAGCACGGGGGCGAGGAAACCCTGGCGCACCAGGTTGTGCGCGCCCGGGTACTCGGCCATGCCGGTTTCGTAGCGGGTCACGACGTACCGGAACCAGTCGGGGTGCAGCGGGTGTTCGGCCCGCGGCACGTCGAACTCGACCAGGATCAGCCGTGACGTCCGCTCCCGCAGCCACCGCAACGTGTCGGCGCGCTCGTGGGCGGGCAGCGACAGCATGGCGAAGGTCTCCTGGACCAGTTCCCAGCGGTCCTCGGTCCCCTCGGTCCGAGCCATGAAGTCGGACATCGTGGTGGCGAACGCGCGGTGCGGGATCCGGCGTTCGACCAGCCCCGCCCGCACCACGTCGATGCGCGTGGTGGACGGCTCGACCACGTCGACGCGACCCACGGCGGGCGTCAGCGCCGGCAGCAACCCCAGGCCCTCGCCGGTGCCGATGTCGAGCAGCGCCTCGGGCTGCAACGCCTCGTACCGCTCGCGCAGCGCCGCGTGGGTGCGCTCGTAGAGGGCGACGTTGCCCCCGCCGCGCCCGAACGCCGAGAACGCCTCGGGGTCGAGGTAGATCTCCGCCGTGCCGGCGCGCACGCTGCTCGGCGGGTGCTCCAGGTAATGCGCGCACTCGGCGAACACGAGCCGATCCGGCGCCAAGTCCCGCGCCCGGGCCACGTGCGCGAGTCCGGCCGGATGGTCACCTTCGGCCAGCGCGACAAGCCCGACGTAAAACTCCTCCTCGGCCCCATCGACAAGCCCACCGAGGCGGGCATGTCCAACCCCTGACCGATAGTTCTCCCACAATTCCTGCAATGCCACAGTTCCCCCTGTGATCTGCGGAAACACCTTTCAGCGCGCAGCAGCCGACACTGCCGTCGATTAGTCACTCACGCGCTCCCCAGCAAACGCCAACAGGTTAGCACGCGCGATTAGTCGAGAATTACGACAGACGGGTGAAACACGCTTGTCGGGAATATTTCCCGATGACGCCGGAATCAGGGTTCGGCGAGAACGAGCAGGCGAGGACCGGCAGTCGAGACGGCCAGGGTCCCGTTCACACACCGGGGCGGCCAGGCGGGTCCGCCGGTGTCCAACACCTCGACCCGGTCCGCCCCCGGCCGCCACCGCACGACCTCGCCGAGCTGGTCGGGGTAGCGAGGCCGGCTGAGCCAGTACAGGTGCCGGCCGCAGACCTCCGCGTCGAGCACGGTGGTGTCCAACGCGAACTCCCGTCCGTCGCGCCGGGCGACCAGCGGCCCCGGGTAGGCGGCCCCGGCCTCGTAGGGCGTGACCCCGGTGGTGATCTCCCACCCGTCCAACCAGGTCGCCCCGACGGCGCGGCAAGCCCCCTCCCCCGCCTCGACCCGCTGGGGCCGCCCGCCCGGTTCGAGCCTGAACCAGTTGGCACACGCCTCAGCCGGAGCCGTCTCGCGCCACCGGACATCGCGCGGCCCAGCGGTCAACAACGAGATCGTCGAACCCTCAGGCGGACAGTGCGCAACCCCTTCGCCGGCACCGGCGAACACCCGCAAACACTCCTGCCCCTCCTGCAGGACAACAAGCCCGTCAACGGCAACCAACGCCCCCAGGCGCACCTTCTCGACCAGCACACGCTTCACGCCGGTCTTCAGGTCCACAGTGGACACCCGAGCCACCCCGGCGACGTCCTGATCCTGAACCACCAACGTCGATCCGGCGAGGACCCCCCGCAACACGCCGCCACCCCCGCCGACGACCTCCGTCCCCCCACCCCCACCAACAACCAGCCGCCGCACCCCATCCACCCCACGCACCGGAAACACCGCCCGCTCACCATCGGCGACGGCATAACGCACCTGCTCAACATCCCCCGGAACCGCAACAGACCGCCAAGGCACATCCGCAACCACCACCCGGGCAACCTCCCGCGGCGGCTCAGGGGTGCTGGTGGGAGGAGCAGGCGGATCGCGCAAGAAGACCACAGCGACGACGAGCGCGAGGACCACCCCAACCCCGGCGATCACTTTGCTCACCAACCAACCGTGCCAGAACTCCCGAACCCCCGCAGCACTCGGTGCACCCGCCAACCACTCCCCGTCTGACTGAAGCCGGCGGCCGACGTGCGCTTACGGCTGCCGCGCACAAGTCGGAGGAGCTGCACGAGATGTTCGACGAGTTGGCTGGGATGGCTGCCCGCTGGGAAGAGCGCCGGCAGCAGGAGAGCTGACGTCACTGTCGCCGGTGGCACGCCGAACTGTCGGCGTACCACCGGTCCGGTGGATCTCGTCGCCGCCGGAGGTTCGCACCCACCCATACGAAGGGCCCTTGACCAGCGCGAACGCGATCAAGGAGCCCTACTCGTACATCCGGCACGTCCACGGGTGCGGCTGCCCGGTCTCGTCCGAGGTTCGAGCGACAGCCGCACCCGGAAAAACCGGTCAGGCAGAACGAACGGGAAAGCTCGGCGACCCGGTCAGTCGGTCGGGCTACCGCACGACGGGACGGGCCCGGTGAGCGAGATGTCGGCAGCGTTGATCCACCCGGTCCCGAGGTCCTGGGCACGGTCGATGACCAGCACCCAGATGGGGTTGCCACTGACCTGCTCCGTTCCGCTTGGTGGAGCAGATCGAAGCGATGTCCTCGCCAGAACCCGTGACCGTCGTGGCCGCGGCGCCACTCTCGCTCTTGCGCCACCGCAACCGCCCTGGTCGCCTGAGTCGACTCGAAGCGATCACTCCGATGATCCACCTGCGCGAGCGGACGTCTCGCTCACGCCAGCTCTTCCGGCAGGTCTCCTCGAACCAGCGCCTCCATTCCTTCCTCCAGCACACCGAAGCGCGCGACCCGGTCGACCACGAGGTAGATCGCCCCGTCCTGATCAATGCCGAGGAAGAAGGTTCCGTCCAGTTCCCCGATGGGGAACAGCGACTTCCCGAGCCTGGCGCCCCAGCCGAGGAAGCGACCCTCCTCCCCTTCGCACAAGTCCGGGTCCAACTCGAACGGCTCCTTCGCCGAGGTCACTCCCGGACCACCGATGTCGAACACCAGGCCACCGAACTCGGCCAGGAACCTCTCCGCCACGTCGTGCATCTCGACCCCGGCCGCCGCGAACCTCTCCCGCCACCGCGCGGTCTCCACTCGCCGACCAGGCCGCCAACCGGCGTCATGCAGCGCCTCGTAGACCTCAACGGACCACTCGTGCATCACGACCTCCGGATGCTCTCACCGCTCACCTCCGAGTCAGGAAGTCGAGACGGAAGTAATCTGACCAGTGGCAGACGGTTGTCGCACGGCAACCACGAGATCCCGTGCTTTCCGTCCAGCGACGGGACCTTAACTACCGCGCCCCAGTCCCTCACCCTCGGATCAACCCTGTCCAGCATTTTGGGCCTCACATAGCGCTTGAACTCTAGTTGGATCCCCGCTCCGCATCACTGGGGGTGTGTTCAGTCAGTCGCGAGCGCGATACCCAAAGCCTCGCAGACCTCGTCGTCTACGGTGCGGTAACTACCGAGCCCCAGGACGCTCCACGGCTCGGTCCTTGCCGGAAGCGGCTCGTTGAACTCGTTCACGAACCTGCCGCGTGCATCGCGGAAGCAGTGAACCGCCAGCCTTTCCCCTGGACGCAACGGAATGTTGGCGATGGTCTGGAAATATCCCCTGCTCCAGGGCAGGTTGTTGACCATGGTCGGGGAAATGAGCAACGTGCCTGCCTGCAGTTCCGCATCCGGAGGCACCTCCACGACAGGCGAGGTGTATCTGTGAACATAGATGAGGTTCACGGGAGGAATCTGCGGATCAACTTGCGCCCACCTCGCCTGATCAGAGATGACGCGACCGAACACATAGAGGTCATCGCGAGGAGACAGAACAAAGAGGTCGCCCACCTCAGGCCGGCGTCGACTCTTCTGAAGCACCCGCAGATTGGGCTCGCCCACTAGTTCCACGCCCCCTCCACCTGCGCACCGGGTTGTTATCAGGACGAAATCAACGACTACAATTTTACTTCACAGCGCGGGCAACCTCCGGCAGGGCATGGCACAGCCAGTGCCCTGTTGATCCGCTCGGCGATCCCATCGACGTAGCCGTTCTTCGCGGCATCCATGGCTTTGAGCAACTCGTCGAACACCACCCGGTTCATTGCCGCCACCTTCAGAAGGAGGTAGGGCACTGAGGCCGGTTTGGGTCTGCGGTCTCCACACGGTCCGCCTTGCGCAACCTCGTGCCGAACTGACCACCGCCGCTGTGAGGCGATTGCGGAGCTTCCCACTCCCAGGCGCTAGTTCCCCGGTTCTCCTCAACCATCAACGCGTTGGCCCGCCGGAGTCCCGCTCCCCTGCCCGTCGCGAGAGGGTTCGACGGCGGGTTGGCGCCGTAGCCAGGACGTCATCGTCGACACGGTCTGCCGCACCGGCTCGACCAACGTCCGCCGCACCCACCGCACACCCGCCCGCACGGCGTTGCCGACCGGCGTGAGCACCTCGCGGTAGACGAACCGTGCCGGCAGGACGACCAGCCACCGCCACAACGGCGACGCCACCCGCGTCACCGCCCACACAACGGCGACCCGCAATGCCCGCACGCCACCCGCGATGATCTTCCGGGTCCATCGGAACACCCACCGCAGCGCATGTCCGATCGGTGTGAGGAGCCAGCGGTAGACAAGCCGCAGCGGCAGGACGACCAGCAGTCGCCACAACGGCAACGCCACCCGGACGACCGCCCACACAACGGCATCCCGCAACACCCGCGCGGCAACCTCGATGATCTTCACGGCCCACACGAACACCCACTGCAACGCATGCCCGATCGGCGTGAGGAGCCAGCGGTAGACGAACCGCACCGGCACGACCACCAGCCACCGCCACAACGGCACCACGACCCACACGACGGCGTCCCACAACCCTCGCGCGACGAACGTGATGATCTTCCCGATCCACCGGAACAACCACCGCACCCCGGCCGTGAGGGGCGCGTCGATCCACATGAGGAACCGCCCGACCTGCCTCGCCACCCACCACAGGCCGATCCCGACCACCCGGCAGACCTGGAACAGCACCCACCCCACAGGCCGCAGCACACGCCGGTGGACCAGTCGCGCCACCCACTCGACACCCCGCCCCAAGGGCACGAGCACCGACCGCCACAGGAAGCGCGCCACTACGGCGCCGGACCTCCACACCCACCGCAGGGCAGCAGCCACCGGCCGCAGCACGAGGGTCTTCACCCATGCCCAGACAAAGGTCACCGGCACCACGACCACCACGGCCACAACCCGAGCGACCCACACCACCCACCGCGGCGGCTGCGGCTCCGTCATGTTCCCCCCAAGCCCGGCGAGCACCCGTCGCATCCGCCGCCAGGATATCCGTGCAGCGTGCGGCGAGACCGAGGCGCGCACAACGAAGACGCCCGCTCGACGAGGTAGCGGGCGGGTGCGCTTCGGGCATGTTGCCCATGATCGGCGGCGGGCCGGGTTGGTCGCAGCCCTCGCCACGCGCGTCGGTGCTCGCCCGCTGCGTCGATCAAGGGTGTGCCGGAAGCGGTGTGCGCGGGGGCGGGGGCGCGCTATGGTTGGTTTTGATAATCATTGTCGCTCAGGTGCTTCTGGGGGGGAATCATGTCCGCGTCACAGGACACGGCCACCGCCGCACGCGGGGCCGTGGTGAACCTCGTCTTCGGGTCGATGTCGGCGCAGGTCGTCGGGGCCTGCGTCAAGCTCGGCGTCGCCGATGCCCTGGACGACGACGAGCGCTCGGTGGAGGAGGTGGCCGCCGCGTGCGGGACCCTCACGGGCACCATGCACCGGCTGCTGCGTGCGGCTACGGCGCTGGAGCTGGTGGTCGAGCCCGGACCTGGGCGGTTCGCGCTGTCAGCGGCCGGGAGGCTGCTGCGGTCGACGGGCGCGGGGTCGTTCAACACCGCGATGAGCCAGGGCACCCACATGGCCGCCGCGGTGCTGCCGGGCGCCTACGACTTCGGCCGGTTCGCGGCGGTCGCGGACGTCGGCGGCGGTGACGGCACGCTGCTCGTGGTCGAACCGGTCCTGCCGGACGCGGTGGCGGACGCCGCCGCGCCCGTGGTCTACCTCAGCGACCTGAACATGCTGGTCAACCTCGGCGGCCGGGAACGGACCCGCGCGGAGGTCGAGGTGCTGCTGCGCGGCGGCGGGTTCGCCGTCGTGGAGGTCGTGCCGCTGCCTCCGTCGGGGTTCTGCCTCGTCGAAGCCGCTGCGGTCTGAGCCCGGACGAGGAGTGGACGGTGCTCCAGCACACCTTTGGCGGCGTCAACGGACCGCGGTCGAGGGCGCAGCGCGACGTGGTCCTGCGCGTGCTCGCCGACCTGCCCGGCCCTTCGACCGCGCACGCGATCCACCACCATGCGCTGGACACGGGCGTGCGGATCGGCCTGACGACGATCTACCGCCACCTCGCCTCCCTGGTCCGGGCCGGCACCGTCGCCGCGATGGTCGACCACGCGGGCCTGCACCTGTACTACCTGCGATCCGGCGATGAGCACAGCAACACCCTCATGTGCACCGAGTGCGGCTGCGGTGTCCCCGTCAACGCCGCGGTTGTGACGCACTGGGCGATGAGAACCGCTGTGGACCACGGTTTCTCGGACCTGAGCCTGTCCATCGCGTTGACGGGCGTCTGCTCGCGGTGTCGGAGCACCGAAGGACGCTGAGCCGGGGCGCTGAACGCGGTGCGGGCCGGACGAGTCCGTCCGGGCCCCGCACCACCTCGTGGGTCAGCCGCGCCCGGTGCGCTTGCGCCGGGTGAACAGCAGTGCCGCGCCGCCGGCGGCGGTCAGCAGGACGGCGAGCAGCACGGCCGTGCCCACGCCGCCGACGCCGGTGGCCGCCAGGCCCTTCGCCTTGGGCGAGGACCCCGCGGGCGGCGTGGTCGGGACCGGGCCGGGCGAGGTCGTGCCGGTGGAGGCCGGGATGGGCGAGGGCGGGGGCGTGCAGTTCCCGCCGGCGGTCGGGTCGACGTCGCCGACCGCGACGGTGAACACGTCGGTGTCGGTGGTGGTGCGGCCGTCGGCGAGGGTCGCGGCGACCTCGACGGTGAGCCGGTAGGTCCCCTCCGCGCCGAACGCCCAGTTGGCGTGCGCGTGGGTGCCCAGGACCACGGAGATCGTGTCGGGCAGCCCGTCACCGGAGTCGACCAGCACGGTCGGGGCCATGCCGGAGAGGAAGACGCCGACGCGGCCGGGGCCCTCCACCGCCGTGACGCGGATCTTCACGTCACCGGGGACGTCCCGCGGGCTGAGCGACTCGGTGTTCCACCCCGCCCAGACGATGCCGGGGATCTGGGTCTGCGGGATGAGCCACACCGGCGAGCCCGGCGCGCCGAGGAACGAGTAGGCGGGGTCGGCGGGCACGGTGTTGCGGGCCGCCGGGACCAGGTGCAGCACCACGTCCGCCGGGTCGCGCCACACGGCCTTGTCCGGACCGGCCGTGCCGTCCTTGACCTCTGTGCGCAATGCGCCGTCGTGCAAGCGTGGGGCGATGAGGTCCACGTGGCCGTCGTTGAGCACCACGCACGACTTGGGCGGGACGGTCGTGGTCGTCGTCCCCGCGGTCGTGGTGGTGGTCGTCGTCGTTGTGGTGGTCGTCGTGGTGGGTTCCTCGCCGGTACCCGGTTTGACCGCCTTGGGGTCGATCTCGCCCACGGCGATGGCGTAGGTGGCGGTGTCGCGCAGCGGCTTCCCGTCCGGGGTGGTGGCCTCGACGGTGAAGGTCAGCCGGTAGACGCCCTCGGCGGAGAACGTCCAGTTGGCGTGGGCGTGGGTGCCCAGCGCCAGCGGGTTTTCCTGCGGCAGCGGCTGGGACGTGTCGAACACGCGCGGCAGCGGCTCGCCGACCGGGCTCGTCGCGAACACGGTCATCTTGCCGGGCGCGGGGCTGCCGGGTTCGTCGCCGCCGACCGCGTCCAGGCGCCAGCGCACGGAGGCCGGGTCGGCGTCGGCCGGGGTCAAGTCCTCGGTGTTCCAGCCCGCCCAGACCAGGTTGTCGTCCTGGATCTCGGGGATGATCCACAGGTCGCTGCCGACCGGTCCGAGGAACTCGTACCCGGGGATGTCGGGCACGGGCAGGTACGCGCCGGGCTTGACGTGCGTGACGACCTGTTCGGGATCGAGGTCGGTTCCCTGCCAGGTGTAGCGGATGTCGAGGGCGCCGTCCCCGCCGACGTCCGGTGCGAGCAGGTCCACGTGACCCGCGTCCACGACGGTCGTGGCCTGCTCGGCGGCGGACGGGGTGAGCGACAGCGCGGTCGGGGACAGGGCGGTCAGGGACAGGGCGACGAGGGCGGCGACCGCGGCAGCGGCGACCACCGCCCGCGCGCGGGCCGGGGTTGTCACGGGTTCTCCTTGGCGGGGCGACGGCGGGTGAGCACGAGGAGGGCCGCGCCCGTGGCGACCAGGGCGAGCGCCAGGCCGGCGGTGGCGGGCAGGGCGGCGGGGCCGGTGGAGGCCAGGCGGCTCGGCGTGCCGGTCTGCCGGTCGGCGCCGGCCGGCTGCTGGGTCTGGCCGCCGGCGCCGTCACCGACGACGAAGGTGAAGGTCTCCGTGTCGGTCAGCGGGCGGCCGTCGGCGGCCCGCGCGGAGACGGCGAAGGTCAGCCGGTACCGGCCGGGCTCGGCGAACGCCCAGTTGGCGTGCGCGTGGGTGCCCAGCGGGACCGACCGGGTGTCCGGCAGGCCGTCGGTGCTGTTGAAGATGACCTCCGGCGCGCCGAACGAGCCGGTGGTGAACAAGCCGAACGCGCCCGGCCCTTCGACGGCGGTCAGCGTCCACGTCACCGCGCCGGACACCTCGGCCGGGCGCAACTCCTCGGTGTTCCAACCCGTCCACAGCAGGTCCGTGCGCTGGGTCTGCGGCAGCAGGTGCACCTGCTCGCCCGCGGTGCCGAGGAAGGACAGCGCCGGTTGCGCGGGCAATTCGGCACGTGCGGCGTCCGGGACGCGGAACTCGACGTCGGCGGGTTCGCGCCAGGTGGTCACACCGGTGACGGTGCCGTCCTTGACCTGGACGTGCAGACCCTCGGGCAGCAGGCGGGGCGCGACGGCGTCGACGTGGCCCTGGTCGAGGGTGACGCGGCCGGTGGCGGTGGGCGGCTGCTGCGCGGCGGCCTGCACGCGGGGCGGCGGCGCGGCGCCGGCCGGGGCCTGCGCGAGCACCTCCGGGACGTGGGCGGTCGCGGGTTGCGCGGCGACCGACACCACGTAGTCCCGCGTGGCGGTCAACGGTGTGCCGTCGAGCGTGTGCGCCGCGGCCTCGACGCGCAGGAGGTGTTCACCGGACGGCGGCGCGTCGAGTTCGACGGTGCCGGTGGAGGCGACGGGGACCGCGGTCGGTTCGTCCGCCGGGGAGTCGAGCAGCCAGGCGCGCAGCCGCACGGCGTCGCCGAACACGGTGCCGGGCTCGATGCCGGTGGTGTCCCAGCGCAGCCGCACCCGTTCCGCGCCGGCGGGCACCGCGAGCCGGTCGGACGACGCCGGCCGGTCGGGCGGGGCGAGCGACGGGTCCGGCGCGGGCAGCTCGGGTTCCGCGTCCAGTGCCAGCGCGCCGTTCTCGACGTCGAGCACCGCGTCCAGTGCCGGCGCGCCCTTCTCGACGTCCAGCACCACGTCCACCGCGTCGGGCCGCGTGGGTTCGGCGGTCGCGGTGGGGGCGGTCATCAGCAGCGCTGCGGCCACACCGAGCAGGGCGCCGGTTCGGGCGGGTGTCACGACTTCTCCTCGGCGAGGGCGGCGGTGGCGGCTCGGCGGGGTCGGGTGAGCAGGCCGTGGCGTGGCGCGAAGAACCAGCACAGCAGGAACACACCGGTCAGGGTCAGCACGATCAGACCGCCGGCCGCCAGGTCGAGCGCGTAGGACAGGTAGAGGCCCAGCACGCTGCCGCCCGCGCCGATCAGCGGGGCCAGCAGCATCATCGTGCCGAGGCGGTCGGTGAGCAGGCGTGCCGCGGCGGCCGGGGTCACCAGCAGGGCGAGCACCAGGATGTTGCCCACGGCCTGCAGCGAGATGACGATGGCCAGGGTCACCATGACGTGCAGCAGCACGTCCAGCCCGAACACCGGCAGCCCCATCGCGCGGGCCTGCTCGCGGTCCAGCGTCGCGGCCACGAAGCGGCTGTTGAACACCGCCGTGCACAGCAGCACCAGCGCGCCGATCACCGCGACCGAGACCACGTCGGAGTCGCCGATGCCCAGGATCGAGCCGAACAGGAACGACTCCAGCGACCCGCCGTAGCCCGGCGCGGTGCTCAGGATGACGATGCCCAGGCCGAAGGACGCGGCGAAGAAGATCCCGATGACCGAGTCCTCCTTGAGTCGCCGGTTCTGCGTGAACACCGCGATCAGCAGCGCGGTGACCACGCCCGCGACCGCGCCGCCGAGCACCAGGTTCGTGCCGAGCACGAAGGCGACGGCGATGCCGGGGAACACCGCGTGCGCGACGGCGTCGCCGATGAACGCCATGCCGCGCAGCACGACGTGGCTGCCGATCACCCCGCACACCACGCCCGACATCAACGCCACCAGCAGCGCGCGGCGCCAGAAGTCGTACTCCCACGGCGCGGCCAGCGCCTCCAGGAACGCGGTCACCCGGTCACCCCCAGGGTCTTGAGCAACTGCTCCGCGCGGTCCAGGCCGAAGGTGCGCAGCCAGATGTCGGTGTCCGCCAACTCCGCTGGCGGGCCGTCGGCGACGACCGTGCGGTTGAGCAGGCACAGCCGGTCGCACAGCGCGGTCGCGGCGGCGAGGTCGTGGGTGGTCGTCAACACCGCCACCCCCTCGTCGCGCAAGCCGGACAGCAGCGTGCCCAGCAACTCCTGGGTGGGTGCGTCGATGCCGGTGAACGGCTCGTCCAGCAGCAGCACCCGGGGGCGCAGCGCCAACGCGCGGGCGACCAGGACCCGTTGCCGCTGGCCGCCCGACAACTCGCCGACCGGCCTCGTCCTCAGGTGCGCCATGCCGACGCGGTCCAGGGCGTGGGCCACGGCCTCGCGGTCGCGGGCCGTGCGGCGGCGCAGCGGCCCGGTCAGGTGGGTGCGGCCGGTGGCGACCGCGCCCTCGACGGTGATCGGGAAGTCCCAGGCGAACTCGTGGCGCTGCGGCACGTACCCCACCGAGCCCTGCGCCCGGCGCGGCGAGCGGCCGGCGACCGCGACCGTGCCCCGGTGGACCGGGACCAGGCCGAGCGCGGTGCGCAGCAACGTCGTCTTGCCCGCGCCGTTCGGGCCGATCAGGCCGACCAGCTCACCCGAGGACAACCGGAAGTCCACATCGGACAGAACTTCCCGGCCGCCCAGGTGCACGGTCGCGCCGGTGATGTCCAGCACCGGATCAGCCATCGGTCCTCCTCGCACGCCGTGACCACAGGACCAGCGCCACGACCGCCACGAGCACTCCCCCGGCCGCGATCCAGCCCCACGGGACGCCTTGCTCGTCAGCGGGTTGCGCATGGGTGTCGGGGGGCGGGGCGCTCGGTTCGGTCGCGGGGAACGCCGTGGCCGGGTCGCCGGGTCCGACGTGGACCTTCAACGTGGCCCGGTCGGAGCGGCCGTCGGCGGTGGCCATCTCCACGTCCAGCGAGTACGCGCCGGGCGCGGTGAACACCCAGTTGCCGTGCACGTGGGTGCCCGCCTCGACCCCGGTCTCCTGCGGGTAGGGCCGTCCGCTGCCGAAGATCGTCCGCGGCGCGCCGAAGTCGCCGGTGAGGAACAGCTCGAAGCGGCCGGGTCCCGCGACGCCGTGCAGCCGCCAGTCCACCTCGCGGCCGACGACTTCGGCGATGCTGGGGTCCTGGGTGTTCCAGCCGGGCCACACCAGCCGCTGGTCCTGCACCTGCGGCAGCACCCACACCTCGCTGCCCGGCGTGCCCAGGAACGCGTAGGCGGGGTCGTTCGGCACGGTGGTCTTCGCCGCGTCGCCGACCTGGAGCACCACGTCGCCGGGCTCTCGCCACACCGGGCCGTCGCCCGTGTCGTCGCGGAGCTGGAGCGTCCAGCGGCCCTCGACCAGGCGCGGGCCGAGGTCGACGTGGCCGTCGGCGATGACGACCGGGGCCTGGGCGTGCGCGGCCGGCGGGAGCAACAGCAACGCGGCGACGGTCGCGAGCAGGGCCTGGATCAGGCGAGGCACCGGGCGATCTCCTCCGCGTTGTGGCGCATCATGTCCGCGTAGCTGCGGGTGCGTTCGTCGAAGGAGTCCCCGTACAGCAGGCACACTTGGACGCCTTGGTCGCGCGCGACCTGGGTGAGCACCGAGCCGCGTTGGGCGAGGTTGGCTTCCATGAACACGGCGGGCACTTTCAGGTTGCGGATGGTCTCGGTCAGCTTGCGCACGTCCTCGACGCTGGGTTCCTGCGCAGGGTTGGGCACCACGAACCCGGCCACGGTCATGTCGTAGGCGCTGGCGAAGTAGCCGAACCCGTCGTGCGTGGTGACCAGGTGACGGCGGTTGCGGGGCACCTTGGCCACGGTCTCGCGGACCCGCGCGTCCACTTCGTCGAGCCGGGCGAGGTAGTCGCGGGCGTTGCGGTCGTAGTCCGCCGCGCCGTCGGGGTCGGCGGTGCGCAGCGTGTCGCGGATCAGCTCGGCGTAGGCGCGGCCGTTGCGCACGTCCTGCCACAGGTGCGGGTCGATCTCGCCGTGCACGTGCTTGCCCAGCACCGCCTGCGGCAACTGGTGCACCGACGCGCCGGCAGCACCCAGGAACGCGAACCGCGGGTCGTCGGGCACCGTGGTGATCGCCTTGTTCGGCACCTCGATCACGGCCTGCGCGGCGGGCACGACCTGCTGGGTGGTGCCGCCGGCGCGGTCGTTGAACGTGTAGAGCTCGCCGGTGTCCAGGTCCACGGTCACGTCGGTGTGCCCCTCGCCCAGCACCGTCGGGGCGATGCCGGTCGGGTCGACGCCCACCGCGAAGGTGAACGTGCCCTCCCCCAGCTCGACCTCCGCTCCGCCGTTGACCAGCGCCGCGCGCAGGGTCAGCCGGTAGGTGCCCGGCGCGGTGAACGCCCAGTTGAGGTGGGTGTGCGCGGCGGGCGGCAACGTGGTGGAGTCCACATCGGACAGACCGTCGCCGGAGTCGAAGTACACCACCGGCTTGCCCAGCGACTCGGTCAGGTAGGCCACCAGCTTCCCGGGACCCTCCACGGCGGTCGCGGTCAACCGCACCTCCGAGGACCGGGTGGCGCCGCGCTGCTCGCCGTCGCCGCGCACCCGCAACCCGAACCACAGCACGTCCAGCCCGACGTTCTCCACCAGCGGGATCACGTGCGCGCCATAGGTTTCCGACGCCTCGGCCAGCGAGACGTTCGGCGTCCCCTCGCGCGCGTTCGCGTCGATGGCCTTGATCAGCCGCTGTTCCTCCAGCAGCAGGTGGTTGGTGAACGTCACGTCCGCCTTGGCGACCTTCTTCGCGTCGGCGGGCGTGGGTTCGTAGGAGTGCGGGTCACCGCCGGGCGGCACCAGCGAGTCCACCCGGACGCGCTCGCCTCCGACGTTGCGCACCAGGTCGGCGAGGATCTCCGTGGTGGCGACCACGGACAGGCCGTCGTCGGCCTGGTCCTTTGTCGACGTGCACGCGGTCACGGCGAGCAGGACCGCGCACAAGGACGCTGTGGCCTGTAAAGGCGCACGCACTGTTCTCGAACCTCCAGACACCCGTCGCCCGGCCAGCGGGGCACCGCGAACCTAATCTCAATGACAACCGTTTTCAATAGGCCATACGGTCCTATCGACAACGATTGTCGTGTGCAACGCTCCGGGCACGGTCCCACCGGACCGCCATGTCCGCACGATTGGAGTGCACCGACCTTGCGCAGAACCGCACGCATCGCCCTGCTGCTGACGGCGGTGACCGGCCTGTCCGGCCTCGTCACCGCACCGGCGACGGCCGCCCCGCTCGCCACGCTCGACACCGGGCACGTCGACGTCTTCGGCGTCGCCTTCGAGGACGGCGAGTTCGACCTGCACGTCCACGACGAGACCACCGACACCGAGTACGCGCCCTCCGAGGTGCTGCTGGTCGCCAAGCCCGAAGCGCGCACGACCGTGCCCGACGATCCCGCCTACTCCTTCCTCGGCAGCCCCGGCGCCCCGGTGTGGGTGCTGCCGCAGGTGGAGGACACCACCCTGCTGTGGCCGGGCATCGCCACGGAGGAGGTCGAGCCCGGCGTCTTCGTCGACGGCTCGCTGCGCCTGCGGGTCACCCGCGTGTACGGCCCGGACGACTTCAGCATCTTCACCACCGACGCGGTCGGCGCGCCGACCGTCCTGGTCGACAGCGGCAACGGCCTGCCCGACAGCATCGGCCTGACCCCCGCCAGCCACCTGCACGCCAACTGGGCGTTCGAGGCGGCCGGCTGCTACAGCGTCACCGTCCGCGCCGTCGGCACGCTGGCCGCGACGGGCGAGCGCGTAGTCTCCGCCCCCGCCACCTACCACTTCAAGGTGAACTCATGATCGCCCGCCTCGCCGCCGCCGCGTTCGCCGCCGGGCTCGCCCTGCTCACCACGGGGACCGCCCACGCGAGCGTCACCCTCTCCTCCGGCCACGTGGACGCCGTCGACGTCGACTGGACCGGCAGCGCGCTCACCCTCGACGTGCACGACGGCACCCTGTCGCCCGCCGTGGACCGCGACCCGTCCACCGTGACCCTGGTCGCCGTCCCGGCGAGCAAGACCACCGTCCCCTCCAGCAGCGCCTACGCGTTCCTCGGCACGCCGGGGTCGACGGTCTGGGTCCTGCCGCAGAGCCAGGTCGGCGGAATCCTGTGGCCGGGCTTGAACACCGCGGGCGTCCCCACGGGCGTGCTGCTGAACAACTCGCTCACCGTGAAGCTCGTCTCGGTCACCGGCCCCGACGACTTCAGCGTCTACACCACCAACGCGTTCGGCACGCCGACGGTGTGGTTCGACAGCGGCAACGGCCTGCCGGACACCCGCGCCCTGGCGGTCAACACCCACGCCCACGCCAACTGGGCGTTCGAGGCGGCGGGCACCTACACCGCCGTCTTCGAGGTCACCGCGACCACCTCGGGCGGCACCGCGGTCAGCACCGGCCAGAAGAGCTACACCTTCACCGTGCAGCCCTGATCGCCGTCGGAGCTTCCGGATCGAGGTCCGCGGTGCCCACCGGCGCCGCGGACCTCCCGTGCGCCAGTGCTCGTCGTCGCGCTCGCCATGGACCTGGCCGTGCCGGGTCTCTTCGTCAGCCGACGTCGCGCAGTTGGGCGGCTGCGTGCTCGACCGAGGGTGGTGCGGTGGCGATCACCTGGTCCAGGGTGTTGCGGGCGGTGGTCAGCTCGGCGATCGCGGCACTGATCCGGGCGCGTTCCCGGTGCAGGTCCAGCAGCAGTTCGGGGCAGTCGGCGACGAGTTGTCCGCCCGCGGAGCCCATGCAGGGCAGCAGATCGGCGATCGTGGCGGTGGACAGGCCCGCGGCGAGCAGGTTGCGGATGTGTCCGACGGTGGTCACGTCGGCGTCGGAGTACACGCGGTAGCCGCTGGGCAGGCGCTGTGGCCGCAGCAGGCCCTGTTCCTCGTAGTAGCGCAGCAGGCGCTGGCTGACCCCGGTCCTGCGTTCCAGTTCGCCGATGCGCATCCCGCCTCCGAACTCCGCGCTTGACTCTCACACCTGTGTGAGACTTTAGCGTCGCGGCATGTCCGATCGACACCTCCACGTCTCCGCGGGACCACGCGAATGGCTCGGCCTCGCCGTCCTCGTGCTGCCGACCGCGCTGCTGTCCATGGACGCCACGGTCCTCTACCTGGCGCTGCCCAGCCTCGCCGCCGAACTGGACCCGAGCCCGAGCCAGTTGTTGTGGATCTCCGACGCCTACGGCTTCCTGGTCGCCGGTTTCCTCGTCACCATGGGCACGCTGGGCGACCGCATCGGCAGGCGCCGCCTGCTGCTGATCGGGGCCGCGGCCTTCCTGGTCACGTCGGGGCTGGCGGCCTACGCGCCATCGGCCGAACTGCTCATCGTGGCCCGAGCGCTGCTCGGCATCGCCGGCGCCACGCTCATGCCCTCCACACTCGCGCTGATCGGCGGCATGTTCCGCGATCCGCGCCAACGCGGCGCCGCGATCGGTCTCTGGTCCGCGGGCCTGTCCGGCGGGGTGGCGCTGGGCCCGGTGGCCGGCGGGCTGCTGCTCGAATGGTTCTGGTGGGGCTCGGTGTTCCTGCTCGCCGTCCCGGTGATGACCCTGCTGCTGATCACCGGACCGATCCTGCTGCCCGAACACCGCGACACCGAAGACGGAAAGCTGGACCCGGCGAGCGTGGCGTTGTCCCTGGCGACCGTGCTGCCGATCGTCTACGGCATCAAGCACCTCGCCGAAGGCGGATCGCTGCTCCCGGGTGCGACCGCGCTGCTGCTCGGCGCGAGCACCGGAGTCGTGTTCCTGCGACGGCAACGGCGGCTGAGCGTGCCGCTGATCGACCTGCGGCTGTTCGCCGAACGGCCGTTCCGCAACGCGCTGCTGGTTCTGCTCGGCGCGCTCGCCTGCGTCGCCGGGGTCTACCTGTTCGCCGCGCTCTACCTCCAGCAACAGGCCGGGCTGTCCCCCATCCGAGCCGGGTCGTGGCTGGTGCCCTCCGCGGTGGCGATGGTCCTGACCTCGGTCGCGGCGCCGGCACTGGCCCGCCGCATCCCCGTCCACCGACTGCTCGCATGGTCACTGGTCGTGTCGGCCACCGGCTTCTTCGTCCTGGCCTGGACCCCCGCCGAACAGGGGGTCGCGCCACTGGTCACCGGACTCGTGCTGATCTACCTCGGCCTGGGACCGGTGATGGCGCTGAGCACCGACACCGTGGTCAGCGCGGCACCTCCAGGTCGGGCCGGTGCGGCGTCGGCGTTGTCGGAGACCAGCGTGGAGTTCGGCCTGGCCCTCGGGGTGGCGGTGCTCGGCAGCATCGGCACCTACGTCCAGCGCGGACACGGCTTCACACCCGGACTCGTCGTGGTGGCGGCGATCGGGGTGGCTGTGCTCCTCGGCCTCGCGGCACTCGCCGGCCGACGCTCAACAGCCTGACCAGGCGAGCCGGAACGGACGCCGGAGACAGCAGCATGAACGGAGCGGACGATGCGCCCGCCGAGCACCGGCGCCGCGGGCGCAGAGTCTATGGCGCCGTCTGTCCTTGTTGCCTCTCGCGGTTCAAAGAATTGGTTACCGCGAAGATGCGGAACATGAGGACGATAGCGGTGACGAAGAGGAGGAACCACGAAATTGGCAGCAACAACTCCGGTGGGCCGTCGTAGGCGCGGGCGACGATGAACCTCGGATACCCCGTCCGAGGGGCTTTGCTGGTCATTTTGATGGGGACCTCGCGGCCGATGTCCGCCGGGGTGATCTCGTGCCGGAACGACGAGGTGTAGGTCTTGCCCTCCCACTCGAAGGTCACCGAGCAGTCGTGGACCAGGCCCAGGTGGAAGCCGCTGGCCTCGCACCTCACGTTCCTGCCGACGGCGTCGGCGGTGTTCTCCGGCTTGTCACCCCAGCGGACTCCGTCGTACAGGAAGAGCATCACGTAGACGCACAGCAGGATGAGCAGGCCGAGCACTCGGCGCTTGCGGTGCCACGGTCGGGGGGTCATTTCTTTTCTTCTCGGTTCCGGTACGGCAAGAACACCTGGTCGCCCTGGTTGCGGTCCTTCTCCTCGGACTTCTCCACGTCATCGGCCCAGAAACCCTTGTTGATCTCCTTGAGCCCTTCGCGGGTCGGGGAGATCAGGTCGCCGGGGGCGGGCATCAGGTGGCCGATGTCGAACGTGCGGGCGGCGCGCGCCCAGTTCTGGCCGTCGATGATGCCGTTGCCCACGATGTTGTCGAACCGGGACAACGGCCGCGGCACGTGGGTCGGGTCGGGCATGTCGGCGCTGCGGGTACCGGGCGGCGGGCTGCCGATCCGGTTGAACAGGTCCTGCACGCGCTGCTTGCGGTTCGGGCCGTTCTGCTTGACGCGGTCCGCCCAGTCGCCGACGCGCCGGTTCCAGTTCTGGGCGATGTCGTTGGCGCGGTTGGTGATGTTGTCCATCGAGTCCCGGCCGCGGTTGGCGCCGCCGGCCAGGTTGTCGCCGAGGTTGTCGAGCCGGTCGGCGCGGGCGTTGCGCACCGACGACGTGTGCAGCAGCTCGCCCGCCCGCTGGTTGCCCGCCGGGGTGTTGGGCGACATGCGGGCCATGTCGGCGAGTTCGTCCGCCCGGCCGCGCATGCTGCTGCCCATCCGCTTGGCCACCGCGGACAGCTTGTCCATGATGGTGAACAGCTTCTTGAGGAACTGGGCGATCTTGCCGCCGATCTGGATCGCCTTGGTCACCGCGCGGGTGATGAACGCGGCGATGGACGCGCCGGCCGTGGGCACCGCCGCGGCGGCGGCCGGGATGCCCCAGGTGATCAGGGTGGCGGCCAGTTCGGCGAGCACGTCGCGGATCAGCGCGCGGGTGGCGGCGACCGCCGCGCCGGCGAGCTTGATGGCCGTCGCGGCCTCCTCGGCGGACGTCGCCGCCTTCTTCAGGTGGGCGACCAGGGCGTCGGCGCGCTTGCCGTAGGCGTCGGCCCCGCCACCCTCCCAGTCGGCGATCTTGCCGCGACCCGTCTGGTACGTGCCGGCGACCTCGTTCAGCCGCTCTGCGATCTTCGTCCACGTGTTGGCGACGGCCTCGATCGCGGGCGGGTCGCCGGCCAGGTCGTCGAACGGCTTGCGGACGAAGCTGACGTTCTCGATGATCCAGCCCACGACGCTGGCGGCGAGCGTGCCCAACGGGTCCACGGCCAAGCCCACCAGCCCCAGGCCCATCGCGATGCCGTCGATGGCCAGCGCGACCTCGTCGAGTTCCTTGTCCTTGACGTTGTCGTTGCCGTCTTTGGCCTGGCTCTTGCCCGAGAAGTTGCGGAAGAGGTCCTCGCCGGTGTCCAGCACACCCGCGCCGGTGAAGATCTTGCCGTCGTCCTGGGGTTTCTGGACCAGTTCGTTCGTCATCCGTTCATCCCGTCGAAGGTCTTGCGCTCACCCTGGTCGGTGGTGTCGTAGAGGTTCGCGGACGCCCGCAGCTCCGCGCCGGTGGCGTCCAGCGCCTCGGGCAGCTTGGACAGCAGGTCGCGGGCGGTGTCCAGCTCGTCGTTGAAGATGAACGAGTAGACCTGGCAGATCACGCCCATCGTCTCGGCCCCGAGCTTCACCTGCCCGGCGGCGTCCACGGCCTCCTGCACCTCGGAGGACAGCGTGCCGTCGAGCAGCTTGGCGTGGTCGTCGAGGTCTGCCTTGGTCGCCTTGAACCCGCTCATCGCAGCACCGGCCCGCCGTAGTAGTCGTCGTCGTCCTTGGGCGGCTCACGCCGCTCGCGCTCGGCGGGCGGCGTGACGACCCCGGTCGGGTCGATCGCGGCAATGCCCTGCTCGACCTGCTCGCGCAGGAAGCTCATGCCCTCGCCGTCGCCGAGCACCGGCCGGACGGTCTCCTCGATCATCCGCGCCGCGTCCACCTGGGCCTTGCGGATCGTGGTCATGATCGCCGCGCCCAGCGCCGTGTGGCCCAGGCTGTCGGCCTTGGGAGAGAGCTGGAGCGACTCGATGCGCCCGCCGCTGGCGACCGTCACGGTCACCGCGCCGTCGGGACTGGTCACCGTGGTGCGGGCGTCGCGGAACGCGGTCTGGATGGCGTCCACCTGCTGCTGCGCGCGCTGCAGTTGCTGCTCGAAGTCGGCCAGGTACTGATGTGGGTCGGTCACGTCGAAGTCCTCGTGGTGGCGGTTCTCTGCTGGGATAGTGGCACGGTCGCCAGGAGCAGAAGGCCGAAACGGGACGATATGCATCCACCAGAGCGAAGCAGAGGCGGCCGGTGACGACCCAGGCGACACGGCCGCCGATCACCGACTGACGCAGCGCGCCTGCTCGGCGACGGCGACGGAGGCCGCCCAGCGGTACCTCGAACCCGGGATGGGACCGTGACCTCTCCGGCTTGCGGGGCCGGCACCGAGTAGTCGTCGCCGTAGAAGTACCTGCCCTTGGCCCCGCCGGCGAGCTTGTTAGGACGAGCACCGCTGGCGCAGATGCGGCGGGGGGTGGTCGAGTACTGCGTCCTCGCGCTGCTGGAACGACGTGAGCGGTACGCGGTGGAGCTGGTCGCGGTGCTCACGCGGCACGGGCTGATCGGCGGCGAGGGCACGATCTACCCGCTGTTGTCCCGGCTGCGCAAGCAGGGGCTGGTGGAAACCACCTGGCAGGAGAGCGACACCGGACCGCCTCGGCGGTACTACCGGGTCAGCCCGGAGGGAGCGGCGGCGCTGGAGCAGTTCGTGCGGGACTGGACCGCGCTGACCACGTCCGTGCAGGGAATCATTGCGGGAGAGGACGATCTGGCATGAACGACTCCGTGACGCGGCACCCACTGGTTGCCGCCTACCTCGACCGGCTCGCCCGCCGGGCCGCGAAGCTGGGGCCGGTTCGGCGCGACGAACTCCTCCAGGAGATCCGGGCGCACCTCGACGCCTCGACGTCGACCGACCCGTCCGAAGCGGAGGTCGAAGACGTGTTGCACCGACTCGGCGCCCCGGAAGAGATCGTAGACGCCGAACTGGTCGACGTGCCGTCTGCCGCCAAGCCGCCGTGGCGCAGGGCATTCTCCTCGCTCCGACCACCGGACCTGATCGGACTCGGGCTGCTGCTGCTGGGCGGCCTGCTGCTCCCACCCGTCGGTTACCTCCTCGGCGCCGCGATGGTCGGCCTGTCGCGGCGGTGGACGCCCACCGCGAGGCTCGTACTGGCAGCCCTGCCCGCAGTGGCGGTGGCCGGCGTCGTCATCGTCCTGCTGGCGCGAGGCGACTGGTACACACCCGCCGACCTGTTCTCCGAACCGCGACAAACACTCGTCGGGCTTCGCCGCCTCGCTGCGGACGTCTTGCCGTTCACCGCGCTCCAAGTGCTCGCGCTGCTCGCGGTTCGGCTCACTTCCAGCCACTTCGACCGGCGCTGAAAGCCACTCGGCGACCAAGACGACCAAGACGACCGACACGAGCTCGGCCAAGCCGCCGGCGTCCCGGTACGGAACGCATCGAGCAGGACGGCCGTCGCATCAGGCTGGCCAACGACCAGATCCTCCGCGGATCACCCCGCAACTCAGGGCGGTCTAGTCACCCAGTCAGTCACTCACGTCCACAGATTGTCACAACCCCCGGAGTTGATCCAGTCAAGGTCATACTCGAAACGTGATCTTGGCGGTCCGCCAAGCAGGTTCAGCGGTGCCTGAAACAGCTCGGTTACGCACGGTTTGGCGCAGGCCGAACCCTTTTCGTCACAACGAACTGTCTTCCTCGCGCTCCTCCGTGTCGACTCCCTCGACCGCGCACTGTAGTGTGGGAGCGCTCCCGGAGATTTGCTCCCCGCCGTCGTGGACCTTCCGAGAGGAGTTCCATGCGAAGCACCGTCCGCGCTCTCGTGCTGGCCGGGCTCATGGCCGCCGGCGCGGTCGTCGCAGCCGGGCCCTCGGCCCAGGCTGACACGACCATCTGTGAGCAGTACGGGTCGACCACCATCCAAGGCCGCTACGTGGTCCAGAACAACCGGTGGGGCACCTCGGCGACCCAGTGCATCAACGTCACGTCGACCGGTTTCCGCATCACCCAGCAGCAGGGCTCCGCGCCGACCAACGGCGCACCGCTGTCGTACCCGTCGGTGTACCTCGGCTGCCACTACTCCAACTGTTCGCCGGGCTCCAACCTGCCGATGCAGGTCAGTCGGATCCGCAGCGCGTCGTCCTCGATCAACTACACCTACGTGGGCGGCACCTACAACGCCTCCTACGACATCTGGCTCGACCCGACGCCGAAGACCAACGGCGTCAACCAGATGGAGATCATGATCTGGTTCAACCGCCAGGGTTCGATCCAGCCGATCGGCAGCGCAGTCGGCAACACCACCATCGGTGGCCGCAACTGGCAGGTCTGGCGCGGCAGCAACGGCGCCAACAACGTGATCTCCTACGTCGCGCCGTCACCGATCACGTCGTGGTCGTTCAACGTGCTCGACTTCGTCAACGACGTCCGCAACCGCGGCGCCATCACCACCTCGTGGTACCTGACCAGCATCCAGGCCGGATTCGAGCCGTGGAACGGCGGCGTGGGTCTGGCGGTCAACAACTTCTCGGCCTCGGTCAGCGGATAACGCGCACGACCTCATCCCCCGAGCCGGTCCGGGCCGACACCCGGACCGGCTCCGCGTCGGAAAAGCGCATCGTCGTCGGCATGCGGCCGGAAAGCGACGTCACGCACGAGCACCCGAGTGGTGTCTGTTGTGTCGGCCGTTGCCGCCTACCTCATCGGCACCACCGTCGGCGTCATCCTCCGCACCCCCTTGGTCACGGGGCATCGGCGAGTGGCAGCGCCACCGGCCGATGCGGCGGCCAGTCGTCGGCTGGTCGCCTCCAGGTTCGTCGCCTGAGCTCACCGCCGGCACCAGGGACGACTGTCAAGCGCAGGCCGTCGCGCTCCAGCCACCCGACCGTTGGGTTCAGTGCCCCACCCGGCCGGTGTCGTACGCCCACATCGCGATCTCGACCCTGTTCCGGGCGCCGATTTTGGTGAGCAGGCTCGCGACGTGGGTCTTGGCGGTCGTCAAGCCGATGAACAGCTCGTCGGCGATCTCGGCGTTCGTGCGGCCACGGGCGACCAGCGTCAGCACCTCCTCCTCGCGATCGGTGAGCGGCTCGATCGGTTGGGTCCGTCGGCTCGACGGTTCCCTGGCGGCGAGGGTGGCCAGCAGCCGCCGGGTGATGTTCGGCGCGATCAGCGCATCGCCGACGGCGGCGGCGTGGACGGCCTGGACGAGCAGCTCCGGCCCGGCGTCCTTGAGCAGAAAGCCTCGGGCGCCGGCCCGGAGCGCGCCGTGGACGTACTCGTCGAGGTCGAACGTCGTGATCACCACTACCGCGATCGGGTCCGGGACGCCCCGCCCTGCGAGGCGCTGGGTCACCTCGATGCCGTCGAGCCCGGGCATCTGGATGTCGATAAGGCACACGTCGGGGCGGAGCCTGTGCGCCAGCTCGACGGCGGCGTGGCCGTCGGCGGCCTTGCCGACGACCTCGATGTCGGGCTGCGCGTCAAGGATCATCGACAGGCCGGTGCGCACCAGATCCTGGTCGTCGGCCACCAGCACGCGCACCGTCATCGGCGTACCTTAGTCGGCAGTTCGGCGTCGACGGTCCACCCACCCCCGGGCGCCGGCCCGGCACGCAGCGTGCCGCCGAGAAGCTGCACGCGCTCGGTCATCCCCAGCAGCCCGAAGCCGTGGTTCACCGACCGTGCCGGGTCGATCTGTCCGTCGTCGGTCACGCGCAGTCGCAACCGTCCCGCGCCCTCAACGACCCGGATCTCCACACGCGAGGCGTTGCGGGCGTGCCGCAGGGCGTTGGTCAGCGCCTCTTGCGCCAGCCGGTAGACCGCCGCGTCGACCTGGAGCGGAAGTTCGTCCAGGTCATCCGGCAACTCCACGTCGACGACCGGGACCGGGGCGCGGCGGGCGAGGGACACCAGGTCGGCGACGCCGGGCCGGGGGGAGTACTCCGCCGGCGCTCCGTCGCGCAGCACCCGGACCATCGCCCGCATCTCCGCGAGCGTCCGCGACGCTTCCCCCTCGATGACCGCCAGCGTCTCAAGCGCCGCTTCGGGTCGCTGCCCGGCGATCGCCCGGCCCGCCTGCGCCTGCACGGCGATCGCCGAGACGTGGTGGGCGACTATGTCGTGCAGCTCGCGCGCGAGGCCGACCCGCTCCTGGCTGCGGACATGGTCCAACGCCCGGCGCCAGCTCTCGGCGCGGTAACGGAACGCCGCTCCGCCCGCCCCCGCCGCGGCCAGGATCCCGAACCCGCCGATGACATCGGCCGGCCCGATGTGGTCGGGGACCATGCCGATTCCCACGGCGACCGCCACCACCGCCAGCCCGATCACGATCTCGCGCCCCGAGCCCCAGCGGATCAGCGCGTAGACGAGCACCAGGACGTAGATCATCGTGTCGAGGCCCACGCTCGGAACCCCGCTCAGCAGGCTCGCCAGTCCCAACGCCATCGCGGTGCCGAAGGCCACCACGACACAGGCCAACGGGTGGGTGCGCCGCCACAGCAGCACCGGCGCGAGTCCGACCGCCACGAACGTCACGAACGGCCGCCAGGCGACGTCGTCCCGGAAGATGCCCTCAAGCAGCGCCGACACCATCAACACCCCGACCAGCACCCAGTCGCGCGACACCCGTTCGGGAGCGTCCGTGGCGCGGGGCTCGGCCCACAGCGAGCGCAGGGCGTTGGTAATCACCCACCCAGCCTAAGGACCGCCGAGGCGTCGGGGACCGATCGAAAGAACGAGACGCCGCTCCTCCCGACGGCCGAGGCGGGTCCGGCCTCGACGCCGAGGTGTTCACCGCCGGGCTCAGCGATCGTGGACCCACCGATCCTCACCACGACAACGGAGCCCATGATGAGAACGCCTCAACCCACCACCACACTGGAAGACCCGCGGATCCCGGTGCAGGCCAAGCTCGCCGCGGCGTGGACAGGCGTCATGTTCCTGTACGCCTACGTGGACATTCTCGCCTTCTTCAAGCCCGGCGTCGTCACGGACATCCTGGCAGGCGTCGTCTTCGAGTTCGACATCAGCCAGCCGTTGTACGTCCTCTTCCTCACGCTCATGGCGATCCCGATCTTCATGATCGTGCTGTCGACGACGCTGCCCGCCAGGGCGAACCGCGTCACGAACCTCATCGTGGCCTCGGTGCAGATCCCCTACGCGGCATTCAACGTGGTGGGCGGGTCCTGGACGTACTTCTACGGCCTCGGCGTCGCCCTGGAAGTGATCCTCCTAGCCTTCATCCTGCGGTCCGCCTGGACCTGGCCCCGCACCGCACCGTCGGCGACCATGCCCACCAGCCCGGACCGTGAAACCGTCCGCGCCCAGTAGCGAAGCTCAGCCCCCGTCCTGTTCGGAGCCACCTGCCTCGGTGCCGCGGTGACGAAGAACTGCCCGTCGGGGAGCCTGTCCAGGTTGCGGTGACCCAGGCCAGACCCAGCACCGCCAGTCCCGCCGGCGACAGTCGGCGGCGCAGGGCCACGGTCGCGTGCCGCCACGTCCCCGCACCCCGGCCTCGCGCTTAACGGGTCCACCGCGCCAAGGTCGTCGATCTTCAAGGCATGACGCACCCGAACGGCCAGAGTCCCCGCCTGCGACTGGAGATCAACCACTGGGTGGTGCCCTGAGGCTGAATCAGGCGAGGGTCAGGGGGAACCCTGATGGCAGTGTGCGCGGCCGCGGGCAGGCTGGAGTCGTCAAGGGGATCCGCAGTTCGAGGAGGGTCATGAGCGAGTCCAGGTCCGAGTCCACCCGTGCCGCCGTCGATTCGGTGGTCGACGCCGTTCGCGGGCTGGTGAGCGAGGGCATCAACCGTCGCGTGGTCGTACGTGACCGCAAGCAGGACGTGGTGCTGGAGGTGCCGGTGGCTCTCGGGTTGGTCGCGGCGCTGGCCGCTCCGGTGGCCACGACCGTCGGTGCCGGTGTCGCGCTGGTCGGCAAGTGCGGTATCAAGATCGAGGACCGCCGCCGGCTCGGTGGTCAGCCCGCGACGACGGTCGAGACCGACCAGGTGTGATGAGCAGCCGCGGGTTGTCCCGACGGGCTCCGTGGCGAGGTGGGGCCGGCCCTGGCCGGTGATCGGGCAGGTGATGTCGCCGACCAGCCGCTCACCAGGACGCTCGGCAGAAAGTCCCGGCCGATCAGATCGGCGATCTGATCGGCCGGGGCCAGCGCCGGGAAGGTCGGGGCCGGCCTGACAGGCACGCGCCGCGCCGTACTGACGCCCCGCTCTGCGAGTGACACTGATCGCGCCACTCACCGCCGTGCTGACCGCCGTCTTCCCCTCCCGGCCGCCCACATCGGGGAACCCGCTGCTCCGCCCACCACCCTCTCGCCGACCGCACCCACCCACACCACCGACCACGACCGCCCCCACCACACCACCGCCACTGTCAACCGAGCCGGCGCGCACCGTCCTCCCGACGACCGCAATCCGACCGCCACACCACCCGGTCGACGAACAACCACCGACCACATCGGACCACCCGGGCAAGCCCAACCCCGACAAGTCCAACAGTTGGACCAAGCCCAAGCCGTTACCCCCGGCAACCTGCCGGGCCGCGGACCTCCCGGGCAACTGCGCGGTGCGCACGAATCAGCCGGCGGTGCGCCGGGGCAGCGACCAGTCGGTGCGGTGCGCGAGATTCGCCTGGGCGACGTTGCCCACCGGCTGCTCATCAGCCGCCACACCCACCACCGTGCCCTGCTCGGCAGCGGGCAATCGCCACCAACCTTCACACGACCCGCACTTCGTTTGCTCGTCCACCCCACCATCTTCAGCACCGCCGATGCTCCAGCAAGCCGCTGTCCCGCGAACGAGTGACACAAATGGCCGGGAACCCGTAGCAATTCGACCACCGCACCACGGGTCCTTCGGCCCTGACGACTACGACCACCCACGCCCGGACTGGCTCCACTGCGTCGACCTTCCACGGCGCAGGCCGTAGTGACGGCACGGGCGCGGCCTCAGGTCGACTTCGCCTTGCCGAGGTTCGACCGGATCGATCTGGTTGTCAGGTGGTCCGGCCCGAGCACCCGTTCGGCGTCGGCGAGGACGGTTTCGTAGAGCGGAACCGCCCGATCCCGATCCCCGGCAGACTGATAGGCACCGGCCAGGTAGTTGCGCGAGGACAGGGTGTCGAGGTGGTCGGGGCCCAGCACTCGTTCCCGGTCCGCAAGAGTGGCTTCGTACAACGGGATCGCCCGACCGAGGTCACCGGCTGACTCGTACGCGTGCGCCAGGTTGTTCCGCGCGGACAGGGCAGTCGGGTGGTCGGGGCCGAGTACGCGCTCGATGTCCGGGAGGTTCGCCTCGTGCAACAGGATCGCACGGCCAAGATCTCCCGCCGACTTGTAGGCGTAGGCCAGGTTGTTCCGTGCGGCCAACGCGTTCGGGTGGTCGCGGCCCAGTGCGCGCTCGATGTCCGTGATGTTGGCTTCGTACAGCGGGATCGCCCGACCGGGTTCGCCTGCGGACACATAGGCGAAGGCCAGGTTGTTGCGTGAGGTCAGCGTGTTCGGATGGTCGGCACCCAGCACCCTCTCCCGGTCGGCGAGGGTGGCCTTGAACAGCGGGATCGCCCGGTCCAAGTCGCCTGCCGACTCGTAGGCGCTGGCCAGGTTGTTCCGCAGAGCCAGGGTGTTCGGGTCTTCGGGGCCGAGTACGCGCTCGTGATCGGCTGCGGTCGCCTCGTACAGCGGGATCGCCCGGTCGAGATCACCTGCCGATTCGTAGGCGTAGGCCAGGTTGTTCCGGGCGGACAGGGTGGCAAGGTGATCCGGGCCATTGAGACGGTCGAAGCCATCGGCAGCGCGCATGTGGTAAGCGATGGCGGTATCTACGTCGCCCTGTCCTTCGAGGTACAGGCCCAAACTGCTGAGCAGTCGGCTGGTGTGCAGTGTGTCGGTGACGGGTGCGGCGTGCGCCAACAACGTTCGCGCGTGCGGCAGGACGACCCGATAAGCAGGCCAGGCAACAGGGTCGTGCGGCTCGTGATCCGCCAGAGCGGCGGTCAGGGTGCCGGTGGCGGTGTCGCGTGCGGAGGCGATGTCGTCGGGCTGTCGGTGGGAGTCGGTCGGGTCGGGGATGCGCGTGACCGCTTGGACCAGGCGGTGCACGGACACGGCGTCCGCGGTAAGCGTGATCATGTTGTAGGCGGCGAGGCGGCCCATTGCCTCGGACAACTCCGGTTCTCCGACCGCCGCGCCCAGCAGGCTGCGGGGGATGTGGTCCGGTGCGTACCACGCCAGCTGTCGCAGCAGCGTGCCCGCCGCGGGGGTGTCGATCAGGCGGTCCAGGGTGACGTGCCAGACCCTCGCCATCGTGCGCTGCGCGTCACCCCCCTCCGCCGTCGCGGCGAACATCCGCGCCGGGATACGCGCAAAAAGGTCGAGGTAGGCGATCGGGGTGATGCGGTTCTGGGCGAGGTAGGCACCCGCCTGCTCCACGGCCAACGGCAACCACCCCAACTCCGCACACAACCGGTCCCCACCGGTCAGATCCATCTCCGGCCAGTCCGACCGCACGATCCGGGCCAGCAACTCCGTCGCGTCGTGCCCGGACAACACGTCCACTGGCACGGTCTCCGCGCCCCGCCACCCCGAACGCCGGCGACTGGTGATCACCACAGTCCCGGTCCGCACCCGATCCAGCACACCGGCCACATGCTGCGGGGTGGTCACGTTGTCCAGAACCAGCAACCAGTCCTCGTGGGTCGCCAACCACCGCACGCCCAACTCCAACCGCTGCTCCGACGGCAACGCCGCCGCCTCCGGCGCCACCGCGGCCGCCAACTCGGCCAACCCCGCCTCGACGGCCGACGACGAATCCGCCGTCACCCACCACACCAACGAGAACCGGCCGGCATGGACCCCGGCGAACCGGGCCGCCAGCGTGCTCTTGCCGACGCCACCCAGGCCGTGCACCGCCACCACCACCGCACGCCCACCGGACCCGGCCACGGCAGCCTCCAGGCGCGCCAACTCCCCCGACCTGCCGACGAACACACCCGAACCCACCGGAACCCGACCCACACCCGCGACCGAGGGAACGGACTCCATGCGCGGCACCACCGGTGGCGCCGCGAGCCTGATGTCCCGTCCGGCCTGGTAGAACTGCGACCCACCCGAGGCCGCACCGGTCTGCGCTACCGGGCTCCAGCCGCCGTCGGCACCAGTTCCCACCAACCCACACCCCGCACCGTCGACAGCAACACGCGCCACCCCAGCCGACACCCGCACCCACCACAACGCACTATTGCGGAGATCGCCGGTTCCGTCGCGCGACTCGGGCATCGGCGAAACAGCGGGCGTGCCGGTGGCGATCACCTCGGTGAGGGCGCCCGCGAGGAGTGGCTTGTGTCGAAGTCCAGGCTCGTGGTGTTGGCTTCGGTGACGGCTGTAGCCCTAACAGCACATCACGAGTTGCCTTCAGTCGAGCCCGAAGAGGCGACCACTTGACCAGCCGATGTGCTGCGAACTCAACCCCCAGGGTCGCTTAGATCATGCGCTGACCAGCGGTAACAGCGGCAGCGCCGCTGCGCTCCTCCTTGACCACTCTCCTGGTCGAGTGCCAAGTGGTTCGACCGGGTGCCACGGCCACAACGCGATGTGCGTCCGAGTCTCGGGGTTGCCGTCGCCCGCAAGGTCGGACGCCGTGATCTAAAGGCCGAAAACGCGGTCTCCACGCGCTGTGTGGAACTCCGTTCGGACCTGAAGCACCTCGGCCAACTGTTCAGCCAACTGTTCGCCCCGCTCATGCCACGCAACAGTGGCCGCCTCGTCGGCAAAGCCGGAGTCGGCGGGGTCGTCCGGGTCGTACACCGCCTGGAACTCGTCATCCCACGCGTCGACGGCCGCCACGAGCCCGGCCGGCACACCGAACTCACGCCCCAACCGGTCCGCCGAGTAGTTCGCCGGAATCGGGTCGCCGTCCCTGCGCACCCACAGCGGGTCGGTACCCCACTCTGGCGCCAGCCGCACCGAAACCACGCCGTTCATCGTCCCCATCCCCGGTAGTTCGGATCGGTCTCCGCGCGCGGGTCGCGCCGGGCACCGTCGAACGGGCTGTCCGCACTGCGCATGTTCGCCCCGACGATGTAGCCGTTGTTGCCCACCGACACCGACACGTAGTGCTTCTGGCCACCGTACTCGACCTCGAAGATCGGCCGTCCCGGCGGTTTGCCCTGGCAATGACCCGTATAGCGGCCCTCCGTGGCCGCGCGGTGCACGACCTCGGCGATCTTGTCCTCGGGGATGCCCGCGGCGACGAATTCGTCCTTGTGCTTCATCACGTGCGCCAGACCGGCTTCCTTACCGGTGCGCGGGTTCACCCCGCCTTCCTCCAGGAACACGATCTTCCCGTTCGGGTCCTTGCCGATCTCGACCACCTTGTCCGGGTCGAGCTTCACCCCGTCGCGTTGAGCTTCCTCGATCAGCTCCCGCTTCTCCCGCTCCTTGCGCTGCCGCTCGACTTCACGCGGGTCCTTGCGCTGCGGATCCGGGTCCTTCCGCCGCAACCTGTCGACCAGTTCCTTGAGCTTGCGCCACACCAGGCGCAGCACCTCAGCCAACCCGTCGAGCCGTTTGGCGACGTTGGAGATGGTCTTGAGCAGCTTGCGCAGGATGTCGGCGATCTTGGCCGCGTACTTGGCGACCAGGCTCGTCGCCTGCATCGCGACCACCGGCGCCGCCGCGCCGCCGGTGACCAGCAACTCCAACCCCCAGACCACCAGCCTGCCGACCGCGTCGGCGATCAGGTCACGCACGAACTCGCGCACCGCTGCCACGATCTCGCCCATGACGGTGACGACGGCCCCGACACCGCTGCACACCTTCGCCGCACCGCGCAACGCGTCGACCACTTCGGCCGCTCGAGCCCGGTACTGGTCCCCGGCGGCGCCGAGCCAGCCGGCAGTGCGATCGCGCGAGGTGGTCTCCAACTCCCCGGCCGCCTGCTCGACCCCTTCGCTGACGTTCCGCCAGGTCTGTGCGTAGGCGCGGATGACGGGTGGTGTCCCGGCCAGGTTGTCCAACATGTCCTGCAAGGGCTGGACATGCTCGATCAACCACCCGACACCGTAGGAGGCCAACGTGCCGACCGGGTCCATGTAGACACCGAGCGCCTCAAGCCCGACACCGACGACTCCCAGGCCCGCCTCGACCCAATCCCCGTTGTTGATCCCGTCCAGAGCGGCTTGACCGGCCTCGAGCAGTCCGATACCGGTGATGGGGGTGGTGTCGTCCTCCGGTCTGGCGATGAACGGGTTGTTCACCGCGTGCCCAGCAGGCCGAACCGGTCCGCGTTGTCCTTGTCGGCCTGCTCGTACACCTCGGCAGTCGCCTTCAACGACTCCGACATCGACTCCAACGCCTCCGCCGCTTGAGACAACGCGTCCACACCCCACTTCTCCAGCGGGTCGAGCATCATCGCGAACGGCTGACACAACACACCGTAGGCATCCGACGGCATGGACACTTGCCGCGCCGCGTCCAACGCCTGTGCCAACAGATCACCCTGTCCCTGCACCTGCTCGGCGTGCTCCCGCACCTCACCCGGCACAACCTCGAAAGCCACCCGAAGCCCTCCCTCGCTCGGACCAGGACGGGAGGGGTTATACGCGGCGAACAAGCGCGCGACTCGCAAATCAGGACCACATAACCCGATCAGATGTACCGCCCACCCGATGTGGCGAGGCAAAGCACAAAGCCGCAGATCATGGGACTCTGACCGGAACCCCCCGCCGCGACCCGCGCCACGTTCGTCACCGGCCCCGACGGCCGGTGGCTGCGCACGGGTGACCTGGGGTTCCTCCTCGACGGACAGCTGTACGTCACCGGCCGGATCAAGGAACTCATCATCATCCGCGGCCGGAACCTGTACCCGCACGACATCGAGTTGTCCGCACGCGAAGCGCACCCGGACGCCGGCCGAAGCGCCGCCTTCGGCGTGCTGGACGGGGAAGGCGGCGAGCACGTCGTGCTGGTGCAGGAGATGCGCCGCACCGCGCAGGCCGACCCGGGCGGGTTCGCCGAGGCCGTGCTCGACGCCGTGACCAAGCAGTTCGGCGTGCCCGTGAGCATGGTCGTCGTCCGGCCGAACACCATTCGCCACACCACGAGCGGCAAGGTGCGCCGAGGGCACATGCGCGAGCTGTTCCTCCACAATGGACTGGAACCGCTGCACAGCGCCCTCTCCCCCGCCGTCGCCGCCACCGTCGCCACCTCGGAGGGAACCCGTGTCTGACGAGTCGTTGCGAACCTGGCTCGTCAACGCCGTGGCGGGCTACTTGAAGCTGCCGCCGTCGCAGGTCGGCACCGGAGTGGCACTGCGCTCACTCGGCCTCGACTCCGTGCACGCCATGGCCCTGTGCGTCGACATCGAAGACCACTAGGGGATCCTCGTGGAACCCACACTCGCCTGGGACTTCCCCACCATCGACACCACCGTGATTCACCTGGCCCCGCAGATCGACCGGACGTGAGCCGAGGCGCGATCCGGCTAGCCTTCACCTACAGCCCTGACGAAGTCGCGGCGCTGAATCGCTACTGCCAGCGGGTCGAAGCGGGGAAGCCTCGCGCCGAGTCCTACGACCTGTTCCTCTGCCATGCCTGGGACAACCGGCGAGAGACCACGACCGAACTGCACGACCTCCTCGAAGCGCAGAACGTGTCGGTCTGGTTCAGCGAGCGGGACAGCTACACGACCAGGACACCGACCACCGGGCCATGGCCGTCACAACGGCGTCACCCCCGACGACTTGGTCCTCTCCCGCAGCAGCGATTCGAACTCCAACGACGCGGTGGGGCCACCCGGCGCCACCACCTCGACAGCGGCGTCGCCATCCGTACGATCCGGAAGCGCCAGATCACGTCGTCGTAGGCCTGGTCGGCGAGCAACTGAGCCATGCTCCACAGCACCGCCGCCGTCCGCGGCGTCAGGTGATCGGACGCGCAGTCCTCACAATCGGGCTTGCCTCCGCATACGGGGAAGATCGTGGCGAAATCCGACCCGGACAGCAGCCGATGGCAGTCCCCGTCCACCTCGTCGACGTCACACTCGGAGCCGGAGACCTCCACACCGTTGACATCGACGATCCGATAGGGATCAACCAACTCCAGCAACGCCGCCACCACATCACCGCGCACGCCGTCCCGCTCGGCGGCGGCCCGTACCTCGTCGAGGGCGTCCGTCCGGTCCTCGTCCAGGTAGTCGTTCTGATCGAGTCGCCGCAGCGCCGCCTGTGCCAACGCCGCAGGATCGGTCACCTCGACGTCGATCGAGGCGGTTACCCGCAGCCTGCGCCCTGCCGCGTCGGTTCCGGTCACCTGAACGAGCCGAGGACCATGTACGGAGCGGTCACAGACGTTTGACGGATGTTCAGGGCGGTCCACCCTGACGGGTGACATTTGGCGTCGGTTAGCGCAGATTCACCCGCTCGGGGACGACCCCATTCGCCGTTGGTCAAAAACTTGGAGCCGTTCGCTCCTTCGTCGCTCCTTCACGCCCCTGTTGACCGTGGTCCGGGCGATCATGCGGTGATCGACACCACAACGTGAAAGAGCCCGCTGACCTGGGCTTATACCCAGAGCCAGCGGGCTCCTTCAGACCGTTGAGAAGACAGGACTTCAGCCTGCGCTCCCTTTACCCCAGGGTGGCTTTGATCATGCCCTGACCTGCGGAAACAGGTCCAGCGGCACCCGGAACGGCTCTGTTGAGGGCAGTTTGGCACAGGCGGAACCCGTTGCGGCAGAACGGACTCTGCTTCTCTGACTCCTCCTTGCCGACTCCCTTGACGGTGAATCAAGTGATTCACCGTGGACACGGGAACGACGCTGTGTACGTTCGAGCCTCGGCAGGGTTCGGACCTGCACGGTCAGCGATTGCGTTGGGAGGTGGTGATCTTCGCGGTCGGTTCAGCGGTTTGAGCGGCTGACAAGGAGTGTCGTGTGCAGTCAGAGTTCGGCTCGGGGTGGGAAGTCGTTGACGGCGTCAGCGAGGTACTGCGCAAGCTGGTTGTGGTAGGCCTCGTTGGGAATGCCGCTGGTCAGGTAGTGGGCTGCGACGTTGTTGGGGTTCGCGGTGTCGCGGACCGCGGCGTCGTAGTCGACGGCGTAGTCCGCTCCGTAGCGGGTCGGATTGGCGATCAGGGCTTGGTTGAGAGCCTGCCGGTGACCTTCGCGCGGGTCGTTCGCGTCGAGGCCTAGGGGCGGGATCGTGGTGACGATGACGTGCACGAGCGTTCCGTCGGTGCGTCTCTGGCGCTTGATGCCGTCGGCGGTGTCGGTGCCGATCAGCTTTGTGAGGTTCTGACCAACTTCGACGGCGGTGGCGCCGTTGAGGATGTCGGTGGCGCCGGCTGCGACGATAACGGTGCGAACGTTCGGTGCGGCGAGTGTGGTGCGGTGCAGATCTTGTCCGGCTCTGGCTGCTGCCGTCGCGCCGATGTCCGAACCCGTTCCCGTTGTGCGGACGGTGTGCATGACGTCGGCGGGGCTGAGGGTGCGCTGGTGGACGCGGAGGTCGGCGATGCCGCCGTTGTAGTTGTGCATGTAGTAGCCGTCGTGCTTGCCGCGGCCGATGACAAGGGGGCCGGTGGCGGCGAAGACTGTTGCGCCGGTGACGGTGGATTCGAGGGTTCCGTTGACGTAGAGGCGCATGGTGCCGGTGGTGTGGTCGTAGGTGGCGGTGAGGTGGGCCCAGGTGTTGAGGGCCGGTTCGGCCGCTGAGTGGGCTCGTAGGAAGGTGTAGTTGTCGCCGTCGGCCGACAGGGTGGTGAAGTTCCAGCGTTTCGCGTCGCCGTCGTAGCCGAGGTGGAAGGCGTTGTACTGGCTGCCTTCCTGGGTGATGGCGGTCTGCCAGCCGTTGGAGTTGGGCTTGAGCCAGGCGGAGACGCTGAAGCTCTTGGAGGTGTCGAGGACGTTGCCCGCGGTCTGAAGGTAGGCGGTGGTGCCGTTGAGGACGGCGCTGCCGCCTCGGTCGGTGCTCCAGGCGGCGCCGCCGTTGAGGGTCGCGTGGTGGGTGCCGACGGTGTCGCGCGCGGTGGTGCCGGTGCCGTCGTTGAGGCGCCAGCGGGCGGTGTCGGGGATGCCGGCGCGGGATGCGTTGACCAGGCCGCCGGGCAAGGTCGCACCGACGCCGGCGAGCTTGCCGGGTAGTTCGTCGACCCAGGTGTCGCGTTGGGTGCTGCCGGGCGGCGCGGTCGCGGTCAGGTGGTCGCCGAGGACGACAACGGTGCCGTGGCCGGTGTCCGGTGTGGACACGTCGACGCCGGTGATGAAGTAGCTGCCGGTCAGAGTGGTCGTGTACGGGGTGCCGTCGGTGTTGGTGACGGTGTTGCCCGAGGCCAGGTAGGTCGGTGCGGTGGCGTTGCCGTGCACCGGGGCCAGCGCGGTGGCGTTGGGCAGGTGGAGGCTGACGACCAGGTTCCCGTTGCCACCGCCGGGGAACGTGACCGGGTCGCTGTAGGTCTCGCCGCCGGCGGGAAGGGTGATCGAGCCGGCGTCGCCGAACTTGAGGGAGGTGGGTGTGCCGGTGGCCGAGTCGGTTCCGGTCTGGGCGGCGATGGTGGCGGCGCTGATGGTGACCGGAGCGTTGTTGAGGGCGTTGGACAGCTTCACCCGGGCCTGACCGCCGGTGACGGTCGGATGCAGAACGGTGCGCAGCGTCTTGTTGCCGAAACCGTGGCCACCCGGTGGGACGACCACCGCATCGGCGGGCGCGGCCCACGCACCGACCCAGCCGGTGTCGACCGGGCGAGGGGCGATGGCGAGGACGTGGAGTTCGGCGTCGCAGGCGCGGTCACGCAAGGTGCTGCCGTAGTTGGGCAGGGTGATCGACTTGACGGTCTTGGTGGGGTCGGCGGGCACGAAGATCGGCTGAATGACGGGCTGGTAGCGCGGTTCCTTGGCGAGCAGGACGTTGCGGTACGGCAGCCTGATCCCGGTGTGGTCCTGCGGAATGGGGTTGACCCAGTCGCCGACCTCCGGGAACCACGGGTTGGTCGTGGTGCCGTCGGTGTAGGTGATCGTGGCGTAGCGGGAAGGGCTGGTGCCGCAGGTGCTCAGCGCGAGCAGGCCGATCGAGTTGGCCTTCACCTGTTGCGCGGCGGGGAACGGGATGGTTTGGCCGATGGCGATGACGTTGTCGTTGCCGGTGGTCGGGTTGGGTGCGGGCATGGTGAACGCCGCGCCGTTGATCGCGATCGTCTTGCCCGGCGCCAGGCCGGCCGCCGCGAGGGTCTGCGCGGACAGGGAGTGGTCCGCGAGACCGAAGTTGCCGGTTGTGACGCCGTCGTTGGAGATGCCCTTGTTGTTCATGGCATCGGTGAAGCTGGACGTCGTGACGTTGTTGATCGGCTGGATGGTCAGGTAGTCGGCACTGATGAGGTGCCTGGGTCCGGTGGACGCGGGATTCGGTTCGGCTGTGGTGAAGGTGATCTTGTGCTCACCGGCGGTCAGGTGTGCGCCGCCGAGGCCGACGAAGGTGTTGGTCAGGTTCGGGTCGTAGCCGTCGACGGGATTGGTGTCGGTCCTGCCGACCACCGTGCCGTCGACGCTGACCGTGAACTTGCCGCGGTTGACGTTCTTGACCACGCCGACGCCTACGGCGTAGTCGGCCTCGATCGGCGCGGTGAACCTGAAGCTGACCGACTGGTTGGTGCCGTCGGCTTCGAACCGCACCATGTCGCTGCTGTGCCAAGGCACGCCGCCGAAGCGGGCCAGCGGTTTGTCCTGCGCCTCCACCGCGAGCGAGTTGAAGTCGAGCTTCACGGTCGGGGACAGGTCGATGTAGTCGATGCCGACCTTGAAGGCGGTCGCGGTGGAATCGGTCTTCTTGGTGACCTTGACGGAGAGTTGGTGCTGTCCCGCCGTCAGGTGCACGCCCGAGAGTTGCCGGTCGACGCTG
Source organism: Saccharothrix mutabilis subsp. mutabilis (assembly GCF_039521145.1). Classification (NCBI taxonomy): domain Bacteria; kingdom Bacillati; phylum Actinomycetota; class Actinomycetes; order Pseudonocardiales; family Pseudonocardiaceae; genus Saccharothrix; species Saccharothrix mutabilis. Next base: position 108,915 of record NZ_BAAABU010000024.1, read on the forward strand.
GTCGGTTGGGCGGCGGACGGGGTGAACATCGTGTGGACCCACTTGCCGTCGAGTTCGAACTCGGCGCTGTCCGGCACGGTCGCGCTGTCGATCAGACCCGCGTCGACGTTGTAGTAGCCGGTGGTCGGTACGGTGAACGGGAAGGTGATGCGTGCGGTGCCGCCACTGGTCGACGTGGTGGCGGTGACGTACTTGCCGCCGGAGGCGATCGCATCGGTGGTCACCGCACCGGGGATGGCCCCGGTCGGCGTGGTGTTCTCCGCCTCGATCCGCTGTGACGGAACCGGTGCGATGTAGGACGGGGCGACGTAGAAGGTGTAGGCCTGGGACTCCGGCGAGAGCTTGTGGGCGTCGTCGAAGCTGCGTACGTGCAACGTGTGGTAACCGGGGCTCAGGTTCGGCGGCACGGTGATGGTCGCCTTGCCGCCGTTGTTGGCCACCCAGCCACCGGTCGTGCCGAACGTCCGGTTGTAGTCGCAGTCGGTCGTCGTCGGCACCACCGCGGTGCCGGAACCGTTGAAGGTGTAGGTGAAGCCGACGATGTTGGCCGCGCCCTTGGCGTCGAAGGTGAACGTGCCCGGCTGGTTCTGCGGGCGACCCCAGTAGTCGGCGGGGTAGTCGGCGCTGGTGATCGTCGGCGTCGCGGTGATCGGGTTCGGGCGGACGGTGAAGTATGACCAGTCCAGCCACGGACCCCAAAGGTTCTTCGTGGAGTCACCCGGGAACCGGTTCTTCACGCCGACCTTGACCGCGTACACGCCGTTGGACAGGGCGTTGTTGGTCTGCCACCCACCTTGGCTTCCCGAGGAGATGACGGTGGGGTTGGCTTCGTCGGTTTTGGCCACGACCGCGGCGCCGCCGCTGGTCTGCACCTCGTAGTGCAGTTCGAGTGGCAACGGGGGGTTGTTGTTGTCGGTGGCCGTGGCGTACAGCGTCGGCTTCGAGTCCGGAGTGATGACCTTACCCGCGCAGGTCACGCCGTTGCCCACCCACAGGCCGCTGGCGCCGTTGGGCGGATAGGCGTACAGCACGTCGAGATAGGGGTTGTTGTCGAACTTCTTCCACTGGTACTTGTCGCCCTCGTCCGGCGAGAGCAGGCCGACATGGAAGTAGTCCCAACTGCCGTTGATGGCACTCGTGACCGGAGACCACGCGTTGAACGGCACCGTGCCCGCGCCGCCGCACTGGTCGCCCACCTTCGACCACTTGGTCTCGACGTGGTGGCCATTGGGGCCCGGCCAGCGGGTCTGGGGTCCGAACGCGTCGGTGTGGTAGAGCGCGACCGCCTCCTCGGTGCACGAGGTGCCGTGCTTCTGAGTGGTGTAGATCATCGCGCCGTACAAGTGCGGCTTGTGACCGTTGCGGGGCTTGAGCTCCGCGGTGTCGAAGCGGAAGAACGACCGCGCCACCCAGACGCTGCCGCAGCCCGACCACTCGCACCGACCGACCTGGGCGTCCATGTCGGCGTTCCAGTACTGCCAGTCGTTGCTGGTCACTTCCAGCCACGCGGACTTGTGGCGCGACATGAGCGGGTCGATGTAGACCGGGTACTGGACGTTTTCGCCGCGCAGGGCTTCGCCATCCGGGGTGATGGTGAGTTCGGCGGTCGCGGAGGTGCCGGTGTCGGTCGTGGTGGCGGTGACGCCGAGTTCGGTGACCTTGCCGCCACCGGGGTCGGTGGGAGTGGGTGCCGGGCCGCGCCTCTCGTCCGTGGAGGAGTCCCACATGATCGGCGTGGAGCCCTGGAAGACGACCTTGCCGGTGTTGTCGGTAGCGCTGAGCACGTCACCGGTGCTGGACAGGTCCAGACCGGTGGTGGTGGCGTTGAGCTTGAACGACGACAGTTCCGGGTTCGCTGCCGCCTGCTCGTTCTTGACCACCAGGACTTCGGAGTAACCGGTGCTGTTCGCGGTGAGCCGCAGGTCGACTCCGGGCAACAACTCCGGGTAGGTCGCGGTGGCGCCGTCGACGACCGGGACGGGCAGCGGCGTGGGCCAGCTGAGGGTGAACTGCCTGTCACCTTCGCGCATCGTCACCAGGGGCGTGGTGCCACCGGCGGAGAAGGACACGTCGACCGGTGTCGCGGTCGGTGTGAGCGTCCCGTCCGCGGAGCGGGTGAGGTCGGTGTCGATGTCGTGCCAGGTGCCGTCTTTGTTGGTGCGCACGGGCTTCGCGTGCGACCGGAGGGTGAGCGTGCCATCCGGGTTGGCCAACACGGTGCTGGTCTCGGTGAGTTTGTCACCCACTGGCACCGGTTGGCCGGTGCGTTGCGCCTCGGCCAGCGCGGTCTGCTCCTGCTCGGAGCCGCTATCGGCTGACGGGGTGTCCGGCGCGGGGGCGTGCTCCGTTTGAGCGGATGCCGTGAACGGCAGCCCGACCAAGGTCTGCACGAGCAGTGCGCACGCGGTCGCCACGGCGAGCACGGCCGGTCGTTTGCGCATGGCAAAGCCGGATGGTCTTGGACGCATGTGTCCCCCCGGACGGTTCCGCGATAGGGCCGGTTCAGGCCGGAGCAGACCCTAACCACGCCGTCTACCTGCGGAGAACCCTGTCGCGCGTGGCGAGTATCACAGCGATCGGTGTAACGCTCACGAACACGACTCACAGGTCGGGAGCACCTCGCAGCCGTCGTTCGCGAATGCTTCCTAAGGCGCTTCCGATGGCTTACTGTTCCGCTCGCCTGTGACCGATCACGGTCCTGTTCTCAGGGGGGCTTGAGACATGCTCGGTGGTAGATCCGCGCGCCCGTCGGCCGTGGAGCCGTCCCGTCCCGGACGACCCAGGCGTGCCATGTCCCTGCTCCTGGCAGGTGTTGTGGCCGCCTCAATGACCGCCGGGTTGACCTCGGACGTCCTTCGCACGGTCGACCTGCCGGTCGCGGAGCCGGTGAAGCCGGTACCGCACACCGAGCACCCGCTCGCCGAGCAGCGGACCGCACCCGGGCCTGCGCCTTTCGAAGCCGTCGACGCGACGTGGCCCCGAGGGGGCACGGCCACCGTGGCCGCCGGTGCTTCCCCCCGCCGCGCGGGTGACCTGCCGGTGACGGTCGCGGTGCAGGCGGGCGAGAAGGACATCGAGGTCGTAGTCGCCGACCAGAGCGCAGCGCAGCGGGCCGGGGTCGTCGGTGTCGTGCTCGCGGTGACACCGTCCGAGGATGCGGACGCCTCGATGTCGGTGGGCGTGGACTACTCCGCCTTCCGCAATGCCGTCGGTGGTGAGTTCGGGTCCAGGCTCCGGCTTGAGCGGCTTCCGGCGTGCGCGCTGACGACGCCCGAGTCGGCACAGTGCCAGGTCCGGGAACCTTTGCCGTCCAGGAACGACAGCGCGGCGAAGACGGTGACCGCCGAGCTGGCCGCCGAGCCGGTCGTGCTCGCCGCCACGGCGGACGGCGAGGGGCCCAACGGTACTTACGAGGCGTCCGCGCTTGCTCCGTCGGGCACCTGGTCGGTGGGTGGGAACTCCGGGACCTTCGGGTGGTCGTACCCGATCGAGCTGCCCAGCCTGACGTACGGCAAGGCGGTCGCGCCGACGGTGGCGCTGTCCTACAGCTCGTCGACTGTGGATGGTCGCACCATGGCGACCAACAACCAGGCGGGGGCGATCGGTCAGGGTTGGGGGTTCTCGCCGGGATCGATCGAGCGCACCTACCGGTCCTGCTCCTCGGACAAGACGCTGCCACAGGAACAGCGGACCGGTGACCTGTGCTGGGCCGGGCAGATCGTGACGATGAACCTCGAAGGCCAAGCCGCCGAACTGGTGTACGAGGAAGCGACGAACACGTGGAAGTCCGCCAGCGATGGCGGCGCGCGGATCGAGCTGTTGACCGGCGCGGCCAACGGCGTCAACGGTGGCGAGTACTGGAAGGTCACCAACACGTCGGGCGTCAGCTACTACTTCGGCCGCAACCGCGGTCCCGGCTACACCGACCAGGAGCAGACCAACTCCGCCTGGACGGTTCCGGTGTACGGCCCCCGTTCCGGCGACAAGTGCCACAACCCCAGCGGTTTCGCCGCCTCGTGGTGCAACCAGGCGTGGCGGTGGAACCTCGACTTCGTCGAGGACACGCAGGGCAACGTCACCTCGTACTACTACACACCGGAGAACAACCACTACGGCGCCAACAAGCAGACCACCGGCGTCTCTTATACCCGTGGTGGTTGGCTCAAGCGCATCGACTACGGGCTGCGCAACGTCAACGGCTCCATCTACGGCGGCGTGGTGCCGCACCAGGTCGTCTTCGACGTCACCGAGCGCTGCCAGCCCAGCGCCGAGTTCGACTGCGACCCGGCGAAGTTCACTGCGGCCAACGCCAAGTACTGGCCCGACGTCCCGCAGGACCAAGAGTGCAAGGCGGGTGCCGTGTGCAACGTGCACTCGCCGTCGTACTGGTCGACCAAGCGCCTGACCACGATCACCACCCAGTACAACCAGGGCTCGGGTCCGGTCAAGGTCGACCAGTACAGCCTCGGCCAGCAGCTTCCGCACCACCTCGACACGGTCAAGGAGTTGCTGCTCACCTCGATCACCCGCAAGGGCTTCCAAGGCACCACGTCGATCGAACTGCCGCCGTTGACCTTCGCCTACCAGTCGATGGACAACCGCGTCGTAGGGTACCGCGACAACTCGGCGATGGCGCACAAACGCCTCACCGAGATCCAGACCGACACGGGCTCGGCGATCCGGGTCACCTACAGCCCGGTGGACTGCGCCGCGAACAACGTCCCGACCGACCTCGTTAACAACACCCGTCGCTGCTTCCCGGTCTACTGGACGTTGCCGTTCAACCAGGACCCGACCCTGGACTTCTTCCACAAGTACGTGGTGGAGAAGGTGGTCACGCAAGACCTCGGCCGGTACCAGGACCCGAACGACCGGCGAACGACCTCACCCGACCAGGTCAGCACCTACACCTACCTCGGCACGCCCGCCTGGCACTACGACGACTTCGAACTCGTCCGCCCCGAACACCGCACCTACGGCCAGTTCCGCGGCTATGCGAAGGTCGAGAAGCGCACCGGTGACCCCGCGTACAAGTACGACGACGTCGCCGACAGGCAGACCCTGACACGGACCACCTACTTCCGCGGTATGGATGGCGACACCCTGCCCTCCAACGGGCGCCGCACCGCCACCGTCACCAACTCCCTCGGCGAGACGGTGACCGACCAGGCGCGGTTCGCCGGCGCGGCGTTCGAGGAGGAGGTGTTCAACGGCGACGGCGGCCCACGGGTCTCCAGCACGATCACCGAGCCCACGATCGTGGGCACGACCGCGACCCGCACCCGCACCGGCCTGCCTCCGCTGACCGCCGTCATCGTGGCGGAGACACGCAAAAGGACCATCACAGACCTGGCCGGCGGCGGCACGCGAACAGCGACCACCACCAGCCGCTACGACGCCTTGGGCCGACTGACCCACAGCACCGAATCCGGCGACGGCGTGCCCGACCTGTGCACCAGGACCACTTACGCCGACAACACCACCGCGTGGGTACGCGACCGCGTCGCCGAAACCGTTGTCTCCCAGCAGGTGTGCCCCGCCGACGGAGTCGCTCAGACCGACATCCTCAGTGCCAAGCGCACCTACTACGACCAGCAGGCGACCCTCGGCCAGGTCACCACGGGCAACGCGTTCCGAACCGACTCGGCGACCGCCGACACCGGTGGCCAGCTGACCTTCGCCACCACTGGCACGGTCAGCTACGACGCCACCGGCCGCCTCCTCACGACCACTGACGCGCTCCAGCGCACCACGCGTGTGGCCTACACCCCGGCCGACGGCGGCGTGCTCACCAAGACGGTGACCACCAACGCCAAGAACCAGACGAGCACCGTCGAGGTCGAGCCCGCCCGCGGCAAGACCACCGCCGCCATCGACGTCGGCGGACGACGACACGACGTCGTCTACGACGCACTGGGCCGAGTCGTAGAGGTGTGGAAGCCCGGACAGATCCGCCGCGCCGGTGGCGGATCGCCCGCCACCACCTACGAGTACACGGTCCGCACCAACGGACCGCTGGCCGTGACCACCAGAACGCTGGTCGACTACCGCACCGGGTTGAACTACCTGACCAAGATCGACGTCTTCGACTCACTCGGACAACTGCGCAGCACCCAGTCCGAAGCTCTCGACGGGACCGCGAACCGAGTCGTCAAGGACGTCTTCTACGACTCGCTCGGCCGCGTGCGGCACAGCTACAACCGCTACGCCACCACGGGCGCACCGTCGACCACCCTGCTCCAGGTCGGCCCGTCGGAGGTCGACGACCGCACCGTCACCGAGTACGACGGCGCGGGACGCGCCACGCTGACCACGGCCTACAAGGGCCTCACCCCGACATGGAAGACCAGGACGGTGCACGGCGGTGACCGGACCACCGTCTTCCCGCCGCACGGCTCGGTCACGCGTACCACCATCACCGACGTCCGCGGCCGTGTGATCGAGTCACGGGACTACACCGCCGCGCCGATCATCAACGGCGACACCGTCAGTGGCGGCGCGTTCCAGGCGGCGACTCGGGAGTACACCCCGCTCGGGAAGCTGGCGAAGGTCAACGACACGGTCGGCAACCACTGGACGTTCGGCTACGACCTCATGGGCCGCAAGACCAGCCAGACCGACCCGGACGCGGGTGCGTCCAGCACCACCTACGACCTCGCCGGCCAGATCCTGACCACCACCGACGCCCGTGGGCAGAAGCTGGCCTTCACCTACGACGAACTCGGCCGCAGGACAGGCGAATTCGTCGACTCCACCGCCGGCACGAGGCTCACGACCTGGTCATACGACAACGCGGAGAACGGCGTCGGTCTTCCCGGCTTCACCACCCGCCACACCCCCAACGGCCTCTACCGGACGGGACCAAGCGCCTACGACGGGCAGGGCCTGATCGCCCGCTCCATCACGCAGCTGCCCTCGTCGGAAACCGGCCTGAGCTCGCTCTACACCACCAAGTTCGGTTTCACCAGCACCGGCCAACTCGTCACGGTCGAGCAGCCGACCGCCGGCGGTCTGCCGGGCGAGGTCGTCACCACCCGCTACAACAAGTACGGCCTGCCCAACGCGACCGACGGCAGCAACGTCTACGTCTCCGCGTCCACATACACGGCCTTCGGGGAAGCACAACAGCTCACACTCGGCCCCGAGCACAACCGTGCCACGCTGACCTACCGCTACGACGAGCAGACCCGACGGCTCGCCGGCACCAACCTCACCGCACAGGCGGCGGACGGCCAGATCGACGACACCGGCTACAGCTACGACCCGTCCGGCAACGTCACCAAGACCGTCAACACCCAGGGCCGCACGGGCCAAGCCCCCGTCCGCACCCAGTGCTACAACTACGACGCCCTGCGCCGCCTGACCAACGCCTGGACCGCGACCGACGACTGCGCCGCCTCACCCACCACCACACCGGGGCACGCCAACATCGGCGGACCCACCCCGTACTGGACCTCGTGGACCTTCGAACCCAGCGGCCTGCGCGCCACCCAGACCCAGCACGCCCTGCCCGGTGCCACCGGCGACACCACCACCACCTACACCTACCCGAACACCGGCGCCGCCCGACCACACGCACTGACCAGCGCAACCACATCGGGCCCATCGGGTTCCACGCTGTCCAGCTACGACTACGACCCGGCCGGCAACACCACCCGCCGCACCCAGCCCTCCGGTGAGCACACCTTCACCTGGGACCGCGAGAACCGCCTCGACACCGTCACATCGCCGGGCGGCACGACCAAGTACGTCTACGACGCCGACGGCAACCAACTGGTGCGCAAGGACCCCGGCAAGACCACGCTCTACCTGCCGGGCCAGGAATTCACCCGCGACAACAGCAGCGGCGTCATCACCGCCACCCGGTACTACCTCCACGGCGGTAGCACCGTCGCGCTCCGGGTCAGCGGCACCAACCCGGTCTACGTCGTCTCCGACCTGCACGGCACCAACACCCTCGCCGTGCAGTCCGTCGGCTTCGCGACCAGCCGCCGCACCTTCGACCCCTACGGCAACCAGCTCAACCCCGTCGAAGGCCTGCCCTGGCCCGACCGCCACGGGTTCCTGAACAAACCGGTCAGCGAAACCACCGGACTGACCGACATCGGCGCACGCAAGTACGACGCCTTCACCGGCAGGTTCATCAGCGTCGACCCGATCCTCGACCTGGACAACCCGCAGCAGTGGACCGGCTACGTCTACGCCGACAACAACCCCACCACCTTCAGCGACCCCACCGGCCTCATCCGCCAGTGCGGCGTCGACGGAGCAGGCTGCGGCGCCCGCAACTACGACAAATCCAACGCCTACAACGAAAAAGTCAACAAGGTCAACAACCTCATCCGGTCGATCCAGGGCCACGCCGCCAAGTCGATCAAACCCACCGCCCGCGACAACTGCAAGGGCGTCAGCAGCTACGTCGCCATGCAGACTTCCTGCGGCTCCTCCCGCACGCAGACGGCCACGTCCGAGTACCCGAAGTGTGCTGAATGCCGCAACGGCCCTTGGAGCCGCGAGAAGCTGCAGATGTTCATCGACATGATGGGCGTCGCCGTACCCGCGATCGGCGACGGCGCGGACCTCGCGAACTGCGGCATCCACGCCGCCTACGGTGAATGGGGAGACGCCAGCCTCTCCTGCGCCGCAGCCGTCCCCATCGTCGGCATCGCCGCAGGGCTCGCCAAAATGGCCAAGAACGGCCAGAAACTCGCCGACACCGCAGGCGATGGCAAGGCCGCGGTCAAATGCGCCAACAGCTTCACCGGCGACACCCACGTCCTCATGGCCGACGGCACCACCAAGCCCATCGACCAGATCAAGGTCGGCGACAAGGTCACCAACAGCGAGCCGGAAAGCGCTGAAACCGAGCAGCACGTAGTCCTCGCCGTCATCGTGACCGACGCCGACAAGGACTACGCCGACCTCACCATCGCAACCCCCGACGGCAACAAGACCATCCGCGCCACCGCGCACCACCCCATCTACAACGCCACGGCCAAGCGGTGGGTGGATGCGGACGACCTCAAACCTGGCGACCAGCTCACCACACCCGGCAACGGCCGTGCGACAATCGAGGCTACACGCCTATACACCGCCACGCTCCGCAACTACAACCTCACGGTCGAACAGATCCACACGTACTACGTGCTGGCGGGAACGACGCCGGTAGTCGTTCACAACTCTGGGCCATGCGGAATTTCGACACGTCACGAGAGAGCTGGCGACATCGGCAACTACACCGATGGCCAGAAGACTCGAGATCCTGCCTCTCAGTGGTATCACGAGGAGCTCAGCAATGACGAACTTCTGGACGGCATCAACAACCCCGCTCCAGGAGACGGGATTTTGGTTTCACGTGACGGCAAGATCCTGGGGGGCCACCACCGCAAGGATGAGCTCATCGCCAGAATCAAAGACGGGCGTATCGATCCGAACACTCAGATCCGCATCGACGTCTATGAAGGGGAATAGCGCCTGATGTCACTGATCCGCCCCGTCGACTCCGACTTTCGAGTGTGCCAGATTACCTTCGATACGCTACTTTTGATCCAATCGGACGCGGAAGAGCGAGGCTACGCCACTCGGTGGTCTTCTGTCGACGCATTGCGCAGCCAGGTCAAAGAACAGAGTGTCGTCCTCCAGTCGCTGACGCGGGAAGAGAGAGGGGGAACACTGCGCGCCTATCGTTGCCTTCTTCTGTTCCCAACCGCAGAAGACGGCCATGCCGGAGGAGTTTCCACGATCGACGTCGAACCGACGAGGTACGAATCGCTGGAGCGGCTTGATCGGGACCCTGACGTCCGGAAGGCGCTAACTCAGATGATGACTCTTGCGATGGGTGGCATTTCGATGACTTCGAAGAAGTGACAGCGCTTTGCAATCGGAGCGTTATTCAGAGTGCGGCCACCAGCCGAGTCGGTAGAATCCAAGGTGGGTGATGATGCGGATGACGGCGGGGTGTTCGGCGAGACGTCCGCAGTAGCCGGTGGCGAGGATTTTCTATTGTTTGAGGTTGGCGATGGCGAGTTCGACGGCGCTGCGGATAGCGGAATCCTGCCGTTGGAGGCTTGTCACCCTCGGAGTGTTGGCCAGCACCGTGGGCGATGGCGTCGCCCTCGGCGTCACCGACACTGGCGCTGATCTCGACAACGGCGCAACCGCTGGCGCCGTCCTCTTCCTCGTCGGCGTCGCCAGATGGTGGGAAGATCGGACGGCAATGCAGTAGGCAAGGCGTTTCCGGCGGCGGTCCAGTGCTGTCACACGCGCCAGCCGACTGCTCCCGGACAACGTTCAGCAGCAGTACTGCAAAGAGTGGACCGCCTGGATTTCGGACCTGCGTACCGATGGCACACCTCGCATCCGACGGTGGCTCGAACTGCTCGGCATCCTAATCGCCGCACCCCGGCTCACGATCACCCTCCGGCTTACGGCACGCCGGGCGGTGGACTGATGAGACGCCCATCGGCCAGGGCCGTCGGCATGACCGGCGGCGCCAGCGGTGTATATGCCGATAACCTAATCCATGCAGGTGCGAAGCGTGAACAGGCCAACAGGCTCAGATAGTCCCGTAGCAGTGTCGGTGATCCGCAGTCTCGTCAACTGACGGGCGTGATGACCGACTGTGCCGCTTCGACTGGCCTATCTTGGCGTGGCCAACGCCTTCGCGGTGCTGCGCTGCTGCCCATGAGCGACCGGGACAGGGACACGGAGATCATTGCGCTGCGCCACCTGATCGTGGACCTGCAACGCCAACTCGGAGACGCCCGCCCACGGTTCTCCCCGCCGACCGGGCCTTCCTCGCAGCCCTGCTAACCGTCGCCGACTACCTAACCGAGTGGCTGCCCGACCAAGCACCGGCCTCAAACCGACCACGATCACCCGCTACCACGACTACGCCACCAAAGACCTGATCCCGCCCTCGGCACCATCCGACTCGACGCGCTCACCCACCACTACGTCTCAGTCTTCATCAGCGACCAACTCACGGCCGGACGCGGCGCCGTCACACTGCGTCGGTGCGTTGCCACGCTGTCCAGCGCCCTCACCGACACCGTCCGACAACGACGACTACCCCACACCCCGCCCGCTACGCACTCGTGCCGCGGCCACCCGAGTGCGAACCAGCCTGCTGGACACCCGGTCAAGCAGCCCGCTTCCTCCGCTGGTGCCACAACCACGACGACCCACTCGCCGACCTCTTCAAAGTCCTCATCGGCACTGGACTCCGCAAAGGCGAAGCACTCGCCCTGCACTGGAATGACATTGACCTCGACGACCACGTGCTGTTCGTCCGCTACACCCTCTCCAACGTCAACAACACCACCCCGGTCTTCACCACACCCATGGCCAAGACCAGCCGCACCTGGATCGGCCTGTCCGACCGAGTCGTCCCCGCCCTACGCAACCAGTCGATCCGCCAACCCGACCGAGACCTCGTCTTCACCCGACGCGACGGCCACCCACTCCGCCACGAACACGTCCTGCACCGCTTCCACTGCCTCACCGCACCCGGTGACGACCTCGCGGTTCCGGCGGAGCAGGCTGCGGCGCCCGCAACTACGACAAATCCAACGCCTACAACGAAAAAGTCAACAAGGTCAACAACCTCATCCGGTCGATCCAGGGCCACGCCGCCAAGTCGATCAAACCCACCGCCCGCGACAACTGCAAGGGCGTCAGCAGCTACGTCGCCATGCAGACTTCCTGCGGCTCCTCCCGCACGCAGACGGCCACGTCCGAGTACCCGAAGTGTGCTGAATGCCGCAACGGCCCTTGGAGCCGCGAGAAGCTGCAGATGTTCATCGACATGATGGGCGTCGCCGTACCCGCGATCGGCGACGGCGCGGACCTCGCGAACTGCGGCATCCACGCCGCCTACGGTGAATGGGGAGACGCCAGCCTCTCCTGCGCCGCAGCCGTCCCCATCGTCGGCATCGCCGCAGGGCTCGCCAAAATGGCCAAGAACGGCCAGAAACTCGCCGACACCGCAGGCGATGGCAAGGCCGCGGTCAAATGCGCCAACAGCTTCACCGGCGACACCCACGTCCTCATGGCCGACGGCACCACCAAGCCCATCGACCAGATCAAGGTCGGCGACAAGGTCACCAACAGCGAGCCGGAAAGCGCTGAAACCGAGCAGCACGTAGTCCTCGCCGTCATCGTGACCGACGCCGACAAGGACTACGCCGACCTCACCATCGCAACCCCCGACGGCAACAAGACCATCCGCGCCACCGCGCACCACCCCATCTACAACGCCACCGCCAAGCGGTGGGTCGATGCAGGTGACCTTGACCCGGGCGACCAGCTGAATACACCCGGCAACGGCCGTGCAGCCATCCAAGCTACACGCCACTACACCGCCACCCTCCGCACCTACAACCTCACGATCGACGTTGTCCACACGTACTACGTGTTGGCTGGCTCGACCTCAGTCCTGGTGCACAACTCCGGCGGCTGCCCTCACGTCAATCTTGACGCGGTTCCCGAAGACCTACGAGGGCCCGCTCGCGACGTGATCGACTCGATGGACAAAAACGGCACTCTCCCTCCAGGGGTTCAACAAGGCGGAACTCGTGGAATGCCCGGGATTTATGGCGGCGAAGGGCTGCCAGCGGCACCTCCTCGCTACTACGTAGAGACTGACATTCTCCCGACTCCGCCTGGGGGAAAGAGGCCCGCGAGTGGCCGGTTGGTGTTCGGAGGGCGAGGCGAGGTATGGTACACCGAGCACTATAAGGATGGTTTCGTGCAACTTCGGGGAGCAAACTGTGGGTGCTAACGAACCGCATTCGCCAAGATCTTGGGTCGACCTTGTGGTCGAGTTCCCACAGCTGAAATCACGACCATATCTGGTCGAACGTCAGAATCTCGATTCACTAACAGAGGTTTTGAAGAGACACAAATTTCGCCTCGTGATAGCAAATCCCTCGCTGGCCGGAGCGGACAACAAAGAGGAATCGCTGCTAAAAGAGCTGACGCTCAAGCTAGGTTTCTCAGAGCCGGGTGCAGGAAGTTGGGCCGCCTTTAGTGATCGTTTGTGGGACCTTCAGAATGACCGATCAGCAAGTCCTGTCGCCGTGATTGTCGAAAATCTCGACCAGTTGTTGCACAGTGATCTCCACAGCTTCCTGCGCTGTGTTCACAACCTGCTGTCGATGACTGAAGGTGTCGGCCTTGCGGATCCGAGGAACGACTTGCAGGTCGAATACTTCTTCGTTGGGAGTTGGCTTTCTCGCAAATAAAACGCCTTTCCGATACCCCTGTGGGTGTCAAGGACGTCGAACTGTTGGTGCTGCGGCACGAGGTCGCAGTGCCGCGCCGGACCAACCCCCGCCCGCAATGGGAGTGGGCCGATCGAGCTGTACTCGCCTCGCTGGTTCGCCGACTCCCCCGGCTGCTGCGCGAGCACCGGTTGGTGACACCGGGAACGCTCCTGCGATGGCGCCGGCGCCTGGCCGCAAGGAAGTGGACCTATCCCAGTCGCACCGGCCGCCCTCCGGTCGACGACGCCATCGTGGCGTTGATCGAGCGCATGGCGCGGGAGAACACCGGCTGGGGTTACCGCAGGATCCAGGGCGAGCTGCTCAAGCTTGGCCACCGGGTGTGTACGTGCGAGAACTACGTCCATGCAGGTCAGCAGACATCGGTCGTGGCTAGTCACCGTCCGGCATGATCGCGGCTCGTGCTGATCCGCTTCGCCTACCTCGCCGTCACCCACACCTTCGCCGCGCTACGGCTATTGCGGATGACCGACCGTGAGAAGGACGTCGAGATCCTTGCCCTGCGCCATCAACTCACGGTCCTACAGAGACAACTCGGCAATCAGCGGCCGCGATTACGGCCCGAGGACAGGGCGTTGCTCGCGCCACTGTCCCACATGGCACTGCGCCGGCTCCGACTGCTCGTCAGCCCAGACACGGTGCTGCGGTGGCATCGGGACCTGGTGAAACACCGGCACGCCCGTGCAAGCGAGCGCCGTAGGCCCGGGCGCCCGCGCGCAATTGCCTCCATCCGCCGCCTCGTCGTGCGCTTGGCAACCGAGAACCCCTCCTGGGTTACCGGCGCTGTGCTTGCCGAGAATGTCGTCCGTGCAGGTCAGGCGGCGTGGTGGTACTCGTTGAGGATGCCGCCCAGTCGTTGCTGTCGGCGGACGTCGAGTCTGGTGATCGCTGCTTGATCGGTGACGGCTGGTGGCAGGGCGCGTAGTGGTCGTGCGTTGGCGAGCTGGCAGGGCGACACGGGCGGCCAGGACGTCGAGGCAAGTGGTCACGCGCACCCTCCGTCCCAGTTCATGCGGGGTATCCGGACACCGCTCAGCCCCCGTGGCGATGCCCGTGGTGCTGAGGATCTCATCGCGATCAACGCGGGGTGTTTGCAGTCGCGGATGAGGAATCTGACCCGTTCGGTGGCTAAGCCGAAGTCACTCGTCCTGTCCATGGCCGTGGACCAAGCCCTCAAGCTGCTCACCGACGCGCCCGCTCCCGTTGTTCCTGCGGTGTACCGGCAACCTTGACACAGGCCCTCAGCCGAGGGCACCCTAGTTCGGTACACCGCAGGAACAACCATGTTGGGGCTGGCGATGAAGTTCTACACCGCGAGCAAGAGCCGCAATCAGGGCAGAGAGTCGTGGTCGGTGATCTTCCGCCACCCCGCCCGGATCGACCTGTCCAGTGGCAAGACCGGTCGACGCATACGGCGCGGCTTGGGTACGAGCGACGAGGTCGAAGCCTCGCTGCTCGTCGACCAGCTGAATCAGATCTTAAAGGCGCCGGAGCTGTGGGAGGTTACCGCCAAGCAAAGTGCGCTCGGCCGCTTCGACGCTCGAGTTGTCGACATCTTCTACGATGGCATGGAGGCCAGCGATGTCGACTTCGCCGACCTGCGGAACGAACTCCTGCCGCTGCCGGGCAATGACGACGGCTATCGAACGGTGCTGTTGCTCGGAACCACCGGCGCAGGCAAGACAACAGTTGTACGCCAAATCCTGGGGACCGACCCAGTCACTGAGCGCTTCCCCTCGACGTCGACCGCTAAGACGACCGTCGCCGATACCGAGTTGATCACGACCGAGAACGGTTCGTACCGCGCGGTCGTCACCTTCGTGCCTCGTGACGAGGTCGTCGACCACCTGACCGAGAACGTCTCAGAGGCGGCGCTCGCAGCTTTCCGCAAGCGCTCCGACGACGAGATCCGACGACGCCTACTGGATCACGTCAATCAGCGCTTCCGGTTCAGCTACGTTCTGGGACGTGGCGTCGAACAGGCCGACGACCTGGATCTTGCGGATGACGACGATGAGGAGATCGACGACATCGATCCGGACGACTATGGCACCGTCGATTTGGCTGCGACCAACGCCGTCGTCGCTGATGCGGTCGAGGCCGTCAAGGCCGTGGTCACCCGCTACGCCAGCGCGGTCACCGAGGTGCTCAAGGACAGCGAGGATGACGAGCGGGTGCTAGAGGAGCTCATCGAGGAAAATCTCGACGGCGAACTGCGAACGTCAGGTGAGTTTCACGAGATCGTGGATTCCCTTGTGGATGAGATCGAGAAGCGCTTCGGCACCTTGGACGTGGGCGAGTTGCGGCGCAACCGTCAGGGCTGGCCGACGACATGGTCGTGGGAGTCGGATGACCGCGCAGCGTTCATCAAGGTGGTGACGCGCTTCTCCAGCAACTTCGCGCCGCTCTTCGGACGCTTGCTGACTCCGATCGTCAACGGCATTCGGGTTAGCGGGCCCTTCCAGCCAGAGTGGTCAACAGAGTCGGTTCGTCTGGTGCTGGTTGACGGTGAGGGCCTTGGACACACGCCGAAGTCCGTCGCGACCCTCTCGACCCGTGTGGCCACCCAGTTGCAGAACGTGGACGCAGTCATGCTCGTTGATAACGCGGCCCAACCAATGCAGGCCGCACCAGTCGCGGCGCTCAAGGGAATTGCCGTTTCCGGCAACGCAAGCAAACTGCACGTCGTCTTCACCCACTTCGACCAGGTCAAGGGCGCCAACCTGCCCACCTTCTCCGACCGGGAGCAGCACGTCCTAGCGTCGGTCGAAAACGTCCTGAAGGCCATCGGGGATGAGCTGGGCCCGGCCGCGGAGCGGGCCCTGCGACGCCGGATCGAGGTTGCCCAGTTCTTCGTGGGTGGCATTCACGAGCCGCTCAACTCCAAGAAGAGAGCTGGGCTGCGGGCGATCGAACAACTGGACGCCCTGCTCGACCTGCTAGCCCACCCGGAACACGCTGCCAGCATCGGTCCGAGTCGGCCGATCTTTAACCGGATGAACCTGTCGTTGGCCGTCTTGGAAGCCTCCAGGACCTTTCACACGCGGTGGCGAGGACTCCTGGGGCTCGACTTCAACCCGGAGGCTCCGAAGGAGCACTGGACGCGGGTCAAGGCGCTCACTCGGCGACTGGCAGAGGGCTGGAACGACGAGTACGACAATCTCAGGCCGGTGGCAGACCTGCGCTACAACCTCCAGACGCAGGTCTACCTGATGCTGCAGCGGCCGGAGCGGTGGTCGAGCGGGGAGCCCGGCGAGGATGAGAAGCAGGCGATTCTCGACGCGATCTCCAACGCCGTCACCAACCGGCTGGTTGAGCTAACCAAGCGCCGTCTCCGCGACGAGGTGCGAGCCGGATGGCAAGATGCCTACCTGCAGAAGGGCCCTGGATCGACGTTCGCGCGGGCGCGGATCATCGCGAACGACGTCTACGACCGGGGAGCGCCCATCCCGACGGTCAGCGCGGCACCCGACCAGAATCGCTTCCTTCGTGATGTCGCCGACGCGGTCGATGAGGTGTTCCGCGAGTTGGATGGGAATCTTGAGTGACCCGTGTCCCACACGGTGGCTCGAGCAGGCATTTCCAAGCCAAGCCGTGGCCGCGCGGCCAAGCCCGAGGAAGTCCAGTGCTGCTTCTCGACCGTGGACCCGGCTGAGATCATCGCCCGATGCACGACGAGGCAACCAGCTGGGACGCACTTCGACGACGGCTCACCCGAGCGCCGTACCAGCCAGAGGGCCATCGCAGCCGTTGGGCTGTCATCGACGGTCAACGGAAACGGTAGACGGCGGCGTACGACACAGAGCCAGATTGGCTCCCGCAAGACCTCGCGAGCCGGGAACTTCCGACCCCGCCGGCCTTCGTGGCTGGTTGAGGCAGTCCGACGGTCGCTGAACTGGAGAGGGATCGCCTGCCGTGGGGACGGGTCCGAGCGACCCGTCCCCAGGCGCTACTCGGGCGCGGATAGGCCGAACGATGACTTCACCACCAGGCTGCCGGCGCAAAACCGCTGGTCGCCCCTGTTCCCATCCTTTGGTGCTCCTGCCCAGGAGACGAGCCTGCGCGGGTCAGATCTGGCTCTTGTTCCCGGTCGACGGAAGCGGGGACCGGACACGAAACACGAGGTCACCGGCGCGATGCTCCGGTGTGAATGCGGGGCGTGCCGCACTGCGGGTTCGTACCTGCACACCTACTGCCGAGTCCATCGCATCCACCGACCGATACCAAGATGAGTTCGGAACGCTAGGTCGCCAGCTCACCAGCGGGACCCTGCCCACTCATCCCACACCGACCGTCCGCCCATGATTGGGCATAGCCCCAGACGTCGCCCTAGGTGACCGCTGCGCGAAGCCCACCTGCGTCGTCACCACCAACACGGCCCAGCGCAACAGGTGTCGGCAAGCGCGATCCATGAGATCACCGGTCAGGACGACCTGGACGACGCCACCGCACACGCCGATCACGGGAAGGAAGAACACCCACACGGGGGATCCGGTTCGCTTTAGCTAACGCGACCCCATTTCACCCCGCGCGACCCGATCCTCCCAAAATCCTCCCAAACACCGGGTTACCGACCAGTACTGACCATTGTGGACAGTCGCCTCAAGATTGACACGAACGCATCAAAAAGCCCGCTGACCTGGGCTTATACCCAGAGCCAGCGGGCTCCTTCAGACCGTCGGGACGACAGGATTTGAACCTGCGCCCCCTTGACCCCCAGGGTCGTTTTGATCATGCTTCGACCTGCGGAAACCGGTTCAGCGGCACCCTAAACAGCTCTGTTGAGCGAAGTTTGGCGCAGGCGGAACCTGTTGCGGTACAACGGATTCTCCTCCTCCCACTCCTCCTTGTCGACTCCCTTGATTGCCGGATCAAGGAGCCTGCGTTCTCATCGGCAACAGCTCAACCACAACTGCGGTGACGCACTGTAGAGGCGCCTTGATCAAGAACCCGGTCTACACCATCGCATTCCCCGCGGGCGCGGCGTACGACAATGGGGACGTGACCGAAGAGCGTTTACCCTGCAATCGGCCAGGCTGACCGTGATGGAGCAAAAGGTGGTCGACGCCGCCCACCGAGGAGTATGGGCCAGCCCCAGAGACGACTGCCCGACGGACCTCACGGCCACCGGGGATTCGGGCGCACGTGCGGGCAGGATTGATCCGTGAACTGCTCATGGGCCTTCACGTCGCGCTGCACCGCCCGACCAAGCCTGTTCAGCACTACTCAGGTCCGCGTACTCGACCGGTCTGCGTCCCGCCAGCAGCGGGCGGGGGTTGAACAGCCAGGCCAGTCGTCGGCCTGTGCCCAGCCCGACGCGAACCCGGCTCCGGACCTGGTCGCCGTGGACCGCGGCTGCCTTCGCCATGTCCTCGGTGACCTCGTCCGGGCTGAACGCGACGCGGTCCACCAACTCCGCGAGCGGGCGCAACACCGGCATACAGCTCTCCGGCGCCGCTTCGAGCACCTGTCCGGTGGTCTGACCGTTGTGGACGCGGGTGCCACCGGCGCGGAGCGCGGCCACCGCGTCCTGCCATGCCTGCGCGACACGTCGCCGAAGAGGACCGCGTCGGTACACACGACGACGTGCGGCCTTGGATAAGGGAATCGCAAGCAACAGCGCCAGCAGACCGGCGCCTACCGCAGGAAGCAGCATGCCTGACGACCAGGCGGACGCAGGGGCTGCAACAGGTTCCGGTGGTGCCACGCCGCCGGTCTCGGGTTCCGGCGCCGGATCCAGGTCGTAGGGCGGTGGCAGTTCGACAAGTCCGGGGGCGGTTTCCGCCGGGGCGTCGGGCGGCTCGTCGCCTAGTACTCCAGCCGCAGTTCGTGATCATGTTCTGCTAGCTTGTCGATCTTGTGTTGGTTGATGAGGACATCCAGGCGTGGGTGAGCGGCTTGGACG